>CP069393.1:1945000-2563013 GCA_016887505.1 Clostridia bacterium | reverse complement strand
CGATTTTCGCAAACATAGTTTTCTTTACCCTTTCTAAGCACACAGGTGATTGGTGATGAGATAATCCCATTTTCTATCAGCATTTTAGAAATCTCAGGTATGTACTCTTTTATGATTGAGCGTTGTAATTCAATACTTGATGTGGTGATCACAATTTGTTTGTGGCAAACTAAAAATGCAATAATTGGCAATCAAAAATACAACGGATGGCAAAAAAAGTAATTGCCAGTACAGACCTAACCAAATAACCTTTTAAGTGACTAAGCTTAAAGGGAGGAAAGGAAGTGCTGACAATTACCCACATCAATTATATACGAGAACTCTATCATGTTGAAGGACTTAGATATAGTGAAATCGTAAAACGGACAAATTGCAATTATCGCACTGTTAAGAAATACATCGAGAAAGAGGACTACAACGAGAACAATCATAAAGTACAACGAAAGAAGCGGAGTGATTCCATACGCCCCATCGTTCGCGAGATACTCTTAGAAGACCTGGAACGCCATCCAAAGCAAAGGCACACTGCCACCAGGATTTACGCCCGCCTTTCGGAGGAATATCCAGACAAATTGAAAGTCTCTGAGAGAACCGTACGAACGGTGGTCAAGGAAGAAAAACAGAAGGTCTATGGCAACAAGAAAGCCTACCTAGATCTGCAACATCCTGGAGCAGAAGCTCAGATAGATTTCGGGATGGTCAAGGTCTACGAAGATGGCGTACTCAAAAAACTCCATGAGCTCGTGCTGTCGTTTCCCTATTCCAATGCTAGGTTGCTTCAGATAACCAGAAGCGAAACCAGGGAATCCCTGATGGAAGCCATGGTAGATATTTTCAGGCACATAGGCTGTGTACCCCGATGCATCTGGTTTGACCAGATGGCAGCAGCTGCCATCCGGAAGAAGGATGACAAAGGGAAACCGGAAGTGACTGAACAATTCCTTCGATTCGCCATGCATCATGGTTTCGAAGTTAGGTTCTGCAACCCGAATAGCGGCCACGAGAAAGGTAACGTCGAAAACAGCGTCGGGTATCTTAGAAGGAACCTCTTGGTTCCTGAGCCACGGTTCACATCCCTTGAGGACTACAACAAATCTCTGTTACAACGGGCGGCCGCTCTGATGCAGAAAAAGCATTACCAAAAAGAAGAAACCATCGCCGAACTGTTTGAGGCGGAAAAGGAGAAATGTTCTCCTCTTCCTAGGGTGGTATTCGATACTGCCCGCTACGAAATTAGACGAGTCAACAAATATGGCTATATCCAGTACGAAAAGGTTACCTACTCCGTTTCACCCAAGTGCGTCGGAGACCATGTGAGTTTAAGGGTTACAGCTACACGCATAGAAATATTCACTAAGGATCTACAAAAGAAACTGTGCTCGCATACTAGGAGCTACATAAAAGGTTCTGAATCCATCCACTGGGTGGACTTCATCGATGTAATGAAGACCAGGCCTAGAGCGCTCAAATATTCCGGTATCTATGGTCTTCTCCCAACCAACTGGCAGACTTATCTGGAAAGCTGCGACAATGCAGAGCTCAAGGAGTCCCTGGGCATACTCAGGATGATTATGCTGACAGATGATTTGGCTTTTGCTAAGAAGGTCATGGATGCGGCTGGTAAGCATACAGCCATATCTTCTCAATCACTGTATCTTGCATACAAGAGACTGAAGGAGAATGTCAACACCTTCTGTGGGAGTATAGCGGTTGCTAAAGACCTGCCACCCTACCAGGTAAGCATAGATGCCTACGACTCACTCCTAGGAGGCATGTGTCATGAATGAGCGGATTGAATTCTACCAGAAAAAGCTTAGGCTTTCGCGTTCCTTACATGAGATTTATCCGGAAATTGTTGCAGAAACCCATGAGAAGTTCCTGGAAGAACTACTAGAGAAAATGCACCAGGACCGCTTGGAGAAGCAGCGCCTACGGAACCTTAAGGCTGCAGGCTTCGGAGTACAAAAAACACTGACCGATTACCGATTCGATGACATACAGTTCCCGGAGAGGCTAAATCGCGAGTCTCTCTTGGATTTAAACTTTCTTGAGGACACTCAGAATCTCATCCTATATGGCTCTGTCGGCACCGGCAAGACGCACCTTGCCATTGGGCTTGGTGTGAATGCCATTAACCAAGGTAGGAAAGCAGTTTTCTACCGGGTGCATGACTTAATCCAATTACTGGAAGAGGCCAAAGGTCGAAAGCTAGCCTCGCTCTACAAGAAGATTGACGATGCGGAGCTTCTAATCCTGGACGAATGGGGTTATCTCCCTTTGCACCAAGAAGGCGCCCGGCTCCTTTTCGACATCGTATCCAGATGCTACGAATACAAGAGCATCATAATTACGACCAACATTGAATTTAGCAAATGGAAGGGCTTCCTGTTTGATGAAAAGCTGACAGCAGCCATTGTGGATCGCTTGGTCCACCACTCCCATATGCTTTTATTTACAGGTGAAAGTTACCGTATGCGTAACTCCCTGATGAAGTAGTTTTAGTAGGTTTGTACGAATTGTACTTATGATTGCCAAAAGTTGTATTTTCTACTTGCCAAACACACACAATTGGCATTTGCTTATAAAAGTGATCCTTTCTAGCAAAAATGCTATGTACAATTGCCGCAATTAGATAAGCGTGAGTTTTTCCAAGACCAACAGCAATATCACTTAAAGATATCTTCAAGTATTTCATGTTTTCATATATATGCTTTGATAACTCAACCTGCTCTTCTCTGACAACAAAACCATACTTGGGAAAGATGTCCCTGAAGATAAGCTCAATCATCTCAGTGCCATCTGAGGCTTGTTTCATATCATAAAAAGATAGCGTTTTGATTTTTTCTATCACGCTTTCATACTCTTTTTTATTCAATACCTGTCTTTTATAAAACAGATACTTTTGGTCACCTGTAACATAGTTGATCACCCGATAAGTGTAATTTTTTCCGGTAAAACTCTGGACTAAGATGCAATCTTTTATAATGAATACACCTGTCGAATTTTCTGTAACCCATTTTTCAGAAATTACTTTATTTAGAATGTCTTTCGTATCTAAATTTGCTTGAATATTATCCATCATTTCTCCTTTTGTTAAGTTTGTTTCACTTAACAGCACAAACCTAGAACCAAGTCATAACAACTTCGTTACACGTTTGTACTGTTAAGTGATTCTTTTAAAATTTAGTTAATAAATACTTTAGGCGGTCAATGGTCGTTGACCTCATAGAAGCAACCTATGCCATTGGCTTCCAGGCAAAGGCTGTATTCTCCTGACCATCTGTCAGGCTGCCATCCATAGGATACTTAGGACTTGGCAGAAGTATCGTTCAAATTTCCCCTTGTGGATCATGGCGAATTATCTAGACCACTAGATAATTTAAAGCCGAATGTTATCGCTCTGGAATTTCCGTCATGGCGCATCTGCTTTTGTCGCTTTCCTCTCGGTCACAAGGTAACGTACCTAAAATATTGGATATGAGTAAAATTGGCTTTACTATTTGTCAAAGATCATGAGAGATAAAAAACCCCCTCACTTATAAGCCGAAAAAAGAGGGGGGGCTGCCGAAACTTTTTTCAAATTTTCATGATTTTTTTTATTTTTTCAAATGCTTTATATTTTTTTGATTGAAGTGTAGTTCTTGCGACACCTGTTTCTTGAGATAAAACCACTTCACTTTTTCCATAAAAAAACAGCTCTTGTATCAACCACTTCTCTTCTTCATCAAGAGTCATAATTGCTTCAAGAACTGTTTTTATTAAAATTTTATTTATAACTTCTTCTTCAATATCTGTATCTTTATCAGATATTATTTCTTCAGCTGAGTAATCTTCATTATCGATATCACCAAAATTAATGATCCCCTTTTTCAAGTCTCGCTCTTCCAGGTACCGCTCCCTTCGGTCCATCTGGTAATAAACTTCATAGACTTCCTTTGTCGTTTCATAGTATTTGCCATCTACCGGAATAAAATATTTTTTTTTAGCTTTTTCCCGTTCTTCTTTTTCATTCATTTTCCATACCTCCTATTTTGTAATTAATGAAATGTTCTTTACAAAATAAAAAGTTACGGACCACGAATTAAGATACTTTTGTGATCTATCATTTTTTTCCTCCTAAAAAAGGGCGCAAAAAAAGGCCAGAAGTCACTTTGACCTCTAGCCTAAAATTTGCCTATATTTAATTTCCAATGTGAAAAATGGCACAAAAAAACCTCCACAAAAGCAGAGGTCATATATGCCTAATTCATCCAGCATACCCATTATACCCCATTGACAATGTCACGTCAGTACCAAAAGAGTCTCAATTTAGTGTCAATTCTGTCTCAATCCAGTCTCATGTTGCTGATAAATTCTGGTAGTACATATCCCCATAAAATAACGCCAAATAGGGAGATTGCTTTTTTTCTTTGCCGAAAATATGTAGAGCGGGACAGCTCTAGCATGTCCAACAAATCTTGTACTTCATATTTTTTATCTGAGAAATATGTAGCATTAAGAATTTTATGATATGCCTCACCTTTTTTAGGATAAGTCTTAAGTCTAAGCAATGCACTATTGATGATATCTATAATCACCTTACTTGCTTCAGTATCTTCTAATTGTTCATGTAATAGCTTTGCCTTTAAATCCGAACCAAACTCTGTCATAACATCCAATACTGCAACAGACGAATTACCATATATCTCTTTACATTCACATACTATATTAGTGTAGCTGTTTTTAATGCCCCACAAAACATCTGAATATATGTTAAGTAGTAGATGGGCATCGTGATACACTTTCTCATCAAATTCATCATAGATCTTAAAAGAGTTCATTAATCTTTCAAGGCCATTTTTCGTCTTTCCCATACATACCTCACCTCTTCTTGTTGATTTTATTGACATTACAACCATTTCTGTGTTATTATTTAACTACGAACACATGTTCTGTCTGTTCATTATACATGAACTAAATGTTCATGTCAATACTTGTTAAATGAAGACTTATATTATTTAGAAGAGGTGTGTACAATGACATTAGGAAGTAAGATAAAACTACTCCGAAACGAACGTAACATGACCCAGCCTGATCTTGCCACTGCATTAGGCGTTACAGTTCGCACTGTAGCTTATTATGAAAATGATGAGAGGCAACCAAAAAAAGAACTCATCATAAAGCTATGTAAAATTTTTGATGTTTCAACTGATTATTTATTATCAGAAAGCGAATCTTTTTTGCTCGATGCCACTGAAAAATATGGCTATAGGGGTAAAAAAAAGGCTGAATCATTTATTAATGAAACAGCCATGCTCTTTGCAGGAGGTGAACTAAGTGATGAAGATCAAGATAAAGTTTTTAAGGCAATCACTGAGATTTACTGGCGATCAAAAGAAAAAAACAGAAAATATACGCCAAAAAAATATCGAGATACGGAAGAGTAATTTCTTGAAATCTCTCTAAGGGGGAGGAATGATTTGAACGATTACATTATTAACCGCTCAATTAGACTCATAAAGAAATATAAGACACGAAATCCTTTTGAAATAGCTGCCAACATGAATATCGATGTTTTGTTTATGGATCTTGGCAAGCTTAAAGGATTCTATAAAAGAGATGGCCACAACCGATTCATAATTATTAATGATCAGATTTGTGAGCCCCTTCAAAGGATTGTTTGTGCCCATGAGTTAGGGCATGATCAACTCCACAGACATATAGCCGAAAACCATACTCTACAGGAATTTGCCATATATGATATGAAAAGCAAACCAGAGTATGAAGCCAACCTATTTGCTGCCGAGTTATTATTTTCAACGAAGGATGTATTAGAATATTTTGGCCAAGGATACAACTTTTATGAAACTGCCTGTTTTCTCAATACCGATGTTCATTTATTAGCTGTAAAGCTTATGATCATGAATTCCAATGGCTATCAATTGAATATTCCGGTTGATTTAAAAAGTGATTTCTTAAGATAATAGGACAACTGTTTAATTAGTTGAGTTCAGTTGACTTATTATCTTTTTTCCATCAATGAAGCCAATACTTTCTATAAGGTTTCTATCTTCATCTGAAAGTTTAGGAATTCCCCACACCAAAAGATATTTTGCTCTAGTACTAGCAACATATCCAACACGTTTATCTTCATCATTGCCTTCTAACCAATGAGCTTTCCAATGACCAGATTGGCTACTAGCCGTTTTACTTGATATTACTAGTGTACTTTCAAAAGTACAGCCTTTTGCTCCATGAACTGTTAGCGTCTTAATATTCTCTTCTGAAACAACGTCATTATATAGCTCTATTTGTTTGTTTGTATCAACTGCCTTATACCACATTCCATTAAAAATCTTATTCAGATTAAATCCCTCGATACCGTAGCCTTCTAGTTGAATAAATCTTCTCATTAGTATACTCGGAATTATATTTCTTGCATCTGCATACCATCCTTTATTTATTCTCTTAAAATTCATTAGTTTACTATCTCTCGAAAAATCGGATAATACATCTCTTAAAAAAATTCTCCATTTAAAAACTGACTGTATTTCTTTTGGACAATAGTAATTTCTTTCTGAGCCAGAATCTTTTAACCATTTTGACACTTGCAGACCCACAAACTTTAAAGCCAGCTGTTTTTGATAAGAATTACCCTGACCCCAATATTGAAGAGCAGAAATTAATAAATGTTTCTCCTCCGGCTTTACATTTACTATTTCATCTTTTAGAGAATTTTGCTTCACAATTATGCTACTTTGACAAAACGATATGTTATAAGCTTTCAATATGTTTTTATAATCAGTAACAACATCTTTTGGATTGTTATATTCCAAATACAATAGTGATTTTTCCCCAAACACATCTTTTTCCTGACCAATAATCTCTTTGCCTATCGGGATTATTTTTCTAGATAATTCAACGATTCTATCACTACTTCTGAAATTATTTTCTAAATTTATTCTATTGAATTTCGATACAAACTCAAAAATATCATTAGGATCAACTTTCTTAAATTCATATACACTTTGATTTAAATCGCCAACAAAATGTAATCTACTGCCATATTCTCTAAGAATATCCAATGTATTTATTTCAACATATGATAAATCTTGGCACTCATCAACAATGATTACAGGGAATTTTTCACTCAATCTTGTGGCTATTCTACTATCATTTCTAAGTATTTCCAACGCAATATTATTCATATCCTCAAAATTAGCAAATCCTGCTTTATTAAAAGAATCTTTACACTCTTTTATTAATTGTCGACAATACTTATACCCATACATCCAGTTATTACCGTTTTGTGTTCGGATTTGATTTACTCTATTTTGAAATGCTTCTGATTTATAATACTCTTCAAAAGGCACTTCATAAAACTTACTTATGTGAAGTATGTAGTCATCACTTTTTTCATCATAATATATTTGATTACCATAAATAGAAAGTGCCTTCTTACCAATACGCTCATAGTTAATCTTACACTTATAATTTTTAAGCCATGGGTTTACATTAGAGGAAATAGATTTATCAATCAAACGAAACGAATTGTCATTTGACTTTGAATTGTATTGTTTTAATTTATAAGCGAAGGGTTGCACGATATAACTATGGATGAAAGCACTAACAGTTCCTACATAATGAGGATATAAGTTTTGCTTTGAAGAAAACTCATTAATTCGATTACTGATTACATTTGTTGCTTCATTTGTAAAAGTTAATATTGCAATTCCACTACTATTTTGCTTCCAATTATTAATTTCATATGCTGCTTTCATGCCTACTACTTCCGTTTTCCCACTTCCAGGGCATGCTTCTAAGTAAAAGCACTTATTAATAGAACTTAATACATACTCCATTTGTTTTTCTGTTTTCTCTGAAATTCTGCATTTGTTATGATTCTTACAGATATGGCTTTTACCTACCTTGAAACACTCATCACAAGAAATATCTTTATCTTTTCCGCACAATATTTCAGCTATACTCGATACATAATCTGCCTTATTCACTAATATCACCACCACAAGCCCAAATAATTGCTTTATAAATGTATTCAGGTATATTAATACTAAGTTCTTCTGATTTATTCTTTAATTGCCTTTCAATCCAAGACTTGCTTAATATATCTGCAAAATATTGTGCAAAGACTCCCTTACCTACAGTATCGTCTTCGATGTGTTTAAAAACGAAAATTGCATCCTCTCTCAACTCATCATTATTAGCATATATGTTTTTTTTATTGGCAATCTCCAATAGCTTTGTTTTTACCGAACCCTTCGTAGGCCAAATATTATAAAGTACTTCTGCCATAATATTTGTATTTGGCATCATTGCCATATCATATTCAAAAGTCTTCAACGGTGATGCAAATAGTCTTGTATTACCGCTTATATTGACAGTCTGAATTAAATCTAAGGCAGAATTGTTACCCTTAGGTTTCGAATTAAGCTCTGGATAATATTCAACTTTCTTTTCAATATCTTTTCCATTTTTGTCTTGAAGTATTTCCTTTATTTTTTCTGGATCATTATCAGTTATACCAGAACATCTCATTGGAAGTTTTATAACACTTTCACTTTCATCAATATTACAAAACATCTTAAAAAAGTGCTTAAAGTTTATTCCGCTAATATTAATCACCGAAACTCCAGCCTCTTCTAATGTATTAGGTAATAGTTTCTTCCCCAATTTATTCCTATTATATTTTTCCAAAGAATATTTTGCAATCTCTGATATAGTAAGACTTTCACTAATTCCTTCAACAAATATTACACCCTTCGAAAATAACAAAGTTGATTTAGTTACATCTAACCACCTATTAACAAAATTTTTACTTTGTCCCATGTTTAATTTGCTCAATTGCGTAGCATTTATAAAACCTGCTTTTTCATAAATATGAATAACTGAATCTATACTAACTGATGACGCTAAAACCGGAGAGTGAGAAGTCAAAATTATTTGCATATTTTTATTTGATTTGGTAAGAGTTTCTAAGTATTTGATCAATTTTACCTGCAATTGAGGATGCAAATGTGCTTCTGGCTCTTCGATCAGTAATATAGTAAATAAATTATTATCTTTCCCAACCGCTTGTAATTCAGAAAATACAGTAGCAATATATAACAAATTGTTAAAGCCCAAACTGTTAATTGCAATATCCCGGAACTTTTCTATGTTCGTCTCCCCTAGCTGTGGAAAAAACACCATTCTTATGCTCTGTAAAATAGTGTTAAAAGTTACATCTGCGAATTGTAGATTAATACTTTGACCAAACACTGTTCCCATGGATTCTTGCAACGAGTTATTAATATCAAACTTTGCTTTTGCAATCTCTTTAAACTCTCCGTCTTTATTATCAACAATAGTTTGATTAAAGGTTCTCACTTTACCAACAAATGTAGTTTCATCTTCTTCACTTGCAAACTGATGCTTAAGCAACGTTGCAAGACGAGATTTTTTACCATTCGTTAGTTTTTCTTCAGCATCTCTCAAAGGAGGCAAATAAACACAATTTATACTATCAAAAGTCTCTTCTTCAAAAATACTCGCCTTTGAGGCTCCACCCCAGATAACTTTTTTATAGTATCCTTTTCTATTTATTTTGTTGTTAACATCAAGATGTAGTACTGCGTTAAAATCAGCATCACACCATGAATAAAATGTTACTTCTTCATCTGGGTCCAAATTGCTAAGATATAGGTCTATTTTTATTTTATCTGATAGATAGTCATCCTCAAATGATCTGTAAAAATCATTTTCTTCGATGTTCAAATATGAATATTCACGTTCTTTTAAAATCATTCTCAAAGCGTTAATGATTGTTGTTTTTCCTGATGCATTTTCACCAACAAGAATATTTAACCCCTCTTGAAACTCAATACTTGATTCATTCTTACAATTTTTATAACCTTCAATGACTAATTTTGATATAAACATTTTAGCTTCTCCCAATCACCCTAAATACTTTTTGCTAAATTTATAATACTCGTTACGTTTCAATTAATCTGATTGAAACATATATCCACATTAATTCCCATTTTGATTGCGGTTTGTTCTCTTTTATTAATATTAAGAAAAGCTAAAGTGTTCAAATATTTGGGCGCAATTTCAGGTATATGTGGTCCTTTTCTATTTATAATATCCAGTAACTCTTCCCTATTATTAAACATCCAGTCAACACATAAATCTAAGTTCTTGATTGTTCTTTTAAAAGGAATTTTTTGATAAGATGTTACTTTTTCCAGGGAATCTACATTAGCTTGAAATTTTGCTGACGGAGTAATGACTACCCCAATCCAATCCGTCGTTTCATGCCAACTTGCTGCTTCATCAACTGCATAACCAAGCATTATGTTATCTTTAATTGAATATTCTCCATAACTTATTGCACCCCTTAGTGGAATACTTTGACTCAAAGCGTATTCTAGTAACCATGAACATATTTTAGACTGTATGTCCAATGCAATACTTGGGGATGCAGATGTGAAAACAGCAATAGTATCTGAAATACTTAAAACAGTAGTGATATTACTTTTCCCTCTGAGTTCTTTAACATCACTATATTCTAGTGTTATTTCCTCTGATTTTTCTCTAGTTTTTAGGATTAAAGAGTGCAACGATTCAATTGCCGCAGGATTCTCCTGCCATAAGCCTTTCCAACCTAAAACATCTAAAAATGCTACTGCTCCAAGATTTTTTTTAATCTCATATTTGTCTTCACTCTTTATCATAGTAGTTCCTCAAATATTCCTCTTGGGACATTTTTTTCACATAAGCTTATCCATTCTCCCAATTCATTAATTGCTTTTTGAACATCATTCTTTTCTAATCCTTCATAAGCCTTTTCCCAAATCCATTCTAATAAGTCACCAATATTATATGGGTAAGAAACCATATCGTGATCTAGTACCTTATATAAAAAAGGGTCCCCTTTTTTATCACAATTTCCAGAGTTATACGTAGCTATCGCTTCTAAATCCCATCCACCAACAGTTCTAGTTAATGAATAGGTATCATAGTGATTCCACCTTCTAGTATAAATTTTCAACTTAAATTTTTCACCAATTGTACTATCTTCTGGATCATTATTTGCATCCATATCATTAATAAATGCTATTAAATCTTCTACAGGATGTATATGGTTGTAAAATTCCAGATTTTCAACGGGCACTTCTCTATTTTCATACATATACCTATGATGTTTAGGTTCATATCCTCTTTCTTTCAGCATCATATGTAAATCATGAGCCGATTGTGCCATTTCTGAATATCTCTCTTCTTGTTTTTTTCCCCATGTTTCATGCTTCTTAATAGATTCTCTAGCTTCTTTTACTAAAACTTGTAATTTTTCAAATAATTTCATTTCTTCATTTACTAAATCCAATTTTTCTCCCATTACTTTACTTCCTCCCTTACTCAACCCCAAGCGCCTTAAAAACAGCCTCCTGCGGAGTAGAATAAAATATCAAACTAAATGCTCCCACTAAATCTGAAGGAACAGTTCCAAGGCTTGCTGCCGCTGTGATTGGCAATAATACTTTTTTAGCACCATTGTCTAAACACACTTGCAATGTGCTTGCCAATTCATCAACATCAATAATCGTACCACTGATGCTAATATCACCAAGAACAGCCATGCTTGATAATGTAGATTTGCTAAGAGCTGCTGAACAAATTGCAATTAGTGATGGCAATGTCAACTTATTTGTCATCCCCAGCCCATTAAGATCTTGATAATTAACAATATAATCTTTTGAAGTGGTACTGATCGAGTTACTTATTGACTTCCCATATGCTTTTAAATAGTTAAATGCAGTATTAGTAGCTTCTTTTGCATCTCGATCCGAACCTAAACCGGTTCTTTCAAATTTACCAGTTCCAGGTAATACCTGTGTCTCAAGACGATATACGCCTGTCATACCTGTTTTTCCTCTTGATACCGTATATACATGTCCAGGATTGGTCATGCCTTCAGGTATTAGTTTGCCCCCACCTTGCTCCATGACTGAAACATAGTTTTCTTCAAAAGTTTCGTTATCTACATATGAAAAATTCACATCATAGAATTCCATTCCACCGATCTTTTTAAGCTGCTCTTTTACTCTACGTCGCATTTCTAGAGAGATTGTCATGATCTCAGCAATGTCTTCTTTCATAAATTTTCCATTAGGATATAATAATTTGGTAAAACCAGAAATCATTTTTCTAACAGCAATAACATCCCGTTGATTCAGGTTTGAACCAAACTTAAAAAACTTATCGCTAACATCACTAAATTGTTCTTTTCGAAGTTCTCTCATAACTTCTGATAAATAATCCGTAATGAATCCATATTCGTCTGTAAAGAAATTCGGTCTATATTTAGGTATCTCCCACCCAGGTACATAACAATGCATCCGATCAAGAAATGCTGTGTCGTAAGCCATTGCTTCTGGAAAAGGATCAAATAAATGTGAGGTTTTAAGGAGTACATCTACACTCTGATTGATATTACCTACAAACACCATAGAAGCACTTGCTGCTTTCTCTTCTTTACCACGTGCAAAAGAACCAGATGCCATATAGTCCTTCATAATCTGTATGCCATCTTTATCTTTAAAAGTAATACCTGCAACTTCATCAAAGGCTACACAATCCCACATACCTACAAGTCCAACGGTTTTCCTTGCCATGTTGTAAAATAGATTAGCAACTGTAGTTTGACCGCCTGAAACCAAGATACTATTGGGGGATATTTCTTTGTAAATATGTGATTTTCCTGTACTTCTTGGTCCTAATTCACACAAATTGAAGTTGTTTTCTACCAATGGTATCATTCTAGCCAGTAATAGCCATTTTTCTCTTTCAGTAAACTTATTTGATTCCATACCAGTTGATCGAAGTAAAACATCAATCCATTCAGACTTTGTAAATTCTGCTCTGGCAATTTTATATTCTTCTAAATTAACATGTGGCATCTGAATAGGCGTTAACTTTCGCACACGTATTGGTGTTGATCTTCTATCTTCTTCATCAAACTCATACTCTAGCTGAACAATGCACCAAATGCCTCCGACCAATAATCTGTCAAAGTCAGATACATAAGAAGGTTCTAAAAGAATATTTGACACACCTAGATTAGAAAATTCTGCTTCATATCTATCTTCTTTGATATTAAGCTTTGCTGTAATTCTGTCAATAACTGTATAGCTTCCACGCTCTCTCAGCACTGACAACACTTTTTGTGCTTCATCTGGACGAACAAAATTATCAGCTAAGATTCTTTTAACTGTACTTACACCTTCTTCAATAATCTCAGGATCATCCGAACTGCAGTATTGCCCTAGAAGAAATTCCAAAACATATACAGGAACATTTGCACCTTCTTTGATGGATTTAGTTAGATCTTTACGGACTATTTTTCCATCAAAGTACTGCCTAAGTTTTTTGTTAAGCACAGCAGTTGGATTATCCATTTCTTCAATTATATCTTCTTTAATCATTCTGATTTCCTCCTGCATCTTATTTAGAAGCCAAAGTCATCTACAAACGCCAAATCCATTTGGATTTCGTGTCTTATGACTTCTAATGAATTCTTCTCATCATAGGCAACGAGATAATATTTCCTGTTTCTATCATATTTCTTATTTTTAAATGTAAATTTCAAACGGAATATTCGTTTGCTAGCATCTTTATCTTTTTTATCAGCTACATATAAATTGTCATTGGATATTTTCTCATTGTCATCTGAAATAAAGAATACTTTATAAGTTGTTTCTTTGAAAACATCTGAAACAGGATCAGATTGAATGAAATCTAGGTTTGTAGTAAGATTGGTAATCTTATTAACTAAACTTACTAATCCAATGCTTACAGATTTAGTTTCTGTATGATATTTATTGGTTTTCACATCAATAACCGGGATGATTAATTCCTGGATCGATGCGCCGCCGTGAACAAAGTTCTGACCACCACCGGATACTTTAAATACATCACTACCTACAGGGACCGATACAACTCTTTGATCATCATTATTTAATATATCACCTAAAAAAACGCTTGCTATGCCATCTGCATTTACAGGTTCATCGGCTACAATATAACGTCTTCCTATAAAAGCGTTCTTTTTATCAAACCCACTAATTTTATCACTTTCAGCAAGTTTGTCTCGTTTATAGATAAATCCATGATCTGCAGTAATTATAAAGTGAATATTGTTTGCACTTGTAAGCCTTTTAATCATTGTATGAATCTCTTCAACTGCTTCTTCACATGCAGTGAACACTTCATTCTCTGTGTTTAATTTATCACCTCTGGCATCCACTTGATTATGATAAACATATACAATGTCTTGCCCTGTAAAGATCTCCTTTAAGTCAGAAATTTTCATGTTCTTTATATCATCAAATTGAACCGTTTTACTATTTGGTACATAAGACTTCAAGATTTGTTCTCTTGTTTTTAAATCATCACATACTTTGCCATCAACTAATACCTTAAAGTCATTACTCATAACTAATTCTTTATGTGGCAGTAACGCTGACATTCCAAATCTTGTATATGAAGGTAAAACACACATCATCGGAGTTAATGAAGCTGTACATTTCTCATCATTATCCAATCGATTCAATAACGTTTGACCCACTTCATATCTCAGTGCATCTGAAATGATTACCACCGTACGCTCTTTTGCTGATTTCAAATATTTATTGAAAAACTCTTGTTGCTTTAAAATTCCTGCTTTTGCCTTATTCTCTTCAAAGGCTCTAGTCCAAGCCACTGACAGTTTATCCAAGAACCTGTTCGTGTAAATATTCTCTATAAGATCACGGAGCGTATCATAAGGCGTATTATTTGAAATTTTATCAAAATGATAATAAAAATACCTGTAGTTTTGGTCAACGGAATAATCTTTTGTTACATATTCTTTTATTATGGCATCCATCTCTTTCTTAGGTTCATATCTAGCTGCCTTGATCAAGTGGTAGGCATTTTCAAGCACATAATAATGAGATTCATACGTTTTCCCATAATGCATCTTTCTTCTTTTTTGACAAATATCCGGTATCAAAGCACCATTCAATTTAGCATCAACATCTTCATTCTCAAGTCTTTCAATTAACCACTTTATAACAAAAACATCTATTTTACGGAACAGCTCACAATCAATCAATTCTTCAACATCTATGCGTTCAAAGACTGTATCTCCCTTTAACTGGTTATAAGTCATTTGAGACAGTTCTTCAAAAACATCGTTGTAGATTATGCTATTCATTAAGCTGTCCAGAAAAGCAATAATATTTCCTGATTTGTAAGAACAGTAATTCTTCCATGCTTGTGGCAGTGCTGTATGAATCACTTTAGATGAATAAGTCACAAACAATGTATATACAAATTTAGTTAATGTTGGTGTAATATCTGTATAGCCAAAGGTTTCTTCGCACATTTTCCAAAATGGTTCTGTCAAATCATACTTTTCAAAATCCACTAGATATTTATTCTCTTCAAAGTCACCTTCTGCAATAATTGTTCTAACAATCTCTTCAAAAGAAACAACTTTCGTTTTACAGATAACACTCATCAGTGCTGTTTCAATGACTTGTTTATTAAAGTTTTCAATTTCAAGATTATAAAACTTCTGAATTCGCTCTTTTGCCTTAAAGAATTTGCTGTACTTCTGTAAAACAGGCTTGTACTTCTCATCAATGCCCAAATCAATAGCCAACAAAGATGTACGATCTGCAAAAAACTCCTTAGAATAACGGATTGTATCTGCTAGGTGATTATCTCGAAGAGCAGGCTTTGGAAATGGCGCATAAACCAAGTAATTCGTTTCAGTATCTTCACGCTCTAAAACGTACTTAATATGGAATTGATTATCTCGCTCAAGTCTTAAGACCCTGGCATTCTCTAATTCAAGTGATTCAATATCCGAAACAAATTCGGCATTGGCATCATACCAAAATACCAGTTTGCGTACATCAGAATTGAATTCATTATTTAATTTATCAACTATTTGATTCAAATTTAGTTCTGTCATTATTTCACCGCCTACATCCTTCTATTGCTATAAAATCGTTAGGGCTTTTAACCCCCATTATATTTTTGCTAATATATCTAATCTCTTACCATCTTGTGCTGTTTGAGCTTTATCATAATTAACCTTTACACCATCATCAAGATCAATCTCAATACGACTAAGCGCAATATGAGCAACTTTCTCATCATACTCTTTGGTTTCTTTTAATTGCTTTATCAGCTTTTCCTTTCGCTTCTCAGCCTGGGCAACATCCCTTGCATGCGAACTATTCTCAATCATATCTTGCATACGATCAATCTCACTAATATATATTTTCTGCATCTTATGAAGATAATCAACACGGACTATTCCCGTTGTATCTGCTGTGTAGCGATGCATATAAATAAGTGCTTTAAAACCATTTTGTTTGCCACTATCATATAACCAATATATTGGTCTCTTCTGATAAGTTTTAATATGATCCTTAAAGAAGTCTTTGATAAAATAGTTTCGTATAACTTCTCTTGAAGAATCTCCTTTACCTACTAAGGCTTTTGCAATAAAATCAAGGTTTTCTTCGAGTGTTTCTTTTCCATAAACCACTTTTACAAACTCAACAAATCGACCAACAATATCATCTTCAAAATATTCTTCATCTGTTATTGGGATGCAATTATCTTTATCAGGTATAAAGGAACTATACTTATCTGAATCCCACTGTCCTCCTGCATACACAAGACCACCTTCATCAAGACTATAACGACCAAACATACATCCAACTGCATAAGATACTAGACTTTTTATATCTCGCACTAAATCTGCTTTACGGATTGTTATACTTTTATTATCTATTTCTGATGTTAACTCATCTTGTAGATTATATATATCAATGAAAATATTATTGAGTTCTTCTTCATTTTTCTTTAATGTTTTAAAATTGATTGCACACTCAGCATCCCAACAATTAAATAATTTTGAAATTTTGAAGTTTTTAATTATATTATCTTTAACCTCTTCAATTCTCTTCGCTTTTACTAGAGGATGCGAAGTGAAATCCCACGAAGTTTCATAAGAATCCCAATCAAATTTAGATATACTAACATTATTATTTGCAATATCATCTATTCTTTTATTATTATCTAAAATCACAGGGAATTTTGCTACTTCACCTGATTGAAAATTTAATGTTGGGTTTAATTGCCCAAAAATATACTTGAACACAGAGGAATTTAATAGAGCCATCAAGTAAGATCGCTTATTTCCTAGCTCAAAAATGCAACAACCTCCATTATCAAAAATATATCCTTCATCAAACCACCGTATACTAAAATTATTACTAGAAACAGTTGACCAAGTTAAGCCAGGTTTCATAAAATATTTATAATTGGCTATTACAGATGTTTTAATCTTTCTAATCTCTTCTGCGTCATTATACCAATCAATAAGATACTCATTAAAACCATACCACTTGCGATAACCTCCTCCTTTATTATAAGGATACCATCGTCTTCGAATAGAATCGTCATGGCTGATTTCTGTAGATTCAAGATTCATCTTTTCTTTTGACACTTCAAACCAAAGTCGTAAAAACCGATTATTATCCGATGTTGAGTTTCCTTTTCTAGGCGCTGCAATTTCTCCAAGTGCTTTCCCTTTGGAATAAATACTCATTAAGTTTTCACTCATCCAATAAGCTATGGGTTTACTCGGTATTTTTTCAAAGCTTGTCTTTGATGCAAATTTTATTATTTCATTATTAGTTAAATAAGCTTCTTCTTTACCTTTTTGACTATTAAAATCTACAAGTCTTTTATAGATTGATTTATATTTTGAAATATTGCTTTTCCTTTGTACCCAAGTCGTGGTTTGCACAACTTCACCCGCAATTTCTTCAAAAGCTCTAGCACCAAGATGAGCCATATTAATAATATCATTTAGCAACATTTTAGAACGCATTTTTTCAAAACTTGAAAGAAACATCCACGCATGTTGCGTAATCATTGCATTAAAATAATTGTTTTCTGTCATTTGATTGCATCTTTCAATGAAAACAGCAAACAAATCTGATTTACTATCCGTAAAATTATCTTTGACATATCTATTTATTTTTGCATTACCACCACTTAAACCCATGTATGGCGGATTCGTAATTACAACATTATATTTTTTTGCCATTATTTTTCCAACAGCAAGTATCTCTCTCAATCTAAACTTAGATTTTTCTGCATTAACACTCTCAAGGGTCATTTGCCCTTCTTCAATAACATCATCTATAAATCGATTAAGCAAATCCCAATCGCAGTTATCTACCTTTAAAATAGAACCGTATTCTTTAGCATCGTGATAAATATTCAACAAATATTCTAATTGTTGAATAGCTTTATTTTTATCTATATAGGTCAATGAATTACCAAAATAATTCAAGTAAGATTTCTTAATTGCATTACTTTCCTTTATTGAGTGTAAATTCGGCGCGATTTTCTTTGTTAAAAACCTTCGATCATATTTTCTAGCCATCATCATGACTGCAAAATATGCAAGCTGGTATGCTCTGTCATCGATATCTAAACCATATAGATTGTTTTCAATTATAGCTGTAGCTGCATCTCTTTGTGTATAACCTTGACTTTCATAAATCTGCATAAGTATATCAAAAGCATACACTAATATATGGCCACTTCCCATACATGGGTCTATTATTTTGATATCTTCTGGAGCAAGTGCCTTATATTCTTCTCTTATTTTTTCTAACTCTACTTGTACACTTTCTTCTTGATTGACTTCTTCAAGATAATATTTCCATTCTGATTTTAAAACTTCGTTAGAGTGCCCTTCCACCCATAATCGACCAAGTGAATTTTCTACCATATACCTTACAATCCAATCAGGAGTAAATAACTGTGTTGCAGCCGGTATGCGTTCTTTAGTAATTTTCATTTTTTTCTTAAGAAGAGCAAACACTTCATCTTTCGGCTCAGTGTTGTAGTACTGATACAACCATCCAATAATCTCAACAGCTTCCTTGAAATCTTCTTCTTCTATATCGTTAATTAAGTGATTTACAATACCTTCTTGATCTGTAAATGATATATTTAATAATAGCTCTGTGTAGTCAGAAGTTTTTTCAAATAATCCTGGAAGCACTTCATTTAACTTATTACATTGCTTAATAAAGAGCATGCGGAATAATTCATCCAGTTTATTTTCGTCTTTTAACTGCATGATTCTATCTTGTTCATAAGCTGAGAATTCCAAATCTGTATCGAATGGCGTTGTAACAATATCCGGTTCAGATTTACCTTGTGTATGGCTAGAAAGCACACGAACACGTGAAGGTAGATAGTCATTGACCTCCATAAATCGTATGGCAATCAGTCTATTAAACCAAGTATAGGCTACTTCTTCCACTACATATTGATAGGCTGTTTTATAATCAGATGAACTTTCCTTTTCTTTTATTCGTGTAACAAGTGCTTTTCTTTGTTTTATTTCATCATTGGCTATTTCGGTAGGTTTTCCTGTACCAATATCAAAGAACTGGATATTATCAGTAGAAATAGCTAATGGTTCAGAAATCCCTTTTTCATTAATACCTAAAAGTCCCGCTTTGTATGTTATGTCACTAATTAATTTTCGTCTCGCCCATATGGCAAAATTTTTAATTGCTGTCTTGTTCATCGTGTGCCTCCTAAACTACATTGATTTAATAAATTCTGATATTTCACCTAGATAAGGCAGTGCTGCAATACCTACTTCGATACTTTTGTCAGCAATATACTTGAGAACATTACCGACTTTGCCCATTAACTTTTCTTTGTTCCCACTTGTTTTCGCAACTTCAATCGCTGACAATTTTTCTTCTAATTCTTCTTTTTCTTTATCAGATAATACATCAGATGGTAACTGGTTTATTAATTCAATCGTATTCGAAATTGATATTGTAACCGTTGCACTGGCATTTGCATTATTATTGTTACTGATAACAACTTGATGGGATGGAGTAGATGCTTCTTTGATTACTCCTGGGAACCCTACCGTTTTAAACGAGGTTAATTTATGATAAATTTGTTCTAAATTATGTCTTAATGAGTCATCTGAAACTTCATCATAAAATTCTTGTTCAACATAATACTGATATAAACCTGACCCAAGGTTCGGTATAATATAGTGATATTTAGCCGTTATTTCCTTATAAAGCTGTTGTTTAGAAATTTCAGGCGTCTCACTATTATTTATATCCAACTTTGCAGATCGTAGATTTTTCAGATCTTGTTCAAACATTTGCTTAAATTCCCAAAGAGGGTCATTCTTCTTTTCTGTTTCAATCAAAGATGCCTTGTAAAATTCAAGTTTTCTTTTAAGTAATGATACATCTCCAATATAATCTACAGTTGTTGTACCGCTCATATGGCTATAATCATACATATCCAAATTTGAAGTTAATCCGTCAATATCATTTGAAAACACACCTAAAATATCATTCACCAATTTTTTAGCAGAAGCCATTGTATGTTCCTCGGCGCAACTCTCTATATAACTTTCTATAATACCAATCTTACTCATTAGATGCACCCTCCGTTAAAATTCTACGTTCAGAATTAAATCTTCCTTTACGTGCTGTTTAAGCTTTGTCTTTAGCGCTTCAATATATCGTTCCACATCTGCTTCTGATTCAATTCTCCATGTAGCTTCTGAATTAATTGATTTAATACTTACCGTTCTTTGCTGTTTCATTTTAACTTTAGGAAATGCTTCCTTCTCTTCCTTGACTTGATTAGGCCCAGTACCCTGATTAGATCCAACTTCTTGACTTGCCGGCTTCTGTTTTGAAGCAATAATACGTGCTTCTTCAGCATTAATATCATTTAACATTCGAACTTTTAATGCATCAGCTTCAACTTTTATATTTTGTAAAACAGCAACATTATTACATGTTTCAGCTTTCTCTTGAATCTCTGCAAACCGTTGATTAATGACTTTTTCTAATTTTTCTTTACATTCTTTGCCCTCAAGCTCGTTAATTACACGTGCCCTGGCATCTTTAATCGCAGCTGACACAGGCTTTTCCATTTCGTCTAGCATGGTATTATACAAATCCATATAACGCTCTAATAGTTCCGGAATTCTTCTAATATCACTATATGGAGAAGATTTTTTCATGATTGAATTGATTTCATTCACTGTCATTTCTATATCACGATTAACAATAAATGTCTTACTATCATCATATATGTTCATCAAGCGTAGACTTCTATTCCAAATCTCAATTTGTTCACCATTAAAGAAAGCTTTAACCGGTTCATAATCTTCTGCAAAATCCAGTAAATCTTCAAGCTTTTCATCAACAGTCTTGAAAAATTCTGCTGAATATTTGATTTCCAACAAATTGATTAATAAGCTTTTCCCGTCCTTTACAATATTTTTGCCCGGATAACTTGGCTCGTTTTTATAATGTATTTCTAGTTTTTCTAAGTCATTTTTTAAGTTTTCTGCATACTGTTGGAAGCTCTTTAATATGGAATCATCTTCATCACTCACTGGTGTGATATTAAATAGCTCTTTCATGACTTCTCTGACAGCCTTTTTCTGCTTATCATTTGCCTTTTGTCTTTTTTCAGTCAATAATTTTTCAAGGTATTCTTTACGACTCAAGTAACGGAATATTTCATCTTCTGATTTTGTTAATAAAGTTACCACTTCATTATTCACGAAAAAGGCAATATCACCATCTTTAAATAACTTAGCCACTAGCCATTGTACATCATCCTCAACAAATCCATATGGTGCCTTAGTAAAGCGCTCCATTATTGACTTCATAGATGTTTTAGCATGTCTTTGTGTATTTAAGCTAACAAAATCTAATACATCATTAAGTGCAAGTTTGTTTGGTAATTGATCTACACCTTCTAATGAGATCTGGCTATTGTTTGTACCTTTCAGTATGGCTTTGACGTGGGTTTCATTCATAGGCGCATTAATATACGAGATTTTATGGTAAACTGTATTAACCAACTTCCCGAGGGCATCATTAATACGTGAAGAAATATCCTTAGAATTACTCTGAATCATATCTCCATTGGCATATATATCCGCACTCTTTAGTGATTCTTCAAGGAAAATACGAGCGTTTGAATTTCTTTCTCGCATTTCAATTCGTTTTGCTTCTTTAATTTGCTCATACTTAGTCACTATATTTGAAGAATTTAATCTCAAATACTTTTCAATCTTTAATGCTGAACGAATTTCATCAATAAAAGCCTTATCGTCTGGGAGTGCAACAATGACATATCTGTTTTGTCCACTCATCATTCGAAGGGTTGTTTCATCCATGCCTGAATCGTAATTAGGCGTTAATACTTTTAAAGTTATATCAAAATTTTGATTTGCTTTATAAGGACGATCATCTACAACCTGATTGAAGCCAAACGTATAGCGTCCATTAAAAGCAGGATAACGATAGTTTTTATTCTCATACACACCATCAAAAATCAGTTCAGAGACTTTGCCAATAACTTCTGATATTTCTACATTCTGACTTTCTATTTCTCTGTTTATTTCCTGTTCTTCATCTGTAAGAAAAACATAAATATCTCCTGTTTTTTGAATTAATGTTTGTCGTGTTAGTCGCTTTAAGGCTTGTTCAACCTTGTCTTTAAGAGCGATTCTATCATCATCTATATTAGAAACCATTAAACTGGTTATATTTTCTATGTTTGCAACAATCTCTTTAACGTACTTAATCATAAAGAGTGTTTTTAATACATTGACATCAAAACAATCATCTGCTTTTTCAGGATTCAAGTAATCATTATCATAAGCACGAATAATCACACCCTTATGGCTGTGATCCAAAAATTGTTCAAGTGCATCGTAAAAAAGATTAAAGGGTACGATTGCACCTTCAGATTTTTCCATTATTTTCATAGCAGATTCTTTAAAGAGGGCAAGCATAGAACGCTCCCCTTCTGCCAAATGTTTACCGCTGGCACCATGAGTTCTAATAGATGTTAAGACGCTGGCAAGCAAGTTAAACTGATATGGAACAAATGGATAAATTGCAGCGAAATTACCTCTGTCTGAGTATAACTTCTTCTCGATGCCATCATTAAATAGAATAAGATTCTTTATAATCGTATCTTTCTCGTCATAAAGTAATCCTAATGTTTGTCTGCCTGTTTCTGATTTTTCAAGTATTCTTTTTCTAATAACTTCATCCACATTTGCAGATGATAGGGAAAGTCTTGTATCAAAACGACCTTGGATTTTTGAAAAATCATTACCTTTAGTCTTTGTGATACTGTCTATGTCTTGTTGACTTGTAACAGCTACCCACGCCTTGCCTCCACAAGCTGAACCTAAATCTTCTGTCACTGTTTGAAGATTTAGCATTAATTTAGAGTCTTCACCTATATATTGACCAATTTCGTCAACGAGAAAAACCACATGATGATTATTCCCTTTTTTATCAATGTATTCTTTTACCATATTAGCAAATGTGGTAACGTCAATATTATAAACACCAGTTGAGCTTTCACACCAATTTTTTGCTGCTTCCATACTCATATAGTCAATTTGCACCAAAGACTTACATACATGATCTTGAATGAATCTAAATTGGTGTCTAGAATCAACCCACTCTTTACCTCTGATTTCAGCAAAGGTTTGCTTGAAGCTTTCGTATTTGCCTTCATCTGATAGATGTCTCTCTAAATCAGCTAGAAACGGATTAGCACCATAATAGCCTAGATGTTGATTAAAAACTTTTAGAAAAACTGAAAGAATCGCTTCTTTATTATTCTGAGTGTCTCCCATGCCACTTTTAGAATCAATATTAAACAAAATCACATCATTAGATGTGTTCCCTGCTAATTTCATATCAGCTAAAACCATTTCATCTTTGATTTTTTTATCATCAATAAAATAATCAATAGCAGATTTACCATCGACAACACGATTTTCTAATAAGTATGACAGAATTTTTAAAAAGTGAGATTTACCACTTCCAAAGAAGCCGGAAATCCATACTCCCATTTTAT
This sequence comes from Clostridia bacterium, assembly GCA_016887505.1. Taxonomy (NCBI): domain Bacteria; kingdom Bacillati; phylum Bacillota; class Clostridia; species Clostridia bacterium. Next base: position 2,538,998 of record CP069393.1, on the reverse strand, counting down.
CTGTGTTCCCCACAATACCCTTTTTATAACTGGAAAAGAAGTCAGAAAAATGCTTCTGCAACTCTCGTGTTACAACATATTCTTCAAGTTCCTGTTTTACATTTTCATCATCACCTTGACCGACTTTAATAACGCCTTTAATATCCCTATCAATGTCTTTTGCAAACATATTTTTTACAATCATTTTACTCAACCTCTCAATCTACAATCTTAAAAGCTCTATAGTAGTTATCGTCTTTAATTTCAGAAAAAAGCATCAGTGACTGCCCATCATACTTCCCCGGAAAGAACATGACCACCGGCACATCATCAACAAACTGGTGCAGGTTGTTCAATATTTTATGCGATCTCAAAATCGGGAAACACTTTCCTACACCCGTTAAAAAAACAATTGCATCTTTAGGCGTATTATTTTTAATATGAGCTAATACTTCATTGCTTTGGTTATCCTCTTCCATACGAAGCATTTCATTCACTGCTCTCGTTATTTCTTTGAGTCCCTTCGTCTTTTCAAACTCTTCACAGATCTCTAAAAAACCTTCTTGTATCAATAAATCAATAATTATATCGTAAAGATCAAAAACAACTATTTTGAAATCATGTATACTATAATCATATTTGTTTTTTAGATATCCTACTCGTTCTCTTACAATAAGTTCTTGTTCAGCATGGTAATCAAACACATAATAACCAACCTCATTCCCAAGTCCTTTGTTTTGTCTAAAGTTAGGCTGCTTGATCTTTTCTTCTAACAGATTTAGTCTCGCTTCTAACCTATGCATTTAACTCACCCCCCTAACAGCTCTTGCAATATACATTTCACCTTTATCCATTAGATAATTCTCTAATGCAATATCTAAAATGGGCGGGGTAATGATTCGTTTTCCATCTACTACAGTCAGCAAACCTGCATCCGTTAAAAAATTCATATATGAACTACGAAGCCTCTTTAAGGTTACATCTGTCCAGTTTGCAATGTCTTCACTCTGGTCTTGTTTTTTATTGAAAAATATATTTATATCACTTGCTGTAAGTTCTTCAATACCTAATATCGATTTTTCCCTATATTCTTCATATAGGAATTCGTTAAACAATCTGTTCCCCTTAGCAATCGCAATTAGTGTAATAATCTTCTGTGTTGCCAAATCACTTATTAAGAACAAGTCCAATAGATCTTCCTCTAATACCTGCGCTCTATTTTTTAAATAACCAAAGATACGCTTTGCGCGATACTCTTTAGAAATCCCTAATAGATTATCCTTTAGACATAATTCTTTTATTTCATCCCAAGACTTTCCTTCAACTCTTAGTTTTATGAATTGTTTGAATTCAACAAACCAAAATGATTCTGAGACAAGTCCCGAACTATATTTCTCCATATACCTTCCTCCAGCACGTACCATTTAATTCTAGCACAATTAGTGTCCCATATATCGGACACTAATTTGCATCTCTTATTACTTCAACAATATCACCGATATCACATTCCAAATACTTGCATAACTTCAATAAAATATCCAGAGATACAACTTCATTCTTCTTTAGCTTTGTGAAAGTAGCAGGACTAATACCTGTGGCTTTTCTGACCTCAACATTAGTCATTTCCTTATCAATAATCAGCTTCCACAACTTTTTATAACTTACATTCATAATAGCACCTCTTCACAAATTTTCACCTTCTACAATAGTTTAATACAAGCAGTTGAAATACAAATACAAACATAAATTTATTATACTAGATAACTTTTAAACAATCAACAGAATCGTTCAACATCTCAAAAATAATACCATGATTTCATCTGATTCATTAACCATCTAAAAATCTCATAGCATGCATTTAATACTTGCTTTTTATCAATAACCCAATATATTAGAGTGAAAAGTTCAAGGTATGCCATCGTGACAGGGGGACCGTGACACACATTCTTTTAGTATTTCTTTAAAGTCTATTGCTGGTAAATCTATACATATTGAAGCCTGATATGAATTGTTCCAATTCAAATTATTAGGCTCCGCATTTGAAACATCAATAACATTATTATCCTTGTTCCTCTGATCCTCAACTTGCCGTGTATCAACCTGCTCATCTTCTAAGACCTGCAGATAATATAGATTGGACCGTTGACCTCCTTGTACGTGAAAGCGACTTTCACGTACAAGAAAACCTGCTTCTTCAAGATCATTCAATGCTCTTTGTACAGTCCTGGTACTGATATTACATTCCTTAGCAATCGTTTTAACCCCAGGAAAGCAAGTTCCCTGGCAATCAGCACGATTGATGAGATAAAAAGCAACTAGTGTTGCTCTTTGGGTTAATTCCAAGGAATAAACGCTCTCTATTAAAAGACTTTTGCTATTCATACTTGACCTCCGATTTTTTAATAAATGGTTTAATGACTGTTGTCCATATGACTTCATTTACTTCCCCATCAAAATAATTGGGTGTGTAATTTGAAAAATGAATATCCTTATGAAGTTTTAAATAATTATGTTGATCTGATTCTGCTACAAAAGAAAATACAGTATTAACTAATGTCTTATCTAAAAGGTTTTTATGCTTTTCAATGCCATTCATTTCATAAGGTTTGCCTGTTGCACAAAGAATTGCAACATCACAGTTTTTTCTAATAGCGCTGATAATTCTATTATCAATCACCCCCATGTCATAGATAATGAAATCAAATTCATCATGACACTCAGAATGAAGCGAAAGGTATTTTACGCCATTGTATAGGATGACATCCTCGTTCGCTGTCATCCCCTGATAAAATGTCGGTAATTTACTCAAATGATCATGCTCGTTTGCTTCTACATAACAAACCTTAGCACCTATACTTGATAAGTAATTGGCAAGATTAATTGCCATGGTGGTTGTACCCACTCTGTGCTGCACCCCCGTGACAGCTATCTTTATCTCTTTCTTTGAGAATCTATATGCTTCAACAGATGTTTTAAAAGAAAAATCATCAGGCGCAAGCTTTTGCATAATATCTCTTTTACTTATCCCTAAATCACTTACAGATTTAAGAAATTCTTCTTTTATGGCTTCGATTTCATTTACTGTAACAATATTGAAAACTCCATTTTCAATAAGCTTATAGACTAGGTCATGATGCGCTTTCATATCTTCAATATAAAATATCAACCTTGAAGCGAACATCTTTTTATAAGCATTCACCGCTTCCAATATGTCACTTTCTGAATCTTTAATGGCATTAAGATCTATAACCATATACTGAAAGTGATTAAGACTTCTAAGATCGCCAAGGACAAACTGTCTAAGTGAAAAAGTCCCAGATAATTTCTTAATGATGATACCGTGTTCATCATTAAGAAAATCTAGCAAATTGATATGGTCATTACTCGATAGGTACAAAAGCATCATTTACACCTCCCTTCTGCTCAATCTGAAAATCTTTTGGCAGTACAATATCCACTTCCTCTGGTTCATACATGAATAGCATGATAATACCAATAACAACGATGACAATGTAAACAATGAGTTCAATAACAAGTTTCTTTTTCAAAATATTCGCCTACCTTCCTCCGGAATTCCCCATGAACTTGAATTTATAGTCAGGAATCTGAAAATTGACATGAAGTCTTTTTGACCCAATCATAACCAGTGCATTTCCTCTTTTCTTCTGAGCTAAAAGCTGTTCTTCAGCATCTGTAAGATTGAAAAGCTGTTTCGTTTCAATTAAGTTCATGCCATCACAACCCATTAATATTTTATAGGCTGGAATATCTAATAAGGCTTGTCCATACATTTTGACTTTAGGATCAAGAAAATCAACGACTGAGTGTGAGATGATGGCTATCCCTGATTCATACTTTCTTGCTCTTTTTTCAACATTTCTTAAGAATACCAATGACTGTGGCACATTAGGGTCAATCATAAGATAGCTTTCATCACAGATTAAGAGCACTGGTTCTGTTCTATCTAAACTCATTTGTTGCCAGCACCATGTAAGAATATTGAAGTACTGAGTTCTTTTAATATTGTCACTGGTATTTTGAAGATCATGGGTATCTAAACAAATACATCTTGTATTGGTCTCGATTGAACTTTTTCCATTCCATAAAAAAGCGTCACTACCAAGAGCAATATCTTGAAGCAATAACGCCAATTCTTCATATTCATTTTGTTCATTTGGTGATATCAATTTATCCTTTATCTTTTCTTTCAAAAGCTCATATAAATCAAGAAACACCGGAAAGTCATCATTAGTTAACTTATTGATATCTGTATCCCAATCGATGCCAAAGTTATTATACAGCTCAATCAGTGTATTTTTAAGAATAGCTTTTTGCTTATCTGATATTGATGGTAAATAGAGACTAAAGAAGATTTCAAGGTTCTTCATGTATATGGCCATATCACCCATACCATTGCCTTCATCCTTATAATATTGATCATCTTCATCCACTGGTGTTGGTCTGATTTGAAGTGGATTGATTTTACCGTTGGTGCCTCCTCCGGCATTGATCCAATCACCGTCAAGCGCCATACATAACTCTCTCATTTCTCTTTCTGGATCAATGAAGATGATTTTTGTGCCTTTCATATACTCTGAAAGGGCAATATGCTTAACGACGGTGCTCTTTCCAACCCCAGCAACACCCATAATGGTAAAATTTGTGTTGGTTCTGTCATTGCCCCTTTTCCATGGATCAAGTACAACTAGACCACCTGTGTTATCTCTTCCAAAATAGTAACCCGTACCGTCATTATAACCAGAAGATGAAAAAGGAAAACCCCCGACAAAACTGCTCATTGGAATGACTCTTTTAAGGACTTCTCCAATGGATTCATCGAGGGTATAATATGGGGCAATACTTTTAAAAGCTTGTTCTTGTAGATTAGCCATGATTCTTAATTTTGCCTTACTTGTAGCGATGATGCTTTCTGTCTTTCTACAAATCTTTTGGAAGTTGTTTTCTTCTCTTGCGATTGCCATGATGGATATAATCATGGTTCCAACGGTTTCACCTTCTCTGTCAATTTGTAGCATAATCTTCTCCCCATCCATTGCTGCTTGCTCTGCCCTTTGTCTAATCAATGGGTCTTTGGCTGAATCTGCTACACCTCTGTTTTGAATGACACTCTTTGATAATCCTGAGATAAATTCTCCATTATCAATCGGAATAAATGTAATGCCTACAACTGTTCCAGGTATATTTGTAATTTTTGCTAGCCATCCATAATCGACTTTTTGCGGGTACTTGACGATCCCATAAATTCGACCTGTGTTTTCACCTACAATAAGGCTGTTTCTTTTAAGTTCCAAACCTATTGGGGTGATGATGTTTAATAGACTGTTATTGTACTCCAATGTACTTTCATTTGTTTTTTTCACGTATTTACCTCCCTTATGTTTAATTTAATCCATATTTTCTAAATGGGTATATGCTGGGTTATTAATGAGATTGCATAACCTGACAATCTCCTGTTCTTTGATAATGTCCGAGCTTATATTTACACTTTCAAACTTCTGAATCATTTCCTTACATTCTTTGATCAAATCTGATTCTATGCCTTGACGATATCGACCCCACAGCATAATAAAAAAGTTTCTTTCAATAACTTCACCACTGGTAGCAAAATTGCTGATTTCCATGATTTCATTTCTAAGCAGCTCTTTTTGTTTTTGATCTTTCGTTTCTGATAAGAGACTCTGATACTCATTCACCAGTGGTGTGATGTCTACAGGTCTTGAGACAGCTAAAAACTTAAAGGGTTTCTGAACACTGGATATTTCAGCTGTTAAAACCTTTGAAATCTGTTCTTTTTCACTGCCCGAAAACAAATCTATGCTAATGGGATGAATCTTAATATAGGCTATAATCTGGCCATCTCTCGTGTATAAGAAATTGTCATGAATATCTTTGACATTGACAAATTCTTGAGCTGTTTTTTGTTTTTCTGATATTTGATTCGTCTTTTTTTGAATGGGTCTTTTTAAAAAGAAAAAGGCTACTGCTCCTGCAATAGCACATAATACAATCATAACAATTGGTAATACTGGATTCATGCTTTACCTCCCTGATTTTAATTGATTAGAACTGCCGGTCTTCTAAACAAGTGAAAACCAACACTTTCTGCTGTTGCTATTGAAACGTTATTAGCACCTGATGAACAATGAGCAACCAGTATTTGTCCGTCATTGTTTCTACCTACAACGATACCAATATGATTGACCTTTCTCGTTCCTGGAGTTGCAAGAAAAGCAAGATCACCTAACATTGCTGTACTGGCAGGAATACTGGTTGATACATTCCACTGAGCTGTTGTGCCATGGCCTATGGTTGATTCAATGGACTCAGCAGGCAATCCTGCATTCACGAATACCCAAGTCACAAAGCCTGAACAATCCAGACCAAAGGGACGTATTGTACCTGTAGATGAGCTTCCCGGTGAAGTGACTTCCATATCTCTTCCAAAACGTTCATCCCATCCTATGGCAAGGCTTTTTCCACCCCAGAAATAATTCACTTTCCCGACTAGACTCTCTGCTGCTTCAACAACTCTTTCACTTTCAATGGTTACACCTTCAGGGATATAACTTTGTATGGCTTTAATTTCTTCCCTAGTTAAAAACGTTTTGACATTACTTGATGCCATCAGTACACCATAACCACTTTGCCGCATTTCAGCAATCATCTGATTCTGCACATCATCAAATCCATATATTTCGCCGATATCTTCAGCTGTTAAACTGTTAATGGTAATAATTTTAGTCGTTGTCGTAACTATTCTTGTTTTGGTAACTTTCTCTCCCTTGCCATTGGTTGTTGTGACTTCAACTTCTTTTGATGAAGTTTCATAAGTCGTGTTAATCACATTCATATCCCAGTAGACCTTTTTAAGCTTTTCGACTTGCTTATCAGATAACACGGCAATCTGCTCAGCATCATCCTTTGTCACATTGTATTTCACAGCGAAAGCAATCAATACGTCTTCTGAATTATCAATGAGTGTTCCATCTTCACTTCCCATTACTATGGTTTTAATGGTATCAGCAGAAGAATCTGATTGCTCCTGATGAATGCTATATCTAAACTCTTCTTTCATTTCATTTAACACGCTGATGACCGAAACTGTTTCGTCATGACCACCAAGTATTGAAAAAAAGATGGCAAATGGTGAGGATAAAACGAGTAGAATGATAATAAAAGGAACAAGGCAGGCAATCAAAATGATTCGCCTGCCCTTTTCATCTGACAAAACTGTTGTAGCAACCTTTGCTATTGCCTTTAGTGTAGCTGGATCTATTGCCATGTCTATTACTCACTCCTTTTGGGACCGATATGCCAATCCATAAATAAATCTCCATCAATAGTCACATCGTCATTTAAATTAATTCTAAGCATGCCATCCGGCGTCCACATATCTATTATTTCTGAATAGACACTATACCTTCCATCGGGGAACCATAGCGGTGTGAAATGGACTCTGCTATTATAAGTTGAATACTTATTTTCTTTGAAAGCAAATTCACCATATCCTCTTGCATCCAGCAACCTCCAGTAAGTGTCATAATGAAATTCAGGGAAATAGGTAATGACATTTTGAGCATTGGTAACGTGAGAACTTGGTGCATTTGTTGTAGGATAAGTTGAAACATTGTTATTGACACCATAGCCAGATCTCATAACCTCTCCATCTGCGGTTGGAGATTTTTCATCCGGTTCCAATGAGATATCGCCTGTAAGACTGGCATTATAATTTGTATAATCATATTCCCAGTGCCCTTCATCTACCCAGTGCCCATTATCAACCCATTTACCTTTGTCAACCCACTTCGTTTTTTTATGACCTGGACAAGAACCATCAGCTTTACAACCACCACTATGATGTTTAGTATAAGTCTTCTTTACCCAATTGCTTTCCCATTCCCATTTGGGATGCCATATCCAATTAGGAATCCAGTTACAATCATACACGCCCCAGTTCGCTGTAGTTTTCTCTGCTTTTACAGGAAGGTTTGGTAAGGTAAAATGATCATTCCGGTCATTGGCTGTTGGATTTGGTGGCTCACTTAAGCTTAAATCTACAACTTTACCAATTAAAGTAGCACTTCGACTTGTTCCATCAATTTTAGCTGCACTGTTTCCACTAACATTTACTAGAATTGTTACATCACCAGGCGTACTTGGAGTATGCCATTTGAGCCAAACTAGTTCTGAACCGCCACTAGGAATAACGACTTCTGTGCTTTTTGAATAGCCATTGGCACTTATAGTAACGGTGGCAGTATTTTTAACCGGATTGTTGTAAGCTGCTTCACTTTCATGACGGTTATCTGGAGTTATGTCATCACTTGCATAAATACGAACCGAAGTAATAACATCTGTATCAATACGATACTCATAGTCATACTCTGTATCATTTTCAACGACATTGACCGCATTTGCCTTTAATAGACGCATTCCCCAGCCACCGCCTGCTATGATACGATCCAAATCCCAATACACATTATCAGGAAGTGCTGACGTTACCGGATAGCCAAACCAACTTTCTTCTAAGAAAATTGAATTTGGCAAATCAGAATGGGTCATTCCTGAAATATATTGTCCATCAGATCCGCCTCTAAAATTAAAATACCCTAGCTTTTGAGCTAAGGCATATTCTGTGGCAGTAAAGGCTAATGTAGTTGTTCGGTCTTTTAGATATGAAATAATCACAGGTTCGTAAACAATAAGCCATGGTACTTTATTTTGATATTTATCATTGACTTTGATAGGCAGAATTTCTTCTGCTGGATAACGTTTTGTTTCACCTTCGATGGTAAAAGTAATGTTTTCAACTAGACTTTTACTTGATATTCCTTTTTGTGATGCAAAAGCATCAATAAAGTAATTTAATGTTGCTGTGTCGCCAAAATAAGATTTCACTGAATTGATATTTCCATCATTGGTTATCGGAATTGGTGGAGGGTTATCTACAAGAATTTTGGGATTATTGTTTGATGTTAATGCAATCCCATTTTGATAGCCTATTTTACTTTCAATACCATAAAGTACACTTGATGGTATTGAAAAGTTTGAGTGTTTTACATAGATAGGTCTTGTACCTATCATTTTCCAATCAGAGCTTAAATTGGTGTTCTTATCTGCTTGATCGATTAACCCTACATATACAGATACCTTGTACATATATTCACTCCCTCGATAAAAAGCCTTACCATCTAAAGCGCCGCTTGTATCACCAGTACCAGTATCAGCATTATCATCAGCATATACTCCTATAGTATTTACTAGAAGCATTGCAATCAAAACGAGTATTAGAATTTTTTTTAATCGTTTCATTTGTTCATCTCCTTCAAAAAAATAGAGATAACTCTTTGCCAAGTTATCTCAAAATACATTTATTAAAATTTATCGCCTGTCCCAGGAACATAATCACTTATTTCAGAGCCATCAATTTCTTCAGCATTAACTGCATTATCAGGATTTAAGAATGGATTCTCAGATGGTGGCACTAAATTGCTTTCGCCCTCTTCCTCAACTACCGGCTCTGGTTCTGTTGACTCTTGAGGTTCATTCACCACAACAACTTCCTCAGGTTCAATAACCAAATCTTCTTCATTGTATTCTGGCACATTATCCATATCCTCTAAATCGTCATTGGTTTCCGGTTTGTCCTTTGGTGCTTCTAGTTCTGGTTTTTCTGGTGGTTCAGGCATTGGCTCTTCAATAGAAACAACTTCTTCGTTATCTTCTATTACCTCTGTTTCTGTATCCTGAATTTTAGGAACTTTAACAATGGGCTTAACTTCTTCAGATACTTCAATTTCTTCTACAACAGGCGTGTTATGTTGATTTTCTGATGATACATTGTCTTTTGCAACTTCCCCTGTATTTAGCTTTGAAAAAATCAAAGCACCAAATATTACTGCAACAATGATTAAAGATGTTCCTGCAACTAAAGTTGTTTGTTTTGAATTCATTTTTTTCATATCCACGACCTCCTTAGGTTTCGTTCATAATCAACTTCACTTCTTCTAATTTTTCTTTGAGTATATCAATTTCATGCTGAAGGATTTTTTTCCCTTCCTCTGTCAATTGATAGGTCTTCTTGTTTCTCTCTTGATTGCTTTCATCAATCTGTTCTATGAGCTTAAGGTCTAACAGCTTCTTAAGAGTGGGATACATAGTTCCAGTCCTTACTTCAAGTCTACCTTTTGTAATATTTAGTATATTTCTTGTTAACTCATATCCACTCATAGGCTCTTTAGATAGTGCCAATAAGATATAAAAGCTTGGTTCATTCAGATTTATAGACTTTTTATTTTTCATGATCATCAACTCCAATAACAATATGTATAATTTATACATGTACTATATATACATATTATCATCAGAGATTTAATTTGTCTATACTTCACTTATTTTTCAAAACTTTGGACTATATCCTGCATTGACTTTAAGACGAATCTCCATTGGCGGTAAGTGCTCCCAACCAAAGGATAAAGGTACAAGCAGTGTCACCCAGGCTTCTGCTTCAAACCTGTTGTTATTGTCACTGGTTGCAAAAGGTGCATTATTAATCTGAATATCCAAATCGTATAAACGATATTCCAAATACCCACCTGCATATTTATTGCCACCGATTAGTCCCAGTTTATCACTTAATTTCATGAGCACTGCACCTGAATCAACACGCTCTTCCCATCTATCCATCTCATCTAGCTGATAACCACCAGAATAGCCTTCTCTTAAACCGTTGTAGACTTCGTCATAGTTTTCAGTCGCTACAGCAATAACAGAAGATTGTAGGGCATCTCTGATACCACTTGCTATGATTTGTAATCTTAAGTATTCACTTGCAACTGTAAAGAGAAGTATCAGACATAAAATAATGACAATGGCAAAGAGTGCTGCACTGCCTTGTTTATCTTTTATGATTTTCATCATTTATGATATGCCTCCGATCTGCCTGTTGCTTTGGCTGTCAAGGTAATGGGAAAAGAGCCAAATTCAAAAAAGCCAATATCTACAGGTAATGTTAAAACAAGGCTAAACTCTTCATTGAGATCAATATTCCCTGATGTAGACCAATTCACTGTTGGATCAATCCCAAGACTTGACCTGAGTTCATTTTTTTTGGCCGTGGTTTCTGAACCAATTCGCCCTTCAATTTCAGCCACCCTTGCTAATTCGTTTGCAAATGTGTTTAAATCGCTCTTTACTACAAATACAGGATAAACCTTAACTGCCATAGCAATAACCATCATGGCTACAAGGACAACCACCACTACATCAATATAACCCTCTCCACTTTTTGATCTTAAAATTTCTATCATTCCACCACCTCCTAAAATAGTTTCCCAAGGGTTTCAATAATTTCAACAAACATAACAGATAGATACATCATCAAAAAGCAAAAGAGCATAGCAAATGAATACTTCCTTATCTTTGCCGGCCTTTTCATGGCGATTGTCTTTAATCGTTGTAGCTCTAACTGTTTCAAATCATGGGATAGCATTTGAAAATAGACAACACCATCATCCCCTCTTAATACACCAATAAGCCCACGAATCGTTTCAGACAGCGATGAGCTGTTGAGCCTTGCTTCCATTCTTGTAAGGGCTGATTCATAGCTTCCTGACTTCATATCTGCCACAGTAATCTCTAACTCATTCTTAAAATTATTGCCCGCATTTTGCTTGTAGGTTTCTAGGATATTCAGCACATTTCGATTGGCTTTTAGTTCCTGTGACAAGGTTGAAACAAAACGTGGCAACTCAAACTCGATATCTTCCCTTCTTTTTCTAACAGCTTCATCAGCACTTCGAATTTCTTTGAAATAAACTGCTACTGCTAAAAACAATACGACTGGAAATACCATGGGGAAAATTAATAAAGCAGGGATTATAAAAAGTAGCATCATCCCTGCCTTTAGCCAAGCTCTTGCAACAAAGGTTTCTGGTGAGAGCTTAATATTTGCTGATTTTAAAGTCGCTGTAAGTCTTCGTCTGCTGTAATCCGTCATATGGACTACCTTAGATAATCTAATCGCCCATTCATTGATTAACACTTCAAAATTCTTTGATTTTTTTCTTTCCCTTTTATCTATGACATGAACCGCCTTAATAGCTCGTCCTGAAGGCAATTTTAATAGGTCCTTCAGAATCAGATACACACCTAAAGAAAAGGATATCGAAAATAAAAGTAAAATTTGTATCATTCTATCACCCCTTTCTACCTCTTGTATTCCACAGGCTTAGATAATTTAACGACGGCTGCCAATGAGACAAATATGACGATACCACAGACTGCCAGTACAAATTTACCAATGCCTGTGAACATCAAGGTATGGTACCAATCTTTGTTGAGCATATACATGAGTGGTATGTTACCGATTAATAATATGGCCATGGTCACAAATTCTTTAATGGGTTCATAGAGAAGATAATCAAGTTCTGCTGAGACCATTCTCATATCTGATAATTTAGATACAATCGGTGTCAGGGTACTTTTAAGATTTTTATCTTCCTGGCAATCAATGAGCGCATCCACCCATTCATGAAATACTGAACTTTCTATTTTTGGTTTTAAGCTTTCCAGTGCCATTTTTGTATTGGCATTTATGAGCTTCGTTTGTGTTAAAAAAGCATGAAATACATCCTGGACTGGTGGATTGATATAGTTGACGTTTTCTTCTATTGCCGTGATAATACTCTCACTTCTTAAATAAGATGTTGTAATCATGGATAAAGCTGTTTCTAGTTCACTGTTTAGTCCCTTTTTCCATTTTGTCGCTGTAAACTGAACGTACCAAAAAGGAAGTAGTGAAAAACCAATGGCTAGTACTGGCACAAGGAACATATTATTGAGTGTAACAGCAATAAAAAAACCGATGGTCATAAATACTAAAGATAATATGACGATCAGCATAAATAGATTCTCTTTATTGGTCATTTTTAGTACGTGTTTAGTTTCGTCAATAAGCTTTTTCAATCCTTTTTTCTTTTTCTTACCGGTTAATGCTTTAATTCTTTCATTTAATGCTTGTTCCTTTTTAGCACTCTTTTTTAATATGTCTGTTGCCATGTCAAAGGGGGAAAGTTCAAAGGTAATAAATAGACCACTCATCATGACAATAAATGCGATAAATAGCAAACTACTCATGGTCTCCACCTCCTTTAAACCCTTCTAAAAGGCTACTTGGCATACCATTTTCCAGAAGTCTTTTCTCTAAAGATAATGATATGTCATTGACCTTTTCATATTTTCCAATGATCTTAAGTTTCCCATCTACAATAGCATTGTCTATAACATTGAATTTATACAGTGTCCTGATTGCTCTTGTGCCATCTTCTTTAATTTCACATTCGGTAATTTCCATGATATGTCTTGAGTTGTCTTCTAGCTTTTTTGAAAAAGCAACAATGGGAAAGGCTTCCGTTACCAGATTATAAAGGGTTCTTTCATCCATATCATAGCGCTGTTTACACAGGGTTACCATTCGATAATAGGTGGCAATACAAGAACTGGCATGAATGGTAGTTGTCACCCCATGGCCAGTCCTCGCCGATTCTTGGGCGAAAAAAGCTTCTTCCGACTTCATCTCAGCTACACAGATATAATCTGGGTTCACTGTAAGTCCTGTTTCTAGGAGTTTAACCATGGTAATATTCTGTTTTGGATCATCACTATGTCGTGTTACGGTGTGGATAACATTGTTGATAACTTCACCTTTTTCATTTTTCTTGACTAGATTAAATTCTCTTGTCCCGTTTTCAATGGTATATAGCCTCTTATTATCTGGTAATGTTGAAAGAATCCAACTCATGAGTGTGGTTTTACCGCTAGACGTTGCGCCTGTTATACAAAGGCTTTCACCATATCGGTGTGCCAGTGACAGAAAGTCTAGCATTTCCTCGCTTGCTGTATTCTGTCTGATAAAATCCTCTTTGACCAGTTTCTTTGGATTAACAATACGAATGGAAACCGCAACACCTATTGCTGGATCAATAACACCTTGTCCTAAAACTGTGATTCTAATACGCTCAGATAGATGACCTACAACAATAGGCTGTGATTGGTCAAGAATCATACCGCTTTTATGAAGCAGTCTTCGGATGACATCAATGGCATGGCTTGGTGAATTAAAGGTTTCTTTTATCGGTAAAATTTCGCCATTTGAATAAGTGACCTTAATATCATTCCATCCGTTAATATTTATTTCTTCTATGTCACTACGAAAAATATACTTGGTTAGAAATGAATACTCTGCCATTTCTGAGTATAGGGTTTCTACCAACTCATCTAGGTTCATATCTTCAACCGCTAATGAATAGTCCATCAGATACTTGGTGATGTAGGACTTCATCTGGTCTTTTTGATTTTCGCTGTCATGAGATATTAAAATTGCATATTTCCCTGATATATATTCCTGTACTTCATGAAGGATGTCAGAAAAATCTCGGATATTCTTTGCTGAATCTAAAAACACATCACTCATCTATGCATCACTCCCTTTTTTGCGAAAAGCAATTTTAAGTTTCTTTTCCTTCTTCTTTTCTTTTTTCTCATAATTATCTTCAGCAAAGAACAACATATCCATAAGGTTTTGAAGTTGCTTATTGTATCCCTCGCTCTTTTTATCTGTTAGTGTTTCAAAGAGCCTTGCTTCAAGTACTTGACGCTGAAGTTCCTCACTATAATCCAGTTCATTCTGAATGCCACCAAAGCGATTCCCAACAATATCTTTAGGCATTTCTGGTTTTACATTAGATAGTACCTTAATATGATTTGCCACGTTGTATTTTCGCTCTCCCAATAAAGGTAACGAAGCGTCATAGAAACTAATGGCCTTTAAGTCTGGTGATATTAAACGAATGACTTGATCTGATAATTCAAGTGCACCTCTTGACAATAGATCATGGTTAAACTGACTACTGCAATCCACAATAATGTGATCTGCAAGATGCTTTAACAGAATGAAAAAATCAAGGATTCTCTCTTTCCCGTAATCTGCATAAGTTCGAATATTTTCTCCATGAAGATAGCTTAAAACACTTAAGTTCTTAGTATTAGGGACTGGAATGCACTTTTTCAAAATGCTTTCTTGAGAAATCTGAATCGAGGACAACAATGCTCCGAGTGACTGATCCTTTGTCTCTGTGAATGGAAGCACAGTATGAATAGCCGGTGCAAATGGGTCTGCCATAACTAATATGACACTTTTATTTTTCTTAATCAGTTCATTTGCAATCTTAATACTCAAAGTGGTTTTTCCACTATTGGGATTGCCCCATATAGCAATAATCTTATTGTTCTTCATCATCATCACTTACCTCCACTTCTTCCTCAATTTCTTGATTATTTTCTTGTGTCTCATCTTGATTTATAGCATCCGTTTCATTTTTCTCAGTTTGTTCTTGATCCTCATTTTCAGACAAAATCAACATCTGTTCATCCAAGAACTTACCTGCATTTTCCTTTTCACCACGATACACAAAGACTATGTGAATTTTACCCTTGGCCTCCATTTCAGCAAGAAGTTTTGCCTGCTTATCACTTACCTTTAATGTAACTGTGGCTGGCAATTCTTTGTCTTTTTCTATTGCCTCTTGATCTATTTCATATTCATCTGTGTCAAGACCTGTTCCGGCTGTCACTGCTAGTACTTCTACATATTGAAGCTCCGCAGGACTTACTGTCTCTCTTATATCTCCAAAATCAGAAGCCATGACCTTAACAATATCCCCCGGTTCTAATTTTCCTGACAAGCCAGCAGCAAAGCTTTTAATACTGACAGATATGGCTCGTTCACTGCCATCAAAGTCTGTTAAATACTCATAATTTACAAGGGGGTTACTTGAAATCTTAGAGTTTAAAACATAGTCACCTGCATGAAGTTCTGTTAAGGCATAATTACCAACGATGTTTTCTTCCTGACGTAAAACTGTATCCGGCAAATTATATCCACCAATTTCAACTATTTCTATCATCTTTGATGTTATCAGCTCACCTTTTTGAATATTCTCTGTTATTCTTGCAACCGATACTTTCTCAGATATCGTCTGATTGAATAACGGGGTCAATCCAAAGCAAATAATAAGAGATAGCACGATACTGGCTATCCCTAGAACGGTCCTGTTTCTTAATATTTTTTTCATTGCTTGTATTCCTCCTGATCTTTTCTTTTATTTAATTACAAAATAGGCTATTATACAGCCTGCTCCTAGATATGGTCCAAGTGGTATATTTCTAGTCACCTTTTTATTTCCAATCACGCTATAAGCGAAATGAATGATAATCGCAAGCATTAGCCCCAAAATACTTGCCACATATCCAGCTTGTATGCCTAAATAAAAACCACAAGCGCCCATAAGTTTAATATCACCACCACCTATGCTGTTTTCTTTAAGAAGTGCCATAATAAAATAGGGCATAGGAACAAGGATCAACCCTAATACTGCTGATACGGGTTCCATATCAATCAATCCAATAAGAATAATTAACATAGGTATATGATCCGGTATTGTTCTTGTCTTTAGGTCTATCATGGCAGCATAGATTAGTAGCATGATGAAGGCTAACAATTGAACAATATAAATGTACTCCATCATATCAATCCATTTCATAGCCATCATCCTCGACTGCTTGATTTTCCTCTGTAGTTCTTGCCAAATCCATAAGACTATTGATAACTTCTTTTTCAACAATCCCTAAATCATTCGTTGATACACTTTTCAGTTCAGAAGCTTTGTAAACCTTATCTAAGATGTTTTCAATGGGGATAAGATATTCAAAGCATCTCTCGCTAAAATCAAACTGATCATCATATCGAAAGATACTGTAGATCTGCATTTTTACTGTAATTTCTGTGATCAATTTAGGTATATCATAAGGTGACTTTTTCTTGAATACTTCAATGAATTGTTGATATTCCTTTTCTACTTTTTCATGAAGAATGCTTCTTAAATGCTCATGGTAAAGGCATGTCATATAATCCTTGATAAAGCACTTACCATCCACCTCTTTCGTCAAATAACCGGAATCCACATAGAAATCATACATTCTTTCCAGTGGCTCATCTAAATCTACCATCAATCCAGCAATATGATCTGGAATGTGTTCTTTCAAAAACCATTTTCTAATGGCATAATGGACACTTTCAGCGGTCATATAGTTTTCACCTGACCTTAAATCATAATTTCCATCCGAGATGACTGCCAGCTCCTTATTCATCTTTGATAACACTTTTTCTTTATTTGTTGCTTCCACTTGCGCTACCTCCATTCATCTTGATATTTGTAAGGATAATATTTTTGTGACCGGGCAAAACGAACCATAAAGCCCACCTGATCCACGACTGAAATATTGGTATGGTCTTTTGTCAACATCATGACACTTCCTGCAATTGCCACAAGAATGGCGACAATGCTCACCACCGTATTCTTAAAAATTAGGTAATACATAATGTCAAGAATGCCAACGACTATGGTCACCATAATGGTTTTAAATAACTCTTCTTTACCGAACCCATCAAAAATCTCAACCCTTGTTTTCAATCCCTGGGGAATATACAAGGGATTCTTTTTTCTTTCTTCCATACGCACCTCCATCACATGTAATAACTCATGACTAAATCTTTAATCTGCCATATACTCTCTGCTAAGATATAAAAGATTACTGTATTTTTCATTCTCTTCTTATAGCTGCTACTTTGTTCTTCATCAATTCCTATATGAATAAAGCAGTGAACGACTCTCAAAACTGCTCCTACACGAATTAAAAGGATGAAGGCATCAGCCATTTCTTTTAATAGATCCACTGCCTCACCATCCTTCTATTTCTTAAATACCGCTTTTCCCATTTGATAGATTCGAGCAGTTGAGTAAACTCGGTTCATCATGCCACCGCCACCATTTCCACTTGAGACAATCAAAAATTCCTGCAAGAACTTTGGTGTCCTTAAGGCCAATAGCAGAGCTGCTAGTCCCCAAAACACATGGGCATTGAGCATTAATGAAACACCCAGTTTCGCTAGTACAATCTGCACCAGAACAGCTGTTGTACTTTGAAAGAACTTTTGTATATAGGTTCTAAACACTCCATTGTCTTGATCCATTAAGCCCACACAAGCTAAAGGTAAACCTATTCTAAGAATCAGAATTTCAAGTCCTCTTGTGAGAAACTGGATATACAGCATAAAAAAGCAGATAAAAAAAATGATGGACACAATACCAGTGAAAATCCCTGCGCTTGTAATACCGGTAATAATGGTACTGAAATCCGTTGCCATACCATTAGAGACAGTGGTAATTAGTTCATTGCTTAGGTCTTGAACAATTTCAGCCAACCAACCATATAAGGTTGGAAAACTAATGGCAATGGCAAGGGACTTGAAGAACCCTGTAAGGAGCATAATAGGTTCAACCTCTGCATCGCCTTCTGTCCATAAAATGTATCTCTCAAAGCCTTTCTTTAAAAATTTCAAGACAATAAGAGAAACTCCAAATGAAAAGAAAATATCAAATATGCCACTTATACCACTGGTTCCAAGAAGTGTATCCATATAGTCTTCTGCATGAAGGGCAATAGGAACAAGACCATCTAAGAGTGTATTTACATATGCCAAACAGCCCGTTAATATGGCGCCAATTAATAGCATGATGACGTATTCCATTAATGTGCACCTCCTTCTCTGATAAAGTATTCAGGGGCTGAGAAGCCCCCTGCTACTTTAAATCGTTGATTTCCATACAATTAGCTCACGCTACCACTAAAGTTGAACATGTCTTGGATACGTTGTCTCAAAGTCGGCAAAATCACGTCACCGAAAAGTGCGTACAAACCCGCTAACAGCAATGCTCCGATGACAATCGAGATCAAAATTTTAACCGCCGAATCAACCATTCCTTCACCACTATTTCCCGCAAGAATTGCTCTTCCTTTAACCATTACTTTTACCATTTCCATTTGTGCTTTGTTCATTAACTTTCTCATTTCATTACCTCCGTAAGTTTAATTTTGTTTTTTATTTTTAATCGGGACTTTCCCATGATTAAACGTAGTAACCAATAATCAGATTAAGTGTTGCAGAAGCTAGAACTGCTCCTATAACTGAAACAATTACCGTAACAATACGGTTGTTCCACTTCTTCTGATCAATTTCATCTGCTGCGCTTCTTCTAATAAAGAAATAAATAATCAGTAAAACACCGACAATAGGCGCTAGAACCATCAGCCATGTTGTTACATCTTGAATCAATTTTTCAGTGCCTTTGACAATTTGACTGTCCTTAACCGTATCCGCCATAACTGGAACCGTTGACATCATCATTACGACCAGCGTTCCTAAGATTGTCTTTAAAAAATTCCTTGCTTTCATTTTTAGTGGTTTAAGTTTCACCTTGTTCACCGCCTTTCATATTTCGCATATAAACAAAATTCGATTTTTCTTCTTGGGTGTAATACTCCCAAATATTCCATGTATCAATGGCATTAGAAGCTTTTCTTTGATTTCGTTTTCCTTCTCTTTTTTCACGCACCTTTCTGTTGTGTTCTTTGTCTCCAAGTCCAAAGAGGGTATTAAAAAACCACTCCGATAGATCTGGCAATTGCATCATTGCCGGGTGATTTCTCGAAGTGATTAATGTATATGGTCTATTGATTCGTCTGATCTCGTCCACCGTTAATAAGGCTCGGTGAGTCAGATTAACACTATGGGAACTTGATGGATTAGAATATTTACCATGAGACGAACTTAGAGAATAGGTGGATACAGTATAGTTCCCCAGCTTCTTTGATATTTCATCCAAAGTTCCCAAATCATCTGCCTGAAGATAAAGCCAGGTTTCACAGTTGGATTTAATAGTTCCAGCGACTTCTTTGCCATATTTCTCATCCAGTTGCATAAAGCTTTGAAGGAATAAATTGAATCGAATGCCTCTACCACCACCAACCGTTAGTTTATTGGCGAAGTCGGGAATCTTCACAAAGTTACCGAACTCTTCAAGCATGAAGTTTACTCGTCTTTTTAATCGTCCACCTCTTTCATCTGCATTTTTAACCAGTTGCATATAGCATTGATTAACAAAGAGACTGGCTAAACTATAATACGTTGTCTTTTCATCTGGAAGCACAATAAACAGTACCTGCTTGTTTGTTCCCATTCTCCTTAAGTCAAAGTCACTGGCTTCAGACATGGAATGTATGAGTGGGTTTGTAAACAGCCTTAATGTTGTCAGTGCTGAAGTATAAAATGATCCTCTCGTTTTATTTGGAGCAACTTCACTTATGGCAAGTAAGGCTTTTGCAGGATGATGTGCCGGCATGTTCTTCATGTATTTGATGATAGGCATTGCCCCATCCACCACTTTGCACATCTCACTGATGAAGAAATAAACATTGCTCATGTTCTGATATCTTCTGTCTTTACCATTACGATTGTCATAAACGACTGCCATAATAGCACTGGCAATAATACTGGCTTCACCGTTGGTCCATATTTTTTCATTATGACTGTTCTCCGGTACAAGGGCAGTAGTTAAGTCCCATGTGGCATCCACCGCTTTAGGAATATTATTTTCATCAATGGCATCAATGACCGGCTGTAAGAAGTTATACCGATCACTCTTTAAGGGATTCTTAAAGTCAATACAAATCACCTCATAGCCAAGGGCTTCAAAATAGGGATAGGTGTAAGTGAAGATTTCACCTTTTGGGTCACTAATGACTAAACTTTCAGCTGAAAGCCCTAGTAGTCCAACCGATTGAAGCACCACTGACCTTGTTTTTCCTGATCGTGTTGCACCAATGCAGAGACTATGGGTATCCTCATCAATGTAAAATATCTTTTCTGCATCACCTTCTTGATGAAAACCGACAACAATACCACCTTGGTTTAGCTTGGGTATCGAATATTCCTGCGTATCGGTTTCTGGCAAGTCTTTTTCATTTGACTTTTCATTACTTCTTTCTGGTAACCTTTGAAGGGCTTCTCCTTGGGATAAGCTTTTTTCTTTTGGACAGTTTTCTTCTTCTTCTTCATCCCGCTTGGTCCTTTCCATTAATATTTTTAATTCGTTTTTTCTAAGCTTTATAGATTTAAAGCCTTTGTTCTTTTCTTCTTCTGTGAGCCATCTAGCTGAACCAAATTGCATTTGTCCTGCTCTAACCGGCGTTGCTATATCATGGGTAATTGCTTCTAAATCTGATTGATAAGGTTTCATATTTGCCAGATAGAAGTAAATGGAGCACAGAAGGATAAAGCCTTGTAAATAGAAAAATAGCGACAAATGTTGACCACTTGCCGCCATACTTTCAAAACATGATTTTATTGGAATAAAGGTGAGCACCTTCATTTTTCCTGACAATAAAAAATGTAGGTTGGTGGAAAAATATATATTCATCCATAAACCTACAAGAAATATTAGAGCTGATATCATCAGCTTCAGTTGTTTATACTTCATCTTTCACATCACCTCACAGTTCTATCCCGTCATCAGCAACCATTTCAAGATCTTCTAGCTTCTCATGGCGTAGAATCTCTGGCACAAGCAATTCAATTTTTTCAAGAATCGAACCGATGGCTTTTTCATCCTTATAATTCAAATTGCCATTAAGCCCCACATAGTTCACTAGGCTTGAATGGATTAATTTTAAATCTGTTTCACCAAACATCCGATCAGCATTAATGAGTCCTGATCGTTTAGCAAAATCTTCTTTTGCAGCTTCAAGACTTGTAAAATAATGCCCCAATGTAACGGAGTTACCATCATAGGTATATCGCCAAGTCACAAACTCGAAGCCTTCCTGCATTTTACCCATAGCTAGAACATGTCCATCATGTTCTAAAATTTTACGATAGCCCTCTATTAATCCATCTGCTTTCAATGGTTTTAGTTGATTATAGAGTTCTATTAATTTTGTCATTCAATCGTCCACCTTTCTTTTACATACTGTTTTCATTTTCTTTGTCCCAGTTGAGCCCTTTGCCTTTCTTTGATTCTTCAATTTTTTCTTTTAATGCTTCTCCTTCCAGTATTGATAATGGATAATTCTTACCGGTATCTAATGGATCATCCATTTTGACAAGTTGTACTGCCGATAAAAGCATTTCCATTTTACTTTGAGAAAGCTTAGCATCCATCCTTTGACTGTTTAATTCAAAAGCTTTTAACAGTGCTTCCTTGGTAAAATGCTCTGGTGGATAGAGTTTTCTGTTTCTGCATTTTTTGCCCTCCCCATTTGTAAAAGTAATATATTTTCTAGTATCACTCCAATCCACTTGATAGCCTAATGCCTTCATATTGGCTATGAACTCTTCTTTGCTTCTAGCAATCCATTTCATTTTTTTCACTGCTAAAAAGAGTTCATATTTCCAACTATGACCTTTTTCTTTAGAACGGTATTCACCCCGATTCACATGACTGCCTGATTTACCCTGGGTAATAATCAATCCGTATTTTTTGCAAATTTCATCAGAATAATCTTTCATCATTTGAAGCTGCTCTGCACTTTGTTTCCACTTATGTCCTGTCTTTTTATTAACAGTGTTTACAATAAAATGGGTGTGAAGATGATCTCTATCTGTATGGACTGCATAAGCAACTTGAAAACCTTTAAAGGTTTCCATTTGAACCAGCTCATCCGCAATTTGTTTGACGATTTCCGGTGTCACCTTATCATAAGGAGCAAAGCTCTGAGTGAAATGAATGTATTGTCTACCCTTTAATTTACTGTATTCCGACTTCGTCATGAAAAACTCGTTATAAGCCGTATTTACTTCACAATTGTGACCACCTTTAAGATTTTCATCTGTTTTCGCGGGATTAATAATATATTTTAAGACTCTGTTAAGCGCTGATAAGGTGTTGTTTTTCCCGTTAATAAATTCAATAACAGCCATAATCACTACATCTCATCTAATTCATGATCTAGTTCATTGGCTAAATCCTTTAAATCCTCAAGCATCTTCTGACTGAATTCAGATTTAACACCTACAGCCTCATATAGATCAGATAGTGCGCCAATTATCTTTTCAGGATTCTCTTCAAAAAGTTTTGATTGCCTGATGTCTTGTGATATTAGAAAATCTTGACCTTCAGCATATTGTCCCTTAATTACAACATCCACTGCATAAGAACCCTCAGTAATGCCTATGGTTGTATACTTTCCATCTGCCGGTAATTGATTAAAATAATTGGCTGCTTCCTGGAGATTGTCTTTCCACTCACAACCATTTCCATAACGATAAATATGATATTTCATTTGTCATCACCTCTTCCCTTTCACTAATTTGCATAACTCATCCCACAGACCGGTGAATGCTTCTCTGGTCTTCGTTAGATTAACCTCCTTGATTTTTCCTTGATGGGCTAATACGGTTAACTGGTTTAAGTTGTTGCCGATTTTGGATAATTGATGATTCATTTCTTTAATGTCATCAAAAAAAATAATCTCCTTGTCCAGTGCGGATAGGGAGACGTATCTGCTTATGCTAAGATTTGCTTTTTTCGCTTTACCTACAATCTTTTGATATTCTTTTTCTGTAACTCTTATATTGATTCGCCTTGTTTTATTCAAAACATCACCTCTTCCCATTAAAATCCAATAAAAAAACTCAAAGTATAATTAAATACCTTGAGCTTCGATTTCGTACAATTGCATTTATTCTAATTTCAGAATTAACAGTAACTTATAGCACTTCTAAACTTTATTTTATCGCGGTGTGTTCCAATAAAAGTACTAAATCTCTTCGTCTAATTTATGATTTATTGGTAAACTTAAAATTTCATCAGATTATAACAAGATTACTCCCACTAATTATTGAACAATCAAACCAGATCTTCTCATGTAGGAATTTAATTCCTCTAAGTTACGATTGAATATTTTACTTATCAAGTAATCCTCTCTTTTAACAATATTAGTACCCAATTTGGGTATTGGTAATACCGCTCTAAAACCATCCACCCACACTAAACTAAAACGCCTCCTTATATTCCCATCAACAAATAATTTGTAATCGTATCTATAGGCTGATTTATCTGGATGACATGTAGCCCAATCTTCTTGAAATGCTTCTCTTTCATCATAATCATTCCAACTTATCTTAATATTCTGATTCAAATTAGATATTGCTTCGTTTTGGGACTCATCAACATCCCACTCACCACGAATAGCTTCAATAATATTATCCTCTTTCTCATAGACAAAATTCGAACTACTAATCAATAAGTCACTAAATTTAATTAAATGCTCTAGATAATGTATTCCTTCGTTCATTTCTCCAATTATAAAAAATACACGTATCATATTATACAATCCATGTGTCCCACCTTGATTAATGATGTACTGAACTATTGCTTCTCTTGTTTCTTCTTTTTCATAAAGAACAGCGGTAGGAAAATGACAATATTGCACAAACTCATTACCAAAGTATGATGGATAATTCATTTTGCTAAAAGTATCATATAACTTAGGCAGCTTTCTATCTAAGCTGTATTCTATTTCTACTAAATCACGCCAAAATTGAATAGATTCATAGGGAGCATCATTAACCCTACAAGCATAAAACTCTTCTATATTCTCAATGTTAATACAATCCATATCATACTCAAATACTTCTCCATCACTATAGGGAGAATAAGCAGATACATTATATAGATATCGTTGCAAAAATTCACTCTCAATATTACTTTTTTCTATAACCCATTTAAGATATTCCATTGAACCGGCATTGTCTGTGGTCTTATTTATCGTTTCTAAAATGTTATATAATCGATGACATTTCTTCTCCATTGTACCGGAATCATACCAAAAACTTTGATGAGCTAGATACAAACACTCTGGTAACGCTCTACTCACTAATTGCTCTGCTCTGTAATTTGGACGTACCATACTATTGTCTATACCATAAATCAACAATTCATATTTCTTATCAATATCCACATTATCATACATAACTGCTAATTGAAATATGGATTCGCTCTGACTATCATATTCATCTATATTGTCTCTTAAAGTATCTTTTAGAATCTTATCTAATAAGCCTTTACTTGCAACTTTTTCAAATAGGCTCTTATTAAATTTATATATTGTAAATAACACTGTTTGTATATATATAACACTCTCGTAATTCAAGAGTTCTCTCAGAAATTTTTTCACCTGCAAAGAATCAAATCTAATCTTTGATATAAAAATCCCTAACATATTAGAATGATAATACCTTAACCATCCATTATAGATAAAGTTATATGGCTTAATTGCTTCCAACCACTCAATTAATATTTTACTCGTATCATGATAGTTATTATAAGCGATTCTAGCAATCTCAACCCCTAACTCGAATTCGCTTAATTCGTATCTAAAGTCATCTTTTTGTATAATTGCTAAAAGTATATGTAGTTCAATGTGTCTTGACCATGCTGGGTAATTCCTTTGATTCGCCTCGTTAAATGCTTCCTTCAGTTTGTCACGATATTTAACTTCTTCACTTAGGAAAGTGTATATTGCTAATGTATTAGTGTAATACTTTTCATCCTTATCCTCAATTCTACTGATAAATTTTTCTCTAAATTCAATAGCTTCCTCTGTTTTTTCAAACAAGATATTAATATATTGATGTTCTACTAAGTTATACGACAATGCTTCCAACATGAATATATCCATAGTCTCAATTAACTCAGACAAATATTTCAACTCAAATTCCAAAGCCGTTCTAATAAAGGAATGTTCTAGTTTATAATCGTTTGCAACAAAATCCATATGTTTTACATTATTATCATTTAACTTAGATTCACTGAATAACTTCTTATAAATATCATCTATCTTTTCATTTTTAATATTATATAGATAATAACAAAGTCTTCCAATATTTTTATGATTTACTTTGACCGTTTCTAATGAAAACTTTTGTTTTGCAAAAAAGCTTATATCTACTCCGTTAGTTCGATGATATACCTCTACAAAATCAGGAAAATTATCTTTAGTTATAGAATCACCAATATTCAAATTATCATTGCTTACTAAAAATTCTAATTCTTGTTCCTTATATGTGGATAATAAATATATAAAAGAATCAGAACGAGAATACTGTGGCTCTAAATACAAATACGATCTATTTCGTCCAATCAAATCATCCTTGTATTCATTTGAGACATAATATGAACCCAAATAACTTTCTAAGAGCCTTAACGCTAAACACTTATAGATGTTTCTATTCGTTTCTGCTCTTCCAAGACTTGTTCTTAAGAAAATATTTACCATAAAATCACGATTAGAAAAAAGTTTTAAGTCTCTTAATATTTGGGGTCTATCATAATACTCTTTTTCTATTTTTTGATACAAAAAAAATTCTTGGAATCTCTTATGTCTAAATGACATCTTCGTTTTTGCACCTTCATAATAACTTGCTTCAAAAAATAAATCTGCCAAAGCCTCAACAATTATATTAGTATCTCTAGCTGATTTCACTCCAAAGTTTTGCTTAATTATTTCTTGAACTTCATCTAATGAAACAGAATATGATAAGTTCTTTTGCATTTGAAAAGCTATTTCTTGGCATATTTCACATATTTTTTCTTGCTTAGGTTGCAACAAAGAAAGTTCCATAAGTTTTGAATAAGTTCTTATCCAATAAAATATAGCCAATTCAATAATTTCTATTTTGCTAGTTGTAAAATCTACATTTTCTATATTTTCCCACAAGATATTAACTGAGAATATATCATCTATTTCTCTTATCAGTTTCCCATTTTCTAGATTATTCAATTTTTCCCTTTTTATATCATTACTCTTTGAATCAAAGTACTTTTCTATATCTTTAAAATTTAGTTTTTCGAAAATATATTCGTTCCATGAAAATTCTTGTCGAAAATACGAAAGATTACTTGAGTCTGATCTTGATGAAATTACTATCCCCTTTACCTCATTTTGCTTTGATAGCTGCTTAATTGATTGGAGTATCTTACTAGCATCATAAAACGGCACTTCATCTAAACCATCAAATAGATAAAAATACTTATTTGTTTCATTTCTATACGATAAATCATAATCAGTCAATCTTGCTCTAATCAGATTTTCAATATTACCATTTATACACTCTCTTAATCTTATAAATACTGGAATGCAAACACATTCATCCTTCTTAGTTTTTTCAAAATAGAATGTATTAAATTTATCAGAAAAGTCCTTGTACACTTTCTTCATTGCCACTGATTTTCCAGTTCCCGCTGCACCTAATATTAATCCAAATTTAGCATTAGTCAACTTTAATATTAAGTCTTCCACAGACCCTCCATTTGCAAACCTTAAATTTAAAAATTCATTTGATTGCAAGAAGGTATTATCATCAATTGTAATAGTATCTTTTATGAACTCCCATTCTCTTGAAGCTGAAAAATACATTTTATATAAATCTAGATTACTGGATTCTTTAACCATGTCTAGTATATTATCAGCTTGTAACCATTTGATCTCTATGTTATTATTTTTAGCAATACGCGCTATATCTATTCTTGGCGTATCAGACTCTGAAAGTATCTCCTCATCAGTGCAAACATGGCTTAATTCAGCATTTGTGTAAATATAAATAACATCTAGTTTTCCTTTAAAATACTTAACTGCTTTTATTAATGACTTTCTAATCTGACGATATTTCGTGTCATTACTTTCACCTATAAAGAATTTACACTGTGCCCCATACCATTTCTTTTCATCTTTATCCTCAACAGGCTGAAACTCTAATCCCGCCTCATTTATGTTATAACCGTATTCATATGCGGTCTTTTTTCTATCCCGAAGAAAGAGAACTCTACACATGTCTTCAAAAGCCTTAGTTCTATCTTTATTCTTCTTATTAAAATCATGCCAATCTGCTCTAATCAAGATATAATCTCCACCTTTCAAATTACTTACACACTAATTTCTTTAATTTTAGGGTTTGGGACACAGTCCCAAGTATTTATAGGGTATGGGAAGCTCCCATCAAGCACAATGTCATACATTGTGGAAGCTTGCCCTCATGAAAGCAGAGCTTTCCTATTCGGTCTTTGGGGTATTGAAAAATAAGGTTTTTCTCTCTACATCAATCAATAAATATCTGAATTGACCATTTCTTTTATCATCGAACTTGCTAAAATCATACCAGTTAAGATTATAACTTCCGTTCATAATAATTGTCTCTTCCCTATTTTTCATCGTTCCTGCACCTGTATGTTCAGCCCATTTCATGTTTCCAGTTACAACCCTACCATCAGCAATGCTAAAATCAGCACAACAGGTGTTTTCTTTACTGTCCTTCTTCCAGTAACTTGGATCATTCGTTAGCATAATGATATGTCCATCTACAAACTTATCATGATCCTGAAGAACATTTTCAACTCTTACTACATCTTTAATCAAATCATATTTCCCAAGATCTTGAGCGCCATGATTTTTCAGATGAATTTCTTCTGACTCAAATATGACACTCTTTTTCAAGGTCTTATACTTCAGCTCGATGGGAATGTATTGATTCTCATTGATTACCAATATATCAATATGATAAAGCTTATCACCGATTTTATAAGCATATTCAAGACGAACCTCAACTTCTGGATACTCACGCTGTATTTCCCAAGCTAAAGCAAACTGAAAATCAGCTTCTGAATGAAAAATCTGTCGCTTAGACTTTAATTTTTTCATGATTAGATTCATATCTAGTTTTATTGCAATCGCCCCCTTTATTATGGTTAATTCTGCTAATACTATTTTCTCATAAACATCAGATTATTTCATCAACTATTGTAAACTTCTTTAATTTCATATGAACTCAATATCCATCTCTTCATCCAACTCTCCAGAAATTTGTTTTTCAATATCTCCATTAAATCTCATATCGATTCCACCTTTGGCGACTAGATAATTCTTTCGATCCAGATTATAAAACAAATCTCTTGGCGTTGTGTACTCATCTTCATAACCGTTAAAAAGATTATATGCAAGCCTAACTAAGGCTTTACTACTAGAACACAAGTCCACTTGACCATTTGTTAGAATTTCTGGATTAATTTCATGATTCTTAAAGTCATAGATATGTCGAAACTTTGTAAATAAATCTTCATTCCCTCCAATGATATAAAAAAGTGACATTCTCTCTAAATCACTTGGATGGGTTCGGTCTTTTAAAATCATATTTTGAAAATTATAAGCATGATCTTCATTTAAAAAATACATTTGCTGCCTCCTTTCAAAGCTCCATTTCTTCTTCAATATCCCTCTCTGTTTCATAACTTGCTTCTAGCTCTCTTGCTCGACTTTCCTGTTGATTGCTTTTTATGGTTATTAGATCTTCATTAAAATCCTTACCTGTTGGACTATGCCTTAGCAGCTTATAGTTCTCATGATATTTCTCATTAAACTGCTGGCAAGCAAAATGCCCTGCTTCGTCATTATCGAGGCAGAGCATAATTCTATTAATCTCTGGATGCAGTTTTAAGTAATAATCTAATGCTCGATCAGCTACACCTCCAAGTGAAATCATATGATGTTCAAAAGATTCAATTCCATGATATTGGAGCAAGGTTAAATAACTCATCAGATCAATGGGGGATTCAAAGACACATACTGTTGTACTGCTTCCCTCATAAGAAAAGGGAAATGCCTTATCAGAGTTTTTTACATCTCCCCGATAGGAATTCCCCCTCGTATTGGTACTGCGTACACTGGCGAACTTGGCTTCATGTTTTTCATCATAGCCTACAAAGACACAGCTCCTATGAGTATTTTCATATAGCTTGTCCTGACTGATAAAATCGTAAACAGCTTCCTTATCAATACCTCTTGACTGTATGAGATAGGCAATGACATGTTTGTAGGTATCATTTTTATCCGGCAATACAAATGGTCCTTTTTCATCATCAATCGGTTTAGGTCTTGGTGTAAAATCACTTTTTTCTGTACCAAGAAGTGTATAAACTGCATCTACCCAGTTCTTATCTTCCATTTCCATAACAAACTGAATAGGACCACCGCCTGCATCTTTAGAAAACCAATTCCATTTAGCACCGGTTGCATCGATGTAAAGACCTCCATAATCTTTGACTTTATAGGAATTACCCACCTTCTTGAGATTAAGTCCTATTTGTTCAGCATATGCAATGAGATTGATACTGTTCGATTCATTTATTTCAGCTTCTGTAAATCGTTTCAAATCTTAACACCCCTCATCCATATCACCAAAGTTTATTGTTTCGATATCTCCGTCAAAGGTTTTAATCACTCGTTTAAATACACCAATCTTCTCATGTTCTTCTGTGGCAAGTTCAAGTTGATTATGGTGTAGTAAAAAAGCTTTAATGCCATGCTCCATAATATAGCTTTTAATCTTTTCCTTTGCCTCACCTTTTGTGCCAAGTATCCATGTAATGGTTTCAGCGTTATTTTCTCGAATACGTTCTGTTCTATTTTGATTCATCAATAATCCCTCCTACAATTCCATCTCTTCATCCACTGAAGTATATTCAACCTGCTCTTCTTCAGCTGCTGATAATTTAATAGGTTCGTAATTTGCAACATCCATTCTATCGTTTGGTAACACGCCATTTTCTGCCATAGAACTAAAGCTATAACCACCTACAATAATATGATCTAATACTTTAATATCTAAAGGTCTAAAGATATCGACAATCCGTTGTGTTAAAGCAATATCTTCACTAGAAGCTTTTAAACTGCCCCCGGGATGATTGTGCGATAGCATGATGCTACTGCAATCATTTGCAAGAGCCATTTTTAGAATATCTCTTGGGTATACGACCGCCATGTTGGTAGTTCCTTGTGATACTGTTCTAAGCTCAATGATGCTGTTGCTGTTATCTAAAAAGGCAACCAAGAATCTTTCCTTATCTTTCACACCACCAAGTAAAGATGCAAAGTATTTCCCTGAATCATTAGGCGATTTAAAGGTGATTTTTTCATTCTCCTGATCTAGCTTAAGCACATTGTAAGAAGCAATGAATTCATTTAGCTTATTGAGTTTTTCAAGTTGCCTGTCATTAGGTTCAACAACACCTGGATGCTCTAATATATTAAAAGGATTGTTTTCTTTTGCATAACTTTTCAATTTGCTCATTGGAATACCAGTCAATTTATTTAAGCTTTGAAAAAAGCTATCTGAGTATTTTGCTTTCGTTGCCATATTACTGTCCCCCTTCCAATGCTTCTAATGATTTTGCTTTAGCTTCGATCACTTCTTTAAGTGCCTTAATTCTGTCTTTTTCAACTTCTTCAACCTCCAAAGCATCAATACTTGTAAAGAATGCCTGTATACCTAATTTCTCTACCGCTTTTGTCACTTTCTTTTCTGAGCTTTCCGAAAGCTCCAGAACCTCACACATCAACTCAATGACGTTTTCTTGTTTGATATTTTGAATTATTTGTCTAGTCATTAAATTCAACTCCTTCCATTTAAAAAGCAGGGGTTGCCCCCTGCTAAACTGTCATTTCTTCGTCATCTTCAATGATTACTCCTTCATTAAAATCTTCTTCACTCACTGCGATACCATCATCACCTTTATCCATGTCCAGTTCAGCATTCAGCTCGAACTGTCGCTTTAGCTTCAGTGCTAACTCTTCCTCATACATAAATGGTTTCTCCCATTCTTCCTTGGACTGGGTCATGTTTCTTTCATACTCATCAATCTGGCTTTCTATTTTTTCAATGCGCTTTTCAAGACCTTCCAAAAGGTTTTCAAGCCTTACCATATTACCATGGGGACTATCTCCAAATTCAACTTCGTACTTTTGCTCTGCATGAAGAATCATCTTATACTGACCAAAGAAATTATTCTTTTGGATTAAGAGATCAAAGCCATTAAATGTTCCTATATGAGTTTCTTTATCTGGTTCGATCCTTAAAAGTAACACTTGAAAATATGTTCCTGCTTTTTCCCTTTCGTCAAAGAACTTACCATCAATATTGATTTGAAACTCTTCTGTTTGATTCATGTCACGCTTACTGATGTCCTTAATCAATCCTTCAAGGCGCTGTTTTGCCTGTTGAATCAGCTTAGGATATTTGTAGGTAAAATTATCCTCCATGGCATACCTTCTGCTGTTGTATTCAGACTTTAAAAGACTTAAACGGCTGACTTCGTTATCAATATCCATCTTTTCTTTAATTAAAGGATTGCCTGTTGCTAGGGCTTTAACTTCTGCAAATGATAGTACTGTTTCATCAATATCCTCTGCATTTCTTGCTACGGATTTACTAGTCATGATTTGACTGATGAATCGCTGTTTGTTCTCAACAATTTGCCACAAATAACTGTCAAATGTTGATTTTGTCACGTATTTATAAATGTTTACAGCTTCATTTTGATTACCTTGTCTTAAGATTCTTCCTTCTCGCTGCTCCAGATCACTTGGTCTCCATGGGCAGTCTAAATGATGAAGGGCAATTAATCGGTCTTGAATATTAGTTCCAGTACCCATCTTAGCAGTTGAACCAATGATAATTCTTTTATTACCACTACGCATATCTGCAAATAGCGTTTCTCTTTGTGCTTCACTGTTGGCATCATGTATAAAGCAAACCTCTTTTTCTGGAATACCTCTCTTTATTAATTCTTCCTTGATATAAGGATAAACAGAAAAACGCCCATCTGTATTAGGCGTTCCTACATCACAAAATATGATTTGTGTTCCTTTAAAAGCATGGCTCTCCTTATATTCTTCAAAGACCTTATCAATGCACTGATTGACTTTGCTGTCGGGTTCATTTGGTGCTTCATTATAAAGCAGTCTAGGATCAAGGCCTAAAAGTCTTGCTTCGTTGATTATTTTAAGCATGTTATCAATCCTTGGATCAACCATACCATTTCGAATATCACTTGCCCTTTCTACAAAGCTTTCCATAATCTCTTTTGTAAAATCACTGGACTCAGCTGAAATCAACTTATGCTTATCACCTTTTAACTTAGGAATAGGTAATTTAAGCATATCGGCTGTTTTTACATCTGCCATGTTTTTAAAAATCGTCATCAGCTCCGGTAAATTTGAGAATTTAGCAAATCTGCTTTTATAGCGATAGCCGGTTCCTTCTGGTGCTAACTCAAGGCTTGAAACAACTTCTCCAAACTGTGCTGCCCATGCATCAAAGTGATGGATGCCTCTTGCTTCAAGCTCCTTATTTTGAATATACCTTTGCATCACATACATTTCGGTCATACTATTACTGATGGGGGTTCCCGTAGCAAAGATTACCCCACGACCATGATTGATTTCTTGGATATACTGGGTTTTCATGAGCATATCCATGGATTTCTTACTTCTCGTATTTGAGATTCCTGCAACATTTCTTATCTTTGAAAACACAGCACAATTCTTAAAATAATGGGCTTCATCTACATAGACACAATCAATTCCAAGTTCTTCAAAGTTAATGACATCATCTTTAGGGCTATCATGAAGTCGTTTAATTTCAGCTGTTAATGATAGCTTAAGTTTTTCCATCTGCTTGATACTCCAATTTTCGCCATTACTCTTTTTTGCATCAGCAATAGCAGCAGAGATATCATTGATCTGCCTATGAATCATTTCTTCCTGTCGTTCATTCGATACAGGAATCTTTTCGAATTGGGAGTGTCCCATAATAACAGCATCATAAGCACCAGTAGCAATACGACTGACGAAACGTCTACGATTTGATTTTTGAAAATCTTTCTTTGTGGTGACAAGAATATTAGCCGATGGATAAAGCCTTAAGAACTCACTGCCGATATGCTGTGTTAAATGATTTGGTACAACAAGCACTGCTTTATTAATCAGTCCCAGTCTCTTTTGTTCCATACAGCTAGCAACCATTTCAAAAGTCTTACCTGCACCTACTGAATGAGCTAGAAGTGTACTGCCACCATAGATAATTCTTGCAATGGCAGCTGTTTGATGTTCTCTTAATTTAATATCTGGATTCATGCCTGGGAACTTTAAGTAACTGCCATCATATTCTCTCAGACGGATATTGTTATAGTGCTGATTATAATAATTCACATACTTTTTACGTCTTTCTGGATCTTTAAATAGCCATTCTTTAAAGGCTTGTTTTAGCAGTGATTGTTTTTCTCTCGCCAGCATGGTCTCTTTTTTGTTGATGATATATTTTACTGTATCACCATCTTCAACGCGATCCTTCACCGTAGAATTTCTAAGGTTTAAGCTGTCTTCAATGATGTAGTAAGCATTCATTCTAGATGTACCATAGGTTTCTTTGGCTGAAACTGAATAGCCATCTAATCCTTTGTTCTCAACTGCAAAGCTTGCATTGTAATTGTTGTAGTGCACTTTGATTTCATTTCTTCCACCAGTATTGTAATAATATCTCGGTGTTTTCAAGGTCTCATAGATGAACTGCTCATAATCTGTTGGTTCAATCCAAGTGGTTCCTAACCTTACATCAATATCACTGGCTTCAAGATCAATGGGTTGTACTTTTTCTAGGGCAGGGACATTCTTAGAAAAGAGTTCAGGATTCATATCCGCAAAGACCTTGGCAAATTTAAGTTTTTGCCTAACATCACCTGAGAGGTACTCATCAGCTGTCTCCCAGCCTCTTAAAACATCATTTTCATCATACTTTTCAGGGTTCAGATAAATGTCTTGTTCAAGCTCTTTAATGATGACTTGAGGTTCTTCATCATAAAGCTCAGCCATAAATGGAATATCCACCATGCCTTTTTCATTTAAGGAAGCTGTTAATGCTTCAAATGCAGAATCTACATCTGTTATGGATTCATAAGGCTTAATGGTTCTTTTGGTAAACATGTCTGCCTTTGTGACATGATGATCTTCATCCTCCACTTCTAGAGAACATAAAAGTGGATAATCATTGTCATCACGGAAGGCACTGGCATTTGGTCTTGAAGTAATATAACCATGATTCTTCACAAATGTATCGTAGAGTTGATTTAATTGATCTTGAGCCTTTTCAAGCGTTTCCTTAGTACAACCTTCCATTTGAAGTGTAATGGTTTCTCTTGTTATTTCACGAATCGCCATCATGCCTTGAATACGTTCAAGGGTTTTACCGGTATAATCCATTCGTCTCATCATAGAGTTTTCACGGTAATAAAGTTTGTCATCTATAAAGGCATAACAGTAGTTCTTATACTTATGATCAGCAGGGATGTCATTGTTATCCTCTTTTTTTGCCTGCTCGTAATAGCCGATTTCAGCTTGAAGATGAGAGACTGCTTCTGTTAGAGCTTCTTGTAGATTAAAGTTACTATCTGTATTTACACATGTCGTATAACGACTGTCTCTACCAAACATTCTTTCATCAAATATCATTTCACCAAGCATCATATGGGGATGGTCAATGAAGTACTGATTGACGGGGACCCCATTTTCATTTTCTGTAACTGATAGCCAAGTTGGTATTTCCACCGACCTGCGTTCTCTTTTTTTAAGAAAAAGAATATCTGCTGTTACATCGGTATTAGCATTTTCCTTAAATGCTGTATTGGGTAATCGTATTGCACCTATCAGCTCTGCTCTTTCAGCAATATACTTTCTGACAGCTTGATCTTTTTTGTCCATGGTTCCCTTACTGGTAACAAAGGCAATGATGCCACCAGGACGTACTTTATCTAATGTTTTTGCTAAGAAATAGTCATGGATCATGAAGTTATGCTTATCATAAAGTCTGTCATATACTTTATAATTACCAAAAGGGACATTGCCAATGGCTACATCAAAAAAGTTATCTTCAAACTGTGTTTCTTCATAACCTTTAATTTGAATCTGTGCATTCTGATAGAGCTGTCTTGCAATACGACCTGATACATCATCCAGTTCAACCCCAAAGAGTTTTGACTTGTTCATAGAGTCAGGAAGGTGGGAAAAGAAATTACCAACACCTAAGGAAGGTTCCAAGATGTTCCCCTTTTTAAAACCAAACTGATCAAGTGCCTGATAAATGCTTTGAATGACAATTGAAGATGTATAGTGGGCATTGGGCGTTGAGGCTTTTGCACTATCGTATTCTTCTTGTGACAAGAGTTTCTTTAATTCAGCATACTCATTGCTCCAGCCACTTGCCCCTATATCAAAAGCCCCAGGCATACCACCCCAACCTACATACCTGGCTAAGATGGATTGTTCTTTATCTGTTGCCATTCGATTTTCTGCCTCAATAACTTTTAACGTTTTAATGGTTTCAACATTGGCTCTGAATTTTGTTTTTAACCCACCAATACCAATCTCATCTTCAGGTGAAAATTGATAATTGATTTTTGTAGATTGTTCCTCCTTTTTCTTTTCATCTTTAACTGGACCAATGGATACAATGCCCCACTTTTCTTCTTCAGTCAGTGGTTTCTCATCAGGGAGAAAATCCAAAATAAAATCAACACTTTCTTTTCTGAAAATTGGATAACCCGTTTGCCCTGCAAAAGTTAAATCCATAAGAGATACCGCATTGCTATCATAATCAATGGATTCGATCTGAAATTTCCTTCCCTCAATATCCACTTCCATACCCACTTCTAAAGGATATTCATGGAGATCCTCATCTTCTAAGTCCAATAAATCATCCGTTTTTGAAGATGCTTCAATAATGATTTCATGACCGTTATCATCAAATATTGGTTCTTGATTCTCTTCATCAATATCCTCTAAATAATAAGCCTTATAAACAATGTGACCTTGCCTAGCAATATTTGATAACCAATCTTTTAGAAAATCATTTAACTCATCTTCTAAATCAAGATTAATCAACTCATCACCCTGATACGCTACATGATAGATTGCCATATTATCTTGTTGAAAAGTGGCTGCTGTTAATGTCTTTTGATTATGGTCCACTATGAGTTCCATATCTGGATCACTCATTAAATCTCCATTTTGCTCGTAATAATGGGATAGAGAGATTCGATTCTCATAAAGTCTTTCAATGACAAGGTCCATAAAGCCAGGCGCTTTTAGCTTCATATACCGATAACGTCCGTTTAAGATTCCAGGAGCAACCTTCATTAACTTTTTATAATTCTCATGCCTAATGTCATTTTCAGCGTAACCTAAGTCAAATAATGTTGGTTGATACACTGTCTTTCTTGTTGGTGGATTATCATTTTTATAACGTGGTTCAAAATATTTACCGTTATCAATTAAGGCATCAATACCAGAAGCCACTTTAGCCCAAGACAAATGAATTTCTTTATCGCTTTTATAAATATCAATTGTAATTCCTTTACTGTCGTGGTTTTCAAAACCACTTAAATCATCAGAGAATGTAACAGAACTACCGCCAGTACCATATTCATTTTTTAGAAAGTCTGCTTTTTCTTTTGCAGTATGTTCTTCTGAGAAGAAATCTACAATCCGCTGTTTCCCACCTTCAAAACCAGAACCTCTTAGTACTACCTTTTCAATAATTTCATCATCTGTTAGTTCCATTAAAAAAGAGCTACGCTCTGGCAGCTCTAAATCTTTTGCTATCTCTCCTTGAAGATGATTTCTTGAAGAACGATCTCCTCCGCTCTCATTCTGATCATCTCTCTGTGATGATAAGTCTGATAAGTGTTGGTCGGGTCCTGAATGGGTTCTTCTTGTAGCATCTGGCCTTGAAGTTTCTCCATCCTCTCCCACGCTTCCTCGTTCACTTGATGCATCATTGGAAGCAACGTCCCTTCGGTCACTAGATAATTGTACCGATTGATGTGTTCCTCTTTCAGATAATTCAACGCCATCTGCCCGTACTTCCCTAGCGGCTTCTTGTCGTAGCTTTCCTCCCTCGATACTTGAATCTGAGGATGATAAATCCCTTGTACTTCCTGATAACTGAGTTCCATGGGTTTCATTAACATTCACGCTCCTTTTTTCTTCTTTGATGGTCTTAATTTCTCTTTCGATTTCTCTTAGAATATGTTCTGAGATGGTACTTGTCAGATAACCTAATCTTAGTGTTAAT
Organism: Clostridia bacterium; assembly: GCA_016887505.1. NCBI lineage: Bacteria > Bacillati > Bacillota > Clostridia > Clostridia bacterium. Next base: position 2,501,086 of record CP069393.1, on the reverse strand, counting down.
GCCTTTGAATCAAAATCTGTTACTGTACTAAATGAATTTAGATTACTTAGCTTAGGTTCTTCAATGCCTGATCGAATGGCTGTCATATACTCTACACTATCCATAAGAGACTGCATAAACTGCCTTAAAACGCCTTCAACGGGAAGTCCCGATAATTTGGTCTTAGGCAATTCCTTTTCAAGACCTTGCTGGATATCTGAGGTATAAGCAAGGACAGATTCATGGGTCCGCCTTGCAATCCATTCTGACAGGGTGTTTGCATTAAAACTTTCTAATAGTTGTGATTCTAATGTTTCATTCAATTTCCACACTTTTGGAATGGTATGTGGCTGGCCATGGGTATCTTCAATATCAAACAGGTATTTTAGTTTTAAATAAGCACTTTGATCATCGAAGACTGCAATACTCTTAGCACCTCTGTTAATCCACCTGCCAATGCGACGGTTCCAGATTTCCATATCAGCAACTAATGTAGCTTCAGGTCTTTGGGCATATATGAGCACGGCATTATTAAAGCTGTGCTTATATATCTTTGCATGAAATGTTAGAAAGTATTTCCATGCCTGCTCATCTTGCATGATTTCCTTCAAGATGTAGTCATAAATTTCCTTGATTTCTGTCAGTCTATTCAATCATCTCCTCCCCCTCCTCAATGTAATGTGATTGGTTTTTCATCTGGCTAAAGTAAAAATCAAGAGCCTTTTCAATTGTTTTTTCAATAGCCTTCTTATCTTCATTTGGATTAAAATACTTTGAAATGATTGTTGGTTGTAGCTTAAATGGTTTCACTTTACCAGTGCTTTTTAGCATATCTCCATTAATAATCTTTTGGGCTGTATTCCAGTTTAGGTTACCCTCTTTCTCATGCTTTCTCAAAAGAGCAGCCTTTTTCATATCCACTTTAAATGTGTTTTCAGAAATAATGGCCTCCACCATTTCTTGATTTTCCTGTGATAGATAAGAGAGGTCTACCCCAGCTCGCATAGCAATTTTACCTTCATCAACTAAGTCTTTTAATGGAGCACTTAATTCGTTAATACGTAAGTATCTTGATATATTTCTTGGAGAAATACCGTATTCTTCACCAATATTTTGATCAGACCTTAACTTTTCGCCCATTGGGCGAAAAGTTGAATCAGCTGACAAATCAGGAGCTTTCGATAGCTTTTCAATTTCATCTAGCAGATCATTTCTTACACCTTGTTTCTTCATGGCTGTATGTCTAGTAGCAATAACCGTGGCTCTTTCTGAGTAAGCTAAATCTGAAAAAGATCGTTGCATTAAATTTGTTTCAGTGACTATGAGTGTTGCTTCTTCTTCTGTAAGTCCTTCTTTAATAACTGTTGGAACTTCAGTTAATCCAGCTTCTTTAGCCGCATTAACTCTGTTATGGCCAGATAATATTTCATACTTATCATCCACTTTTCTTACTACAATAGGAACAATCACACCGTAGTTTTTAATGCTCTCCACCATGTCATTAAACCGGTCCCCTTCATAAAGCTTGAATGGGTGATTTCTAAAAGGAATAAGATCATCCAGCTTTAAAGAGGTTGTGCCATCTTGTTTTTCAGATGGCACTTCACTGTGATCTTCACCAAATATTGAGGCAAAGGTTTCAACTTTTTTCATTTTTGTTTTATCCATTACTAATCAACTCCTTTACTAGTTCCTGATACGCTATAGCAGCTTTATTTGTTGGCATATAATCCACAATACATTTACTTTGAAGATTGGCTTCACCTACTTTTACTGACTTAGGTATCCTAATATCAAACACTTTGATATGTTCACCATAAGCTTCATCCACCATTTCAATCATATTCTTGGATAGATTGGTTCTTTCATCAAACATGGTTAGCAGAATACCTTCAAAAGTAATGCTTGGATTAATTCTGCGCTTTATCTTCATAATTGTTTGAAGTAATAACTCCAAACCTTTTACAGATAGGTACTCCGGTGTTGCCGGAATCAATACGCTATCACAAGCAGCCAATACATTTAAAGTCATCAAGCCTAAAGATGGTGCTGAATCTACAATGATGAAATCATAATCTGGTCTAAGCTTTTCTGTGATTGTTTTTAGAACATACTCTCTGCTCATAGTACTGACCAAGTTCATTTCAATGGCTGACATTTCAATACTACTTGGAATAACATCCACACCATCACTATTTAGTATGTAACTCTCTTTTGGCGGAAGATCATCTTCATTCATAACAGCCATCATCAAATGGTACAGTGTCGTATCCAAAGTTTCAGGTTTTACAATACCAAAGCAGTCAGTCATGGAGGCTTGGTTATCCGTATCGATTGCCAGTACCTTGTAACCCTCCTTTGCTAAGATTGTTGCTAAATTCCTGCAAGTTGTACTTTTGGCTACCCCACCTTTTTGGGATGCTACAGCTATAATTTTACTCATGATTTTTTATGCTCCTTTCTGATATTCACTTTATAATGTGATAATACACTTTTAGATTAACTGTATCAAGGTTTCGCTTATTTTTTCGCTTATTTTGAATTACTTTCATTGAATCATTCGATGATACAATTGCAGATATTCACTAATAGGTGTATTATTTAACTTAGGTAGGTGATAATTAATGAAATTAACGATGGGTGAAAAGATCCGTATTTTACTTAAAAGAAAGAATGTAACGATAATAGAACTTAGCAAAAGACTCGGTACCACAAATCAGAACATGGCTAATAAACTCAAAAGAGATAACTTCTCTGTGAATGAGTTAGAAGCGATTGGCGAAGCTTTAGATTGTGAGTTTGAGGGGTATTTTGTTGAGAAGAATGGGGAAAGAATCTAATTATTGAATTAGAAATCAATGTTGATATGGGAGGTAACACAGTGATATTAAAACGAATTGAAGTAAACAACTATCGTAAATTCTTAAATACTGCACTTTCATTTGATGAAGACATTACTTTATTAGCAGGCGCAAACAATAGTGGTAAAACATCTATTATCGAATTGATGGAACATATAATTAATAGCACAAAAACTAATTTAAGAGTTGAAGATATTCCAGTTGAAAATTCTAAAGAATGGCTAGATAAAGTATATCCACTCTTCTTAAATTCATTTACTCAAATACATGATAATGAAAAAGTAATTCACGATATAGTAAACAGTATTTTTGGCCTTGACTCTATAACTGAAACAGAGCCAATTCTTTTACCACTAACAAACGTTAAATTTACCATTGATTATGATCCTCAGAATGACGACATAAGAAATTTTGCTGATTATATTATGGACTTTGATCCGACAAATCACTCTTTCTATTTCGAATATAGTTTTGAACCAACCGCATCGATTTTTGGCAAGGTTCTAGCAAATGATTTTGGCAAATTAAAATTACGCTTTGCTCAGCTAACAGATCCGGATTCTGATATTCTAAAAATAAACTCCATCAAGGAACGTATTCTCAAGTTATATGTTTCTTGCTTAGTTGATAAATGCTTTTTTACGGATAAGCAATTTAGCAATCGCAACGAAATCGAAACAAAGAGCTTCAAAAAACTATTTAACTTTCATAATATCTGTGCTGGCAGATCTCTGGATGATCAAAATGGAGATAAACACAAAACTTTAAGCAAAGATATGATCACCCTTACAAGTCATAATAAAGAATGGAAATCGTTGATTGAACAGTTACCAGATAAGATATTACAACGACTAGAAGCAGAAAATATTACTTCACTTGTTCAAGAGACTTCTATTAACGGACTAAGTGATGCTATTAGTTCAATAGCTCAAACTAATGGTGGAAATACTGGAAACATGGTACTTAATATGGATGTCTCTGAAGATGCTATCAGAACCTTGATAATGCAAATTACAAGCGCCAAGTATCTTGTTGATAATCACTTCCTAAATGAATCTTCACAGGGACTTGGGTACAGCAATATGATTTACATACTAGTACAATTAGAGAATTATAAATTGAGTATAAATTCCCTACTGGTTAACATGTTCTTTATTGAAGAACCTGAATCTCATATGCATCCTCAAATGCAAAATGTTTTTGGAAAATACTTAAGAAAATACTATCAAATGCAGAAAATTCAAGGTCTAATAACAACTCATTCAAGTGAAATAGTCAGAGCAACTGATATGAAGAATCTAAGAATAAGCCGTTCTTTTAGTAATTTTAAAAGCGATATACTTGATTTTTATGATTTTAAGGATGAAATCAAAAATGATCCAATAATTGATAATTTTTATGACTGGTTCTTTGAAGTAGGCTTCTCTGAAGTAGTTTTTGCAGATAGAGTTATATTATATGAGGGTGATACCGAAAGAATGCTAATACGAAAAATTGCAACATTTGATTGCTTTAAAAAATTAAATCAGCTTTATGTTGCATTTGTTCAAGTTGGCGGTGCTTATGCTTATAATTACAAGAAGCTTATTGAATTCCTTAAGGTTAAAACATTAATTATTACAGATTTAGATTATGACAAATTGGCAAAAACTGAAAATCAAATACAAAATTCATTTACTACAAATGCAACTCTTAAAAATTTTTATAAGGATACACACAATAATGTTGAACCGAACGTATCTGACTTATATAATTGGTCTTACTTAGGTGGTAATGTCATTCTAGACGGACATGCTTACTTAGCCTATCAAGGTAAAGATGATGGATATTCAAGAACGTTAGAAGAAGCAATGTTAGCAAAACACTATAATGTAAATGCATTCACAAGCAAAAATAGATCCTCATGGGTTAAACTAAGATCTAATGATAATTTGAAATATACAATCCCTCAAAAAAATGCTCGGTATTGTATACGCGATATCGTTGCACATACATCAAATGGGAAAACAGATTTTATGTATTCAGTAATACTTAATAATTATACCGAACAGCTTCTACCAAAATACATTGAGGAGGGATTACTTTGGCTAATTCAATAGTTGATAATATTTTTCTAGTAAATGCACCGGCTGGAAGTGGTAAAACATATAAAATACGTTCTATGGTCACTAATCACTCTATTGAATTCCCAGAAGATAATATTTTATGTATAACTTACACAAATCGTGCTGCCGAAGAATTGAATAAAGATTTGAATAATCCTAAAATTCACATATCAACCATTCACTCCTTTTTAAACGATTTTATTGGTGTCTATTTTAGTCATCAGGATATTTTAAAACTCTATTTTAAATTCTATAGTAATAAAATAAAAAAACGCATTGAAAATATTGAAAATGAAGACCATATCAATAATAGTAATCAAAAGTACATTGAAAAATATGGTTCTTTGGATTATGACACGCTAAAAAGCAATATCACGTCATTATCATATAATGAAACAGCATTCAACTCCTTATATTACGGCGGGCTTTCACATGATGATTTAATTGTATTTTCAAAAGTGATATTTGATAATTTCACTGTAATAAAAAAACGTTTATCACAGAAATTTCAGGCTATTTTTATAGATGAATATCAAGATGCATCTGCTGATATACTAAAGATCTTTTATAACGCGACTTTAAATACGCCATCTAAACTATACTTATTAGGTGATAAAATGCAACAAATATATAAAAATTATGATGGTACATTTGAAAAACAATTATCAAGTTTAAATACCACTATCTCCCTTACAACTAATCACCGTTCGATATCTGAAGTTATTGATATTCTTAATAAACTGTACAACGACCCTTCATTTGTACAAGTACCTTCAAGTAAAAATATCGATATCAAACCAGACCACAATCCTAGAGTAATAATTTGTAACGATATCGAGAAAGCGATTAATCAGGAGCTTAATTGTTTCCCAAATGCTCTTTGTTTATATCTTTTAAATCAAAAAAAATTCGATTCTATTGGGTGTGGGAACTTATATCGCACACTTAACCGTTTGGAAAGGTATTCTCATGTTCAAAAATATAGCGCCTCTGATATTCTTACAGATTTTTCAAATGAGAATCCTGATCCAATTTTAAGAGTATTCTTTATCATTGCAGAAATCTCAGATTATTACAATCATCACAACTTGGGCAAAATACTTCAATTATTCAAACAAAACCACAGAATCTTTAATGCAAAGATATATGAGTTTAAGTCTCACGATGACAAAAAAAGACTTTCAACTATTCTAGAGAAAGTTATTACCCAGTACCTAAGCAACGATGTAACAAACAAACTAGAAACCATACTATCATGCTTACTAGAAAGCAATCTTATTAGAACAGATTACCTTGATCCTGATTATGAAATAGAATACTCCAATGTTTTAGATGTAAAATTCTCTGAGTTCAAAGCTATCCTAAATTATTTAAAAAGCCCTAATATTTCAACACAGCATGGTGTTAAAGGTGAAAGTCACGATACCGTCTTTTTCATCGCAGAGAATAGTAATAGAATACCTGTTGTACATATGTACAAATTTTTTGAGCTCTGGAGCACTAATGATATTTCACTTACTACATTCGAATCCTTTTATTATGAATACTGCAAGTGGATTAATGAAACTAATACCGAATTAGGTTTCCAGATATCTGATATCACTCCAGAACTACATGCCGAAAAGATGGATTATTTAGTATCTCGTGTTAACTCTTTACTTTCACATTATTCTGATAATCAATACTTTCAACTATTATGTGAAAAAGATTATACCGATTACCTCTCAAGACCAAATAAAACTCGAGTAATCAAATGTTTCAAAGAAAGTGTAGTTTATGGTTCACTGAGTGCATATCGTTTATTTTATGTTGGCTGTTCTAGATCTCGCCGTAATTTAACAATATTTATCAGCGAGACTTCAATTTCTAATTATAAACAGGAGCTTATCGATAAATTAAATAAAACTGGTTTCTCAGTTATTGACCAATAAATAATGTTCTACAAATAAATATAATAGAAAATTAGTAATAAAAAATCCTGAATTCTCATGCCACAAATTCAGGATTTTTTGCTACCTATTTTCAATTTTTGAACCACAAAACCGACTGCTGGTTGACGTGTTCCCACGTACCAGGTCATATTGCAATTTTGATTTTGATACTCCTTTTTAGGTCTTTTTGGGGGTAATTTTCGCTATTTTTGCTAAAACTAAAGAAGTCATAAAAGTGCTTGAACTCCAGTAAAATCAAGGGTTCTGGCGTTGTAGTTTTACTACCGTCTCCACATGTGTCGATTGCGTAAACATATCAAATGGTTGCACATCCACGATCTGGTATTGGTTGGTCTCTAGTAGAAGCTTCAGGTCTCTTGCTAGTGTGGCAGGATTACATGATACATATAGTATTTCACGCGGGCCAGCATCTAGTATTGCTTGTAGGGCTTCTGCTTCAACGCCAGACCTGGGTGGATCTAGAAAGATGACATCTGGATGGAAATCTTTAGGAAGCTTCTCTGGGAGGATTTCTTCCACCTTGCCCAAGAGAAAACGGGCATTGTCGATATGATTCAATTTTGCATTTAGCTCAGCATCTCTAATCGCAGAATGCACCACTTCTATGCCTATAACCTCACCAGCTCTCTTGGCTATATGGCAAGTAATACTTCCCATCCCGCAGTAAAGGTCTAATACTTGGTCTTCTTTGGTTATGGCAGCCTTATTTAATGCATAAGCATACAGGGCCTGCATCTGACTATGATTTACTTGCACAAAAGCAAGCGGTGAAATCCGGAAGGTAAAGCCTAAGATGTTTTCTTCAATATAGTCATCTCCACTTAGGTGATAGTATTTATGCTCCTCACTATCAAACCAAACCAGACTCACAACCTTACGCAATTCATGACAAGAATCCTTCATGCGTTTGAGTACGCTTCCCGTTGGCACCTTTCCATGCAGAATCACCATAAAATTAGAGTTTTTAATACTCTTCTTGATGACCACCCTATTGACTTGAAGTGAATGCTTGGCAAGAAAAGTCTCAAGCTGCCTCTTAAGTTCACTCATATCCCCAGGAATCAACAAACATTCCTTGATTGTTACAAAACGCTTGGACTTCTTAGCAAAAAAACCAAGCTCATGTCCCCTCACCTGAAATTGAATCTTCGTCCTATAGCGTAGCGGATCATCCATGCCTATAACCGGTCTTACTGTTATATCTTCCAAGCCACCAATACGCGCCAAAACCTGGCCTACCTGATTCTTCTTCAAATCCAACTGAGCTGAATAGGTTAGATGCTGAATATCGCATCCCCCGCATTCAGGAAAAAATCTACACGGTGGCTTCACCCTGTAAGGACTCTTTTCAAGAATCTCCACCAATTCCCCCAGGGCATAACTCTTCTTAATTTTCTTAAGCCGGATATGCGCCTTTTCCAAAGGCAACAGTCCCGGTACAAATACTACCAACTCATCGATCCGGGCTACGCCGTCCCCATCTTGGGTTAAATCACTGGCCGTTACCGTATACGTCGATTTCTTATTCAGCATAGCTTGCCCCCTATCCGGCTGTATTGCCGTCCTCAACTTTTTTAAGCAGCTCAATGGCTACCTTTACATATGTACTATCCTGCTCATACTCTTTTCTTACCCCTTCAATGCGCTCCATACACTCCTTGCGCATCTCACTAGAAGCAATGAATGTCTTCAAAATACTCTTCAACTCATCTGTATTCGATACCTGCATCGCCGTCTTTTGGACAATTTCCAGCATGGGCTGCTTCTTCTTGGTAAAAGCCACAAATGGCGTCCAATTGAGAAGCGCCTCATATGCTGTAATGTACAGGGGTTTTGCCACCAATAAGTCTGCATGCCCCAGTATCTCCTGAATACTTTCCACCTCACGCAACTCATGAATATTTGTGTACCCTTTTCCAATTGAGCGGCTTAGTGAACGCTTTCCACCCGTTACCATAATGGTTTGCCAGCCAGAATCATTCAACCAGTCATAAAACTTCTTCGGTTGCTCCAGCCTTTCCAAATAATCACCGAACAAGACCAAGGTCGGCATATGCTCATTGAATAAGGCCGGAGGATGCTCTTCCTTCGTTCTCTCAAAGGGCAGGTTGGCCTTGCGCAATTTTAATCTATCAACTCCTAAGTCGATTAACCTCTGTTCAATAACTGAATCCGCAGCAATATAGGCATCCACCCCACGAACTAGCCAAGAACGATTCTTCGGCATCTCGGTAACAGCCAAAATCAGTTTATATTTCCCGCCATAATGTTGCTTATAGCTCGAAGATAAAATGGCCAATTCCGGATACAGGGATATAATGACACTAGGCTTTTTCTGACGAATCACCCGTCTAAACATGGGGAAAAATATGCGAGAAAATAGATCCTCCACATTTTCAGACCGAAATCTTGTTCCCCGCAAGACACTCTCCTGAATCGTTAGGTGTCCCGCTAAATTACTTAAGGACAAATAGATCCCCCTATGCAATCTAGGAGCAACATGCTGAAATAGGTCCATCGACAGGACGTCCATCCCGTTTCTACTCATCTGATTTTCCAAGGCCACCGCCGCATCAGCATTAGAACTAAACAGGCCGTTATAAAAGATGAGAACAGGAAGACGCTTCTCATTTTTACTAGTTTTCTGTTGGCTTAGATTCTGGGTTATCTCCATAATCGCAGACAATGAATGCGTATCCGCAATACTCTCCATATTCTTTTGCATCGTTTTCAAGATATATGGCTGTTCCAACATCAGCATTATAATTGAAGGAATATGCGATATATCCTCAACCTTAATGGCAGCACCTTCCGCATCTAAGAAATCCGCATTGTCCTCTTCCTGCCCAGGAATCAGATAGGGAATTAGCATCGGCATCTTTTTCGCAATCGCCTCCGATACACTAAGCCCACCTGGTTTCGAAATAAGCAAATCTGCCTGGTCCATCAGTCCAGCAATGTCTGTATAGAAACCATGTATCACGATTTCCTTTTCAGATAAACCTTCCCCGTATTTTTTGAGCAAGCGCTTATGCAAGGCTTCATCATTGCCACAAACTACGATGATGCGCATGATTACAGGCATGGCCACAATCCTAGCCAACACCTTTTCCATTAACTTCAAACCCATAGAGCCACCCATCAATAAAATGGTAAACAAATCATCCGGATTTTTTTCTGGTCTAGGCTCATAAAACTCTTGTCGTATCGGTATACCATACGGAAAGACCTTGTTTTCAGGAACCCCGCGCAACATCAGGTCCTTCTTAGTATGCTGACTGCCCGTAATGTAGGCATCAATAAATCTATGTTTCGCCGTATATGTGTGGTGGCCTTCAAAATCGGTCACAACCGAGATTAAGGGTAGATCTATCTTACCGGATTCCTTAAGGGCACCCAAGATAAACGTCAAAATAGGATGGGTAGAAATAATAATATCCGGCACCTGATTTTCAATAATCTGCAATATCCCTTTTTCCGATTTCTTCTTTATAATATTGATTGCAGCTTCATTTAGTCTATTCTTATCCGCTACCCGATAAACCTGGCCATAAAGCTGAGGCGTCGTTTTGGCCAAACGCTTATAGCCATCCGAGACCAATACATCCAAGAGCTTATCCTGTTCCTTAAAGGGGTCACTTACCGCCGTTTCAAAACCTAGTTCCTTCAACTTTTTCTCTAAGGAATTTGCTGCATAATTATGACCTCCGCCAGTCGACAATGTCATCAATAATACTTTTTTCATAACCCACCTCAAAAAATATTGATATAGGCCATGGTCAACGCCTGCCATATCATCATAGAGAAAATCGAAGTATATAGAGAACTCGTCATTTCATAAACTAAAACCAAAACGATACCAGCAAAAAAAAGTGGTGGCATCAACCAAAAATTGAAAAAAAACAATGAAAACAAAAGACTACTCACAAGCATAGCCACCCCATTTCCCCATTGCTTTTCCATCGCCAAATACAAGTAGCCCCGGTAGACCACCTCGGTAAGCAGGGGGAAAAAGATGCAAACAGCCATAAAGACAGTAGCTCTATTGAAGACGCCACTTGCTTGGCGAATCCCCGCAAAAAAGGAAGAAATATCCACACCCAGGAGCAATAATAAATAATAATAGCCCAAGGTTAGTACAGCAAACATAAGAATGCCTGATATCAATGCAATCTGGACATACCACCAGGGCTTTTCCATAGTCAAATTGATTTTCAAACTGGAACGGTAATAATGATGCTGCATATATGTATGGATTACCCCTAGGCCAATAGACCCGCCCAAAAATTCTAATAAAAGTACCGGTCCCATAGAAAGGCCCGTAGATACATTCCCCAAAATCAATCGGGTTATAGCTCGGAATAGGACAACTGTTGCTAGAACAATCAGGGCGTCCCAAATATTCCAATTGTTTGATGATAAACTTTTTTGCATGTTAACCTCTTTTTCTGTCTGTTTTCTTCCCTCATTATATAAGATTCTATGTCTCTTGTCGCACCTAAGTTCTGATAAGCTTGATATATACAGACAAAACAGAACAAATCTCATCCAAGATACAAGCAAAACGACAAAAAATGTCCCTGTTCCAGGGACAAGTATACCTAGCTATTACCACCTTCGTTCACAAGACTCCTTTTTCTTCTTTGTTTGGGTTTTCGAATATCTAATCTAGCATAGCAAGAAGCACTTGCTAGCATCTAGGACTCTTACAGGATTGCACTAGCTTTCCATTCATTTCTTCCAACTAGCTCCACGAGAACCTGTATGACGTCTGCATCAAAATAAGCATCAGCACAAGCTTGCAAATTAAGAAGCGCTTCCTCTTCCCGTTTTGCCTGACAATACGGTCTCGGAGAAATCATGGCATCAAAAGAATCTGCCACAGCAATTATGCGAGCACCCAAGGAGATCTCTGTCCCCTTTTTCCCATTGGGATAGCCCGAACCATCTAATCTCTCGTGGTGGTCGAGGATAAAACTCGCAACATCAGAAAATGTAAGTGTTCCACACAATATATTGTATCCAGAAATACTATGCCCACGAATTTCCGCCCATTCTAATTCATTTAACGGACCCGTCTTATCCAACACCGAGTTGCTGACAGCGATTTTACCAATATCGTGTAATAGGCCAGCGTTCTTGATTTTACTTACTTCTTCCATTTCCAACCCTAATCTCCTAGCGATGGCTTCACATAATGAACCGACTCGTTGTGAATGACGCATCTCTCTGTTATTCTTTTCAAAAAGAGCATTCATAATCGTGTTTACCAAGATCTCACAGTGATTAAGCTTTTGAATATCATTTACGGAATAATTATCACACAATTTATCCTCTACATACTCATGCAAGAAAGTAACAATATAGCCCTCTTGTTCCTTATAGGCCGTAACAGTATAATACTTTTTCAGAGCCTGAGAATAGTATTTAAACCGTACCTCCCTTTCATATCGATGTGTCGCAATATGAACATCTCGGTCTAAAATCTTATTCATCGAATTTGAAGACAGGACATCTTGACTTCGAGCACCAATTATTCCCTTTTTATTTAGGCCCACAATCGTGGAGAATGCTGTATTTGTTTCCTCAACCTTGTAGTATGCCTCCGATTCATTGTCCTCGCAGATTCTCTTATGTAGTGCATATCCAATGGGGCTTTTCTGCAAAATATTTCGATATAGACTCATGCTATTCTCCTTACAGATAATCTTTATGTGTATGGTAGTAATTCGACATTACTGCTACATTCCCCTTTTTCATACCTCTTCGTCATATCGCTACATAACCGGTACTGCTTCGATAGGGCCTTTACCAAATTTGGTCCAAAGGAAAAGGACTATAACTCTCATAGTCCTTTTTCCTACTATCTATTTTGTTTTCCTAAGATTCTCCCCCGCTAGCAGTGAGAGGAATCTACTTTTTTCACTTTGCCAATCTCCTTACGGAAATTACGCTTCACATTATCAATATACTGGCGACGCAGTTTTTCTTGTTCTTCCAGTTCTTCCGGCGTCAAGCCTTCTTCCAATCTCTTATGGTAAAGCTCATTAATGCGAGCAATCACTTTTTGCATACTCATCTACCCACCTTTCCAAAACGCTTCTAATATATTAACGCATGAACGATTTCTTGGCAAACTAGGATGCCTTCGATTTGTATTGAGATTGAATCATCCGGTAGTAGAAACCTTGCTTGTCCATCAACTCCTCATGACTTCCCCGCTCTACAATCCGTCCATCATCAATGACCAAGATTTGGTCTGCTTTACGAATCGTACTTAATCTATGCGCAATTACAAAGCTGGTCCTACCCTCCATAAGTCTTAATAGGGCCTCTTGGATATGCGACTCTGTCCTCGTATCGACTGAACTAGTTGCTTCATCCAAGATTAGAATATCTGGACTCGCTAAGATTGCCCTCGCTATAGCCAAAAGCTGCCTTTGTCCTTGAGACAAGTTGCTTCCTTCCTCCGTCAAATGCGTGTCATATCCTTCAGGCAAGCGGTGAATAAACAGATGCGCATTTGCCAATTTTGCCGCTTCTTCCACTTCCTCATCTGTCGCCGTAAGACGGCCATAGCGGATATTTTCCCGCACAGTACCCGAAAAAAGATAGGTATCTTGCAATACAATGCCTAACTTCTCTCGCAGCGACTCCTTCTCCAGGTCCACAATATTCTGGCCATCAATCGTAATGCTTCCTTTTTGTATATCATAAAACCGGGTCAGAAGATTAATTATGGTTGTCTTGCCTGCTCCTGTTGGCCCCACCAAAGCAATGGTTTCGCCACTCTTCGCTTCTAAAGACACATCCTTAAGAATCGGTTTTTCCGGATCATAAGCAAAATTCACCCTATCAAAGCGAACGTTCCCATTTAGTTTTTCAACTTGAATCGCTTGCTTAGAATTTTTTACTTCAGGTTCTTGATCCATAATTTCAAATACTCGTTCTGCACCAGCAATCGCCAGTTGAATGGTGTTATACAACTGAGCAATCTGGTTTAGGGGGCGCCCAAACTGTCTCGCATAGTTCATGAAAATCGTGATAACACCTAGGGTCAGTAAACCATAGACATAAAACACAGCCCCCGCTGAAATAACTACTGCGTAACTGAAGTTGTTCAAAAAAATCATGAGCGGCATCATCATACCAGAATAAATCTGTGCCTTAATGGAGGCCTTGACCAGCTTCTGATTTTTCTCTTGGAAATCCTTTATGACAGCCTCTTCACGCCCATAGGCTTTGACCACCTGATGCCCAGTGCAATACTCTTCAACCATACCATTAATATTACCCAAATTACCTTGCTGAGAAGAAAAGTTCTTTCTGGTCTTTTTGCCTACCAAACCCATCAGTATAAACGTAACAGGTATCATCAAAACAGTAATCGCGCCCAGTTGCCAGTTAATCACAAACATCATGATGGTTACCCCAACCAAGGTCAGCGTATTCGACACTAGCTGGGTAACACTTTGGGATAAGGTATTCGAAATATTATCGATATCGTTGGTCATACGACTCATCAAATCGCCATGTGAATGTGTATCAAAAAAGCGAAGTGAAAAGCTCTGCAACTTACTAAACAATTCATTCCGAAGTCTTTTGACTGCAACCTGGCTCACCCGAATCATAAGCCTGGTTTGGATATAGGTAAACAAACCGATTGCCAGATAACAAGCGCTCAAAACTAGCAAGAGTTGCACCAGGCCGGGTACGTCACCAAGTAGGATATAATCATCTACTGCTTTGCCCATCAGAATGGGTGCAAAAACGGTCAGTGCCGTCGTCACAACAACCAAAATTGTCGTCCAAAAAATCATAATCTTCTGGTCATCCATGTATGAGAAAAGGCGTAATACCGTCTTTCTAGGATTCTCAAGCTTTGGTTTTTCTTGGGAGAACCGAGAAGCTGGGCCACCATGGCCACGCCCCGAACGTATATTTGGCGAATTCTTTTTCATATCTTTATTGGCCATCATTTATTCCTCCCAACTGTGATTCGTATATGTCTCTATATATGTCGCTGGTTTGCATTAGCTCCTCATGAGAACCGATTCCACGCAACATGCCATCGTCCAAGACCAAGATCTTATCTGCCAAAAGCACGGTAGAAATCCGTTGGGCTATGGTAATGCTAGTCCGTCCAGCCAAAACTTCCTCCATCTCTTTTTGCAGTTTCGTCTCAGTTTCAACGTCTACTGCACTGGTTGAATCATCGAGAATCAAGATTGCCGGATCTGAAATGATCGCACGCGCTATCGAAAGACGTTGTTTTTGTCCACCAGATAGGTTTACCCCCTTCTGGCCCAGCTCAGTCTTATAGCCATCCGGCATGGCCTCAATAAATTCATTGGCCTGGGCTATCTGCGCCCCACGCTGAAGTTCCTCAAAGGAAGCATCTGGTTTGGCAAAGCGCAAATTATCTTCTATACTGCCCGAAAAAAGAAGTGGTGCTTGAAGCGCAATACCAATCTGTTTTCTCAAAACGCTTTTGGAAATCGTTTTCACGTCAATATCATCTATTAGCACCTGTCCCTGCGTCACATCATAAAATCGAGGGATCAAATGAATAAGCGTACTCTTACCGGAACCAGTAGCACCGAGTATGGCTACTTTCTCACCAGGTTCTATTGTGAAATTCAAATCTTTCAGCACACAGTCTGCACCATGTTTATCGTAATCAAAACAAACATTCTTGAATTCGATTTTGCCCCGAATATCTACTTCTTGCAGGGCCTTTTCCATATCCTGGATATCACTTTGTTGGTCAAGAATCTCTTGTATCCGTTTTGCCGAAGCTGCTGCTCTGGAAATCGTCATCAAGACCATGGCCATCATCATCAGCCCCATCATAATCAGGCCAAGATAGTTGATAAAAGCCTGAATCTGACCAATCTGAATGCTGCCATTTGCAAAATTCACACCACCCAAATATAGTGCACCCACAATAGCCATATTGGAGACGATTAGAATAAGAGGCATCATCAGGGCAATGCGTTGGTAAGCAATCGTAGATGTCTGATAAAGATCCTCATTGACCTTTCCAAAACGC
This sequence comes from Clostridia bacterium, assembly GCA_016887505.1. NCBI lineage: Bacteria > Bacillati > Bacillota > Clostridia > Clostridia bacterium. The sequence continues at coordinate 2,485,137 of CP069393.1, read as the reverse complement.
TTTTTCTCAAAATCGCCACGCACAAAAGCCTTGATAACCCGGATACCAGAAAGATTCTCTCCAATTACGCCGTTTACAGCATCAATTCTTTCTTGGACCTTCGAAAACATGGGAAAGGCAAAGCGTATAAGAAGAACAACCCCTACAATGAGAATCGGCAACATGAAGGCGATTACTCTGGTAAGTCCAGGACTAGTTACCACCGCCATAGCCAAACCACCTAAGAGTAAAAATGGCCCGCGTAATGCTACCTTTAATCCCATGAGTACTGTCTGCTGAACCTGGTTCACATCATTGGTAGCCCGGGTAATCAACTGACCGGTCTCCAACCTATCCACGTTCCCTCTAGATAAGCGCATAATTTTCCCAAATACTTGATCCCGCAAATCTCCACCTAGACTTTGAGACGCAATAGAAGCATAATAATTGCACACAAGTCCCGAAACAAGGCCCACGATGGCTGCTCCCAACATTAGAATACTCATTTTTCCGATATAGCCCAAATCTTTGTTCGCTACGCCAATATCGATCATTCGCTGCATGATGGCAGGAAGTAGCAAATCCATAAGAACCGAGCCCATAATAAAAGTCGGTGCTAGGATGGCTGCCTTTTTGTAATTCTTTAGTTGTTTCAATAATCCCCATAATTGCTTCATATATTTTTTCTCCTGCAAGGATGTCCTGTAACACCCAGATTTTCTCGAACCCTCATAAGAAGCCCGTTAAACTGTAACTTTTCTTCTGCGGTAAAGCCTTGAAAGGCTGTTTCTTCCTGCTCTTGCATATCCTTTTGTAATATTTGCATGGTTTCCCTGGCTTTATCCGTTAGGAACACCTGCATAGACCTTTTATCGTTTAAGTCACGCCTGCGTTCTACGAAACCTGCCTTTTCCATTCGTGCCACCATCTTGGTAATTGTGGCCGGACGTATATCCATCCATTCTCCAATGTCTCGTTGACTACTGCCATCCTGGTGCATGAGAAAGGCCAATAACTGTGGCTGACCCTGGTACAAACCTAGTTCCTCGAGGTTCTCATGCAATTTTCGGTGCACCAATCTAGATGTATAGCCTAGATTGTGCAATAAACTATTTCTATGCATAGTACCATCCTTTAGTATTTATTTTGCCGGCTAACTATATTTGAGTATACCACACATCTATATCTTGTCTATAGAAAATTAGTCTATTCACAGAAATGTCACAATTTACTTTATCAGAGTATGGTCTGCTAAAAAACAAAAAAAAATTGCCCGAAGGCAATTCTTTTATTTAGCTAATATGTTTGTTAATCACATTCATCATGGCGTCTTTTGGCATAAATCCAACCAATTTGTCTACCACTTTTCCACCTTTAAATACCATCAAAGTTGGGATACTCATGATACTGTATTCCGATGAGGTCACAACATTTGCATCCACATCCAACTTGGCTACCTTCAGTTTACCTTCCGTGTCGCCAGCAATTTCTTCTACAACTGGTGCTACCATTCTACAGGGGCCACACCAAGTTGCCCAAAAATCTACCAACACTGGTTGTTCTGAATTTAAAACTTCTTCTTTAAAAGTTGCATCACTTACATGTACGATTGACATATCCTTCACCTCGTTTTTCTTTTAGAATCTATTGTGTATTCCTAATTTCTGTACTCATTGTACCCCCTGGGGGTATCTATGTCAACCTTTTTTCACACCTTTTCAAAATATATTTCTTATTTTCGACTATCCATGGGAATATAGGCTCCCTTGCCTGATACCGATTTATAGGCAGGCCGGATAATCTTTTGTTCTGAAATCAACTGTTCAATACGATGTGCACACCAACCAGCTGTTCTAGCAACCGCAAAGATTGGTGTATAAAGATCTCCTGGAATATTCAACATGTCATAAACTAGACCAGAATAAAAATCTACATTTGCACAGATTGCAAAATCTTCTCCCTTTAGTTCTTTAAATAGCTGTTTGGTCAGACGTTCTACGCTCTGGTAGAGTTTGAACTCATCGACACGACCTTTTTCTTCCGCCAATTCCAAGGCCTTTTGTTCCAGTACTTCCGCTCTAGGGTCACTGCTCGTGTAAATTGCATGTCCCATACCGTAGATTAATCCGGTTTGATCAAACGCATCCTTTTTAACGATTTTCATCAAGTACTTGTACAATTCCGTGTCGTTTTGCCAGTCCTCCACATTGCCCATGATATCCGCCATCATCTCAAGAACTTTACGATTGGCGCCACCATGCTTCGGACCTTTCAATGCACCCACCGCCGCGGATAGTGCGGCATAGGTATCCGTTCCGGATGAGGAAACAACGTAGGTAGTAAAGGCAGAGTTATTTCCGCCACCGTGTTCTGCATGAATTACCAAACATAAGTCCAACAGCTCTGCTTCTTTCGCTGTAAACTTATTGTCTGGACGAATCATATGTAGGATATTCTCCGCTGTGGAATATTCTTTTTTAGGTGCGTGTATGTATAAGCTAGCATTATTAAAATAATGCTGTTTAGCCTGATAGCCATAGGCCACCATGGCAGGCATCTTCGCAATCATATCCAAACTTTGTCTAGTGATATTCCGAATCGAGATATCGTCTGGATTATTATCATAAGAATAAGACACCAGCAAACTGCGCTGAATTTTATTCATAATATCTGTACTAGGATTCTTAAGGATCATATTTTCTACAAATCCATCTGGAAGATTGCGATGATTGCCCAAGGCTTCATTGAAATCCTGTAATTCTTCTTTATTGGGCAAGCTTCCAAACATCAACAAGTAGATGGTTTCCTCAAAGCCAAAACGTTTTTCTTTAAGAAATCCTTGGCAAAGTTCCCGCAAAGGAATCCCTCTATAGGTAAGATTACCAGTATCCGGCACTTTTTCACCGTCCACGATGATGTATCCGTGTACTTCAGCAATAGAAGTAAGACCCACTAAGACCCCGGTTCCATTTTCATTTCGGAGGCCTCGTTTCACCTCATATTTTTTATATAAATCTGGTTCTATATGATTGTTTTCTTCAGCCATCTTTGCCAGTTTGTCAATAATGGTTTGCTCTTTATTTGATAGCATATTGTACTCCTTTCGCCTATAAATATATCTTCGGATTTTACAATTTTCCCAATTTCTTCGCTTTATAATTATACCAAAATGGTATAAATTATACAAAGGTTTTAGCATGTGGCATAAGATTGATAAAATCCCTACTCCCTTTTAAAAAAAGACGATTGTACAAAAGTACAACCGCCTCTCGCTATTAATAATTATTCATTTTACAATGCAATTACTGCATTTTCGTTATCCATACCGCATTGTTTGGTGCATCCCATTGTACTTCTGAATCTAAATTTTCTCCAATGAAACGAAGGGGAATCAAGGTACGTCCATTGATCATTCTCGCCGGTACATCAATCTTCACCGCTTCGCCATTCACGTAAACTGTATCTTGGTCTATGGTCAGCTTGATTTCTGTGCCTTCTTTACTAGCCGTTACCGTCCGGGTTGCATCGTCATATGTCACTTGCATATCCATCGCTTCAGCTGTTTTTCTTAGTGGCACCAAGGTACGTCCACTTTCCATGCGAGGTAATTCGTCATAGTAAACACGTTCGTTATTTACCAAGACCTTCATTTCGTCCATGGTATCGCTCATCATATCGTAAAGATCTAGAGAGTTATCCAAGGTCAGTTCTGGAAATTCAATTTCCTCGACAGCGTTGATGTTTGAAATTCTGTCGTTGAAGGTTAAAACGATATTAATTTCCGGTTCTTCTTCCATCGTCCAAGGTTCATCAATCGCTTCACTAAACTCTTTCACGTCTAGGCTTAGACCTATCGTTCCTTCTGTAGCTACCAAGTATCCTTCTGAATCAATCTTATAGGTAATGTCTATTCCATCTTCGTCTAAGATGTTGACATCGTCGATCATGTCAAAGAATTCATCAATCGCCTCAAGCATCTCTTCTTTGGTTTCATCAGAGCTATACATTTTGATTATTTCTTCAAATTCTTGTATTTCCACAGCATCTTCACTACCCATTTCCATTTGGGGCATGGATTGCTCAATTAATCCTACGTAGCCTTCCATAAAGGAAGTGAAATAGCCTTCATCAATGATAAAAGTCATAAAATAATTTAACCAATCTTTTGCTTCTTCATCACTCATCTTAAGATTGTAAATTTTTACTGTTTCACCATCCAGGGTACCCCTACCCGTATTGCTTAGGTAGTTTCCTGAATAATCCCAGTCTTGCATGAACTCAGCGGCCATGTCCTTCATGTCCGCTTCAAATTCCAAGCTAGATTCCAATACACCAGAATAATCAATACCCAATACATCATTCATCACATTGGAACGAATTGCAATATACTCTTTTCCTTCCAACTCCGGTATTTCCGCGGTCAACTGGGAGGGTAATTTAACAATCTCTTCAAAGGTAAGATCACTACCTGAAAGATCAATGTCCATCCAGATTGTAAACGGCATATCTCCCATAATGCTCATAAGATTCATATCGATTCTGCCCTTGACCATGGTCTGATCATCATTCGTGATCAATTTTTGAGACATGGTAATGGATGACGCATTAATGATATTCAAAATAGGCTGAATATCCGCCATATCCTCATCAGACATACCACTAATCTCTACGGATACTTTTGCTTCCATATTGTCTTCGTAAGACAACATCTCTGCATTTTTCATCGTAGCATTATAGAGTGCTATTTCTGCACTAGAACAACCGGCAATCAGTGATACCGTTATGAACATAACCATCAATAATGCCAACGCTTTTTTCTTTGTATTCATAATAACTCCTTTCAAAATCCTTCTATTGTTAATTATATCATTTTTTATCGAACTTGTAAGGACTCCTTTGCCAAGAGTACCGTTCAAACAAAAAAAAGGAGGAAACTTCCGAAGAAGTTTCCTCCCATATTACTAAAATATAGCTCTAGCTAAAGAGGCCTAGATAGTTCTGCGTGTTGTCGGTTTCGCTGAATTTGTCCACGATAATACCACTAAGTGCGCCCGTAGGACAAGAGGAAATACATACACCACAGTTTCTGCACAAGTCACGGTCAACCGTCATAATTGGGAAGTCCAACTGACGTGCATCATAGGAGCAAGCTTCTACGCAACGCATGCAGTTAATACATCCACAATGCATGCAGCGACTAGCTTCTTTTCTGTCATCGTCTTCCAACAGACCAAGCTCAACTTCGTTGAATCCAGGTACTCTGTCTTCTACATCGATGAAGTATCCATCCATTCTGCCTTGAACATCATCGTTAAGGTCAATGAAATGCATTCTATTGGCTTCCAATTCACCTTTCAAATCGCCGCTGCCGCCCAATTCATAGTCAATGGCCTCAGCAGATTTTCTTCCGCTTGCAACCGCTTCAATTACAGATTTAGGTCCAGTAGCGCAGTCACCGGCAACGTATACGCCAGCTTCAACAGATTTGCCACTATTCATGTCGATTACGTTCGGGATGAAGTCTCCAACAATGGTTTGGCCAGTAGCCAGAATTACGATATCTGCATCGATTGCTTTATCAGCTTCGCCAGTCGCTTCTGGGCTTCTTCTACCAGATGCATCTACAGCGCCCAATTTCATGGGTGAGTAGTAGAGTTTGCTGCCATCAATTTTAGAAGGTGCTGCTAAGAACTTGTAGGCAACGCCTTCTTCTTTAGCGTGAGCAATTTCTTCTGCATAGGCTGGCATAGCATCTTCGTCTCTTCTGTATACCACGGTTACTTCATCAGCAGATAGTCTTAAAGCGCTTCTCGCTGCGTCAATGGCTACGTTACCGCCACCAATAACCACAACTTTTTTGCCCTTCATAGAACCAGCTAGATTTAAGTTAACGTCTCTTAGGAAGGATACACCAGAAAGAACGTTTCCGCTCTCTTGTCCTTCGATGGAAATGTTAGGATCACCATGGGCGCCTAGGGCCACGATAACACCATCATACTGTTCTTTCAGTTGATCTAAGCTAACATCAGTTCCTACTTTAACACCTGTTCTAATCTCAACGCCCATACTTTCAATGCGTCCAATTTCCAAGTTCAGGATGTCTTTAGGCAATCTGTAATCAGGAATACCTACTGCCAACATACCACCAGCGATTGGAAGTGCTTCAAATATCTTCACACCGTAACCAGCTTTAGCCATGTAGTAAGCAGCGGACAGACCAGCAGGACCAGAACCTACGATAGCAATGTTTTTGCCATTGTACGGAGCCAATTCAGGGATAGGAAGTTCAGATCCGCAAGCCATGAAGGTTTCATCTGCTGCAGCTCTCTTCAGAAGACGGATGCTTATGGGCTCGTCTACAAATCCACGACGGCAAGCTGCTTCACAAGGATGGTCACATACTCTACCACAGATTGCTACCAAGGGGTTAGCATGGCTGACTGTTTTGTATGCGCCGATGTAATCTCCACGGCGAACTTGGTCGATGTACAGTGCTGCATCTACACCAGCAGGACAAGCAGCCTGACAAGGTGAGTAGTCTGGGTCATACTTGAATTGGAACTTCACATCAGATTCTTTGTCTTCTTCTCTTTCACCTACATGAGGTTTGTTTTCAAACTGCGTTTTGAAGGCAGGTAATGCTGCACCAACAGCCTCGGTCAAAGAATTGTATCCCAACTGTTTCAACAGTACGGAGAGATCTTTACAAAGTTTGGTGTAGTATTCAATACCCTTGATGATGGCGATGGAACATACACCGACTGCTTTACAACCAACCATCAAGAATTCTACTAAGTCTTCTGCGTTGGTAACACCACCGATACCATATAGGTTCAGGTCTTCGATGCCGTCTTCAATTGCATTTCTAGCAATCTCGGAGTTGATTCTCATAGCGATCGGTCTCATGGCACCACCGGACATCCAGCCGTAACCATCTGCAGAACCCATTGCTGGTCTCTTATTGTAGATATCTACTTTTAAAGTAGGTCCAATAGAGTCGATAGCCGCGATAGCGGATGCGCCTAATTCCAAACAGGTTCTAGCACAACCGACAGGGTCTGCCCAGTTAGCACTTAGTTTACAAATAATTGGAATAGATACGCGCTCTAAGGTTGCTTTGAGCATAGGGATCATATCGTGTTCCGTATAGGAAACCAACTCAATAAAGTCAGCACCGGCTGCTTCTGCTTTGGCTACAATTGCTTCTGCTTCAGGCAGGGTGTGTCCAACAGATGCGATAACGACAGCGCCAGCTGCTTTGGTCATCGGGATTTCTCTTTCGAACCATACTTCGGGGTCAGAGTCAGCCCATTTTTCACAGTTGATCAGCGAATCGTTGTTGTGCATCGCGATGTGAGGAACTGGGTTAACTGCTCTTTGCTTACGAATAGTTTTAGTTACTACCGCACCGGCACCACATTCGTGAGCACGGATTAAACCTTCAGCTGCGAAGGATAGAGGGCCTGATGACAAAATCAAAGGGGACTGCATCTTCACGCCACAGAGTTCTGTGGTAATGTCAGCGCCTTTAAAATCCTCAGGCAAATCTTTCATCCATCTAATGTTTCTGATACTTTGCATAACTACCTCCAAAATGAATTTTATTATCTATTTTTCAGTATAAACTTAATTAGATACTTAGTCGTTTAGCTTATCTTTCGCGTCTTCAATTGCGTCTACTACCTGTTTGTAACCTGTGCAACGGCACAAGTTGCCTGAAATTGCTTCCACAATTCTTTCCCGGTCTGCTTCAGGATACTTGTCTAGAATATTCTTTCCAGACAAGACCAAGCCAGGGATGCAGAAACCACATTGCATGGCGTTGTGCTCCACAAATGCTTCCTGAACTGGATGCAATTTATCGCCATCTGCTACACCTTCGATGGTCTCAATGCTTTTACCCTCGCAGGAAGCAGCCAAGGTGAGACAGCTATCTACGGTTTCACCGTCTATGATGACAGTACAAGCACCACATTCACCGATGCCGCAACCTTCTTTGGCTCCTGTTAATTTCAAATCTTTTCTTAATACGTCCAGTAAACGGGCATACGGTTCGATTTCCACCGTAACCGGTTTCCTATTGACAATCATGTTTACCGTAATCTTATTCATTCTCACTCACCCCCGTGGCTTCGTTCAAAGAGCGTTTCACCAAGCTGGCGATTACTGGTTCCTTATACGGCGTGGACCATCTTCTGCCGGTCACGCTGACCATTTCCTCGGCCACCTTTTCACCGATTGCTTTATGCAGTGCATAGCTCGGTTTTTGGCCTAACAGCATCTCTTCTGCCGATTTGATGCGAACCGCAGTCGGCATACAACTTCCAGGCACAATGCGTACTTCCACAGCCTTACCTTCTTCGTCCAGTTCCACATAGGTAGCCACATTCATTCTAGAAATGGCCAAAGCTTTTCTACGGCCCAACTTCACGAAGCTGTAGCCTGCTTCTGGATTCATGATGGGTATGCGGATGCTAACGATAAGCTCATTTTCAGCGATATCCGTTACATACGGTTTCAACAAAAGGTCCTCTAAAAGAACTTCTCTTGTTCCATTCACGCTGGCCAGTACAATGAAGGCACCCAAGGCCACCAAGGGAGGTAGTGGGTCAGAAGCCGGCGATGCCGTTCCAATACTACCACCGACAGTACCTGCATGGCGAATCTGTGGTGAACCTACACTATGACATGCTTCACAAAGGAATGGAGCATATTCATTTAAAAATGGATTCTCCCAGATTTCTTCATGCGTAATGCCAGGTCCCAAATTGATCATATCGTCTTCCACATCGATAAACTTCAGTTCCGCGATATGGGTCGTGTCGATTACTATTTCAACACCAAGGCGTTTTTTGTCGTCATCTCTCATCTCAACCATTAAGTCGGTACCGCCAGCAATCAGTTTGGCTTTCTTGCCATACAGGTCTAGCAGTTCCAGGCAGGCCTCGATAGAAGTGGGTCTCTTATATTCAAATCTAATCATCTTCCATATCCTCCTACTTCAATGATCTGCCCAGAAGTGAACGTTCCAGGTTGCAAGGAATCTCTCTTACAGGCTCACCCTTAGCATCTGCGATGGCAGCTGCAATGGCTGCACCAACCGCTTCGGTTGCCGGTTCTCCCAAGGACTTAGCACCATAGGTACCTTCTTTATCCTCACATTCAAAGAGGATGGCTTCCATCTCCGGTACATCCATGGAAGTTGGGAAAATATAGCTATCAAAGTTTTTACTTCCCAGCTTACCCTTATTTACCGGTACTTCCTCGGTAACACCAAGACCTTGACCCATGGCAATACCACCATAAATCTGTCCTTCTGAGGTATCTGGATTTACGCAGGTTCCTAGGTCGTGTCCTGAAGTAACTTTTAGGACGTCTACAAAGCCTGTTTCCATATCTACTTCAACTTCCGCTACGATTACGCCATAGGAGTAGGTTGGGAATGCATCCCCTTGACCAGTGTGATGGTCTAAGCCAAGATCTTTCGGCTCACTCCAGTTGAAGGCAGCTAACGATTTTCCAGTCCAAAGTCTAGTGTTGCAAACATCGCCTAGGCAAACTTTATGTTTGCTAGCGCCCATTTGGTTGCCTCTGACAAAGTATTCATTGTTTTCAATGTCCACATCGTCCACATCTGCTTCCAACATTTGAGCAGCGGTTTCCTTCAGCAAGCGACCAAGCTCCAAACTAGCTTTTCTCATGGATTGTGCGCCCATTACGGTACCACGGGAAGCCACGGTCATGCCTGAGTCAGGAATGGAGTGGGTGTCCACACCAACAAAGTTGATTCTATCTGGGGTACAACCAATACCTTCTGCCGCGATTTGTGCATAGGCTGTTTTCAAACCTTGGCCATTCTCAGCCAGGCCTGAGTTAATCAAAATAGTTCCATCCTCGATTGCGGTACAAAGAGCGGCTCCTGCATCTGGTGTTTCAGCACCATAACCACAACCACGATAGCAGTTAACAAGAGCAATCCCTTTTCTCTTTTCTTGGTTGTTATGCGTTTTAGCATACTCTTTTTTCTTAGCATAGTAATCGGTTCTCTCAACCAAGGTATCGATCATTTCTAGGGTAATTGTTTCTTCCACCAGTTCTTGACCAGTCGCCGTTAAATCACCTTTTTGTAACACGTTCAACTTTCTGAATTCTACTTCATCCATCCCCAGTTCCTTCGCGATTTCATTGATGAATTGTTCTTGCGCAAAGATAATCTGTGGTGATGAATAGCCCCGCATAGCGCCACCGTGGATATTGTTGGTAAATACGCCATAGGTATCTGTTTTTACATTCGGAATGTTGTAAACGCCAGCCGAGTGAATGGCGGCACGGCAGTTCATGAACTGGGTTTGGTTGTTGTAAGCACCAGCATTGTCAATCTGGGTGCCTTCCCAAGCCACAATTTTACCATCCTTCGTCAAACCAGCTTTGTAGTGGAAGTGGAATGGGTGACGTTTGGGAGACTCCATAAAGGATTCTTCCCTAGTCATAACCATCTTGACGGGTCGGCCCGTTTCCATGCAAAGCAGAGCTGCTCTGCCAACAATCATTCCGACTAGTTCTTCCTTACCGCCAAAAGATCCACCGAGCATTCTTTGTACTACACGGCACTTATTGAAAGGAGCACCCGTAGCATCTGCTAGGTAACGTCTGGTGAAGAAGGGGTTTTGTGCAGAAGCATGTGCAGTGATCACACCGTCTACTGGGTCTTGTAATACTACACAAGACTCTGTTTCAAGGTAGGAATGTTCCACATGGTTGGTTCTATATTCTCTTTCTAAGATGATATCTGCTTCTTCAAAGCCTTTTTCTACATCCCCTTTGCGAATAGGGAAGTAGGAATCCAAGAAGATATTTCCTTTTACATCCTTATTGGGAACGCCGTCCTTTAGGCCGACACCCTTTTCACGAATTTGAACTGCGTCTTTAGCCAGTGCTTCTTCAATTGTAAAAACGCCCTCTAGTTCTTCATATTCTACTTCGATAGCCGCCAATGCATCTTGCACCAGTTCGTTCGTCTCTGCAGCCACGATTGCAACTGTTTCACCTACGTACCGTAAGATTTCATCTGTTACGTATGGATAATCAGCCCAGCTTTGCGGCTTTCTGACATCCTTTCCGGTCAGTACAGCGTGTACTCCCGGCAACTCTTTGGCTTTGCTTGTATCAATGCTGACAATCTTAGCATGCGCATATGGGCTGCGCAAACATCCGCCGTACAGCATTCCTGGGAACTCAACATCAGCAGCATAGACCGCACGGCCGGTAACTTTGTCGACTGCGTCGAGTCTAGTTACTCGCTTGTTCAGATATCGAAAGTTCTTTTTCCCCATTAATGGCATAGGTTTACCTCCCGCTTTCTAATTAAACTTCCAAAAACGCTGCGTTGCTTCACGCATCTCATCTTTGGCTTTTTCAACATCGATGGTTTTAATCTGGTAATTTTCTTTGACCAGTTTTCCGTCAATCATTACTTCAGAAACATTGTTGGGATTTCTGAAAAGGATCAGTTGGTCATATACGTTGAATTGGTTGATTGGTGTTGGGCTGTCGATGTCAATGGTAATAATATCGGCTTTTTTGCCAACGGCCAGTCTTCCTAAGTCTTCGCGCTTGATGGCATCTGCTCCCATGGAAGTAGCCATCTTGTAGACAACGTCTGCTGGCATAACTTGTGGGTCTTGTTTATGAGCTTTGTGTACCAAGAATGCACCACGCATAACTTCAAAGAAGTTGTTAACGTAGCCGTCACTACCGATACCCACTGGAACACCCGCTTCTAGATATTCAGGGATGGGCGCAAATCCGCCACCAACTTCACAGTTGGATAAAGGCATGTGGACAATTCTTGTACCGCGTTTGGCTACAATGTCAATCTCGTCTTGTTCCAGTTGTACACCTTGGGAAGCAAGTACATTTTCGGAAAGGAATCCAAAGTCTTCATATACATTTACGGTTCTCTTACCGTACTTATCCAAGCACCAGTTGGGCTCGAATACTGATTCAGACATGTGCATATGAATATCTGTACCTAGTTCGTCGGCCATTGCTTTGGCGCCCATCACAAAGTCCTCATCCCCTGTAAATAGAGTATGAATAGACATGATGCCTTCAACCAATCCGCCTTTTTTGTTGTTTTCTTTGCAGAAGTCGTAGTTTTCTTTAAGTCCCAATTGTGCATTTTCTTCACTTTGTCTTTGGCAAGCTTCAAAGCACAATACGCCTCTTACGCCGGCCTCTTCTAGTACTTTTTTCTCGATATTCAAGGCACCTGGTATAGAGTTTGGTCCTTCTAGAATGTCAACAAAAGTAGTAACACCAGAATCAATGGCTTCTACACATGCCCAACGAGCTGTTTTTTCTACTAACTCATGATCTACGCGATCTTCCACGTACGGCCACCAAAAATCATCCAAAAAGCTTGAAAATTCCGTTACCAATGCTTCCGTGGTAATTCCGTGTGATAAGACGCCATACATGTGATTGTGTCCGTTGACAAATCCGGGTGCAATCATCTTACCCTTTGCATCAATAATCTTGTCTGCACCAGTCTCGTCAATCTCTGCGTTCGGTCCTACTGCAACAATCTGATTGCCTTCCACACGGACCCCCCAGTCCTGCTTCAAGCCTTCTTCCGTCATGAGGCATGCACCTTTAAAAACAGTTATCATCTTTTTTTCCTCCTACCCATATATTTTTCTATTACAGCGTTTATGCTTAATATTTTCAAGACAACTAAAAAAGCGTACATCAGCAAAAGCCGGTGTACGCTTGTATTCTTACCTTTGGAGTGCCAGTTCCCGGTTCCGGTTCCATAAATATAGGTACTCAATACATCTTTACGTCGAAATAATTATACTATAGAACAAACCTTTTTGTAAAGTTATAACTTATTTTACAATTTTGGTACCCTTGTCACCAACTACAGCATCTCTTAGGTTGTCAAGTGAAGTAATGATACCTTCTCCACCCTTTTCAACAAATTCAACAATCGCTTGAACTTTAGGGCCCATACTACCTTTTCCGAATTGACCTTCTTGGTCATAGCGCTTCGCATCAGCCACTGTTACCACACCTAAATTTTCTTGTTCCGGTGTACCAAAGTTGATGGCTACATTGCTGACATCCGTTGCAATCGTCAGTATGTCTGCATTTAGTTCAGAAGCCAGCAAACTAGACGCTAGGTCTTTGTCGATTACAGCTTCTACACCAGAAAGTATGCCTTGTTCGTCTCTCATAACAGGAATACCGCCACCGCCGACAGAAATAACGATGCATCCAGCATTGATCAGTTCTTTCACTTCTTCCAACTCCACTACATCAATGGGTCTTGGGGAAGGAACAACTTTTCTCCAGCCTCTACCGGAATCTTCTACCCAGCTTTCGCCGTTTGCCATACCAACTTTTGCTTCTTCTTCAGTATAGAAAGCGCCAACTGGTTTGGTTGGATTTTCAAATGCAGGATCCTTAGGGTCTACAACAACCTGGGTCAGTACGGTCACGACCGGCTTATTTAGACCTTCTCTTTTTAGTTCATTCATAATATTCTGCTGAATCATATATCCAATTTGTCCTTGGGACATAGCACCACAGATATACAATGGTTGAGCAGGCACCTGTTCTCTGGCTGCTGCATTCTGCAATAAGATATTGCCAACCTGCGGACCATTACCGTGTGCAATGACTACTTCATAGCCTTCTTTGACCAATTTAACGATGTTCTTTGCTGCTTCATTTACATTGGCCATCTGTTCTTCAACAGAACCTTTTTGCCCTGGCTTCAAAATAGCATTTCCACCCAAAGCTACTACTACTGATTTCATATCTAATATCCTCCTATAAGTCTTAATTACATAAGGCAATTATACCCCAAATCATACCTGTTGCAAAGATATTCTTAAGTGTGATTAAATTCTTTAAGTCTTATTGCAATCTAATAGCAAACAAGCGCCTATTAAATCCGTCATAGTATTGATTACACTCCGACGCGATACCTTTCTAGCTCTTCTTTTGCCCCATTTGAGCCTTCAAACAAGAAAAGCGGAGCCACCCGGATGGGTGGTTCCGCCAACATAAACAATATCCTATTTAACTGTTTCTACAAATTCGCCGATTGGTTCTCCCTGTACAAACTTTCCGTCTTGGCACATTAGCTGTCCTCGCAGAACAGTTGCAACGGGATACCCCTTCAACTTCATACCATCAAAAGTGGAATACTGCGCTGCCGTGTGCACCGTTTCCTTGCTGATGGTTACTTCCTTCTCAGGATCAAAGATTACCAAATCGGCATCTGACCCTACCCGAATTACCCCTTTTCTAGGATAAATACCAAAGGTTTTAGCGGGATTTTCACTCAGCATTTTGATGAGTGTTTCGAAACTGATTTTACCTTCTCCAACACCAGCTGTATGTAAGCAGGGGAACAAGGTTTCTGTTCCCGGGATGCCACCATTGGTTTCAAAGAAGGTGTCACCATTGAATTTTTGCATCGCACAGTATGAGCAATGATCCGTGGTAAACATGTCGAGCGTGTTTTCCGCCACATTCTCCCACAAAAGCCGGCGCTCTTCTTCACTTCTAAGAGGTGGTTGCATGATGTAGAGTTGGGCATCGTCCCGCTCATAGGCTTTTTCATTTAAAAGCAGATAGTGGGGACACGTTTCCCCGCTAATATTAACGCCTTCTTTGCGGGCTGCCTTAATCCTATTTGCCGTCTCGCCAGCGGATACATGCACAATATGCACATGGGTGTCATACTTTCTGACGATCTCAATGATGCGCTCTACAGCGTGAACCTCTGCTTCAACCGGTCGACTCACACCATGGTATCTCGGTGCAGTTTTGCCTTCTTTCGTTAATACAGCAATCTTGTTGGCAATAATGGGTTCATCTTCGGCATGAATCGTAACCACCAAGTCCAGTTCACTACACATGGCGATGATTCGTTCCATTTCCTCGTAGGGCATTCTTTGGTCATAGATTGTGAATAGTTTTAGACTATTGACACCGGCCGCTTTTAATTTTTCTAACTCTTTCTTGGTTGTTTTCACATCGGACGAAACCACATGGAAGGTGTAGTCAACAAAGCTTGCACCGTGCGCCTCCTCCTTACGAAGAGCCAAAGCCTCACTCATTGTTACACCAGAAGTGGGCTCCGCATAGTCTACAATCGTAGTCACGCCTCCAAACAAGGCTGCTCTCGATCCAGTCTCAAAATTATCGATGGTGAATACATTCCCAATGCCCATCTTGTAATGAACATGGGCGTCAATCAGACCAGGAAGCACCAACTTACCGCCTGCATCAATCACTTGATCCTGACTGTTCGCGAGCATATCCGTGCCAATGGCCGAAAACTTACCGTCCACAATCTTAAGATCTGTAGCTTCAAGACCATGTTCCAGAAATACTTTTCCGTTTTTTATTAGTAAAGCCATTGCCTCTCCTACTTCCTAATAACCAATTTTTTTCAATGCTTCATTCAAGCCTTCAATGGTGGGTTCCACCTTAAGTGGTTCGCCTGCTGCATCGATGGCATTTTTAACATCTTTTAAACCATTACCGGTAACGGCACAAACTACTGTCTCCTCTTTACCGATCACTCCGTCTTTAACTAGTTTTTGCAAACCAGCCATACCAGCACATCCGGCAGGTTCACCGAAAACGCCGGCGGTTTTGCCCATGAGTCGCATGCTGTCTAGAATTTCTTCATCCGTCACGGTTTCCCAAACACCGTTCGACTCTTTAATTGCCCGTAGAGCCTTGATTGCATTTCTAGGCACGCCTACCGCAATACTGTCCGCGATGGTATTTTCGACTTCTTGTTCCCAAGCTTCGCCTTTGCCGTTCTTCCAAGCGTGTGCTAGTGGCGCACAGCCTTCTGCTTGAATGCCAGCAACACGTGGCAACTTGTCGATAAAGCCGGCTTTGAATAAGTCAACATATCCCTTCCAAGCGCCAGCAATGGTACAGCCGTCACCTACACTGAATACAATCCAGTCAGGTACTTTCCAATCCATTTGTTCGCAAATCTCTAGGGTAACCGTTTTCTTTCCTTCAACTAAATAGGGGTTTACGGCTGCATTTCTATTATACCAACCAAACCTACTAATTGCTTCTGCACTAAGTTGGAAGGTTTCTTCGTAACTGCCTTGTACGCTCATCACGTTGGCACCGAAAATTTTCAATTGGCTTACTTTTCCGCTAGGAGCTCTACCTGGTACAAAAATAACCGTCTTGATGCCAACCGAAGCTGCGTTTCCTGCCAAAGAAGAAGCCGCATTCCCAGTTGAAGAACAACAGATGACTTCTGCTTTTTCTTCTAGTGCTTTGGCAACCGCCACGCAAGAAGCTCTATCTTTCAAACTTGCAGTAGGGTTGATGCCATCGTCCTTGACATATAAAGTATCAAGACCAATAATTTCACCCAGGCCATCCGCTTTATATAGGGGGCTCCAACCAACTCTTAATTTAGGCTTGGGACCATTCTCCTCGATTGGCATAAAGGGCTCATATCTCCAAATAGAGTAATCCTTGTTGTTCGCAAAGTCTTCCTTAGAAGTGTTGGCCTTGATGTAGTCATAGTCATAGATCACATCCAAGATGCCTAGCTTAGGTCCACAGTCAGGACAGGTGTATACGCCCGGTTCAGCCGGAAAGGTCTTCTTACAGTGAATGCATTGCAAGTGTTTAACATTTTTTAATGTAGACATAACAGTACTCCTCAATTTTTGATTAAATTAAATATCGCTTAAATTATACCACAGAAAATTATTCCGCATTACATCATTTGATAAAAATCCTACACTCTCGTTGCTTTTTCCACACTTTTGTACCACCCAGCCAGGGAAGGACAACTTTCTTCGACAAAAAGACCCTAAGCCCCGCTCTCATCGGCACTCTTTCAAGTCCCATGCTATCCTCAACAGCATAGACAGCAGCATCTCTTTTTGAGGTATCGCATGCAACATAGGCTTCTTCCTCCCCACGGGTATATCCCACTAACTTTTCTCTTTGGTACCAAGTACAAACGCCACCACTACCGACACTACGGTAGTATCTAGGTACCCCAAGTCCTTCTCCTGCATCAATACGAATGTAGCGTTCTGTTACCAGAATAAAACCAATTAGCTCTTCACCAAACTGCGACCTTACCTGTTTGGCAAGTCTTTCTTCGTCAAAGGAAATCAGACTACCTAGTCCAGCGCCAATGCTTTCCATAAACTCAGGATCATCATAGAGAGAAGCAAGTATATAGGACGAGCGAGCTGCATCCTGCCATTCATCGATCTCGCTATCCTTCATTGCCTGTGACAAGGCCATTTCGGGCAAAAGGAAAATGCATCCCAAAAAAGCCACCAACATGAATTGCCATACCTTTTCCATCAGTAGCCCCCTTCCCCAAAGACCATACCTCTCACCACGATTTCCGTAACCAATAGTCCCTCAGGGCCTAAATCTGTTGCATACAAAAAGCGCACCAGTCTAGAAGGGCTAAGACGCAAGCAGGAGACGATAACCTCGTCTCCCACATACAATTCCTGATTCCAGCCATCGGCATCGAATTCCCGAAGACGTACATTCTTCCCTACCCGTCTTAACACACAGGTCTCCACTTCATACTCCCCCAAGTCTTCTTTCAACCTAAGCACATCCTCCCTATGCATCACCGCATCTCGGCACACATCCTGCAAAAAGCATTCCGCCTCATAATACACTCTACCTCTTTCCTGTATCTGCATATGGAAAGTAAAGACAAGCAACATCATCAGGGTAAACCCCAGCAAAGAAAGCACCATCCCATATACCCTACCCATTATTAGGCCTCGTACTCTTTAAAAGTAACCTTTGTAATCTCGCCCGAATCTCCATACGTCTTTTCAATATTAAAGAAATTGTAATCTTGAACACTAGTAGTGAGAATCTCAACTTCTTCTTTATCAAAGAACACAATTGTATACTGCCCATTGTACTTGTTGTAGTAGTCATAGGCATATTGGGCAGTGACTACATTGGGATTGTTCATCAAGAACTGTACTTCGTTTTGTTCTTGTTCTACATAAGACATCATGTCTCGAGCGTTTGCAGCTTCTCCCAAGACTGAAAAAGAAAATAAGCCAATCGTCACAGCAATAGTAAGTACCAATACGACAATTTTATCCATGTTTAATCCTCCTGTAAGATGAAATGAATAGAAGTAACCTTTTTACTTTCGTAGGTCACATCCATTAGAAATCGTTGCTCTAGGGTAAATGGGTAGGTATAGGGATTTTCTTCATAGGTAGTGTCTATATATGTTTTCTGGCCATAACTAGAATCCAGCACAATGCTGACAGCCTCATTCTCAGCGTAATAATCGATTAAAGATATGACATCTGCTCCATAGGCCTGGGTATCTGGCAGGAATGTAGGAAATTGGTTTTCCGCTAAGCTAAGTGATGCCAATGACCCCAACATTTCCATAGATTGACGATATAGGGGAATACAGCAAATAATCAGGGAAAGAATAATACAAGTTATGAGTATTTCAGCTACCAGTTGGTTCATACGTTTCTCCTTTTATATGGGAACGAAAGGCACGCTGCCACTAAGCCAGGGCAAGAGCATGGCATAGGTCAATAAACCAGCCAAAGTAAGGCCACTAAAGATGCCAAACAACTCGATGGTTTCTTTGCGTCTTCTAGCTTCCTGTTTGCGAATAAGCTTACTAATACAGAGATCCGTTTGCATAGACCGGATTCCTTCCATTAAATGGATGCGATCTGCTTGAGATATCTTTTCAATAAAGAGTCTCAACTCTAAATCCCCTACCTCTCGGTCGATTCTTTGGTAAACAGCGAGCATATCGGCACTGTTTCGTTCTCGCTCTCTTCGTATCAAGTCTAGGGTAGGTCTTAGATAGAAAGCGTGATTTTGCAGAATATGAAGTACCTCGCTAAAACAAGAGGGTTCGACTGAACCAGTAAGAATAAAAAGGCGCTTCAAAAACCGGATCTCTTTTTGCCGGTCCTTGGCTCCATAGGAGTAGACTGCCATAAGCCACAAGTCCGGTAAAAAAGGAACAAGCAAAATTAGTAGACGCCCAAACCCTTTGTCTGGGAAAAATATCAACCCAAAACCAAAAAACAAAACACCAATTTTTTTGAAACGCCAAAATGTTTCCGGCACTATGACTGTACAGCGAAGCTTCCTCGCATATCCTTGTACCAAAGGCTTCAAGACGGCAAAGAAAAGCTCACCTCTTTGGTAGGATATCCGGATTGTGTCCACTACGAGAAGCAGGAGTAGAAACAGGGAAATCTTAATCCAAATTTGCATCAGAACGTCCTTTCTAGGTATTGCAATATAAAACAGAAAACCAAGAGTACAATAAGATAGAAGCCGGTAAAAATATCATGTTTAAAAGAAGTGTAATACGCATTTGCACCAGTAATCATCAAAGCCTTATTCAGAACCGGCACCAGGATATAGAGCACACCAAGAATAATCAGCAATACCTGGTAGGAACGGCTTAACGCTTTCAACTCTTTCATCGTCTGCATCTCCACCAAGCATTCTTCTGCAAGATCGACAAACTGTTCAAGTATGGTCTTACGTCCACCCTTTTCACACGCTTGTCGGACAATATATAGAAGCAAGGTAAAATACTCAAGGTCGATGGTCTTCATCATCGTTAAAAAGATTTCATCCCTTCTCGCTAAATCGTTGTACTGTAAGGCTTGTAGAATATTCTCGAAAATTCTCCTTGAGCCACCATGCAATTCTGGTATCAAACTTTGGATAGATTCCAACATGTCTCCACTAATTAAATAGCGGGAAGACAAAAGGCGATAGATTTGAGGCAGTTCAGCCTGGAGTCTCTCCTTTCCCCGTTTGGTCAATAGATATAGAAGAATCAAACTTACGAGAACTGCCGAAGCTAAAAATAGTAAAGACCGAATCAGGCCATACCCTAAAACCAGCAGAACTAGAAACAATAGAATACAAAAAACCAAAAGCAGAAATACCAATAGCACCAAGGCTTTTTCGCTTGTCCCTCCAACATGCCAGTCCATAAAGGCAAGAAAGAAGGATGCTTTTTCCAGGATTTTGGCGCTCCGTGATTTTTCTTTAAGATGGCCAACTAGGCTATCTAACAGATCTTCTTTTTCCAGCCCCAGCATTTTTTGAATCCGTTTTTTCTTTTCTACCGAGCGCAAAAGAAACTCCAAAATAAGGAGTGCAGCCAGTAGCAGGAATAAGATTGTCATCTCAATCTCTCCATTCTGAGGCTAGTTTTTCACAACGCCGGCGGCTAACATATCGGCTCAACTTGTCAATATAGGTATCCGACGGCGGCTCCAAATGTACAAACCCATTCTGCTCATAGTCATATCTCGCCAAGACTCTTAACTCATACGGTTTGGGATCTAGCCTGCGAATAATCTCCAACCTGCGAAGTTCCTCAAGAGATAAATGCTCCAGGTGAAGTTCCTTGCGTCTCACCTCCACTATTTCTTCCACCACAATTCGTCTACTCTCATAAGGATGTCTAGCTAGATGAATAATCAAATCCAAGCTATCCGCCAAATTTTCCTCAGCCATCCGGCTCTGCCTTTCACTCTCCTTTAAAAGATTTGCACAACAGCGAATCGCTAAGGACGCTTTGGCTGCATGCAAGGTCCCGCCAATACCTGCATTAAGTCGTATCGCCCCACGAACCAAGCTCTCCATTTCCTCACGGCAGGTAATCTCTCCCACTACCAAAACATCTCTCGATGTTTTCAACATATAGCGAAAGCCCTCTTCAATACTCAAATGAGGATTTTCAATCACCGCTAAAATGTTCTTCTCCGGGTAATGCTCTTGAACCCTGAGCTCATTTTCCGTATCCAGAATGCCAATGCCCCAATAGTTTGGAATTTTCTCAATTAGGGCAGACAAAAATGTGGTCTTTCCAATACCCATCTCTGAGCCCGTCACCAAAAAGGAACCCCTCCCCCTTTGGTTTTGGCAAAGCAATCGATATATCTTTTGGTCTATCGTGCCATATTTATCCCGTAAGGTTTCCAAGGTCACCTTCTTCAGGTTGAACAGGCGCTCATTGAAATAGAGATCACCCGGACCGGGTGTTGCCAAATATCCTGCCACCGTAACCCGGGAGCCAGATATTTTATCTACACTTAGAGCAGGTCGGTTGTAGTCATATTGCGGTCTAGCTCGCCCCGCGGCCTTTTTCTGCACCCGGTAAAGCGCAGTATTGGAAGCAAAAGATAGTCCTTCCAAACGAATCTTTCTTCCCTGGAACACGATATAAATATAGTCGGAACGCAATACCCCCATCTCATCAATATTTTGGTATTGCAAGGAGTCAAGCACATCTTGTCCATTTTCCTGGGCAAATATCATTCGAGCTAGCAGCCTTCTTCGGTAGGTCAAATCCCCTAGGTTCGCGTCAAGCCTGGCTTTTTCATCCACCAAAAAGTCTTCTAAGTCTTCCCGCCTTAGTGCCGCTGACTCGCATTGCCTTAACAATTCTTCCAAACCACCAAGGTCTAGGACTAATTCCAGTAAAAGCCAGTAGGAATGAGGTGGCATGAAAAATTCCTCCATGGCTTCATCCTTTAGCTCTCTAGCTAAGACACTCGCGTAAAGGAGCACCATATGATTTTTAGATTGCAACAGCCCCTGCATCGCTTCCTCTCGTGTTTTTTGCCAGGACTGCCACTTACTTCTGGCCGTTTCCTTGCTCAGCTTAAAAGCCTGGGCATATTTTTGGGGTTCTTCCAAAATGGAGGATACCGTGCAGTAACAGGTAGAAAGAAAGGAACGCATCCACTTATCTTTCATCTTGTTTTCTCCTAAAACGATGTAACACTTTGTAAACTGGATTTCTTTCCATAACCCGCTCTGGAAAAAACAAATTTTCGACACTCCCTTGTACTGCCTGCCCATAGGAAGAATTAAGCAGATTTCTTAGATTGAGTGGCTCTAGCCACTCCCGTTGTAATAAAGGGCAGGAAGGCAGTAGCGTAAAGGGTTTTCCAAAAATTCCATCGTATGCCTTATACATTTCTAGGCAACAATTTTCCTCAGACAAATGACTAACAAAGAAATGTTCCACTTGAAGCTCATCTACCCGTTTCTTATCTAGTTGCAGCCAGAGTGGATTGGGAGGAAGAACAAGGAATCTTCTAGCAGGCCTTCTCGTAAACCCTTCCGCAAGCAGTACCATTTCCGCCTTTATGCTCGCCTCCTTTTGCATTTCCATCTTCTCCCGTTGACTAAGAACCGAGGACGATTCCAAGATGCGCAGGTTGGAATGCAGTTCAGTCGCATAGTCTAAAACAGGGGTATTGGCTTTCCCTCGCGCTAGGTCCAGCAAGTAGGCATCTGCTGCACCACTAGGTTTTTTGCAAAATTTCTGATCCAATTTCAAGCTATCCGAAAGAACCAATACCTCCTTATCCATACCCGCCAAAATCCAGGCCATGGTTCGTATCAGGCTGGTCGCACCTAGTCCTGTTTGTAGTCCCATAATTTCAATTCTCATATTTTTCCACCCTCTTCGTAGGGGACTCTATGCAAGGAGACTGTGGTTGCGTTGAATCCAGATATAGTCTGGCGCTAAACGTTACCACCCCCCGTACTTTTTCTATTAGACGCTGCTCATAATCATCCACTGGAATCAAGATTTCAGTCCTACCCTCTTCAGTAGTCTGCACCTGCATGAGGGGTGTTTTGCTAACTAAAATCTCATAGGTCCCATCATCTCGATGTGCAAGCAAATCTATGTTTCGGCCGGCCTCAAGACTGCCTAACAAATCCTCCCTAAGGCTTACACTAATCAAGCGATAATACCCTTCTTGCCTGCTATCCTGTGTTTTCAAGCTCTCCAGCACCAGTATTTCACCACCGCCTATGTTTCTTTCAACAATCTGTCCTTCTATTTCATCTAAGCTGCTCAAATAATGTTCTGGCAGAAAAAGCACCGGTCTTTCCACCAGTTCTATCTTGGCGAGCGCCTCCTCATCAATGGCACTCCCCTTGCTGAGTCTAGTATTTTCTTTTAGCACCAAAACCAGATCCTGTTCCATGGCATCTAAGTCCATCGTGCTTCGAAGGTATGCCTCTTGCTTTTTTAATTCCCCAGGCAAGGCAATCTTCTGAAAGTAGTATGACAAGCCAACCAATAACAGCGCCAGGACAATACACAGTATCCGGGGATAATAGCCTGGCAGTCTTTTTCCATGAACCATCCACTTCATAGCGACCTCCTCAAATCTCTATTCGTAACCGCTTAGTAATCCCCTATCCTTTCACTCTTCTTTAATGAATTTGGAACAAAAAATATAAAAAAAAGGACCCCGAAGGGTCCCTACTACTAGTAAGCTAAACTTTTAAAAGGTCTTTTTTTCAAATGGTCTGTTCCAGCTCTGCGGGCTAAATCGTCTGCTGTAGCCTGACCTGAGGCAGCAAGTGCACTCTCGTTCAATCCAAGTATGATGGAGTTTTCCATAACCACTTTGCCGTCTATGAGTACCGTTTCCACATTCTTGTTGCCAGATGAATAAATCAAGGTAGAAATCGGGTTGTGCATCGGTATGGCTTTCATATCGAGTGCCGGGTCAAATAAAAACAAATCCGCTTTCTTTCCAACTTCTAAAGAGCCAATCTCATGATCTAGACCTAGCGCTTTCGCCCCCTCAATCGTGGCCATCTCCAATACCTTGCCAGCCGTCATGATGGTTGGATCCCGGTGCGTAACCTTCTGCAATAGCGCCGTCATCTTCAATAGCTCAATCATGTCATTCGAGTTATTGCTGCCTGCTCCATCTGTTCCCAATCCCACCGTCAAACCGGCCACATTGAATTTGGGAATTGGTGGTACGCCGGATGAAAGATACATATTGGATACAGGGTTATGGGATATCTTGGCGTCAAATATCTTGCTCATACGAATGTCCCGGTCTGTTAGGTAAACACAATGCACCATCAAGAAGTTGGGTCCCATGATACCCATTTTTTCCATCACATCGATGTCGGGAAGACCATGCAATTCTTCTGATGCAGCTCGGTCAAACGGCGTTTCAGAGATATGGATGGTTATGCCGGTTCCAATTTCATTCGCTAAATCTCGCGTCATATTGAGTGAGGCCGCTGAGTTACTCCAAACTGCTGCTGGTGCCAACCAGATTTTGAGCCGCTCATTCTCGGTATTGTGGTAGGCTGCAGCCAGTCTGCGAACGTCTTTTTCAATCACATCTACCGTCTGAGCCATCTGAGGACGCACACCAAACTGGAATCCATCATCCATGTAGCCACGGGCTAAAATACCCCGGACACCCAATTCCTTGAAGGCTTTAAGCACACCATCCGAAAGATTCTCTCTAGGATGAGGATACATGTAGTCTAGTTGGGTAGTAACCCCACTATGTATACCTTCCACCGTACCAATCAAAGCACCGGTATAGCAATCCTCTTGGGTTAGATGAGTGCTGCTGGGAAAGGTCATATCAGAAAGCCAATCAGAGAGCACCTTATCATCTCCCAAACCCTTTAACAAGGTCTGGAAAAGATGGTTATGGGTATTCACCAGGCCGGGAAACACTATCTTCCCTTTCGCTTCAATGACTTTCTCTACACTAAGGTATTTTTGATCCATTTCCGCAACCGGACCAATTTCCAAAATGCGTCCTTGGTCAATTGCCAAGGAATGCTCATACAGAGTCTCTCTCTTGCCGTTCATCGTGACAATGATGGCATCGCGTATCAATACATCAATCATTCGTACACCTCCGAATAAAAAATTAAGGCCTTGCTTACGCAAGGCCTTAAACTCTAGTTTAAGTAGCCACTATGCCGTGACGAGGCTTAAAACCATTTTACCCGAAGACAGGAATAATTGCAAGATGCGTTATTCCTGGTCCTCCCACATTGCATCCAATTCTTCATCCGTAATATCCCACAGTAAATCGTAGGGTGGAAGAGGTTCTTCCTTCATGAATTCCGGAATGCGGTCGGTGCTCTTACCTAGTCCGCACTTCTCGTTATAGGCCTTTTCGGACATAATCAAGTCTATGGCCCATTTATTTAAGCTTTCAATCGTTTCTTCACGATTATACAAAGTATTAATCATATCTCTAAGAAGTTCTGGTTGCATAGCCGTTGCCGAAGTAACAAAGGCGCAAATTCCAGCAATATCATATAAGGCTCTCGTAATTTGCATATTTCTAGATATTCCTACCCAACCCTCGTTTTTATCATGGTGGTCCTTCGGAATAAAGACCGTAAGTCCTGCCGTATGGTCTGCCCCCATAGGAGTCGTAGCATAGGTAATTCCTGTGCCTTTCACACCACGCGGGTCATATGCACTCATCGTTTGATCTTTAACAGTCGGGATCCGTCTGACGCCTAACAGTTGTCCTGCACGGCTGGCACCGTTTCCGGCAATTCTTCCACGCATACCACCGGTATACACTTCGTTCATGATGGCTTTAAATCCTTCAAAGTCACCGAACTCTACCATGCCACCTTCAGCCATGACGCCCAATGCACCACCCAATTCAATGGTATCTAGTCCTAGATCGTTGGCAATATAGTTTAGTTCGCCAATTTCATCCAAGGTACCCAAGCCCAAGTTGGAGCCCATCAAGGCAATCGTCTCATACTCCAATGGTGCAACCAATTCTTCACCATTGGCCTTAGGCACTACGTTTGAGCATTGTACGATACATCCTGGCATGCAGGGTTCCCAATTGCGTCCGCAACCACCACGTTCCTGGATCAAATCGTAAAGTGCTTCACCAGAAATATCCTCCGCATGCTCAAAAGTACCTTCTGAAAAATTCCTAGTAGGAAGTCCACCCAGTTTTTGAACCGGCATCACCGTGTCAGCGGTACCATATTTTTTCATGGCTTTTGGACGATCACTGGTTGCGATACAAGTATTAAAAGCCATTCTGGCTTTCTTAAAGGCATCCGAGTTTCTATTAGGCAGTTGGTAACTACCTTTTCTAGGAATCAGAATCGCTTTCACGCGTTTCACTTCACCCATCACCGCACCGATTCCTCCGCGCGCTGACATTCTGCTTTGTCTTGAGAACATATCGGTATTGGCTATACCACTACCCATCATGCCATACTCACCAGAAGGTCCCACCGAAATAATGGCATAGTCTTCGCTATATTTTTCAAACAATTTCTTCGCTAGGCTGAAGTTGCCCAAGCCAGAATATTCCTTAGCGTCGATAAATTCCACCGTATCGTTTTCAATTTTAAGTAACCAAAGAGAATCCTTATCTGCTTTTTCTTCCAGGATAATACCCCGAATTCCTTGTTTTGCCATGGAATTCGCCACGATACCACCACTGTTGGCTTCCTTCACACCACCAGTAAGAGGACTCTTACACCCAATAGAAATCCTGCCACCAGAAGAAACTGCTGAATCTGGCATAAGGCCAGTCGCAAATATCAGCTTGTTGTGTCTTCCCATAGCATCACAGCCTGGAGGAATCTCTTCTGTAATAATCTTATTGGTTAACCCTCTACCACCCAATAGCTGGTCATCACCCGTAAGTTCTTCAAATTTGTAGCTCTGATCGGCTACATTGATGCGCAATAATTTCATAATTACACCCCTATTCATTTCGTATAATCTCATTATATCACAAGTCTTCAGACAATCAACGGATAATTGGAACCGGTTCTATCCACCACAAAAAAAAGAGACTGCCAATGCAGTCTCTTCCATTTTTAAGATTACTATCTTTGTCCACCAACGTTACCCATGGTCAATGCCATCAGTGCTTTAATGGTGTGCATTCTGTTTTCAGCCTCATCGTAAAGAACGGATTGAGGACCGTACATAACTTCTTCAGTTACTTCGCTACCTACATCAGCAGGCATGCAGTGCATGTAGATGGCTTGCTCTTTTGCAAGTTCCATTCTTCTTTGGTCGATGATCCAGCCTGGATTAGCTTCAATCATTTCAAGACCAGCTGCTTCGTCGTTGCCTACGTGCATGATTGGGCCCCAACCTTTTGCATAGATGATATCAGCATCAGTACAAGCTTCGTCCATATCGTGAACGATTTCGAACTTGCTGCCGTTCTTTCTAGCATTTTCTTCAGCCAAAGCTACCGCTTCAGGAAGAATATCAAATTTCTCTGGGTGAGCCAAGGTAACGTCCATGCCAAAACGAGTCATGATAGATACCAAGGAGTTAGCCATAGAAAGAGGTCTCATGTAGTTACCAGCAGAAGTCCAGGAAATAACAAATTTTTTGCCTTTCAAATCTCTGCCGAATTTTTCTCTAATGGTGAACATGTCAGCCAAAGCTTGCGTTGGGTGCCAAATGTCACACTGCATGTTGTAAACAGGAATGTTGGAAGCTGCTGCAACTTTTTGCATCCAATCGTTTCCGCCAACCAAGGTGTTACGGATACCAATACCGTGGCCCATTCTGCCCAATACTTCTACAGTATCTTTAGGAGTTTCGCCATGGTCAACTTGAGTAGCTTTGGGAGTCAGGTAGTTACCGTGACCACCCAATTGAGTAATACCACACTCAAATGCGTTTCTAGTTCTTGTAGATTCCTCGAAGAACAGCATGAATAAAGATTTTGAACGCAGGATATCGTCGTGCTGAATACCCAGGGTGTTTTCCAGTTTTAATCTCTCAGTGGTGAGAAATAGTGTTTCCAACTCTTCGTTGGTCCAATCTTTGGTAGATAACAAGTGTTTGCCTTTTAATAAAGTTTTCATCTTTTTCTCCTCTCCTTAATAGCAATGCTTATTTTTCACTGGCAGTCAGTGCTACCAGTGCAAAAAACTTAGATGCGGCCAAGTACTCATCTACGTTGACTTTGTCTTCCGTAGAATGGCACAGGCTGGAATCCCCAGGGCCAAAGCCCAATGCAGGTACGCCAGTTTTGGCACACAGGGAAGTTGCGTTGGTGCAAAAGTCCCATTTGCTTACAACTGCTTTTTTGCCGAATACAGCTTCAAAAGCTTCAATACCAGCTTGTATGATTTCATGGCTTTCAGGAATTTCCCATGAAGGGAAGTAATCTTCAGCGTTGATTTCATAACCGGTATAGCTTACAACTAATTCTTCATCGATTGCTGCTGTTGCATCCGGTACCAAGTCCAAAACAGGTTTAAGCTCTTTAATTAGGTCTTCTCTAGACTCGCCACAGGAAATTCTTCTGTCGCAATAAATGGTTACTTCACCAGGAATAGTATTCAAGCTAGGTGTCTTACACTCAACTTTAGTTACTTCGATAGAACCTTTACCCAAAAATGGATCTTCTTTAAAGTCATCAAAAGCATCAATTCCTTTAATAATTGGCAAGGCTTTAATCAGCGCGTTCTCACCCTTCCAGGCACAACTGCCATGGGCACATTTTCCAGGAACGGTAATCTTAATCAACGCTCTGCCTTTATGACCACGCTTCAATTCTCCATCTGACGCTTCGGATACAATAATGTAGTCCGGGTTAATGTCTTCTTCAAGCTTCATCATTTCTTCTGCGCAGGAACCTTCCACATCTTCTTCAGAAATGGAACCACCTACCCACATGGTTACCTTGTCATCTAAGCCAAGATCTTTGATGGCTTTAGCTGCCCAAACGATGGCGGACAATGGACCCTTATCATCTACAGCGCCACGGCCCCAGATATCTCCATTTTCGTCCATTTTGCCTTCTAAAGGATCAAATCCCCATTCAGAGGCATCACCAGTTTCAACAGTATCAATGTGTGCATCGTACAATAGTACCTTATCACCATGTCCTACACGGCCATGGATGTTTCCGATAGCATCGATACGTACTTCATCGTAACCCATTTCTTCCATTTTCTTGGCCAACCAGTTAACGGCTTCGCCTTCGTTGTAGGTTACGCTCTCGATAGAAACGAACTCACGTAGAAATGAGATCATCTCACTTTTGTGTTCATCAATATAATCACTAATTTGTTTCGTGATGTCAGTAATGTTTTCCATAAACTACCTCCTCCTACTACAAACCCATCTTTGCAAGTGCATCTTATTCTTACACAGTACCCATATCCCTGTCAATAACCCTTATTGAGATATTTTGAATTATATTCCGGACAAATTAAGGAGTTCAAACTGTTATACCTCTGTTTTACTCGGCATAAGTCCTATTTACTCTCTTTTACTCAATTGTGTGAAAATATGTATCCCTATCTCGCCGGCATCTGGTCGTAAAAAATTATTTTTAAAAATTTCTCACGAAATCTTTTTTTCACCACACCAGTCCTCGATAAGAAAGGGGGCAGGATGCTCCAACACGGTAGGTTGAATCCCGAGCCTGCACGCGGTGAGCATGCTTTTGCCGGTACACATCAAAGTGCACCTCCAAATGCTGCTTTTTCATCCAACATTCAAGGTGCACTTCTTTCAATCATATTGTTCTGTATAAACGTTCTGGGTAAACCTTATTTGGTCAGGCGGCTCCATAGTTCTCCAGCCTTATCCTTGGCTTCATTGGCCAATTCAAATGCGCTACCCTTTATGTCTTCAAAACCATCTTTGGCAGATAACATTTTATCGGTCATATCATCCAACGCTTTTAGGTCAGAGTACAGAGGGTGTGCATCACAGATAGCAGTTACTTCTGCTTGCAGTCCTGCAAGGTTGCTATCAAATTCATCGGATAATGCACGGTCAATCAGGCTAGCGACTTTCTTCATATCCTCTTCTTTGAAACCTCTAGTCGTAGCAGCAGGAGCACCCAAGCGGATACCACTCGTAACGAATGGGCTCTCTGGATCAAATGGAATCGAGTTCTTGTTGCAAGTAATTCCAATTTCATCTAAACGAGCTTCTGCAACTTTTCCTGTCATATTTCTAGAACGTACATCAACCAACATTACGTGATTGTCTGTACCACCAGATACGATATGTAGTCCAGCTTCACTTAAGGAATCGGCTAGGGTTGCTGCATTATTGATAACCTGTTGCTGATAGGTTTTAAATTCTGGTTGTAGGGCTTCTTTAAAGGCTACCGCTTTCGCTGCAATAACGTGCATCAATGGGCCACCTTGCAAACCTGGGAATATTGCCTTGTCAATTTTCTTAGCATGTTCTGCTTTGCAAAGAATCATACCGCCTCTAGGTCCACGCAATGTCTTATGTGTTGTAGTGGTTACAAAGTCTGCATACGGTACGGGTGAGGGATGAAGGCCAGTTGCTACCAAACCAGCAATATGAGCCATATCTACCATCAAGAGTGCGCCGACTTCATCTGCGATTTCTCTAAAGCGTTTGAAATCAAAAACTCTAGAATAGGCAGATGCACCAGCTACAATCAGCTTGGGTTTGACTTCTTTGGCTCTTTCCAAAACAACATCCATATCAATGGTTTCCGTGTCAGGCTGAACACCATAGGATTCAAAATTAAACCACAAGCCAGAAATGTTAACCGGTGAACCATGAGTCAAGTGACCACCGTGTGCTAGGCTCATGCCAAGTACGGTATCACCAGGTTTCAGGCATGCTAGGTATACACCCAAATTGGCGCTTGCGCCTGAGTGAGGTTGTACGTTTGCATGGTCAGCGCCAAACAGTTCACAAGCCCGTTTTCTAGCCAAATCTTCGGCTACGTCAACATACTCACAACCACCATAATAACGCTTTCCAGGATAACCTTCCGCGTATTTATTCGTAAGAACGCTACCTTGCACCTGCATCACGGCAGGGCTAACAAAGTTTTCGCTGGCGATGAGCTCGATTTTTCGGTCTTGTCTTGCTCTTTCCTTTTGTAGTACTTCAGCAATTTCTGGATCAAATTCCTTTAATCTAATCATAACTACACCTACCTATATTTTATTTTAACCCTAGATGGGGCTCTTCCTATTATTTTACAACATTCTTTAATATAAGTTAACTTATATTTTCAAATTTCAACCCGGTTAATTTCATTATTTGATAAAAACACCAGCAGGAGCCGCTTTTATCCAGATAGTAATCTCGAAATTATGAGAAATGAGCAATCCGATCTCGTCTAAGCGCAATAATTTCAGACATAATAGAAATGGCAATTTCCTGCGTGGTCTCCGCCCCTATTGGCAATCCAATCGGTGTATAGATTGAATCCAACAGTTCCCTGTCATAGCCTTCTTCTTCTAAATTGTTAAGAAGTGTTTTTACCCTAGACTTAGATCCAATCATTCCAATATACTTACACGGATTCTTCAATATTTCTCTAAGACAAATCATATCGTAGGCATGCCCTCTAGTAACTAGCACCACATAGGTAGCCGTATCAAAACCAATCTCAGACAACGCCTTCTCAAAGGGTTTACATAGGACTAAATCTGCCCATGGAAAACGTTCCTTATTGGCAAACTCAGGACGGTCATCTATGACAGTCACCTCAAACTCGCAGCGAGAAGCCATCTCCGTAAGCGGTATCGAGATATGTCCACCCCCAAATACCACCATCTTTTCATACGGCGTAACTGCCTCAATCACCCACCGACCTTTGACACAAAACTTATCACGGTGTAACAATCTCGTCAAAAGTTCATCCGGCAGCAATTCACGGGCCAGTTCCGACTGGTTCTTGGCTTCTTTTTCAGAAACAAGAATCTTTTTATCTCCTTCCAAATCACGAAAGAGAATACCTTGCTCCTTGTTGTTTAGCAAAGACAGAATCCTTTCATAGGTTTTTGTCTCCCGTACATACTCCACGTGGGTCTTCATGGTGCCCCCACAAATCATGCCTTCTTTCATGGCTATATCGTCTTGCAACGTGATTTGAGAGATCGCATTCTTTTTATCCTTAATCACGCTAAGAGCAAACTGGCGAATTCGTTCTTCGCCGGTTCCGCCCCCCACCGTTCCAACAAAGCTTCCATCGGAAAAGACCAGCATGTTCGTCCCCTCATGACGAGGGGTCGAGCCAGTGGCTTGAATAATTGTAGCCAAGGCCATTTCCCTACCTTTGTTGTTTACAATCTCCTTAATGATCTGAAAATCCATCAATCCCTCCCAATTGTTCCATCACCGCAAGCAAGGTTGCACCACCTAGTGCTCTCGCCTTATCGGATATGCTGTAGCAATTCTTCTGTACCGGTCTAGGATCAACATCTCCCACCTTCATGCCAGGAAATACAGCCAAGCCAGTTTTCAACAGTCCTCGCACTACACCATCGAAAGGAGCCTTAATTGCATTACCATCTACTTCGGCAACCA
Organism: Clostridia bacterium; assembly: GCA_016887505.1. NCBI lineage: Bacteria > Bacillati > Bacillota > Clostridia > Clostridia bacterium. Next base: position 2,452,955 of record CP069393.1, on the reverse strand, counting down.
GTTCATGCTCTTTTACATAGTCGCCAATCTGTACAATTTCCTTGAAAAGTCCTTCCTTCGGTGCTCTTAGCACCCTATCTGCACTTCGGCCACCGATGATGCCCGGTGTATTGGTGTTGGGTAGTGCTTCCCCTTTAAGAATAATTCTTCCTAAATCATGTCCCCGCATGGTCTCAATCACCACATGAACATCCCTGCCGGCACAAAAGCCTGGGCCCAATCCAATAACCAGTTCCGCATCATCCATACTGGTTCCAAGATTTTTTTTGGCAAGAATGGCGTCTACTACGACTCGCGGTTGAAACTCTTGAATAATCTTGGCCTCAGGGTCCGCCAGTACGGGAATGCTATTTTCCGCTAGTATCTCTTGGTAGTTTGAAAAATCAGCTCGTTTGGCTACCATATTTTCCACCACAGCCTTCTCTTTATACATGCAATCCGCAAAGGATACCGTCCTACGAATAACTGTGGGTTCTGCGATTTCCGTCATAACGACCTGAAAGCCAGCTCTTTTGAGTACATAAGCGACGCCTGTTGCAAGATCTCCGGCGCCTTTCACTACAATTTTCATTTCCATGCCTCTCTTTCACGTACATGCTCTAAAATCTCTTTTTGGTCTACATCTTCTATTACGGCCTGATCAAGGACCGGACAAAAGGTAATCCTGTCCTCATGACGCTTCAGTACTTCTCTTGCACCTACGTCTCCTTGAACCGCTAACAATTCAGAAAATAAATCTGCTGGCACATAGGCGGGGTGGCCCCTTCTTCCCTCATAGCTAGGCAACACAATGCGATTCGAATTGGCAAGCACATATTGGTAGAGTTTTGCCAACGTCTCCTCTTTCAGGTGCGGCATATCACAAAAGGTAATCCAAATACCATCCAGCTTGAGTTCCTGCAAGGCCTGCACACCGGCAACCAAGGAGCTTCCCATGCCCTGCCTATAGTTTGGATTTTCTATGATTTGCACGCCCGGAAGTGAACTTTGTGCCATGATTTCATCTAGATTGTGTCCCAAAACTACGGAAACCTCCCCAAAGTCCTGGTAAAGGGAAACCGTTTTTTCTAAAAAGTTCATTTCTCCGCAGGAGAGGGTCTGCTTGTCCCGGCCCATGCGGCTGCTTGTACCAGCAGCAAGAACTAGCGTTGCCAGGCACATCTCGTATTCCTTTTTAGCCAACAGTGAGATGACTTTGCAGTCAACCCCCCTCTTTTCAAGAAGTCTCTTACATTCTAAGGCGAAGCTCCTCTTTTCTTGGGATTCGGATTTGTTGAAAATTACTTTAAGACGTTTTTTATTGTGCACACCTTTCATATATCCTTCAGGATGTACGACAAGATTTGCAAGTTCTTCTGCCCCTAGGATAAAGGGGGCATCCTTTCGCAACACCTTCAGAATATTTTCATAGCCATATACCATATCTGGGTCTAGTCTTTCTCCTAGAACTTCACTTCCAATTAGTACAACCACATTTCCCTCTTCAGAGATAACCGGTTCATGAGGGTAGGGCGCTTTCAAAGGACGGTTCCGAGCACCGTCTGCTTCCACAAGCAGGATAACTTGCTCGTGAAGATATTCTTCCACCTGACGTCTGATGGCTTCTAACACTTCTGGTTCATGCCCAAGGTATTTCTTTTTTTCAGGCCAAGTGGATCTGTAGAGAACTGGAATTTCTCCCGCTCGCCAGATTGCCCGCAAAGCCTCCAAGTCCTGCTTGGTCAGTCGATCCCCAACCTGCAAGGTGTGGTAATCCGTAAACTCGCTTATTAGCACCTTGGTGGTCGTAGCGATGAGCACCTTTAGACCTTTTTCAAGGCAGGTCTCCGCCACATGCCGGATGGTACTAGTCTTACCGCCTCCACCGATGAAATAGTGTACCTTTTCATCACCCGCGATCAGCCAATTGGTTAACAATAATTCATGCTCCATATCGTTCTCCTCATTAAAACATAACGATTGATTCTATTATACCACTTTCCTGCATTTGCGCATCCTGGTACAAAAAAAGCCGCACTAGGCGGCTATTAAAATCTCGGTGGTGTAATGGCAGACAAAAATACCATCTCGTCTTCCCCTGCATTGCGAATGCTGTGGGGCAAGGAGGCAAAGTAATAAATGCTATCACCCTCCTGAAGCGTATAGGTCTGTTCGCCAATCTTAATCTCCATCGTTCCCTGCATTACCAAATTACACTCTTCACCAGGGTGGACTGATCCTTCTTCTCCTACATCTGTATTGGGTTCAATACGCGCAATAAATAATTCCATCGCCCGGTTTACATCTGGTGTCAGTAATTCATAAATCAAGTGGGATTCCGGTAGTTTCAGTGTCTTTCGTTCTGAACGACGCACTACGGGACTGGATTTCTGATCGTCTATCAAGAAATAGAAAATCGGCACATCCAATGCTTTCGCAATCTTTCTAAGTGATGAGATGGAAGGTTCAGCCAAATCACGTTCAATTTGACTTAAAAAGGAAGCCGTCAGACCAATTCTCTCCGCCAGTTCCTTTAAGCTTAAATTCTTTTCACTTCGCTTTTTGCGAATTTTATCACCTAACATCAAATTCCTCCAGTGTTTAGTCTCACTCTATATTACTCTAATTATTTAAATATATCTACATAAATTCACAGTTTTCCCAGCAAAAAGTATTTATTTGCTTTTTTTACAAAACAAATCACGGGTCCATTCCCTCGGCCCAGGCACCGAGTCGCGTCCGGCATCTGAGCTCTCGACGCATCATTGCTTTTCGCTAGTATTTTGCAATAAAAAAGGCACCACCGTTCGTGGCACCTTTCATACAAATTAAGCATCAAGCTTTTGTTTTAAAATCTTATTAACCAAACCGGGATTGGCTTTGCCTCGGCTGGCCTTCATAACCTGACCGACCAAAAATCCAATCGCCTTGCCCTTGCCACCCTTGTAGTCGGCAACAGACTGGGGATTCGCAGCAAGTACTTCCTCTACGATTGCCTCCACTGCGCCTTCGTCGTTCACCTGAACCAAACCTTTTTCTTCCACGATTTGTTTCGGGGTTTTTCCCGTTTCCACCATCTCTGGAATCACTTGTTTGGCAATTTTTCCACTAATGGTGCCATCATGCATCAGTTTGATCAGTTCCGCTACGTCTTTTGGGCTGACCTTGGATTCATCTACCTTTATGTTTTTCGCATTCAAGGCTTTTGAGAAGTCTCCCATCAGTACGTTGGCAATCGTTTTGGGGTCATCCACCTTGGCCCGAACGCCATCATAGAACTCGGCCATTTCCAGCGTATCGGTAATCACCATCGCATCGTAGGCAGATAGACCATCTTCACTAATCAAACGCTTTCTGCGCTCAGCCGGTAAGGCAGGCAGAGCATTTTTAACCTTTTCAATCCATTCATCTGATATGACGATTGGAGCTAGGTCCGGCTCTGGGAAATAGCGGTAGTCGTGGGCTTCTTCCTTGCTACGCATCGAAAGGGTAATGCCTTTGGCATCATCCCAGGTTCTGGTTTCCTGTACGATAACACCGCCTGCTTCAATCACTTCAATCTGACGGGAAATCTCATAATCAATCGCCCGTTCTAAGGCCTTAAAGGAGTTCATGTTTTTGGTTTCAGTCCGGGTACCGAAGGCTTCTCTGCCCACCGGGCGTACCGATACATTGGCATCTACCCGAAGTGAGCCTTCTTCCATCTTGCAGTCGGAAACATCGATATAACGGATAATTTTTCGTAATTCCTCAACATAAGCCCTTGCTTCTTCTGAAGAACGAATATCCGGTTCAGAAACAATTTCAAGTAGGGGTACACCCACACGATTGTAGTCTACTAGGGAACCACTAGAGGTCATGATGGTATTCCCGTTGTGGACCAATTTACCGGCATCTTCTTCCATATGTGCTCTGGTTATACCGATGACCTTCGTCCTTCCATCTTCCAATTCAATTGCAAGCGAACCATGCTCGCAAATGGGTTGATCAAATTGAGAAGTCTGGAAGTTTTTAGATAAATCCGGATAATAGTAGTTTTTTCTATCAAATTTATTGTAGCCATTGATGTGGGCATTCAACGCCAAACCTGTACGAATGCCAAACTCAACCACTTGCTTGTTCAGTACTGGTAAAACGCCCGGCAAGCCTAAGCAAACTGGACAAACATGGGTATTGGGTTCTCCTCCAAATTCAGTTGAACAGGAACAGAATATCTTGGTTTTGGTTTTCAGCTCTACATGGACCTCAAGTCCTATGACAGCTTCATATTGTGTCATTATTCCACCTCCAGATTCGGACGTTTGGTATGGAAATCCGTAGCGCGCTCATAGGCATGTGCTGCTTTTAGAATAGTGCCTTCTGCAAAGGGCGCCCCGATCAGTTGCATACCGATGGGCAGGCCATCAATAAATCCACAAGGCATGGACAGCGCAGGTACGCCTGCCATGTTGATGGTTACAGTACAAATATCGGATTGATACATACTCAATGGATCCTTTGTCTTTTCGCCAAACTTAAAGGCAGGTCCGGTAGCCGTTGGGGTAAGCAATACATCAAATTTTTCAAAAGCCTTGTCAAAGTCTTGTTTAATCAAGGTGCGGACCTGTTGGGCTTTTTTGTAATAGGCATCATAGTAGCCTGAGCTGAGTGCATACGTACCCAGCATAATTCTCTTCTTAACTTCATGACCAAACCCTTCGGCTCTGGTCCTCGTATACATGGAGTACACATCCTCCGCTTCCATATCACGGTAGCCATAGCGCACACCGTCAAAACGAGCTAGGTTGGAGGAGCATTCAGCTGGTGCAATAATATAGTATGCCGGAAGGGCGTACTTGGTGTAAGGCATGGAAATTTCTTCTACCTCTGCACCTAGTTTTTTAAAGGTCTCAATGGCTTCTTGAACCAAAGCAACGGTTCCCTCATCTAGGCCTTCACCATAATATTCCTTCGGTACACCAATTTTCATACCCTTTACATCTTGATTTAGAAAATCACGGTACCGGGGTACTTCAACATTTGCTGATGTGGAATCTCTTTTGTCATAGCCGGCAATGCTCTCCATAACCAGCGCACAGTCTTCTACGTCTTTGGTAAAAGGACCAATCTGATCTAGGCTAGATGCAAACGCAATCAGGCCATAGCGAGATACTCTACCATAGGTTGGCTTCAAGCCCACCAGACCACACAAGGAAGCTGGTTGGCGGATTGATCCACCCGTATCTGAACCAAGAGAGAACACGGCTTCTCCCGCTGCCACACAGGCTGCCGGACCACCTGACGATCCTCCCGGTACACAGTCTAAATTCCAAGGGTTTTTGGTTGGGAAAAATCTAGAATTCTCCGTTGAGGACCCCATGGCAAACTCATCCATATTGAGCTTTCCTACCATAACGCCACCTGCAGCATTCAATTTTTCCATTACATGGGCATCATACGCCGGCACATAGTTTTCCAACATCTTGGAGCTGCAAGTCGTCGTATAACCTTTGGTGGAAATATTATCCTTGATTCCCATCGGGATACCTGCCAGGGGAGAAAGTTCTTCACCCATAATCCGCCTTGCATCTATTTCTTTTGCCCGGTTTATCGCCAACTCTTCCGTCTGACTTACCATGGACTGTACTTTGGGTTCTACTGTACGAATATGTTCATAGTGCTCGCTCACGATTTCCAAGGAACTGACTTCTTTTTTCACCATCAATTCACTTAGTTCGTGGGCACTCATTTCATGAAATTTCATGTTTATTACCTCGCTACATAATTTTGGGCACACGGAACTGGTTGTCCTTAGCCGCTGGAGCATTGGCTACCACTTCCTCAGGTTCCATCGAAGGCTCCACTACATCTTCTCGGAATACGTTTTTGATATCCAGCACGTGACTGGTCGGAGGCACATGGCTGATATCCAATTGATTCAAAGTGTCCATGAATCCAAGAACAGCATTCAGTTCCTCGGTATACAATGTTTTTTCTTCTTCCGTTAGTTCCAAACGTGCCAGTTTGGCAACGTGTTCAACTTCTTTTTTGCTGATGGACATATTTTCACCGCCTTTTTCTTAAAAATCCTTCTGTATTGTATCAGAAAACCCCTATTCTGGGTAGACTATACCTCTTCGTTCAAGAAGCTCTCAATTACAACTTTTTCTGCTTGCTCTGTATTTAGGCCCAGGGTCATCAGTTTGATTAGCTGGTCACTTGCAATCCGTCCAATGGCTGCCTCGTGAATCAGGCTAGCGCCCTCATGTTCTGCTCGAATTTCCGGAACACTAGAGACTTGTGCCGAATCCATGATGATCGAGTCGCATTGGATGTGTCCACGACAATGATTGCGTCCCGTCATTTTTAATTCAAATTCCTGTCTAGAATTGCCCTTGGCCACACTTCTGGAAATAATCTGGGCATCTGCATTTTCACCTTTTAAAATGATGTCCACGATACTCTTGGCCCTTTGCTGACTATCCGTAAGCATCGATTCTTGGATGAGCAGGCTGGCATCATCTTCAAGCTCCACGACCGTTTCTCTAGTCGTATCATCTACGCCCTCGATCTGCACCATTTCCAAAATAGCCTGCGAACCCTTCTCTAGAACTAACTCCGTTTTAGGATTCAGAAATCTCTTACCGCCATCTCCTTCACCATAGTGCTTTTCTGTATATTTAAGCTTTGCGTTTTTTTCCAAATGAAAGGTATGTAAACCATCGTGCTGCGAATCGCCTGTACCACAGTTGTGGATGCCACAACCAGCCACAATGTTCACATCTGCGCCTTCTCCGATTAAAAAGGTGTTGACGACTCTTTCCTTGAGTCCACTTGCCGTAATAATAACCGGGATATGCACCGTTTCCCCTTTGCTTCCAGGCAGGACATGAATGTCGATGCCCATCTTATCTTCTCGGGCCTTAATTTTCACGGTTTCCGTGGAATAAAGGCTATAGGATCCGCCATCTTCCCGTATGCTATGAGCACCTTTCGGTACCTCTTTGATATCGGCAACTTTCTGCAACAGTTCTTTAGCTGTTTTGTCCATAGTTAATCTCCTTGTCGCACGTAAAGTCACAATAGGCATCTGTATGTAAAATCTTTTTCAAGATTTCATCCTTGGTGCCGCGCCTATCAATTTTACCGCCAGATATCAAGACAATCTCATCGGCCAGTTCCATAATTCTCTCTTGGTGCGAGATGATGAGCATACCATTTGAAGTGCCATTGCTATGATAGTCTTTGAAGGTCTCGGTCAATCGGCTAAAGCTCCACAAATCGATGCCCGCCTCTGGTTCATCGAAAATAGAGAACTTCGGCTTTTTGGCTAAAATGCTGGCTATTTCAATCCGTTTCAACTCTCCACCAGATAGCGAATCATCAATTTCCCTTTTCAAATAATTATCCGGGCAAAGGCCAACCACCTTAAGCACTGAACACATAGGATCCTTTTTAGGGTCCCAGCCAGCCAAGGTTAATAGCTTGCCGATTGTCAGTCCCTTGAAACGTGGCGGATGCTGAAAGGCAAACCCAATACCCAGTTTTGCCCTTTGGGTTATATCTAGGGCCGTAATATCTTTGCCGTCTAAAAGAACACGCCCGGTATCGGGTTTATAGATGCCCATGATTACTTTGGCCAGTGAAGACTTTCCTCCTCCATTGGGGCCAGTAAAGACATAGAATTTGTGGTCTTCTAAATCCAAATTGATATCATGCAAGATTTGCGTTTTTCCATGTTCCGTATCCATGGATAAACTGATATTCTCTAAGGTAATCATAATTCCCTCATTTCTTTATAATCCATAGCGTCTTATAGTAGCGCCATCAGTTCTTCTTCAGAGATAACCTCTACCCCTAAATTCCTTGCCTTCGTAAGCTTTGAACCCGCGTCCGTGCCAGCCACTACATAGGTCGTCTTCTTGCTAACAGACTTGGTCACTTTTCCACCATGGGATTCAATCCAATCTGTGGCCTCTTGCCTCGTGTAGTTGCTAAGTGTCCCGGTCAGAACAAAAGTCTGTCCCTCCAGCTTATTGTCTTGCATTTGCTCGCGCGATGAGAAATTCACGCCAGCTCTTCTCAGTCGCTCAATGACCTCACGGTTGTTGGGCTGCGAAAAGAAGTGCACAATGCTGGAGGCAACCTTAATGCCTACGTCTTGGATGTCCACCAATTCTTCTTCTTTGGCTTCAATCAAAGCATCCAAAGAACCAAATTGTCTTGCTAAAACTGCGGATGCCTTCTCGCCCACATGGCGAATACCCAGGGCAAAAATTAATCCTTTAAGGTCCTGCTTTTTACTGTTTTCGATAGCCGCAAGCAGGTTTTCTATGCTTTTTTTACCCATGCGGTCTAACACGAGCAGTGCGTCAGACGTGAGTCCATACAGGTCGGCTGCATTTTTAACCAACCCTTCTTCAAATAACTGGTCCAACTGTTTTTCACCCAGCCCGTCAATGTCCATTGCTTTTCTAGAAACAAAGTGGACCAGCCCCCGCTTTACTTGCGCCGGACAAACGAGGCCGCCAGTACAGCGAAGTGCCGATTCTTCCGGTAGTCGTATGGTTGGTGAGCCACAGACTGGACACGTGTCTGGCAAATGATATGGTTCTAAATTAGCCAGGCGCTTCTCAGGAAGGGAGTGTAATACTTCCGGAATAATATCACCTGCTTTTTGCACTAGAATCCTATCTCCAATGCGGATATCTCGTTCTTCGATAATATCTTGGTTGTGGAGTGAAGCTCTAGAAACCGTAGTGCCAGCCAATTGCACCGGTTCAAATACCGCTGTCGGTGTTAGTTTTCCCGTCCGGCCCACATTGACTTCAATATCCAGTAAGGTGGTTTCCGCTTGTTCTGGCGGAAACTTGAAGGCGATTGCCCATTTGGGACTCTTGTTGGTAAAACCCAATCGTTCTCGGTCCGCCAACTTATCTACCTTGATCACGATTCCATCTATCTCGTAGTCTAGCGTATGCCTCTTCTCAATCCAGGACTCGCAAAAGGCAATCATCTTTTCTATTCCAGCAATCCGGCAACCATTTTTTTCCACTGAGAAGCCTTCTTGCGAAAGCCAAGCCAAGGCATGCTCTTGGTTGCTAAAGGGTATTGGTTCTGCTTCTATATGAGTTATATCATAGATAAAGGAACCGAGTTTTCGTTTCTTAACTACGGCAGGGTCAAGCTGGCGAATCGTACCCGCTGCTGCATTTCGAGGATTGGCAAAAAGCTTTTCACCTTCCTCTTCTCGTCTTTCATTGATGCGAGCAAAAGCCTTTTTGGGGAGGTATACCTCACCTCGAACTTCCAATACCTTCGGAGCCCCTGTACCCAACGACTTCGGAATGTCTGCAATTTGCATCACGTTCTTGGTTACATCCTCGCCCGTGAGTCCGTCTCCACGAGTGGCAGCCATGGTAAGCTTGCCCTCTTCATAGATGAGAGCCATCGATAGGCCATCGATTTTCATCTCGGCCATGTAGACTACATCTGGTCCCAATACATCACGGCAACGCTTGTCAAATTCCCTCAGCTCTTCCGTGTTCATCGCATTGGCTAAACTATATAGCTTGTTTCTATGTTGGTATTGGCCAAAGCCGTCTGCAACTGCACCGCCCACCTGTTCAGTAGGAGAGATGGATTCTTTTAATTCTGGAAACTGTTTTTCCAAGGATTCCAGTTCCCGTAAAAGCATGTCATACTCAAAATCGGAAACGCTGGGGTCGTCCTTAAGATAGTATTCCTTGTTGTATTGGGCAATCAAATCGCGCAACGCTTGCACGCGCACTGAAGCTTTTGTTAAATCCAACATGCTTCCTCCCCACTAATTTAGTCCGCTCTGCGTACCGGAGCGTATTCGGCAATGAAAATCTTGATTCCTTGTCCAGGAAAGGCGATGGACAGCTCCATCTGAGCTCCCGTTCCATCCGTCTTAACCACGGTGCCTTCACCAAATTTTGCATGAATCACTCTGTCGCCTAGGCGGAAATCGGATATCTCACCAATACTCGCTGTTTCCTGTTCTTGATTTTTAAGTTTTTTCTGCTCTTTTTTACGTTCAAAGCTCATCTTGATACAGTCGGCAGGTATTTCCTCGATAAAGCGAGATGGTTGGTTGTATTTGGTCATGCCATACATGTTTCTCTGCCAAGCCCTCGTGATGTATACCTTCTCCATCCCCCGGGTAATGCCTACATAGCATAATCTACGTTCCTCTTCCATTTCTCTGTCGTCATACAGAGCTCGTTGATGAGGAAAAATGCCTTCTTCCATGCCGGCCAGAAAGACCACGGGAAATTCCAGTCCCTTTGCTGCATGCAAGGTCATGAGTGTCACTTCGTCGCCCGAGGCTTTGTTGGCATCCAAATCTGTATATAGGCTTGTGGCTGCCAAAAATTCCTCCAAGCGCTTATCTTCTGCATATTTATCGAACTCTAAGGTCTCACTTAAAAATTCCTGTAGGTTCTCGATCCGGTTGACGGCTTCTGTTGTGCCTTCTTTCTTTAAGGCATCCACATACCCCGTTTCCTTGAGTATATCTTCCGCTAGGGCCGTCAGCGGCACCTTGTCTACCTGTTCTTGGAATTTTTGCATCATCTTATAGAAGGCTTTTAATTTATTTCTTGGACCACTGCCCACGGTATCCAACAGATTTACCGACTCCAAGGCACTTACCTCATTGGCTGCGGCATAGGCCAAGATCTTGTCTACCGTCGCTACCCCGATGCCTCGTTTGGGTACATTGATGATCCGGCCTAAATTTACAAAATCGTGGGGATTGTTCAATACTTGTAGATAAGCCAGGATATCCTTAATCTCCTTTCTAGCATAGAAAGAAGTGCCTCCATAAATACGGTAGGGGATATTTTGCCTGATCATGGCTTTCTCTAGTGCCCTGGACTGTGCATTGGTACGGTAGAGGGCTGCAAAATCCAAGTAACTCCGATTTTCCGCTTTCATACATTTCGCAATTTCGTTTGCAATATACCATGCCTCATGGTTCTCATCCTGACCTTCATATACCTTAAGACGTACACCTTCGCCCTTATCCGTCCAAAGATTTTTTTCCTTGCGTTCTGCGTTATTGCAAATAACCCCATTGGCGGCTCTTAGAATACAACCGGTAGAACGATAGTTTTGGTCTAACGTGATGACGGCAGCATCTGGATAATCTTTTTCAAAATCCAAAATATTCTGCATATCGGCACCACGCCAGCCATAAATGGACTGGTCAGGGTCTCCAACTACAGCCAGGTTGCGATGTTTGCCCGCTAGAATGCGGACCAGGCGGTATTGTACATAGTTGGTATCTTGGTACTCATCAACAGATATATATCGAAACTTATTGGTATAGTAGTCTCGCACATCGTCGTGTTCCATCAAGAGTTTCAGCAACATAACCAATAAATCATCGAAATCTAGTGCGTTGGCACTCTTGAGTTGCTTTGAATAGGATTGAAAAACCCTTGCTACAATTTCGTCATGGTAGTCTGTTGCTTGCTCTAAAGCCTGTTTGGGTGTTTTAAATTGATTTTTTAAATCGGAAATGCCCCCTAGCATAGCCCGTGGGGTATTTTTCTTGGGATCTAAGTCCAACTCCTTGACGACCTTTTTCAACAACTTCAAACTATCGTCGCGGTCATAGATGGCAAAATTATTGTCATATCCCATTTTATTAATATGTCTTCTGAGAATTCGATTGCCCATGGAATGGAAGGTAGAAACAAAGAGCTTGCGTCCCTTGTCCGCACCTACTAGCCTTTCTACACGTTGCTTCATTTCCTTGGCTGCCTTATTGGTAAAGGTTATGGCTAAAATTTCCTCAGGATTCACACCCTTGTCTAGCATATAGGCTATTCTTGTGGTTAGGACTTTGGTTTTTCCTGAACCAGCTCCTGCCAAGATCAGAAGTGGTCCGTCTATATGTTCTACTGCCTTTCGTTGGGCAGGATTAAGGTTTTCCAGTAAATTCATTTTATCTCCCTTTTTTAAACAATCTTTTCCCATTATACCAAATTATGGCCCTCTAAACACGATAAAAATAGATACGGTCTATCCGGCCCTTATATTATAAGGCAATTATGGTTGGGTTACGACCTATTAGACTAGATTATTCTCTTTTACTCATTTGTCTCCAACAATAGAACAGCCCCAGGGCTATGGGGCTGTAACTACTCCAGTAGGTTTCCTTGAAACAGATATTTTACCTTACCGTCTACCACAATGATGGTTGAATTCCCCTCTGGGTAGTAGAGTATATTTTCTATGAAATTCTTGATATCCTCTTCAACATAGGAATACTGCCCAACCACGAAAGTTCGAGCATCCGGATGAAAATCAAGCTCCACAATAGTGCCATCCGTGCTTTGGAAGTCAGCTTTTCCTTCTATTCCCCTACCAACGTATACCGTAAAAGCATCCTTATTCAAAACCAGGTCATTTAATACTTCGGTAGAAGCTTGCAAATAGGTGAGATCACTATGCATTTGTCGAATATCCAAGCCCTCAAAAGCCTCCAATACTACTTCGATATTTGTTCCTTCTTCCAAGCTTTCCCATTTCTTTTGGTAGTCCTTCATTTCTTTTTCCAGGGCAATCACCTTAACAGTCAAAAAACATAGGGCAACAAACAAGACTACCAACACTATGCTTAGGCTCTTATTTTTCATTTTCATCTTTTCCTCCAACTAGTAAATACCAATCTTGTACTCCTCTACAGTATATCCTCATCCTTCAACAAAATCAGCCCCTTTGGTAAGATAGAATCGAAAGCTTGAAAGGAAAGTATAGACTACGCTCAACACCCTATGCTATTATTAAAGAGAGAGAGGTATAACGTATGCGCGACTTTTTGAATTCTTTAATTAGCCGCTTCGGCTTCATACTGTTGCTCCTAGCCTTTTGGCTAGGATTCTCGCCTGACATCACCGTACAAACGGTGCTCATCGGTCTTTTTTTCAGTGCCATCATTAAAAAAATTTCGGATTACCTATTCCAAGACATTTACCGTATCAATGTTGATTACCGGTTTATCTTGGGCTTTTTTTCGTATTTCCTAAATCTACTTGGAAACATCATGATCAGTGCTTTCTCCATGGTCCAAGTTGTTTTTTGTCATCAAGATGACCCCATCATCTTCAATGTACACCTAACTACAGACAATCCCCTAGTTGTAATTTTAGTAGCCAATGCCATAACCCTCACACCTGGCACCATCACCTTAGAGATTGGTGACGACCAAGTACTGAGTGTTTTATCCATCAACGCCGGAAAAAAGGGTACTGCTATCATGGAAAACGATATTATTGCCGCCTATGAAAAGCCCTTCCAGAAGCTAAAACGAAAGGAGCGCCCATGAATCTATTAAATATTAGCATCCTGATTATCGTTCTATCCATGATGGGAGAACTATTCCGCTTGCTCTTGGGGCCAACCTCCTGGGACCGGCTCATGGCAGCCAACCTGATTTCAGTAAAGGGACTGATGATCCTTGCCTTATTTGCCCACTACAATCAGTTGGAATACCTCTTGGATGTCGCTCTTACCTATGGCATCATCGGTTATATTGGCATTATCCTGATTGCCAACTATCTAGCAGAAGGGAGAAACGACCATGAATAATCTAACCGTCCCCCTAATACTAGGCTATGCTGGTTTCTTTTTTGCTTGGTTTTTCTTATTAGTAGAGGCCTATGGACTCATTGCTCTTAAGAATATTTATAGCCGCTTTCTTTTATCGGCCTTGGCTGATACCGTTGCCATTTTGCTGCTTTTTACTGGCATAATTCTCGTTGATCGCAACCTGGCTAGTTCCGGTAAAATGCTCGTGCTATTGGCTTTTCTTCTAGTCGTGAACCCCATTACGTCGCACTTAATTGCTCGTTCCGCTAGGCGTAACGGTATCGGTCTACAAGACAAAAAGAAGGAGGACTGATATGCGCATCGCTTTTTTAAGTTTTCTACTGGTTATTGTGCTTGCCATCATCTTTTCCAAGAGCATCATTCGGGCTATCATCATGCTATCGGTGTTTTCCGTCATTTCCTCCTTACTGTACTTTCTTTATCAGGCACCAGATGTAGCCATGGCCGAACTTGCGATTGGGGCTGCCGTTGTACCCCTAATTTATGTAATCAGCATCACCAGACAAAAAAAATACATCGTAATCGACAATACCAAGGATCGTTTTCTCGAGCAGGGTATGACAGGTCACATGCTTTTATCGCAGTTTTGCAAAAGTAAAAACCTAGAATTGGTCGTCTTGAGGGAAATTCCAGAAAAGGAATCCTTCCTTTTTTCTAAAAAGGATATCGACTTGATTGTGGAACGTGACAGCTTTCTTTCTGGCACCAGCATCAGCTATCAGGTTAAGCCCTGCGACAGGAGATATGTTTTTAAAGGCTCGCAGTCTAGCTACATTTTCAACGACTTAAAACAACAACTGCTGAAAAGCCCTTGTGCCTATGCCCGCATAGAAAGTATCGAAGAAGGTGAAACAGATGACTAAGAAGACTACAAACTGGCTGGAACAGTGGAATGGATTGGTCAAGCGCCATATTTTCACACTACGTATTTTAAAGTACTTCTTTCTTCTTGGGGCCATGATCATTATTTTTACGGCCCTAAATATGAGCTTCATGCAAGAAAGTCTCACTCTTTCTACGCCCTATTTAAAAGACTATTATCTGTCGCATTTCTTACAAGATACCGGGGCCATGAATTCAGTGACGGCCATTTACTTAGACTACCGTATCTTCGACAGTATCTTTGAAGCGGGGATTCTGTTGATTGCAGTGACCGGGATTATTTTCATCGCAGGAAGCGACAAGGGGGGACACTATGAAAAATTCTAGACTGCTCGTTCAAGTATCCAGAATGGTCTTTCCCTTCATTATCCTGTTTGGCTTCTACATCATTTTAAATGGCGCTACCTCTCCAGGTGGCGGATTCCAAGGTGGGGCCATCCTAACGACTGGTTTTCTAATCACCTATTTCAGCAAACCAACGCGCACAATCAATCTCCACCGCTTGGTCATTGTGGAAAAGAATCTCTTTTTCATCTTGTTGCTAGTAGTGCTAACCCACTATTTCCTACCGACTCCGCCAGCACTCTACCTTATTGCCATGAACCTGATTATTGGGCTCAAAGTCGCGGTCGGTCTTACCGCAGTAGTAGCCGTATTTATTGAGGAGGGACGTTGATGATATTTTCACTAGAAACATTCCTAATTCTAGCCATCATCCTAACTGGATTCGTAGGACTCGCTACTGCCAAAAACGTCATACGGTCCGTCATTTGCTTGAATATCACGCAAACTGGCATCATTCTCCTATTTCTTTCCTTGGTCTACCAGCCAGGGATGCTTCCACCTGTCATGCCGACGCCGCTTTCTACCATGGTCGATCCAACTCCAGAAGCTTTGGTGATTACCACCATCGTCATTGGAGCTGCCATCACCTCCTTGGCCCTGATGATGAGTATTAAGATTTTTCATCATTACGGCACGCTCGAGTGGAATGAATTATCGAGAAGGGAGGGCTAACATGTACACCCTTCCTCTTTTCTTAGTTTTTGCACCGATTGTTACCGCCATCTTCATCTATATTTTGGAAAACAGGTGGAGCAATTATCTAGTTTTTGCAGCGCAAGCTTTCTTGAGCTATATTTTCCTGCGTCTTATTCTAGTATTTCCCGAGATCAACAACCAGACCTTCGTGTTAGGAGATTGGACCTTAGCCTCTGGGATAGCCTTTAAGATTGACAATCTGTCCCTAGCCTTTATCGGGCTGTCCATCTTTCTTTGGTGGCTGGTACTACTCTATGCCTGGGAATTCCATGGCAAGGACAACAAATTTTTATTCTTCCTGTTGTTTCTGGAGGGCACCTTTTTAGGGCTCTTGATGGTCAATGATCTATTTACCTTCTTCATCTTTATCGATATCATTACCATCCTCTCCACCATCCTCGTCGTCTACAAAAAAGATGGTTGGTCTCTACGTTCCGGTCTCTACTACCTGTTAATCAATTCCATGGGCATGCTTACCTACCTCATGGGATTCATCATCATCTACCTATTGACCGGTACCCTAAACTGGGATTTGGCCAGCAGCCGACTACAGGCCTTGCCCCCTAGTCTCGCCATCACCACAGCCTATATTTTAATGAGTGCTTCCGTCACTGTAAAAGCAGCCTTCTTCCCTACCTTCAACTGGCTATCTAGAGCCCATGGTAGCGCACCAGCCTCTATCTCGGCCTTGCTCTCTGGTCTTTTGGTAAAAGGTGGACTATATGGCTTCATCCGAATACAAGAACTCTTTGGTGGCAGCCCGCTTGGGGACTTCTACTTCTATTTAGGCTTCATTACCGCTTTAACAGGAATTGCCTTTGCCATTTCCCAAAAGGATATCAAACAGATTTTGGCCTTTCACACCATCAGTCAGGTGGGAATCATCTTGATTGGTATTTCCAGCATTCAGACCGACATCTACTATGGCGGCTTGATTCATCTATTCAACCATGCCATGTTTAAGTCATTGCTTTTCATGGGTGCCGGCGTAATCATCAACCACTACCGGACCAGACGAGTAGTTGAAATCAGAGGCGTATTCAAGCGCTTTCCACTACTGTCCATCGCCATGTTTGTAGGAATCCTGGCTATCACGGGAACGCCCTTTTTTAACGGCTACCTAGGCAAATACATCATCGCCCATGAGTTGGAAGGAAGACCCTTCTTCTTCTATCTTTTCCAGCTGATTAATCTTGGAACCATGGTTTCCTTCATGAAATTCTCACAAATCTTCTTTCCAGATACCAAGGAAAGCATGGCTTTCACACCACATATGAAAGGAAAGTATATACCACGAAAGGCACAAATCAATATCCCCATGTTTACCCTGGCCTTTACCTGTATTCTCTTAACCTTCAGCTATGCTTTTTTAGGAGATTTGCTACAAGCAGAATTCCCTGTCATTCATTTGGTGGATAAAAATAAGATGCTGCAATGGGTAGCACTTGCCGGTATGGCCTATCTAATTACACGCTATCTAATCTTTTCGGATAAGGCAACACCCTTGATGCACCGTATTCGGGAAACAAAGATTCCCTTCTACAATACCGCCTACATGTTTATCCTACTCATGGCCAGTATGTTTTTATTTAGTTTGTAAAAAAAGGAGAGCACATTTCAACGGATTCGGTTTTGAGGTGCATATTTCAAAATCACAGGTAAAATCACAAGAAAATCGCACTAGAAATCACAGCGGGGTTCACATTATTGTGGACCCGCTATTTTACTACACCTCAGCCCCTTCACTCCCAAAATCACACCCGTTTTCACAATAGAATTCACATTGGTTTTCACATAACTATTGCTTGTTAACTCCAGCGTTAACGCGTGAATTGGCTTGTGAATTGGTTTGTGAATTGCACAAAAATAAGAGAGCGGAATTTCGCTCTCTTACAACTTTCTATTGGCCATTTATCGTTGCCTAAGGTTCAGAAAAACCTAGATCACAAATACCAGCATAACTACTAGTTTGAAAGATTTTTTATCATAATCATAGTGCTCATGATAAAGGGTTTATTCGCCAAATTTTCTTAATTCCTTTTCAAAAGCCGCTATTCCTTGTAATATTTCCTCGAAAGGAATTTGCTGTCCGTATATCATGCTTTGCATGCTAGAGTAATCTGTCATGAGTGTTTTCTTGATCGAATCAGGTGGACTGAGGAGAATATCATTAAAAGTGCATTCCCCGTATTTTGCCCAATTGCAGATGTAAAATTTCTCTTTAAATTCTGCAACTTCTTTTAATAGTTCCGGGTCAGCTATAGCGGATTCTTTAATTGGACTGTGTAGCATCATGTACAAATCATAATAATGTCTAGAATATCTAGCTGGTAAATTAGAAGTTATCGGGCGATGAGCCTCTCTATGTAGAATGGTCGCTTTTTCCCAAAACGTTCTTTTTGCTTCAACCGTCCTCACTGAAGTGGAATTAGTTGTGAAGAGTTGGGGATAATAATTAGCAGCATATGGAATGATTTCTAGTTCTTTTGTAGGTGTCCATGAAGCGAGACATCCTAGCTCCAGCCGTATTTCCTGAACCAAAGCGGGGTTTTGGAATGATCGAGGATACGAAAAATGAATCGTAAAGGGATCATCTTGATTGATGAACAAACTCCATCCTTCGACTTTTTCATTAGCGAGGTCTTCTTGCAATGATTTCAGAAACTTTTCGCGCAGAAAAATAGCTGTTTTTTCATTGGTGCTCTTGTTAAAGATGTCTTGCTTATTTTTTGATCTTTCTTCCCAGGGTTCGTTCAATCTTAAGCCGATTACTCGCCAATCAAGAATTAAATCGATATCTTCTGAGAATCTTTCTATCACATCATAACATTTCGAAAGACTGGTTCCGCCCTTGAAGGCTAGATGGTCAGAATACTCTGATGATCGGAACAGAATGTCTATCATCCAACACACCCAAAAATCTTTTTCGATGATTGCATCACTTATTCCCTTTTTTGAGGCAACCGCTTGAAATAGGTCCGAAAGGTCTTTTCTAGTTCTTTTCGCAAGTTCTCTCATTGCATCCTCCATTAGACTCAATAATTTCAAGAATTTCATCAAAGATCCATCGTCTAATATTTTTGTTGTTATCAAGCAATGATGATAATTCGCAGCATGAATATTTTTCGAAGATTCTTGATCGATCAATATCTGAAATTTTTCCTTTTCCCAATGCTTTAATCGCTTCTATTAAAAGACCCTCTTTGTAAGATAGCTCTGTGATTTCGCGACTTGTCTTAGTACTAAATCTAATGGTCATGCCATTGTATTCAATTTTTTTGTACGGTCCACTAGATGCGTAGTTATACACTGCCGGAACTTGAGTGCTCAACCCAAGAATGTTCAGAGCCGTATCGCCTTTGGGGATGATTTTCCATTTATAATTTTTTGCATATGCTTTAGCGAGTTCATTTGGAGACGCTGGAATTGATTCATTCAGAAAATCGCTATAATTTGGTTTTTGATAAACTCCACGGATGACTCTGATTAACACGCCTTTTTTGTTGAGGCGCGACAAAGCCATTTTTACGGCGTCGTAATTGCCGTAATCTAGAAAATCCTGAATTGTAAAGAGATCGCCATTTCTTTCATTATTTATATGCTCTTCAATTAATCTTTGGATCATTTCGCGAGTCACAATAATCACCTCTCTCGTCGTTTCGTTACTAATAATATATACTTTTAGTAACGAAATGTCAAAGAAGAAAGCGACTGAGTAGCAAGATTCGTTACTAATGATGTACGTTTTTAGTACCGAAAATCGGCTCAAAGGCGCTTGTAAGAGGTTTCGATAAGTGAAAAATTAGCCAACTGAGGCCCTAGATCAAATCTTGTGCGCTAGAGTGAAATCATCCGTGTGAATTCGAATTTCGATAGGCAGAATATTGCTTGCCGATTGCGACCCAGCTCAATTTGGATCTACTTTCGGAGATTCCTTTTGCAAGACGCTCGTCGGAATGAAGACGTCTAAATCCATCTCCAAGGGCCAAGGTTTTCTTTAGCCTATTTTAGTGCATTTCGATTGGTGGTAATGTCGGTGATGCGGTGGCAATACCATAATCGCCAATTATGCACTATATAATACATAGATAGAGGTATCGTTTCTTTAAATTGCGAAAAAATAATTTATGTTATGCATGCAAGATAACGATCTTGCCCTTCCATGGATAGGAATCAATCCATGGGGTTTGTGCGAAAGTCCCATGCGGCCAATAGCGGGGCCTTAAAGCTCTTGGTACTTGTTTTTTAAATGAAGTTGATATTATTGCATCTTTTAATGCACAACAGCGGTTGTTGCGCTCTATGATGCACAATTCGGTGGTATATGAATTTCGCAGTGAGGTGAGAATCAAAAAATTGAATTCTAACGTTTGGAATCGATAAAAAAAGAAGCGATGAATATTCGTCGCCTCTTGAGAAATACCATGTGAATTCTCGTGTGAATTCCGTTGTGAATTAATGTGTGTTTTCTCTTGTGATTTTAAAATATGCACCTCAAAACCGAACCCGTTGAGCACATTTGCTCTCCTTTTTCCTATTTGGTATATCCTCTTGGATTATTTTCTTGCCATCGCCAAACGTCTTGGCACATCTCAGCCAAACCCTTTTGGGCAATAAAGCCCAGTTCCTCACGCGCTTTTGTTACGTCAGCATAACAAACGGCAATATCACCCGGACGCCTAGCGCTTATTTCGAATGGAATCTTTCGTCCGGAAGCTTCTTCAAAGGCTTTAACAATCTGTAAAACAGAATAACCCTTGCCCGTTCCCAGGTTATATAGACCCTGCATTTTTTCGGTTTCCACTTTTTTTAATGCCAAGAGATGGCCCTTGGCTAGATCCATTACGTGTATATAGTCCCGCACGCCGGTTCCATCTATTGTCGGATAGTCTGCCCCAAACACCGTTAGCTGGTCTCTTTGGCCAATGGCAACTTGAGCCACAAAGGGGAGCAAATTATTGGGGATTCCCGAAGGGTTTTCACCGATTTTTCCACTCTCGTGGGCGCCGATGGGATTAAAATATCTAAGATTAACCACCGAAAAATCATCCCAAGAATTCTTCAAATCCATTAGGATTTGTTCAATCATCAACTTGGTCCTACCATACGGATTGGTCGGTTGCAGTCTTGCCGATTCCTCTATGGGAACACAGTCCGGATCGCCATAAACCGTAGCAGAAGAGCTAAACACCATGCGTTTCACCTGGTAGCGCTTCATCATTTTCAGTAGGTTCATCGTACCGCAAACATTATTCTCGTAATATAGAAGTGGTTTTTCTACGGACTCTCCAACTGCCTTTTTTCCCGCAAAATGGATTACTGCATCAAAGGAGTACTTCTCAAATACCTGTTCCAAGGCTGCTATATCCAACAAGTCCACTTTTACAAAATCAAAGCATTTGCCGGTAATTTCCGTTACCCTGTCAAGTGCTTGCATTGAGCTGTTGGATAAATCATCTAACACCACCACCTCATAGCCAGCCAAAAGCAATTCTACCAATGTATGTGAGCCGATGTAGCCGGCTCCCCCCGTTACTAAAACCATAGTCCCTCCAAAATATTTTACTTCATTTTAGTATAGCACGTCTTACAGTAGGTTCGTCTAACCATACGAGGCTACTGCGTTAATACGTTAATCCACTTACCTGATTTAAAGCGCAAATAACCCACTACTATTTTAAATGCTTCTTCTGAGAAAAAGGCTAGGTAAACCCATTCCACAGATAGCTTGAGGCCCAGTCCTGCGAGAGCTCCTAATGGTAAAGCAACAGCCCAAACACCGACTGTATCTAGCATCAGGCAATACCTGGTATCTCCACCAGCCCGGAGCACCCCAGTGATCAGGGTAATATTGAAACTGCGGGCTGCCATCAGCAGACCCATTATACGAATAGTCTTAATCGCCAATCCTGCTGTCGCACCAGAAACCTTGAATGGCATAATAACGACTGGCGCCAAGAAAATAATTAGAATCCCCAAAACCAAGCCACTCAAGAAGGAGGTTCGAAGCAAGCGCCCACCATTAAGCTGGGCAAGTTTCCTGTCACGCCCCCCCAGGGTGTTGCCAATCATTATGGCCGCTGCACCACCTATTCCAAAATACAGGGTTTGCAATACCCTCTCAACCGTATAGGTGATGGAAATAACCGTTACGGCTTGGGCACTAATTCGCCCGTAGACCATCATGTAGAGCGTTACTCCGATAACCCACAGTGCCTCATTAAGAATCACAGGTCCCACTATATTGGTAAAACGCAACCATTCTTTTCTGCTAATATTTTTAAAACTATTCTTGTGCACAGCACCTGGCAACTGTTTTCCAAATACCAATCCCAAAACCAGGGTAGATTCTATGATTCTTGAAAAGACGGTGGCTAGAGCTGCCCCCTCCACGCCCATGGCCGGAAGACCAAGCTTGCCAAAAATTAGCAGATAGTTTAACAGCGTGTTGGCACCAAAGGCCACAATGGAAACATACAGGGGAAAACGCACCTTACCAGCCGACTTCATAACGGTCTCATACAAAAAGGCAGCCCCGGTAAACAAGTAGCTGAAGCTGGCAATATGCAGATATCTGCTGGCAAGCTGTATCAACGCCTGGTCGTGTGTAAACAAACCCATGAGTTGTTGCGGTGCAAAAAAAGCAAGTCCCGACATAATCAGGGTCGGAATCACAGTAACAATAAGTCCCAAGGCTGTATACTTATTGAAATCCCGAATATTCTTATCTCCCCAGAACTGGGCCGTAAACACCGACGTTCCACTTACAATACCAAACAGAATAACAGAAAAAACAAAATATACCTGGTTGGCCAGACCTACAGCCGCAATTTCTAGGCCACCCAGCTGGCCAATCATTACCGTATCCACAAAATTAAGTCCATTGATGATTAAATTCTGTAGGGCAATCGGAACCCCCAACATAATCAATGACTTATAAAACTTCTTTAATTCCATTCCTTACACCAAAACCTTCTCTATCATTTTAGAACATCATAGCCAATACTAGCTTGAATGGCAATCTTCTTTAAAAAAAAGATGGAGCCAAAAGCTCCATCTTGCTTTGGCATATTCCCGTACAAGGGAGTTTCGGGGGGGAATAAGCCACTTGGTATAATAAGACAAATGTCCTAATATCATCGTTACACCGGTTAGGTAGTCCGGTTACCACTTAATAATAAAGTACTTAAGCTCATTTGTCTAGTAGTACATACCTTTTTTACTCCTTTTTTCGAAAGATCCCACGCCCTCTTTTCACTAAAAACACATAGGGGACGTAAGACTAGTCTTACGTCCCCTATGAATCTATTCGGAAATTTCCTTTTGGGACTTACTTAGATATATTTTTGCCACACAGATCAAGAGGTAAATCAATCCCGCAGTCAAAAAGGCCGTGGCAAAGGGCATAGGCGATTCAATATAAAGCCCTATCAGGATTCCTGCTAGAACGGAAATGATTCCCCGCCACCTAATTCCCTGATAATACAGCGCATGCTGGATAAGTCCCGCACGATGCAGGTAAAAATCCACAATGATTACCCCACCAATCGGTGCAAAAACCAGTGACACCAAGGCCAAAAATTGGCCCAGGTAATTGTACATTCCACCTACTGCCAACACACCGGCTAATACGATGGATACGGTAGTCGTTTTAATTCGCTCCCCTCGGTCCAAAAAGTTGGCTATGCCAAGGCCTGAGGCGTACAAATTGTTATCGGCTGTCGTCCATGACAAGAAAATCAAGAGGAGGGATCCAAATAAACCAAATCCCAGATGGAACAAGATATCTGGTAGATCAGGACTACCCACTACTAGACCCATGATGGCACCGATTCCAGTCTGAAGGCTATTGAGCAGTACAAAAGTAAGAAGCATGGTAATCAGGACATCCCGTTTCCGCAGGGCAAATCGTAAAATATCTGGTGCAGCAACGGCACCGACAATCCAAGACCCTACAACAATGGATACTGCTCGACCGTATTGCATGGTTTCAGTCGGTTTTAGGAGCATCAAGGTAGATAACTCAATTTCCCCGACAGCTAAAATTTGACGGATTCCAAAATACGAAATCAGTACAACGATGGGGACGGATATCGAGGATATTCGGACCATACCGGGAAAGCCATACACCGCCGTCAAGCCAAATAGGACCGTCATCACCAGG
Organism: Clostridia bacterium; assembly: GCA_016887505.1. Lineage (NCBI taxonomy): Bacteria > Bacillati > Bacillota > Clostridia > Clostridia bacterium. The sequence continues at coordinate 2,429,266 of CP069393.1, read as the reverse complement.
GATAGAAATACAACATTCCAGCCTGTATAATGGCCCAAAGATTTGGCCGCCAAACCAATACCGATTGCAGACCAACAGATAAAGGATAGCGAAAAAAGCAGGGAAATGATTTTAGAGCCTCGAATTCCAAAAGCATAGCGGGACAGGTAGGTTGCGCTTAGTCCCGTTTCCTGGGCAATAAATCCCATAACCATGGCTACCAAAAACAGCAAACTATTTCCAAGAACGATTGCACCAAAACTGCTACTGAGCGTTAGTCCTTCCGATATCAAAGTGCCAGTTAAAAAATTGGACACCGTTAAGATGAATCCCGCCCAAATAATACTTAGCCCCATCCATTTGCTTCTTGCCTCTTGGGGAATAGGCGACAGAGGATAGTTATTAATTTCATACCGTTTTCGAACCTTATTCATCGGCACCCTCCCTCGCTAAAATTTCTACAATACATTCTTCTATGACTTCTTTTTTTCTGATTAGCACTTCTTGACTACTCTCCACATTCTTTTCTTCAATCCGGTCCAAGTATTCTTGCTTGAATTCCAACACTTGAACAAAACATTCTGGATTCTTAACCATGATTTGATTTAAAATATAATATTCCAAGTCCTCTGTCTCAATCAACAGATTACGAACTGACTTGGACTCTAACATCTCTGCGATGGACAAATGGTATTCTTCGATGCCTTGCAAGGCTACTTCGTGCTGTCCCAGGTTAAAACTGGTAATTGCAAGTCTAAAGCGGTCCTTAATATGCCCAACCTCCATAGGCTTATCACTGGTCTGCAAATACTTAGAAACAATCAGCTCAATAGCCAAACGCACCTCCAAGTATTCCCGGATGCTCTGCACCGTAATAGCACTGACCTTAAACCCTACATTGGGCAGGATATCTACAAAGCCCTTCTTTTCAAGAATCTTGATGGCGTCATTTACCGTAGTACGACCAATACCGTATTTTCTAGCAACATCGAAAGATGAAAACTGGTCTCCCTCATGCCAAAGTCCGGTCGAAATATTGTCTCGCATAATCTTATAGATCAAGGTAACCTTGCTCTCGATTGACAGTTTACGCATCGTCCTTTGCGCCTCCCATAGACCAGAGTTTCTTCAAGTCCTCTTCATTGTTTTCAACAATGCCCAGCATTCTGCCCCCACAGATGAGGCCAGCATGGTCCATACCACTCGACGTATACACTTCTTTATCAATAATCAAGACGGCTCCTCCGTCTTTTTTAAATGAAAGCATGCTTTCTCGAAAGGTTTTTTCAAGGCTGTCACATTCTTTTTTCGGTTCATAGTAAATGATTAGGCTAGGTTTCTGACCCTTCTTGGTAAAGATGCGGTTTCTGCGCCGAAATTGCTGCATGCTCTTTTTGTTTCCAATCCAAGGATAGTCTATGCCGGAATCACCCCAGAAGGACCGTTTGTAGCCCATGACACTATGACTAAACACCCGCTCATCTGGAAAGATTTCTTCTCCTTCCGACTTTGGTAAAATCAGGCTCATACCATAGGATAAACGGGCAGACGGCAGTTCTTCCTCAATGGCCTGGCCCTTAAATCTTAAGATGCCGTCCATCATCGGTACCACGCCAAAAAGAGCATATAGAAACAACCTACGCTCTTCTTTGTTGGGAATACCCAAAGAAAGACATTGACCTTCTTGTATCGAAAAACCCAAGTTCACCAAACTTGCTGTATCTGTAAAAACGCTGAATCGCTCAGCGTATAACACCTGCTTTACCAAATTGCAAAACCTCCTCAAGATTTCTTTTTCCAAACATGTTTCATACTTACCAATATATATTGACAAGGAGCACTAGAAAAGAAAAAAATCATAAAAAATAGGATTGCCACCAAAATAGACACGATTCCATTAAACAGCATGGCCCCAAATATCCCTTGTATGACTACCACACGACAAATGAATATACTTGTCAAACCGGCTAAAATAGACACGGTAAGATAGGGCAATACTTGAACAAAGTAGGACCGAAACCGTGTATGAAGGACATGCCTATATACCATATATGGCTTTTGCCAAAAAGAAATGGCTAGTAGGCTTAGAAGATTGGCGGATAAGATCCCCACCGGTCCAAAAAAATATCCAAGGGCTAGACAGAGCAGGACATTCAATGCGCCACTTAGTATGGGTACATAGCGGTCTGTAAACATTAGACCACTAACCTTTTTAAATATTTCAGCAGGCTGAATCATGATCTGTAATAAGAATAGGGCTGCAAAGCCATAGCGCACCCCAGACTCCAAAACATAGGTTTTTCCCAGCCAAAACTGCATAAACAAATCTGAAACATTTAAAAATCCAAGTGCCACGGCCGTCCCCACAGCGCTATAGAGAAAGAGCATCGCCCGGTAGACCGCTAGATTGCGTATTCCATCATTTTCTGTAAGCAAATTTCCTACACTGGCTGTCATATTCTGCACTATCATATCGCTAAAATGGGTCAGTGTCAGAATAATCATACCATAACTTCCAAATGCAGCCGTTTGTGCTAGGCCTCCGAATACCGCTACATAAATATTATTCAACCCATTTTGCAGTACACTTTCCACATTGTGAAAAGAATGGCCGACCATTCGCTGGACTATTTTCTTTTTTTCATCGGATGCTACCTGCCCAACCTTTCCGGCCGGAATCAAGCCCAGACGATTGACCAAAAGATGTACCGAAACAAAGTACATCAAGGTCGATACGAAATGAGCTGCTATATAGGTATAGAAGCTGGGGAATATGGGTAGAAAAATTATCCTAAGCAAGGCCATCACGCCTTGACTCATGACATATAGATTTGTGAGAAAGAAAAATTCCTGACTCACCATGGCAAACAAGACAGGATACGAAAAAAAGAATGCGAGTGCATAGTTAAAGGCAATCAGGAAAAAGTACAGCCCCACTTGGTAAGAATAAAATGAGCTAAGAATCAGAGTAAGAAGAATAGATACGCCGATAAAGACCCAACCTAATCTGAAATATACTTTTCGAAATAGTCCATACATCGCCAAGACGACAGGTGCATCCCCCTGACGAGCTGGCGCATACAGGGATGTTAAAAAAGAGGGAAATATCCCAAATTTAAAATAGCCAAGTACAATATACAAATCTGAAAAAAGAGCAATTAAACCAATCGCCTCTTGACCCAATACGCTTGCTACTGTAGAGCGAGCAAAAAAAGCGAGTATTGTGGTTACGGAAATGGCAATCATTCCCAAAAAGCTGTTTCTAGCCGCATATCTAGTTCTCAATGTCTTTACCACCTGTAACTTGGATTATTTTCTCTAGTAAGAGTATCTTTTAACATGATTCCACTTGTTACCAAATTTGTCGATATATGGATTTAGATATTTCAAAAAAGGCTCGTTTACAGATCTGCCCTTTTTGAGGGTCGTAGATGAGAATCATCAGTCCGTCCCTGTTGGCAGCAAACACCGCACCATCCAGGATGGTCTCAATACAGTCACCCTCAAGCTTTCGGACAGATAAAGAAAATGGTAGATTCGCCTCTTCTTGTTCATCAAAGTCAAGTATCAACTCTTGGTTCGTAAAGAAGGATTTCAGGACCGGCTCAGATTGTCGAAAATCCTTGTAGACGAAACCAGTCCCATAATTTGTAAACCAAGCTGGTTCTAATCCTAGATCAGAATCCGCCAAAGACTCCAGTGCCTTCTCCAATGGTGGTACCATATTGACATTACAATAACTTGCCATCACAATCTTTCCATCCATTTCGATTCCATCTAAAAAACTTTCCAAATCATATTGGTTGTTTGTCCAATCGTATTCCGCAATCCCCAACCTATCTGCGATATAGGACATCAAAAACTGGGTGGCCTGGTAATTTCCTATATAACTCAAATGCTGGTTGTAGCTCACCACACCATCCTTAAAAGCTTTTTCTCCTTTAAAGGTAAGTGATTCCCTGCCAAGTTCTGTTTCTCGGTTCATATCCAGAAAAAAGACACCCAATTCCTGTAAATCTTCTTCTAGCCGCTCAGTTTGTTCTGTATAATTGCTATGCTCCAAGAACGGTGTATAAATGGGAGCCATGATGGTGAATAGTTCTGAATCGTTGGCTTTAACCAATTCACAAATTTTTTCCAACCAGTAGGCATTTTCCTCTGAATAATCAAACAAATATTCGTAGTCAGAATGCGCATATAAATCGGCATCCTCTGCCTGCAATGTATTGGTCAATTTCAATATGAATCCAAAATCATCCGGATCATACACATACTGCAAATTGCTTTTTAGCTGTTCCCAATCTTTCCAATTGTTATGGCTATTCACAACAGGAACTAGTAGATTTAGTACATATTGGGGCTCCACTAGTTGGATAGCTGTATTCACTTTATTGATAGAAAATGGGATTTCATTCAAAACATCTCGGTATTTCCAGAACCTGCCATCTTTCGGGTTATCGATTACGTTATGCATTGGATGAATAAGGGAAAATGTTTCAAGCACCACCAATTTCGCCCCTCGCTCCTTATAGATCTCTTCTAATAGCATATAGGTAATCTTTAGATTCTGCCCTGGAGATACGACCATCATGGTATCTACACCCAATACATTTTCCATGCTTTCAGGATTGAAAGAATGAAGAGCATGGGAGCCTCCAATAAGAACTACATCTGCCACTGTTTCTTCTTCATAAATCCGGTCGATTCTCGTTCTTAATAAGGGCATGTGGTAGGCCAAATACTGATTAGACAAAGTCAAAATAAATAGAAATAGAACGATGAAGGCAATACTCTTAACGAGTAGTCGAATCTTCTGCATATTTTCTCCCGTTAAAACTGGAAATAAATGAATTCTTGAACATTCATCTCACCATAAAATCCGAATAATACAATGGAAAAGATTAAAACAAAATACAGGGACCACCGTAGCATCAAAGGCTCTTGTAGCAAACGATTCTTCAAGCCACTCAGTCCCTTATGCTGTTCTAGTTGCCAATCGTAAATCAAGACTACCATCATCGAAATCAGCAGAACACTCATCTCCACACGGTCCAAACCATAGCTGAAAAAGCGATCCGATAGTGCACCACTCGATACTAGCCGATTTCCTGAAAGCAAGAACAGTTTTCGGAAATATTGCCAGGCTTGGTGCAGGCTTTGTGAGCGGAATAGAACCATCGACAAGGTTACAAGAACAAACGTACTAGTGATTCTCACATAGCGATATGCAGGGCAAGTCGTACACCATCTGTTTAAGGTCTTATGCTGAATACTGAAACGATACCATAGATAGTCAAGGTAGTGAAGGATACCATGTAACATACCCCAAAGCCAATAGGTCAAATTGGCTCCATGCCATATACCGCTAACGGCAAAGATGACGAAAATATTGAAATGTGTTCTAGCATGGCTGATGCGGTTTCCACCCAAGGGGATGTAAACATAATCCTTAAGCCAGCTTCCGAGTGAGATATGCCAACGATTCCAAAAATCCCGAATGCCTTCTGCAAAAAATGGTTGTCTGAAATTGGTCATTAAATCTATGCCCATTATTTTTGATGCCCCGATTGCAATGTCCGAGTATCCAGAAAAATCACCATATACTTGAAAAATAAAGAATACCAGCCCAAGAATCAACTCCCACCCATCCGTGATGGTGTCTAGTTGGGAAAATACTGAATTTACATATACAGCTGCTCGGTCGGCAACCACAATCTTTTTAAAGAATCCAATCCCCATCATCAATAGTCCATCGTGTAATCTATCAAATTGAAAGGTATTCTTGTTTTTTAGTTGAGGCATCAAATGGTCAAAACGTTCAATCGGGCCTGCTACTAGTTGCGGAAAAAAAGAAACATACAAGGCAAAGTAGCCAAAATGATGCTCTGCTTTAATCTTTTTCCGGTACACATCGATTGAATAGCTCAAGGTCTGGAAGGTATAAAAAGAGATGCCCATCGGCAATAGAAAGTGGAATCCCACATCCATCCCATTGCCAGTTATTAGGCGACTAGCCAATCCATAGGTATAGCTGAAATATTTGAAAAAAAACAGTAAACCCAAATTGGCAAGCAGGCTCATACTTAGAAAAACTTTACGAACTTTTTGATTCTCAGATTTTTCCATCATCAAGCCAACCGTATAATCGACTAGAGTGGAAAAAAGAATGAGCACAATGTAAGCTGGATTCCACCACATATAAAAGAAATAGCTGGATGCCAATAGTAGCATCCATCTAAATCGTTGTCCGGGCACTACAAAGTACAGCAGAAGTACCACGAGATAGAACAATATAAAGGCCATTGAATTAAAGGACATATGGAAACCCCTTGCTTATGTATTCTGATTTTTTGTCAGTCATTTTGCGAGCGTCGTTTGGGACTCGGACCATCATACCGTTTCTTTATCCCTTCTGCAGAACCAGGCTGCAGGACCGTACGAACCGTCTGTAAAAGGATTCGGATATCCAATAACATGCTATAGTTCAAAATATAGAGCAAATCGAATTTCAGCTTATCCTTGACGTCCGTACTATATTTCCCATCTACTTGCGCAAGACCCGTTATGCCCGGCTTTACCCGGAAGCGGTCACAGTAGTTGGGTATGGTTTCCTTATATTGGTCTACAAAAAATGGCCGTTCCGGTCTAGGACCAACTAGACTCATCTCACCACGCAAGACGTTGATCAGTTGAGGCAACTCATCGATGCGTGTTGTTCTAAGGAAACTTCCTACTTTGGTAATACGGGGATCATCACTCGTCGCAAGGACTGGGCCTGACATTTTTTCCGCATTCACAAACATGGTTCGGAACTTATATAGCTCATACTCTTTTTCCTCTTTTTTTACCCGTTTCTGACGAAACATGGCTGGTCCTCTGTCCTCCACCTTGATTGCAATTGCTGCTAGCAGCATGAGGGGAGAAAAGACCACCAGCATAAGGAAGGCAACTACCAAATCCATGGTGCGCTTAAAGAATCGTTCTTCTAGTGACATCGACCGATTGTCCATTCTAAAAAGCAGGGTATCATCGAAACGAACCACCTTCGCGTTGCGGTAACCAATCTGCAAAATATCCGGTTCATACAAGACAGGCAAGTCATTCATTAGTGCAAAAGCAACTAAGCGCTGTCTTTCCTTGTCTGCGCAGATACTAGCCATATAAAGAGCATCGGTCTGTAGCAAGACATCATCTGTAATTTGGCTAACCGATTCAACACGAGCTACAACGTGGCAACGGTCATAGGACTTACTTTCCAGCTGTCTTTTAATAGCTTCTAATTCTCCTTTGGCACCAATCACAAGGATGCGAAGAGCCGGGACCCGCTTTGTATACATATGGTCGCGAACCAGCAGGAGTGGAAAGAGTAAGACCAGCTGGATAATATAGGCATAAATAAACAGTTTAGCCGGCAGGACAAATACGTTAAAACCGACCGCAATAACGACTAGACCAGCATTTCCAATCATGCCTGACAGCAGTAGGGATAAAAACACCTGGATGCCATCCATTGAGCCCGCTTCATGCAGCCCGAATACATCAAACAGAACCATCATACCAAGCAGCAGAAAGGGCATTAACACGGCAATATCAGAAAATAGGTAGACATGGCCATGCCGGTAATTAAAAAGGCTTAAGGCCAAATGGTAGGAATAATAAATAATTATCATCGACAAAATTCCCTGCAGGATGCCATATGTTTTACTTGCAAAATAATTCTTCATTGTCTTCACCATCCGCCATTCTTATTCCACTGATACCAAAGCAGTTCCAGATTTTTCCTGCCTAGTTGCTTTTAGTCTCTTGCATAGAGGTCTCGCGTATATACTTTTTCTGCAATATCTCTTAAGTCATCCGACATCCGGTTGGCAACAACGAGGTCTACCCTGTTTTTAAATTCCTCTAGATCCTTGGTCACCCTAGACTGAAAGAATTTCTCACCAGGATAGTCCGGCTCATAGACCAAAACCTCAATGCCTTTGGCCTTGATTCGCTTCATGATGCCTTGGATTGAGGAATGACGGAAGTTGTCGGAATTCATCTTCATGGTGAGACGATATATGCCGACCAATTGGGGATTACAAGCCACAATCCGGTCTGCAATATGGTCTTTTCTCGTTCGATTGGCATCCACAATTGCCCGAATCATGTTGTTCGGTACGTCTTGGTAGTTGGCCAATAATTGTTTTGAATCCTTCGGTAGACAGTAGCCACCATACCCAAAGGAGGGATTATTATAATGATTTCCAATTCGTGGATCTAATCCGACGCCATCAATAATTTGAGCTGTATTCAGACCCCTAATTTCTGCAAAGGTATCTAGCTCATTAAAAAAGGCTACACGCATGGCTAAAAAGGTGTTGGAAAATAGCTTTACGGCTTCTGCTTCTGTCGATTCCGTAAACAAAACAGGAATTTTCTCTTTTATGGCTCCCTCTTGCAGAAGCTCTGCAAAGATGCTAGCCCGCTCACTTCTCTCGCCAACGATAATCCTAGACGGATATAGATTATCGTAGAGTGCCTTCCCCTCTCGTAAAAACTCTGGTGAGAAAATAATCTGCCTTGTATTGAACTCTTTTCGAATTCGCTCCGTATATCCTACTGGCACAGTAGATTTGATGACCATCACGGCTTCTGGATTAATGGCCATTACCTCTTTAATCACCGATTCAATGCTACTAGTATCAAAGTGATTCAAATCTGGATCATAATTGGTGGGGGTCGCAATGATGATATAGTCAGCACCATGAAAGGCTTCGCTCGCACACAAGGTAGCTTTCAGATTCAAGGGTTTCGTCTGAAAAAATTCATCCATCAGATCATCTTGGAAGGGAAGGATTCTGTCGTTTACCTGTTTTACCTTACGAGCATCGATATCTAGCGCTACTACCTCATGATTCTGGGATAGCAAAACCCCATTAGACATGCCTACATACCCCATACCTGCTATGGCAATCTTCATACTAGTCCTCCTTCATGGTCCAATTTTCATAATAGCCTTTAAACCAGTTCACAAAACAATCTAAACCTTCCTCCAGCCCGGTCGTCGGTCTATATCCTATTGCTTTTTCTAGTTTGCCAGTGTCTGCATAGGTTGTTTCAACATCCCCTGACTGCATGGGAAGTAAGTTCTTTTGGGCCTTCTTGCCAAGCTTATTTTCCAAGATCTCGATAAACTCTAGCAATTCTTCCGGATGTGCGTTGCCGATATTGTATATCTCATGAGGCGCCTTCCCAACCTTTTGGGGTGGTTTTTCCAGCAACTTCTCCATGGCTTGCGTAATGTCGTCCACATAGGTAAAGTCGCGTCGCATCTTGCCATAGTTGTAGACATCAATGCCTTCACCCGCCATGATTTTCTCAGCAAATCTATAGTAGGCCATATCGGGTCTTCCCCAAGGCCCATAAACCGTAAAAAAGCGGAGTCCCGTCGCTGGAATACCATACAAATGACTATAGGTATAGGCCATCAGCTCATCTGCCTTTTTCGTTGCAGCATAGAGACTGACCGGTTGGTCCACCTTCATATCTTCTCGGAAAGGCAGTTTTTTTTCATCCCCATACACGGAGCTGGATGAAGCATATAGTAGATGCTTTACCGGATGACGCCGACAAGCTTCTAGGATACTTAAAAAGCCCTCCACATTGCTTGTTACATATTGAAAGGGTTGTTCCAAGGAGTATCTCACCCCAGCTTGTGCCGCCAAGTGAATGACGACTTGTGGCTGAGCACTCGAAAATAGGGATTCTAACTTTTCTTTTTCATTCAAATCCTGCTCATAGAATTGGAAAGCATCCTTATTGGCTAGAATAGCCAGTCTCGCCTCCTTTAGGGAGACATCGTAGTAGGAGTTCATATTGTCTATTCCCACTACTGTATGGCCGCTATCCAACAGTCGTTTCGCCATATGGTATCCGATGAAACCGGCTACCCCTGTAATTAAAATTGTATTGGAATCGCCTTGGAGTTGCATCTTGTCTCTCCTTATCCTGCCCCATCCTAGGGGATCGTTTCTAGCCAGCATTGCCCCTGATTGTTTTAGATAATTGTAAGTATACCAACTTTTTATCCCTTAGAACAAATATTCGTGACATTCCATCAGGATTCTATCTTCTCTTCCTTGTGGCAATGCGTCCACTCCCTTCGCGCTAGCAAGGTCTGTTCGATTTGTTTGACTATATCAGATAGTTCCATCCTACTAGTATCCACGCGCACATCCGGGTTTAGTGGCTCCTCGTAGGGGCTGCTAATACCAGTAAAATTGGGGATTTCCCCCTTTCTAGCCTTTAGATATAAGCCCTTGACATCCCTTTTTTCACATACTTCCATCGGTGTGTCCACATAGACTTCCAAAAAGTTCTTGCCAACGATGGTTCTTGCCTGCTCTCGGTCTTCCCGGTAGGGTGAAATAAGGGCCACCATAACCAGGAGTCCTGCTTCATTCATCAGCCTAGCTACTTCAGCTACCCTCCGAATGTTTTCAATACGGTCCTCTTCCGTAAATCCCAGATTCCGGTTTAGGCCATGCCGAATATTATCCCCATCTAAAATCATGGTATGTTTTCCAGCCTGCATCAACTTGCTTTCTAGGGCATTGGCGATGGTGGATTTGCCGGAGCCGGATAATCCTGTCAGCCAAATGGTTCCCGCTTGTTGATTTTTTTGCCTAGCTCGAACTTCTGGCGTAACGGTGGTCTTTTCCCAAAAAACATTAGTTGAACGCCTCATTGAATGGTTTATGGTGCCACAAGCTGAGGTCATATTGCTCACCCGGTCCATCAAGATAAAGGAGCCTAGGGTCTGGTTGTGCCGAAATTCCTCAAATACCATATTTTCAGATAAGGCTATGGTGCAAACACCGATTTCGTTTTTGATTAGGTGTTCCACCCGCAATTGTTTTCCCGTATGGACATCAATCCTATATTTAATCTCAAATATGGTGGCAGGAAGAAGCTTGGTTCCACATTTAATCAAATAACTTCTTCCCTCTACTAGTTCATGATCATCCATCCAGAGCAAGTTTGCCTCAAAAAGGTCCGCCAGTTGTACCTTGGTATCACTTGCAAGCACACAACCCCGAGAAACATCCACCTCTTTGTCTAACTGTATGGTCACAGGCTGCCCCAGCCCAGCTTCATCAACACATTTATTCGCCAAGTATAGGTCCTTAACCCTTGCCCTTTCCTGGCTGGGCAAACTTAGGACTTCATCTCCAACCCGGATGGTTCCTGATTCTATCTGTCCTTGAAAGCCGCGGAATTGTTGATTGGGTCTGGACACTCTTTGCACAGGCATGATAAAGCTTTTTTCTTGCTCTTTTTTGGTGACGTCAATCGATTCTAGTATTTGCAAGAGAGGCAATTTGTCGTACCATGGCATGTTTTTGGATACATTAGTCACATTGTCTCCTGCCGTAGCAGAAACAGGAATCACCTGTAACGACTCGAGGTCAAAGACGGCTGCAAAAGATTGAAACTCCCTTTTGATTTCTTCAAAACGATTTTTGTCATAATGAATCAAATCCATCTTGTTGACTGCAAGCAAGATATGCCTAATGCCCATCAAGGCACAAATTCTGGCATGGCGTTTGGTTTGCAGCTGAATTCCCTGCGTTGCATCAACTAAAAGAACTGCTAGGTCAGCAAAGGATGCACCTACGGCCATATTCCTGGTATACTGCTCATGCCCAGGGCAGTCTGCCACAATGAAGGATCTCTTATCCGTGGAGAAGAATCGGTAGGCAACGTCAATGGTGATTCCCTGTTCCCGTTCAGCCATCAGCCCATCGAGCAAAAGAGAATAGTCAATGGCACCATCTCTACTTCCTACACGGCTTTCCAATTCCAGGGCTTTTTCCTGGTCGGTAAAAATCAGTTTTGCATCGTAGAGCATATGACCAATCAAGGTAGACTTACCATCATCCACGCTACCACAAGTTATAAATTTCAACAGTTCCATCCTAGAAATACCCCTCCCGTTTGCGCCGCTCCATACTTGCTGCCGCTTCTTGGTCAATAACCCTGCTGGTCCGCTCTGAGGTTAGGGCCATCAGGGTTTCCTCGATAATCTTATCCAGGGTATCTGCATTCGATTCATAGCCACCGGTTAAGGGATAGCAGCCCAGGGTCCGGAACCGAACCTTCTCTACGACTACTTCTTCGTGCGCCAAAATACGCATGCGCTCATCATCGACCATAATGATATTGCCGTCACGGTGTATCACTGGCCTTTCCTTGGCAAAATACAAGGGTACTATCTCAATATTTTCTTGGCGTATATATTGCCAAATATCTTTTTCTGTCCAGTTGGAAATGGGGAATACGCGAATCGATTCTCCCTTGTTGATTCTAGTGTTGTATAGTTTCCACATTTCTGGTCTTTGATTTTTCGGGTCCCAAGCATGCGCTGAATTGCGAAACGAAAATATGCGTTCCTTGGCCCTGGATTTTTCCTCATCTCGCCGTCCACCACCAAACGCGGCTGTAAAGCCATACTTGTTAAGCCCTGCCTTCAAAGCCTCGGTCTTCATAATATCGGTGTAAGCTGCACCATGGTCAAAGGGGTTGATATTTTTATCTACGCCCTCTTGATTGGTGTATACCAGCATCTCAATGCCCAATTCTTTGGCCTTGCGATCGCGAAATTCAATCATTTCCCTAAACTTCCAAGTCGTATCGATATGCATAAACGGAAAGGGTGGTTTCTCCGGATAAAAAGCCTTTAAAGCCAAATGCAGCATAACCGAGCTATCCTTGCCCACAGAATAAAGCATCACCGGTTTTTCGCACTCCGCCGCCACCTCTCTCATAATATAAATGGCTTCCGCTTCCAACTGATCCAAATGTGTCATATTTCCTCCTACAACCATATGTTTTCTTTCCGGTTGACGATATAAAATCCTTTACGATTCAAACTATCTTCTCTATTGTAGTGCATGATGCTGCCATCCATTTGGCGAAAGATTCCTCCAGCTTCCTCCACGATACACTGCATGGCCGCCGTGTCCCACTCTGAGGTAAATCCATACCGGTAATATACGTCCGCATGACCCCTCGCCACCAAACAACCCTTTAGGGAACTGCCAACCGGTTTAATCTCCTGAATCTCCGCCTTATGTTCAAGATATAATTTCTGCTCTTCTTCACTGACATGAGACCGGCTGCAAACCACCCTAATGCTTGTTTTGCGCTCGCTTACTTGGATATTTTCTGTTATGCCGGTTCCCATATTCTTGTAGACGGCCCCATTGCATTCGCTAGCATAGTATAGTTCTTTTGTTACAGGCACATAAATCAAGCCCGCTATGGGATAGCCCCGTCGACATAAGGCAATATTCACAGTGAATTGTCCGTTTCTTTTTACAAATTCCTTGGTACCATCTAGTGGGTCCACCACAAAGCAGTACTCCTTTAAAAGCCTTGCCGGATTGTCCCTTCCCTCTTCCGAAAGAATCGCATACTCCGGATAGGCTTTTTCTAGAACGGATACAATAATGTCATTTGCTCGTCTATCCGCTAAGGTCAGTGGAGAATTATCTTCTTTCATGTCTACATGAAAATCTGTCTGGTAAACATCCATAATCGCCCTTGCCGCCTTCTTGGCAGCACCAGTCATACAATCCATCAGGTCTTGTGTTTTTCTATCCATGGTTTAGCTCCTGTCCGCTTCTTTCTCTAGATACGCCTTGTATGCAGTAAATACTTCAAGATAAAATGATTTCGGTATCCTAGTAGTCAATTGTTCAGCAATTCTTCCTTCTTTCGGATGCAGTAACTTTAGCTGATCATTAGGGGATAGATAACGGTTTATTCGCTGAATATACCCATTGATTTCATCCACCTGTTCTTGACTATACCCAATATCCAGCCGGAAGGGTAGATCCTTCACACTAGCCATTACTTGCAAGGGAATCCGACCATGGCATAGTCCTCTTTCCATATTTAGTTTGTTCTTTTTCATAAGTGGATACTTCTTATTGTATTTTTCTAAAAACAAAACTGCATATAAGCCTAGCGACGGATTGTCGTGTGGGGCAATTCGTTCTTCCAGTCCAGAAACATCCAACTTTATGCTATGAAAAAAATCTTGAATCAAATCCTTCTTATAGAAAGCGTCACAGCGAAAGGGCCTAAGGCAAAAATCATAGTCCGGACAAATCTCCATCCAATTCAGAATCCTTCGGTAATCACAGTTGTCGATTAGGGTATTCATCTGTTTAATGATGCTATCGCTACCATTCTTGATGCGCTGTTGAATGGAGCTATTAACAAAGGAATCGAAATCGCGCACATAACAGATTACCGTGATTTGCTCAAAGTATTGACCAAGCATGGTCTTCAAACGGCGAATCTCCTCTTGGCTAAAGAAAAGCAATTGTTCCGAGGAGATGATGGTATTTTCCTCTTTCGAGGTGAACTCTTTTATCCATAATCCATGCCAGTAATCTTCCATTACAGCATAATTCAAGATTTTCTTTTGGATTGGTTTGGTGCACGCTGCCCGGATTGTCGCAAAGATGCTTTTATTTTGAGGGTGGAGTGAGACCGGGTAGTGAATATTGTTTTTTTCCAAATGGGCTGCGTTGTTTGCTAGAAAAGATTGGATTGAAGATGAACCTGCTTTGTTCATCCCAATATGCAATATTAGCTTCTTACTTTTCTTCATCGTTCACCCCAACCATTTCCAGCGCCTTATTATGACAATTCATCCATTCCACAAATACGGCTTCCTCCAGATATTGCTCCTTTATCTGAAATGCACCAGCAAACGCATCCTGCAGGATCTGGCGTTCCGCTTGGTTAAAGGCTGCTTCTAATTGTATATTGTCCATCAGCTTGTTTGAATACAAGGTATCTCGCAAATCCTCCAAGACATTCTCAGCAAGACCAAAAATATCCGTATCCCCATCCGACCACTTAGAAAGACAATATTGCAGTAGAGCGGCAACCCGGACTGAATCTTGTATGGGATTTTCCGTGCTGCACCCACTAAAACATTGTTCTGTAATGAGTTTCCCACTCCCCGTATCGTCTACTAGGCGTTTCGCCGTTTGCACAAACTGCACATACTCCTTTTTCATCTTATCTACTGTTTCATCCTCCAGCACCCTGCTTTGAAGAGTCCAAAACACATAGGTGGAAAAAGAAGGCAGCACCAAGGTTACCGAACCCTTGTGGAAACCAAGCGCATCTAGGCGGTAGTCTCCCGCCAAACAGTCTGTCCATTTAACGCGAATGCAGTATTCCTTTTGTTTGCCGATACGTTGCATTAACCTCTCTCGAACTAGGGGGTTAAGAAGGCCCCCTTCCTTTTGTTTCATACTTTTTCTAGGTATGCGTCCCTCAGCAGCCCCATAGAGAAAAAAATGCTTTATCGCAGGCATCCTCGAATAGTCAATATCCCCATAGGTGTTCTTATACAGTTCTTCATCAAAATCTACCCTATTTCTAAAAAGTAGATATTGGATCCAGCTAAGACCTCTTGCCGGCCATCTTTTTATTTTTCCCCATTCCTTTGCAACATCCCATTTTTTAGCCGCTTTTCGCCTGGGCGCCTCCAGGCTGTTTTCAAGTTCCATAATCTTTTTATTCTTATCTTCAAGCAACTTGTTGTAGGCATTAATAATTTCTACATAATAGTCCGTATCCAGAATAGAAGCCGGCAAATCCAGGCTCCCCGCGTCAGCTTGACCTTCTACCTTCTCCTCCGGCAAAGTGCATTCAATTCTTTCTTCTGCTGGTAAAAATTGATTGACATAGCGCACCTGGGCTTGCATATTTTTTCGAGTCTGTAGGTCGTAGTGCAAGGGAATATCAATTTTTCTTCCCGGAAAGGCAGCAAACACCTTGGCTGGCAGTGGCTTACCCGCCAGCCCCCGTTCTTCATTCAACAGTCCTGACTTGATGGTGGGATACTTTCGATTCAGTTCATACAAAAACAAGGCAGATTCAAGATTCAATGATTCATTCTTCCGGTTTGACCCGATTACTTCCGGCTCAATTTCCACTCCACAACCATGATAAAAGAAATCCCTTTCCAAAGCCCCACCGTAAAACGACTTCTTTTGGAAAGGACGAACTATGACGTGTTCGCTACCGAAACTCGCCGTCCAACGTAAGAGCAGTTCCCTGTATCGTATGTCAATTTTTCTGCCCCGGTAATACTCCAGAAAGGATAGATCCGACGGAGTATATCCATTCTTAATGTCCTGTTGCAACATGCTGGGAATATATTTCCCAGGATCTCTAAAATAAACAATCACCGTTACCTGGTCGAATAGGGGGCCTACAAAGGAACGTAGTCTTTCTACATCTTCATAGCTATAAAAGGACATAGTTTCACTCGACACGATGGCTGTTCCCTGCTCCATGGTTTTCCACAAGCTAGCCCATTTCTTTTTGAGTTGTTGCACTTGCCAGCCCACATCCGTAGAGCCATAGTTCTTTTTCCAGTCATATGAATACGCAGGATTTTCCTTGAACAAGGGGGAAAAACTATGATTGTTGTGATGCATCTGCGGATAATAGTAGATATCCTTTTTTCGTAGCGCAGCAGCCGATGAGTGTAAACAGTCCTGTATTGAGCTCGTTCCTGTTTTCATGGTGCCAATATGGATTAATAGCTTTCTCATATTTTCCTCACTATGCCTTATGTTTGATCTTTCTCAATATTCCGTAGGATTTTCTACAAAACTGCACAAATTGGGGATGAGACGCAAACTTTACCTTAAAGCGGCGCTTGAATTCCCCACGATTATATAGAAGATAGAAGAGGGCCTTAGATAGCGTTCTGCGGCCATATAGGAACTCTGGTTCAACCCCTACCTCCATGCTCGATTCCACGTTTTTACTAGTACCGTTATGCATATACTCCTGTTCCGCTAGGGAACGTTTCCAGATCTGGAATATGGAAACCCTTTCTCCATCTACTTTGGTTTCCATATGTTTGAATAAGCGCTTATCCATCTCCACATCAGAAAAGAGTAAGCGCTGCAAACCCCGGTCCACCCCATAGGCCCGATCACCTAGACAGGTTGCATATTCCCCATAGACTAGCTTGAAGTCTTGGGCTAATTGCAGCAAGCCCCTTCTCATTTCCGTCACCAAATACTTGTTTATGACCGCTGTATTGATTTCTCTTAGACTGGCACCTTGGTCTGTGGCAAGCCTAGCAAGGCTCGGATTCAAAAAGAATTCTTCGATACTCGATGACCAAATGACGTTTCGGTCTTCAAAATATTCTACCGTTTCACTATGGTTTTTTGCATGCAATACGAATTGTTGTACTTCCGGAAAAAACTCTCTAAAATAGTCTTTTTCCAAGGGAAGGTGCCCATAGCTTAAATAGGCTGTTTTTTCTCCACTAAATATTTCTTCCTTCCGCATCGTTTCATGGTAGGACAGGTCCTCGCATGCAGCCCTTATATTTGGAAGCAAGTCGTAATATTCTTTCTCGTCATGAAAGAGTTCATCGCTTATTGAAATCGTTTGCTCTATTTTCTTTCTTACTTCGTCTGGTAGGTCGAAGATATCCAAGAGTCGTTTCCAAGAAAGCTGCCGAAGATCTACATACAGCGGAAGGCGAAGGTCCGGCTTTTTGCATACGGCTCGCAACATATCTAGTCGACTACGGTCTGAACAAAGCAATTCACAAGTGGGACTTTCGCCAAAGATGGTTTTATACACCAAACTGATGGAATCAAACAAGTTCGCATCCACCACCAGTTTTTGGATACCATGGTGCACAATCCTCTTGTGTAACCACAGGCAGGCCCCCACCAGGTAGAAACCGACTGGGTAATAGCCGTAGAGGACTGGTTTTAGTAAAAAGTCTGAATCTAGACAGCTTTCGTTCAGCAAGGTACTGTAATAGCGTTTTTGGAGTAAACTGCCTAAGAGTCTAAGTAGGAGTTCATAATGATTCGCGCAGTCCCGGGATTGCCACTCGCTATGGCTCTTGCTTAGGCATCCCAAATACGCCATCGCTTCCGTCATATGTTTGTGGCGCTTAGGATAAAATAGCTTTCCTTCTTGTAAGCCTGCTCCTTTCGCTTCTTCTTCCGCTACAATTTCCAATACCTGATTTGGCTCTAGGCTACCCAAGGCTTCTAGGTCAAGTACTTTCATCCGTGCTGGGTCAAACTTCTCTTTTTCCCAGTTCTTCGCTAGTGCTTCTTCAACAAGGGAGCCCTCATGCAAGGTATCGTTTACGATGATTACACCTTGGTTTTTAGACAGATGGACTTGCATGCAATCCAATAATTCCTGGTGCAAATACACCCTCTTGGCAAAGCTTGCTATTTCTTTTTGTTTCATGTCTTGCAGACTTGTGTCTGAATATTTGCCGCTCGCCTCCAACAAATCATATACTCGGTCCAACGGCCTTACTTTTTCAGAAGCATGGCCTAAACCTTCTGCTTGAATTACCCGTCCTGCCCACGCCCTCATGGTGGGGAAATCGGTGTCTTCAAGTTCTGTCCCCAGGCAAAGAAGGAGAAGGTCATCTTGGACGCATAGATTGCCCACCAGGCATTGTGAAGCCCGGATGACCAACAGTTCTCTGTTCGAGAAGGCGATGGATTCTAGCAAGTCTTCTAGCCGACTCGACCAATCGCGCTCATAAAGATAGAAATAGTTATCTGTGACTTCAGCCGGTTTAAGACTCGTCATCGAAAAAGAATCTTTTAAGTAGCTGCTCAGCTTTTTCTTTACATTGGGTGATAATAGGGTTCCCTTGATTTTTTGGTCATAGCTATATACTTCCCGTTCCTTCCAAAAAGTCAAATGTGCACCATACTGTTCATATAGGCCGACCTTTTTTAGAAAGTTTTCCATCAAAGAAAAGGAAAATACCAGATCGTCGATAAGCTTGATAAACTTGTTCTTATCCCCGGCAATGCTGGTCGTGGAATAGACATTCTTGATGTAAAAATAGCCCTCATAGTCAATGCTTTCATAGTGCTTGGCATAGTAATGCAAGAGCATGGTGTGGAATACATCTTCATAGTTTAAAAAATGTCTGTCGATATGGAGGTTTTCTTTGGCCTTGTCCCATAATTCCCTACGGTACAACTTATTCCATAAAACCACCCAGTGGAAAGCATATCTGGATTTTTCCATAAAGGCCTCCATAATCTGGCTTCCCCTGAGGCTTTCTCCCGTCGGCCGGTTCAAAAAACTGATGGATTTTCTCTTGTTGATTTCATCCACAACCACTAGATTCCCACAAACCATATCGGCACCCGTTTGCTGGGCCTTTCGCATCAAGCGCCGGTAGAAGTCGACCCCCAGATAGTCATCGCTATCTACGCAGGCGATATAGTCTCCTTTTGCTTGGTGAAAGGCCGTCATTCTTGCTGCAAATACCCCCTGGTTTTTCTCATGTTCAATAAAGCGAACCCGAGGATCCGCTTCCAGGTAGGGTTGTATGATTTCAGTAATATTGCCGGGGGAACAATCGCTAACCACAATGACCTCGAGGTTCTTATAGGTCTGCCTTAGAATACTATCTAAACAACGTGGGACTAGTTTCTCAGTGTTGTAGACCGGTACCAAAACAGATATTTTGGGTTCTTCCATAAACTGTCTATCTCGCCTTGATAAATCGTTTATCATTTTGTCTTCCTTTTCTTCGTTTTTGCATCGCCTCAGCATACGCTTCTGTTATTTCTTCTGACGGTCCCTGTCTCACCATACAGCCACCATCTAGCCATATGGTTCTGGATGTGAGTTCCTTTACGCTATCTAGATTGTGGGTACAAAGGATAACCGTCTTCTGGTCGGTCATTAATTGTTTCATGGTATCGTAACTTTTTTTCTTGAAACGAATGTCCCCCACCCCTAGGACCTCATCTAATATCAATATCTCCGGGTCAACCTTACTCGCAATGGCAAAACCAAGCTTGGCTCGCATGCCCGATGAATAATTCTTGACGGGAATATGGATAAAATCCTCTAACTCCGAATATGCCACAATTTGGTCATAGACTTGGTCGATATAGGCCTTCTTCTTGCCCAGTATGGCAGCATTTAGATAAATATTTTCTGCTCCTGTGAACTCATTTTCAAATCCAGCCCCCAGTTCGAGAAGGGGGGCAATCCGGCCCTTCACTTGAACCCTACCGGAGGTGGGTTTCATTACACCAGAGATTATCTTAAGCAGTGTGCTCTTCCCTGCACCATTGGGGCCAATAATCCCAATCTTCTCTCCCCGTTCAATACACAAGGTGATGTCGTCTAGGGCTAAAAATCTCTTTTTCTCTACTTTGCCATGCACTCTATGTATAAGGTATTCTTTCAGACTGTCAATTTTTTCTCTAGGCACAATATATTCCATGCCAACATGGATAAGAGAAATGACCGGCTCTTGTTTGCACTGCATATTATCCTCCTTAGAGATACAAGATAAAATCATCCTGTTTCTTTTTAAAATACAAGACTCCCAAAATCAAACTTACAAGTGCCAAGACTGTACATAGCAAGAGATTTCTAGGCTCCGGTGCCAGCCCATAGTAGGCCACGCGCCGAAATCCCTGTAAAAAATGAAATACCGGATTCCATTGCAGAATAAATTGGTATTTTTCCGGTACGATTTCGGGTGGATAAATGATGGCACTGGCAAAATATAGGGCATTGGTAAACACCTTGTAGATGTGCTCCATATCCCTAAAATAGACTGCAATGGCGGCTAAAATCATCCCCACTCCCGTCGTAAAGAGGAAAATAAGCAACATATAGGGAATGCTCCATAGAATGTTTATATTCACCGGATGTCTGGTTACAAGCATAATCAATCCTAGATCCAAAAGAGAAATTAGAAAAAAAATGTAGTTTGAACATATTCGCGACAAAGTAAGAATATACTTGGGTACATAGATTTTCTTAATCAAGGGGGCACTCGATATGATCGACATCAGGGCCACCGAAGAACCCATCGTGAAAAACTGAAACAGCAAGCGACCCGTCAACAAGTAGACTGGATAATTGCTCACGTTTCTTTTTAGCAAGGAGGAGAATACGATGGATAGAATGACCATATCTAGGAGTGGACTCAATAGGCTCCAAAGGATTCCTAGATAAGAATTCTTGTATTTTTTTTTCACATCACGCATGGTCAACAGATAAAAGAGATATCGATGGTCCATGAAATTGTCTACTTGTTTTTTTAACCCATTCATAAGCTGTGCTCCCCTATTAAATTCTGCGAACCAAGGACAGCATGACCCGAGCCATGCCGGCGGGCAAAATGGCATATATGCTTTCAAAACACCATAATAGCCAGTCCTCGCCATATACGTTCCGCTTGGTGAAGAGGACCCCCCAAGGCCCATTTTGAAAAGCAAATAGCCTGGTCTTTAGGTTCTCTTTTTGACTTTGGATGGCAGACTCCTCTTCATTAAAGACCTGCAGCAAAAAGTCCATCCGCTCAATACTCTTCTCTAATTTTCGACAATAGTCCTCTTTTGTCTTGATCTTGTCCAAGATACGCAAGCCTACTTGGTTTTCGCCATGGATCCGGTAAGCAAGGAGTGCCTGGTTGACATAGCTGATTTTCCCCTTAGAAGCTGCAAATAGGGCTAGCCAATGGTCGTGGTAGTAGAATTGTTCCGCAAAGGGTATGGCCAGAAGGGCCAGCTTTCTTTCCACCATCATGCTGCACCCGGTAACCGCATTTCTTTGGAGAAAAAAGGGAAACAAGCCAGCTCCCTGGACCGAGCTGATCCGGCGATTCTTTTGGTGTGCAGATAAATGGGTAATATGGTCATTTCCATCCATGATGTGCATATCGGAATAAGCCAGCAAGGCCTTGTCCTTGCAGATGGCCTGCAGCAATTTTTTTGTCTTTTCTGGATACCAATCATCGTCTTGGTCACAAAAGGATATATAACTTCCCTTTGCGTGAAGAAGGGCCGACTCAAAGCTTTTGGTGCTTCCCCGGTTCAATTCATTTCTAAATAGGCGGTAGGGAAAGGACGTGATCTGTTCCTCTAAAAGTCTTTGGATTGTCTCATAGGCTTCATCGGATGCACTGTCATCCACTACCACCAGTTCTAAATTCGAATAGGTCTGCCTATCTAGGCTCTGCAATTGTTTCACCAAATAGGCCGTTTGGGGATGATAGCAAGCAAGGACTAGGCTCACAAGCGGACAATTGTTTTCTACCACAACTTCCACCCCCATTTGTTAAAGTATTTAAAAATTGAAAGTATGTTGATGAAAAACAGCTTGGGACTGCGGTAGGTTCCCCGGTACCATCCATGCGTCACCTGGGCATGCGGATAAAAGACCACCCTCGATGCTTGCTTGATGCGGCGCGAAATATCGGCATCTTCTAGATATAGGAAAAAACGTTCATCAAAGCCCTCCACCAACTGAAAGCATTCTGTCCTAAACAACATAAAACAACCGGATGCATATTCGATGTCCATGGTTTGGTCATATCCTGACTCCATCATGACATAGGCCTCTTGTCTTGCTCGTAAGAAGGCTAGGGGCAGGCGCCGAATCATCAAATCCAAGAGTGTGGGATTTCTTTTACACAGGCATTGGCAGCTGCCATCCATATTCTTCAGTTTCGGAACCAATAGACCAATTTCTGGCTCTTGCTCCATAAAGAAAATCATCGAGGCCAACTGTTCTTTTCCCTCTAGGCGGATATCTGGATTCATCACCAGATGGTAGTTCGATTTCAGTTTTTTCAACAGTAGATTGTGACCTCTACCAAAGCCTACATTCTTGGTATTGGCCACCAACTCTAAAAACACATGCCCATAGTCTGCCTTGTTTACCTCAAAATCTGCTTGGAAGCGTTCCATCTCCTGCCAGGAATTATCTTTGGAATGGTTGTCTATGACATACAAATGGCAGGAAAGCGCACTCGGTAGCGCCTCCACTAGATTCCATAAATTATCGTATAGGATTGTTTCATTGTTAAAAACCAAAAAAGATATTGATAGATCTGGTATCATAAAGTCTCCTAACCGGCTAGTGTCTCACATTTTGTCTATACCATTCGATGGTTTCTTCCAGTCCTCGGTCAAAGTCTACGGTATTGGCGTGTCCCAGTGCCTTTATCTTGCCATTGCCTATGGCATAGCGAAAATCATGCCCCAGGCGATCACTTACAAACTGGATACAGTCTTTTTTTACCCCCAAAAGGCAGAGCAAACGTTCTACCAACTTGATGTTTGCGCATTCATTTTCTCCACCTATATTGTATACCTCACCCAAAAGGCCTTGTCTTAAAACCAAATCCAGAGCCCGGCAGTGGTCGCGGACATGGATCCAATCCCGAATCTGTTCTCCCCTACCATATAGGGGTAGGGGGAGGCCAGCTAGGGCTCTCCCAATCATGAGGGGAATCAGTTTTTCCTCATGTTGCCGTGGCCCATAGTTATTCGAACACCGGGTGATGTTCATGGGAAAATGATAGGTTTTAGCATAGGCCGCCACCAAGAGGTCCGCACTGGCTTTGCTGGCAGCATAGGGGCTATTGGGGGCAATCGGGGAGGCTTCTGTGAACACGCCGCAAGGACCCAAGGCTCCATAGACTTCGTCGGTCGAAACCTGCAGATAGCGAACTCCTTCTTGGTAGCGGGGGTAGCCATCTTCATCCTGGCCGGTCTGCCAAACCTGCATACAGCTGTTCAGCATGCTCATGGTTCCTTCCACGTTGGTCTTGATGAATTGAGAGGGGTTGTCAATACTCCTGTCTACATGAGATTCCGCGGCAAAATGAATTACCTGGTTAATTTCATATTCTCGGAGGATCTTTTCAACAGCAGGTGCATTTAGGATATTCTCCTGCACAAACTCGTATCGTTCATCCTTTTCTAGCCCCGCAAGATTGTCCAAATTTCCGGCATAGGTGAGGCAATCTAGATTCACGACGCGGACCTCCCTATATTCCTCAAGGATATGGTGGATAAAGTTGCTCCCGATAAAGCCTGCACCACCAGTCACCAACATGTTTCTCATAATTAGAACCCCTCTGTTTCAAGCATCGATGCAAGGCTGGGTAATTTTGCATCCTTATCCGACAGCAAGACTCTATCAATCCCGGCTAGAGGCCAGTCTATGGCAAGCCCTGGGTCCTGCCAGTGAATACCGCTCTCCTCGCCAGGACAATAAACATCTGTGCAATGGTAGAGAACCATCGTTTCATCTGAAAGCGAAAGAAAACCGTGGGCAAATCCCTCAGGCACATAGAATTGATACGAATTATCCTCCGTCAGCAGGATGCCCTCCCAACTTCCAAAGCTTTCCGATTCCTTTCTTAAATCCACAGCCACATCATAGATGGCTCCCTGTAAGACCCTGACCAGTTTCCCTTGAGCATGTTTTTTCTGGTAGTGCATGCCCCGAACTACACCTTTCTCTGAAAAAGATAGGTTGCTTTGACACAAGTCAGCACAAAAGCCAAGTTCTGCGAAACTGTCTTTTCGGTAAATCTCTGTAAAGTAACCTCTGGCATCCATATGCTTCTTGCCTTCAATGATTTTTAGGCCTTCTATTGAGCCTTCCCTTATTGTAAAATTGTTCATTTTGGCACCCCTACTCCTCACACAACTTTTTCAAATAAAGGGCATATTCCGTACCCTGCATCTTATCCATCTGTTTGATTAGCCCTTCCTTATCGATATATTTTTTCGCATAGGCGATTTCCTCTAGGCAGGCAATCATCTGCCCCTGCCTTTTTTGTACGGTAGCCACATAGTTGCTCGCATCCATTAGACTGTCGCAAGTACCCGTATCCAGCCAAGCCATCCCTCTACCGAGAAGCACCACCTCCAACTCACCTTTTTCCAGATAGGCTTGGTTGATGGCCGTAATCTCTAATTCACCCCTGTCTGACGGTTTCATCTTTTTGGCAATCGTCACCACTTCGCTATCATAGAAGTATAAACCCGGTACGGCATACTGTGATTTCGGTTTTTCTGGTTTTTCAACGATGGATTTGACCTTCTTTTGCTCGTCAAATTCCACCACACCGTAGCGCTCTGGGTTGCTCACATAATATCCAAATATGGTGGCGCCCCTATTTTTTTGGCTGACTTCCAAAAGCAGATCCGAAAAGCCACTGCCATAGAAAATATTATCGCCTAGCACGAGTGCCACGGCATCCTTTCCAATGAATTCTTCACCCAATAGAAATGCTTCTGCTATTCCCCGTGGTTCTTCTTGCACGCAGTATGAAAGCTTGATTCCCCATTGGCTTCCATCTCCCAACATGCGCTGAAAGGCTTCTTGGTCTCTTTCGGTGGTAATCATTAGAATATCTCGAATACCAGCCAACAGTAAAAGGGAAAGAGGATAGTAAACCATCGGCTTATCATAAATGGGCAAGAGCTGCTTGGATAGACCATAGGTCATGGGATATAGTCTGCTTCCCTTCCCTCCTGCCAGTACAATACCTTTCATTCTTGACTCCCTTCTTGCATAAATGCAAGCAAGGCTTTTTCCCAGCCTTGCATATGGTAGTTCCACACTGTTTCCAAACGGTTGTTTTGGAGCACCGAGTAGCTTGGCCGTTTAGCCAGGGTAGGATACTCACTAGTCAAGATGGCTTCTAGATCTACCGTTTTTCCCGCAAGTTCAAAGATTTTTTGGGCAAAACCATACCAGCTTGTTTGCCCCTGGCAGCTCGCATGGTAGAGACCGTATGCAGATCTTCTATCTAGTTCACCTGAATCATACTGCTCTAGTAGGAAGTTGCTCACCAAGGATAGTTCGGTAACCGAAGTAGGACTGCCAATTTGATCACTTACCACCCGAATGGGTTTTGCCTTCCGGGCCAAGTTCAACATAGTCCTAAGAAAGTTGTTACCCTCTCCATACAGCCAACTAGACCGTAATACCAGACTCCGAGGATAGTCAAGCACTGCGCGCTCACCCTCTCTTTTACTTCTACCATATAGATTTAGTGGTGCTGGATTATCTAGTTCCCCATAGGGCACCTTCTGGTCTCCACCAAATACATAGTCTGTCGAGTAATGAAGCAACAGGATATCTCGTGCCGCACAGATGCCGGCCATGGCTTTTGGCGCCTTGGCATTGACATAGTAGGCTAAATCGGCTTGTTTTTCTGCTTCATCTACCCTTGTATATGCGGCCGTGTTGATTAGCACCTGGGGCGCATAGTCCCTCACCAGGCGCTCTAGCTCCTTTGTTTTCCCGATATCTAGGTCTTGTTTCGACAAGGCCAGCACCTGATGTGTATGCTTCAAGCTTTCATACATCTGTCTTCCCAACTGGCCTTTGCTTCCTGTAATGATGATTCTCATAGTGCTCCCACCTTACTTCAAGGGTTCTCTTTGCACGACTACCGGCTCCATTTTCAGTTCATCAAACCAAAAAGATTCACTCCGCAAGGAAACACTCACTTGCTTTGCCTCCCCTGGCCAATCCAGTACGATCGTTTGTTCAATGGTTTCTCCTGGTGCGATTGTCTTTGGCGTAAGTTCAAATACCAGTTCAGGATATTCTTTCACAGCAAGGCTAATCTTCTGACCCATTTCATGTTTCAAATAGGCCTTCGGGCCTGCGGTAACAGCAAAGGTAAGCTGAAGGCCATTGGATAGACTTTTCTGGTCTCGCAGCTCCAGCATGGCCCTGGATTTAACGTCTTGGGTTGCCTGACTACAGTAATATAGCGGCGTTTGGTGATCCATCCGAATTAGTTCTAGATAGCCATTTTCCCCCAGCGGACGCAAGACTTGTTTGGTCGGTTTTGGTCTATTCATGGTAAACAATAGATAAAGGTCTTCTTCTAACAGACTTTGAATCTCAGTCTGGCCAGCTGCGCTCAACATGTCCCATTGCCTGCCTATGATTACATTTGCTGTTGTCGGGTCTGTCTGCTTGCCGATCTGCTTTTCATCGTAGCCATTGCGGTAGAGAAATACGGAACTTGCAGGTGCCGAAACATATAGCTTTTCGCCATCTCTGATTTCTTCTTGGACATAGTCTATTAGGCTGTTGGCTTCATTGTATGCACGATATCTATTGTGTTCGACAAGGTAACCAATTGAGGCGTAGTTGGTAAAAAGAACCATGAGGGTCAAGATTAGTGAAAGGCTTTTTTTGGCCTTATCTAGATTAGAAGTCAAGGCCTCTATGCCTAAAAAGGTCAGCAAGCCCAATACGGGATAGAAGAAGAGTACGAGTCTGCTATTGAAGGGATATTTCCCGATTGAGGAAGCAAATAGAGTTAATACAACACCCAACAAGATGATGATTGTCTGCTTTTCTCGTTTAAGGATGGAGGCGACTGCGCCCACACAAGCAAGAGCGTAAATAAGCAGGGCCCCATAACAAAAGCTAGCGCTGAATTCCTGCATCAAAAAGATCAATCTTTTTAGGTCGGCTAGGCTGGTAATCCAAAGCGGAAAGACGGATTCCTCCCAATAGCTGGTCATGAAGGGACTTAGGGCTACGGGTCTCAGCCAATACCAATAATTCACGAGAAAACTAACCAGCACCAAGCCCCCGCTTAGGATGGCCTTTCGTATTTTTTCAACCTTCCTAGTTTTTAGCGCTTGCACAAAGTTGTAGCCATAGACAGCTGCTAAAAAGAATATGACGGGGCTTGAGGCCCACACTAAGAGCATGGATAGAACCACAAAGACAGCTTGTTTTAGAATCTTTCTATCGTACAAGTCATAGAGAACAAGGACCAAGAAGATACAGAAGCAGTCACTCATGTAGGGCTTGAATTCATTGGCGTAATAGAGTAGTCCGCTCATGGTTGCGATAAAGCCTACGCCGAGCATGGGGCTGACTATTTTATATACCCTGCCCAAAAGATAGTAGGCACACGCAAGGAGGCCCACATAGCTGATGGCCGAAAAAATCCGTAGGGTAAATTCAGAATTACCAAATAAGACCGTGATTATTTTTACGATATAGAGATAGAGTATGGGCGCGGTCTGGTTTCTGTCTAGAACTGTTTTCGCTAGGTCAAGTAGGGAGCGCTTACTCACAGAGTAAGCCAAAAAGGCTTCATCTAGCCAGAGCGATCGTCCTGTATGGTACAGCAAAAAGAGCAGGACAAAGGCAAGAGCAAGGGTGAAAATCCCCATCCAGTTCATGGACTGGTCGAACCAAGTGACCGCCTTGTTCTTGGATTTTCTCATCAAGAAGTTTCTCCTTCAAGTTGATTTCTAAAAAAGGACACCGTTTCACGAAGTCCCTTGTCCAGCGAAGTAGTGGGTTCCCAGTCTAGGATGTCTCGTGCCAGACCAATATCCGGGCAGCGCTTTGCCGGATCGTCGGAGGGTAGTTCTCGGAAAACCAACTTAGAGGGACTATTCGTAATCGCAAGCACCTTGTGCGCCAATTCAAGCATGGTAACTTCCTCCGGTCTTCCAAGGTTGATGGGGCCGGTCACGGTATCATCACTATGCATCATGCGAATCATGGCCTCAATCATATCGTCTACATAGCAAAAGCTCCTGGTTTGGCTTCCGTCCCCGTAGATGGTGATATCCTCCTTACGTAGCGCCTGAAGGATAAAGTTGGAAACCACTCGACCATCGTTTAGAGCCATTCTAGTTCCGTAGGTGTTGAATATGCGAATCACCTTAATCTGAATTTTATGCTTTCGGTAATAATCAAAGAACAAGGTCTCCGCTGCCCGTTTTCCCTCGTCATAGCAGGAGCGAATACCATGCGGATTTACGTTGCCATAGTAACTTTCCTTTTGAGGATGTACGTCTGGGTCACCATATATCTCGCTGGTGCTGCATTGTAGGATCTTTGCCTTTTGCTTTCGCGCCAGTTCCAACAAGTGGCAGGCTCCTAAAAAGCTGGTCTTCATGGTATCTATGGGGTCCTTTTGGTAATGAACCGGACTCGCTGGACAAGCAAGGTTATATATCTCATCGCAATCCCAGTCAAAAGGCTCCATAACATCGTGTTTCACTAGTGTAAAGTGTTCCTTATTCAACAAGCTGGAAAGATTTTCAGGACTACCCGTCCGAAAATTATCCAAGCACAGTACGACGTGTCCCGACTTCAGCAATCTTTCGCATAGGTGAGAGCCTATAAAGCCAGCACCCCCAGCTACTAGAATTCGTTTTGCCACCATAATTCCCTTCTTCCGCGTTCAAATTTTATATAAAAATAGTTTGCGCATTAAGAAATTCCAGACTAACACCAGCCCAGTTGCCATCACTTTGGACATCATTCCTGGCCAGCCTAACAAGGTCACCAGCGTAAACATGAAAAACATATTCCATACCAATCCCACTGCACTGATTAAAAAGACTGCCGTCAGCTCTTGATGGGCTGGCATCTTGCATTGCGTTTTTCGAAAGGTTATTTTCTTACCCAGCACAAAATTAACCAAGGTTGCCAATATAAAGGCGATGACGGTTGCCCCAATATAGTGAAGCGCAAGGCAAAGATACAGCAAGGCAAAGGTGCCCCACTCTACTAGTGCCGCTCCGCCCCCCACAAACAGGTAGGACGTGAATTGTCTGCTTATTTTATCCCCTGCCCACATCGCTAGCGGTACCTCAAGATGCAATAGAGTGCTCTTAGGCCATCCGAGATTCCAATTTTTTTGCCTTCCTCCTTGGTTCTTGGATAATAGGAGATGGGAACCTCATGAATGGGAATGCCCATTTTCGATATTTTTGCTGTAATTTCCGGTTCAAAACCGAATCGTTCTTCCTCGATTACGATGGATTGAATCACGTCCCGTTTAAAGGCCTTATAGCAGGTCTCCATATCGCTCAATTTCTGATGCGTCAAAACGTTGCTCAGTTTGGTTAGCACGGTATTGGCCCAAATGTTCATATGATAGGCCTTATCGTACTTTTCTCCTTGCAAAAACCTAGAACCGTAAACCACCTTGTGCTCCTCTTTCCAGATCGGGCCAGCAACGACCAAGTACTCGTCTGGATTGTATTCTAAATCTGCATCTTGGATAATTACGACCTGCTTAGAGGCAAGGGCAAACCCGCTTCTAAGCGCAGCCCCTTTGCCCCTATTTTTCTCATGCAAGACCAACTTATCAATTTGAGGCCCTAGTCTTCCCTCCAGTAAATCCCTCGTTCCATCCGTCGAACAATCGTCCACGACGATAATCTCCTGGTCCTCTATTTCTACCTCTCTTACTTTCTTGATAATTTCTTCAATCGTTTCTATCTCGTTGTAACACGGTATGATAATGCTCAGCGACTTGTCCATGGTCCCTCCTAGATACTGCTGCTCTTGGGTGAATTGAATTATTTAATCAAAAAAAAATGTCTATTAAATTATATCATTCATCGCCCTAAAGTACCATGTCTTTAGCCCAGCGCCTCTAGGCAGTTAAAAGGCTACGTGGTATTATTAAGCCAGTTATAATTTCAATGTTTCAGCAAGGAGGCGCTATGAATTCATCGATCAAGCATGTAGGCCAAAAATCCATGCTGCTTACCATTGGAAATGGTGGTAGTAGAATAATTAACTTCATATTTGCTCTTGCTGTCGGCCGTCTTCTCGGTGCTGAAATCTATGGAGAATTTAGCTATCTGGTTAGCTTTATATCTTTTTTCCTAAGTCTATCCAAGCTGGGCCTGAATAACAGTGCACTTCATTTCATGCCTCTTTATAAGGATGACCAGATTAAGCGTCACCAAATTAGTAGCCTGGTCCTTATGATCCCTGTTTTTACCAGTATCGTGATTATCGCTTTCCTCCTGTTCTTTTCCGAAAGCATATCCCTTCATATCCTCAACCATCCAGAATACCGCACCAATTTTCTTTTGCTTGTACCGAGTATTCTGATTTTGGGTTTGCAAAACGATATGTTGAGCCTAATCCGAGGAAGCAAGCGCATCAAAGAACAGCTTTATGTTAAAAACCTCATCGTGCCCATCAGTAAGTTGGTACTTTTGCTGGTCTTTGTCATGGTCTTTCAAATCCAGAACATCTATAGTCTGATTATTCCGTACTATATCTACACAATCGGTGTGCTAGTATTTCTCTTTTTGCGCCTAAAAGCCTATGGCATCCTAGGACCTCTTTCCTTTTCAAAAGCCATGGCCAAACGTCTTTTGTATTTTTCTATGCCACTACTTTTCAGCGGCATGGTTGGCCTGATTTCAGGCAATATAGATAAATTCATGATTGGTTACTATATGAATTCGTCCCAGGTTGGCATCTACCGGGTGGCTCGTCAGTTTTCCGATTTGACCACCATTGCGTATGCCTCCTTGATAACTGCAATTCCCCCCGTTATTTCTGAGCTGTACCACAAAAATAAGCTGGATGAACTAAAAGAGTTATACATTCTTTCTACCAAGTGGGTCTCCGTCTTCAATCTCTTGTTTTTTGGTATCATTTTGCTATTGGCCCCCGACTTGATGCAGATGGTCGGACCAGAATTTGTAGCGGGCTCCTCTGTGCTGGTAATCATCGGTCTAGGACAGATTGTCAATGCCATGACCGGAACAGCAGACCATATCAACATCATGACAGGCCATCCTCGCTATAGTCTATACACCAAGCTTGTGGTTATGGGCTCCAACATCGTGCTGAACGGCTTGCTGATTCCTCGCTATGGCATCGTGGGCGCTGCAATTGCCACCATGGTCGCCATATCTCTGGCAAGCATATTGAATCTCTTGTTTCTCTATCACCATATGCGGGTACAGCCCTTTACCAGACAGTATCTTTATATCCTTGCAAGTATGCTCAGCTCGGTCATCATAGTGCATCTATTGATGAACCGGATGGATTTTTACTACCTATATCGCATTCTCCTCGTCAGTATCTTATATCTTTTCCTCTATGCTTTCCAGATATATATCACGATGGTGAATCAAGAAGAAAAAAATATGATGATTGGAATATGGCATAAAATTACCAAAAAAGGATAGGAAGGGACATATCCCCTCCTATCCTTTTGCTTTAAAAATAATGTTTTCGTAAACTGTAGTAGACATAGCAGGAAAAATAGTAGGCCGCCTTACTCCAGGAAAATCCCATAACATGGCGATAGTTGTACCAACGTTTCTTGGCCGTTTTCAACTTATTGGAACTGAGTGTTTGCCGGTTCCCAATGCGGTAGCTGGCTAGATTTTCTTGGAGGCCATATGCCATGTGGCCTCGTTCCAGGATTCTCCACCAGGTCACGTGGTCTTGACCACTTCGAATTTCGGGCATGTAAAATTCCCCAATCTGCTTTCGATCGATCATAACCGTCAAACATCCAATGATTGTGTTTTTCAGTGAACTAGATAGGGTTAGGTAGGGTGGTGCCTTAATCAATCGATCCGCCTTCGCCTTATTTTCATAAATGTTGGTATACCAGGTATAGGTAAAGCCATACCCATTTTGGCGCATAAAGGCCAATTGCTTTTCCAATTTTTGTTCATCCCAATAGTCATCGGCATCCAAAAAAGCCACATAACGCCCTTTCGCCCGTTTCAGCCCCTCGTTTCTAGCCACAGCCGCTCCTTGGTTTTCTGCTAGAAAAATGGTCCTGATTCTAGGTTCTCTGGCTTGAAGGTGGCGCATTAACTCCTTGGTGCCATCTTCAGAAGCATCATCCACCACCAAGGCTTCCCACCGGGGATAGCTTTGATCCTTTATGCTCTGAAGGCTCCGCTCTAAGGTAGAGCTCGCATTAAAGGCCGGTACAATCACTGATATGAGGTCATCTTCGTATTGAGCAATATTGTCCTTTGTCATTCCAATAGACCCTCCCCAATAGCTGTAGGTAAGCTTACTGCCAGTCGAATACTCTTATTCATCTTTCCTTGGGGCCTTCGACATCTCACGACGTATCCTACGCTCCATTTTTCTTTTCTTGTAGTGCTTTTCTATATTTCTTGCGTCTTCTTTCCATCTAAAGATAATTTTTGACCCAAGACTTATTCTTATTGGATTGTCTTCATAAAGAAGGCTATAGCCCAAGCTGGGTAGAAAATCCATGGCCACAGATTCAAACACTTGAAGGTCTCTTTTGGATAGCCCCTTGCGCCAACGGTCCTTGTTTTCTTTTTTCAGGCCCTTTCCCACCAAGGCATGTTGCTGCTTTGAGTAAAAAGGAACCTGGAAACGTTCTTGGCCAGCGGCGAGTATTTCGTAATCCAGACCTAGAAATGAGCATATGCGAGAAATTTCCTTGGCTGGCTCAGCCAAAATATCCTCGTAGCGGGTCAATAGAACCCGTTTCGGACCCAGCTGATGGGCCAAGGCCAAGCCAAATCCCACCTTATATACCCAGTCTTTGGCTGAATAATATGTCTCATAGGGACCCCAATTGACTCCACGGTATGAATAGGCTACACCCCGGCCATCGCGGACAATATGGATAAACTTTGCCTCTGGATACAATTGGCTGAGCCGAATCCCAAGACGCATGTTGTGGGGCGTGTGATCCACCCAATAGCTTGTGGCTTCAAACCCCATATTTTCTTGGAATAAATCCAATAGGAGATCCATCAGCTTTTGAAAGCCAATTTCCTTTTCTTCTTGTAGAGCGGATTCCAGTTTATCTAGTGGTATTTCCCACAGTTGTATGCCTTTGCTCCTGCGTAGATAGGCTACTGTCGCCTGGGTGTCCAGCGCGCCCTGTAGAGACATGCGTCGCATTAGCTCTGTTTTGAACAATGACTCAGGGGTTACCAAGAGGGCAGGATGTTTTCCTAGATAGGAACCTAGCATCGTCGTTCCACTACGTTCACATCCTCCTATAAAGATTGGGGTTCGTGGTATCACTTCACTGCCCCGGTGCGTTCTTGTAATAGTTTTTGGTATTCAGCCAAGGTTAATTCTGCTATCCGGTCCCAGTTATATTCTTCACTTGCTAGCCTTCGTGCATTCAGTCCTCTTCTAGCTAGTTCTTCCTTATCTTCAAAGGCTTTTAAAATAGCCGCACCAAGCTCTTTGAAGTCTAGGTTTACCTGCCAACCGCTTTGGGTTTCTTCTACTTCCTGGGCCATATTGGTGCCTGGTGTCGCCAGGACGCAAACGCCATGGCTCATGGCTTCCAACAAGGCCATAGGAAGACCCTCAAATCTTGAACACGCAAGAAATAGATCCGCTTCTTGTAATGCTTCTTCTTTTTCGCTAGCAAATATGGGGCCATGGATGCTAAGTACGTTTTCTAAGCCCTTTTCCTTTCCTTGACGTTCTAGTAGCCGTTGCACCTTACGTCCTGATCCGTATAAATCTATGCTCAGCCCACGCGCAAGTAGTTCATCCTTAATATGGCTTATGGCCTGCATCAGGACATCCAACCCCTTATGCTGAATATCGTAGCGCCCGATGAAAATCATCCGATTGCCTGCTCGCTTAGACTCTACTGGCAGTTCTGGTATCTGCACGCCGTTTCCAGCAATAAAATATTTATTATTAATTCGAAGAGACGCTTCCATTTCTCCCGGGGTCAAATAGTGTATTGCGGACGCATGACCGATAAAACTATTCATAATCAATCTATTGGCCAGTCGCTTCTTCCAGGCTTTCTGGCTCTGGGCCTGTTTTGTTAAACTAACCCGCGGTGTCACCACATAGGGAATCCCCTGCGCACTAAGGTCCTGCCAAAGAGATAGATAGTGTTTTTTATATACCCCATGAAAGACGATCAAGTCTGGATGATTAAAGGGTGCTGGCAGACTATTAAACCTTTCATAGCGTGCAAAAAACGGAAAATCGTAACGATCTGTCTCCTCTTTGTCTAATTTCCAGTGTGACCCAACATTAAGAACACCTGCTTCCACACCCTCAATCCGGTTCAGGGCACTAGTCAGTCCCGTTACTGAAAATCGTGGTCCATTCGCCACCTTGGTTAGCATCTCTGTTACATGTAAAATAATCATCTAATCCTCCATTTTGTTTCCATATTTGTTATGCTAGTTGGTTTTATTTTGATGTGTTTTTTCCTCTTACCCCCGCCAGTCAAAGCAAGCCATCTTTTCATTTCCCTCTATCCAAGCAAGTTTTCCACCAAACAACGAGTTAGTGCACAGTGGCTAGGTTATCTATGCTACACTATAATAAAGAAAAGGATTGTTTTGGATTGTCTTAGGCATCCCAATGCAATCGGCAAACAGGAGGTTTTTTATGATTTACTGTATGTTGGCTCCTGGCTTTGAAGAAATTGAAGCCATCCTTCCTACCGACGTTCTTAGAAGAACCAATCTTACTGTGCAAACTGTCGCGGTGCACCTTGATCCCCAAGAAAAGCTGGTCACGGGAGCACATAATATTAGTCTAATCTGCGATATAAATATCCATCAGGCAAATCTCACGGCAGCTGATTTAGTCATCCTACCGGGTGGTATGCCAGGCACACTAAACCTTGAAAAAAATGAACAACTAACGCAAGCCTTGTCCTACCGAATGGCCAACAACCTGCCGGTAGCCGCTATTTGCGCTGCCCCCTCTATTCTAGGAAACCTAGGCCTTTTACAAGGCCGGAAAGCTACCTGCTATCCTGGTTTTGAGTCACAACTTGCCGGAGCTATCCATCTCGACCAAGCAGTCGTAGTCGATGACCAGTTGGTAACCTCCAAGGGCCCCGGTACAGCCATGGACTTTGCTCTAGCCCTAGTCAGCCTGCTAAAGGATGCCTCAACGGCTAGGGAGCTTGCAAGGGAAGTGCAGTACCATTTGTAGAAGCCGTCTCTGCCTTCTTGCCATGAACAAGTATCCAACAGCAATAGGGGCTAGGGCAGCTTCCTGTTTTTTTACAAGATAAGTCTTTTTATTATAGCATGCAAAAGCACCTGCTTGCATCCATTCCCCTAAAATAGCACTACTTTTGGCTGAATCCTGCAGATGCAGGTGTTATAATTATATGTTGTATCTATTTCAAATGATGAAAGAGGTGAACCGATGAGCGATTATTACGATATGTCTGATGCGGAGTACATAGCTTCTTGGAAAGCAATGATACCACCAGCACGACCATCCAAAGAAATGTTAGCTCTTTATGAAAACAGTTTGCTGCGCCTGCAGTATGACCAAACCGGTGAGTGGGGTCTACTCGGGTGTACACCAGAACTCAGAACGCTAGCAGGGAAGTATAACCGCCCTCTTGCCTGCCTGGATATCAATTCCAATTCATTTACCGCAATGACACCGCTGTGCAGTCCTCCAAAAGAAGAAACCTTTGTAGAATGCGATTGGCTAGAAGCAGATTTACCAGAAGCCTTCGACCTAATTTTGGGCGATGGTTCCATGATTATGCTGCCCCAAGAACTCTACCCCCCCTTTCTAGACAACGTACACAGGATGCTTAAACCAGGCGGACACATCATTACTAGACTCCTTTCTTGTGATGGCAAGACTTTTGCCTCTGCTCGAGAAGCCATAGACTTTTTCCGGGCCAATGTTAAGGGCAAGGAGCCTTTGGTCAACATGTTGACAGATTTCTGGATTCTCTGTCTAAACAGAGAAACCATGGCCATAGAAAGAGCGGACTATTCCCAATGGCTAAACGATTTATATCACGATGGGGTTCTCACAAAAGAAGAGTATTTAGAATTGGATACGCCCATTATGAACGTAGATTTACATTGTACGAGTCGAGAAAGATTAAAGGCTCTTGTAGCGAATAAGTTTACCATCGTGTCAATTGAAGCCCCTACCGACTTTATTGGTGGTCATTACAATCTGGTATGTACATTACAGAAAATCTAATTTCTATGATTATTTCAAAAGCACTCCAATCTTGGAGTGCTTTTATTCTGCCCTTATTCTATTACAGTTTGGTAAGAGATGTTCTTTGCTTTGGCCCATGACTTAAACTTTTCCATGACCGTAAGCTCTTGAATCCAGAAACATCCTTCTTTAAATTCAAACAGACCGTCTTGGTACTGATAGCATCCTGGTTTTCCATCGATCATTAGACCAACCTGTGATACCGCACCGATAAACAAGGAGGTTTCAATGATGCCTAATTTTTGTGTTTTAGGACAACGAATCATATCTACCACAATACTATCGGCTTTCAGCCTATGCTGGACCTCACGGGCCAATTGCAAGGCATCCTCCGGCATAGCTCCCCAGAGGAGATGTCCTGCGCCAGAGGCTCTAAAATCTCCCTTATCCGGCTCACGTAGTAGGCCAAAATAATACTCTCCAATTGCCACAATTCGTATATCCTTGCCACAGTCTTTTACATACTTTTGAAGGTAGACATAGTTCTTTTGTTTGTGGTAACCCCAAAAAGTATTGAGTCCTTTTCCGAAGACCTTGCGAACCAATCTATTTGCCTGTCTCTTGTTTTTCAAAAGAAAAACACCCAGCGAGCAAAATCCTTGGTTGGTTTTCCAAACCACGGGATACTCTATCTCTTGCAGATGAGCCAAGATTTCTTCTTGGTCATGGCTTATAAAGGTCTCAACAACCGGAAGGCCCAGGGTCTTTAGGGTATAGTATTGATTGATTTTTTCTTCATAGAGCCAAAGATCCCGGTAGGAGGGAATCGTCGTAATCCCATAATACTCTTCTATGGCATACATTTTATCTTTGGCTGCCTTGAGAGAAGCTGGCGATGCCGGTGTCCGCCAGATTAGAATATCTAGACCCTTAATTTGTTCCATCCAATCCGAGCGGTCCATATAAATCATCTTGTAGGGAATCGCAGAGTTTTCCAAAAAGCGTTGGTATTTAGGCCAAAAGCTAAGCAGGCCACGGCCTCGCATTTCCTCGACCAAACCAACCTGGGGCATATCTTTAGCATCAAAATGCAAGCGAATTTTTTCTGCCGGCTCTAAGGGGATATCTTTATCCTTCTTTTTCTTCCACAAGGTTCTAACGATCGGGAAGTGATATGCTAACCAAGATTTCAGTAGTCCAGCCTGTCTTTTCTTTAAATGGAACATGCGTCCTCCTTTTGAAGCAGCAGTAACTTGTATGTAGAGATTATATACTTCACGAAAAATCTAGCTGAATACTGGCTACCCACATACCCCTGAATTCTTCCAAAAATGCAGTTTCCAGACAAGCTATGCCTCTATTGAGCCGATACAGTATGCTATCTTCTTGTATTATCATAAGTTAAAAGTTACAATTAATTATTAGTATACCTAGCAAATATTGAAATATCCATCACACCAAGATAGATTTTTTACAGTATTTCTTGCAGTAAGCGGTTCTGGGTCAAGTCCCAACTAGCATCAATATCTTCTGGCTATCCCCGTCTTTTGCGGTTCTATATATTATTTTCCTACAACTCGTCTTCATTAAGCATACTTTCAACTGCCCTTGGCACCACTTTGGCCTAGTCCTAAGATATAAGGAGAAAACAATTGATTGATTCCAAAAAAATCCTAACACTAGACAGTTGCGCGAAAGCTTGGGAAAACATAAAACCACCCGTGCGCCCTTCCAAACAGATGCTTGCTATTTATGAAGGGTATATTGGTGACTATGTTTCTTCCAACAAAGATTGGGGCATCTTGGGTTCCACGCCTGAATTGCGAAGCCTAGGAGCAAAATATGCTTCCTCAGTATGTTGTCTTGACCTAAAGCATGAACATTACTACAGTTTTTCTACACTTTGCAGGCAGCACCCGAAAGAGTCCTTCCTACAGTGTAATTGGCTATCCACTGGTCAAGCGGAAAAGTTTAATTACGTCCTAGGTGACGGTTCAACATCCATGGTTTCACTCCACCAATACGATGACTTCCTAAACAGTATTCACGATTTGCTGTTACCTGGTGGGTACGCCTTTTTGCGCATCCAGATAGCCAATACCAATCCCTTTGGTAATCCTTCGGAAGTAGTGGCATGGCATAGAGCAAATCATCCTAGTCAACCCATATTCCGGACATCTTCCTTCTATCTGCAGATTTTATGGCAAGATGCTAATCTAGGTTCTGTCAATACTGAAATATACTGCAGAGAATTGCTCGCCCTTTTTGAAGCAGGAATCATCACAAGTGATGAATACCAAGAGCTTATGAGTTCAATAACCCCCTACCCCATATCATATGTAGAACAAGAATCCTTTGAGGCTTTCTGCGCGCCCCTTTTTACTATTCTAGATGTACGTTTTCCCAATGATTTTGCTTGTAGTAATCTTTGTCCTGTCTATGCTCTACAAAAAAAATAAATTGCTTCTTCTTATTTGCCACAAGGGTCCATCCTGCCCCATTTCATTTCTTCACCTGCTTCGTCATATTTTTTTCGTTTCGCAGTCAGATTCTTTACCTCTACCCTAATAACCTGTGTCACCGTTAGTGATTCTTCCATGGCCATGTCAAAGAAAGGCATGCTTGCTTGGGAATACTTTATGGATAGAGCTTCTAAGGCCTTTCTCTTTTCAGCATCGTCTTCTACAAATTCAGCAGTTCCCCAAACCATTGCTGATTCAAATTCAGTAGTGAACATTTTGCTCACCAGGCTCCTTAGCTTTCCTTCTTCTCTCGCTTCTGCCAGTTTCGTATCACTGATTGGTTTTTCGCGCTTCACCTCTCCCACAAAGGTAAGATGGACGGATGACTGGTTTTTCAAACAGTCCATCTTTTTGCCACTTCTCGCCCCATGGAGATAGACCATATTGTCAACCCTCACTACAGACAAGGGCACCCCATAGGGATTTCCCTCGTGATCCACCATAGACATCACCACAAATTCTGCCTTATCAATTACCGCTAGACCAAATTCTCGGCCCATTTCTCTATCTTTTCTTCTCATTGTATCCTCTCCTCCATCAAGCTTCAAAATTGCGAATCAGGTAGCGCACCTTGCCAGAAGCCGTTGTCTCCAAGGTCTCCACAAGTTCCCAGGAAAAATCGATTTTTCCCATAAAGCTCTCGCCCTTTTTATGCATCTTTTTCATTTCTTCTGGACAAAAGTGCTCATCCGGAATCACTCTAACATGCAGTTGACCCGGCTTATCCTGGACAATCTGCATAGCCTTAATGCCCTCAACACCTTTTACGATTCGGTTGACTCTGGTCATGCGAACTCCTTTAGACGTCACCACATAGTCTTCCACACGACCTGCTATGCTGGAAAGATAAGGTCCCTTCCACTTGCAGCCACAACCGTCTTTTTCCAAGATGCCCAAATCGCCAGAACGGTACCGTAAAAACGGAGCATCAAAGGATCTTAAATCGGTGACTACTATTTCTCCTTCTTCCCCATATGGTAGGACTCGTCCTTGCGAGTCCACTACTTCCACATGGATTCTATCCAGCAGATGGTAGTGCCCTTTTTCGCACTGCACCGCCACCATACCTAGTTCACTACTTCCATAGGTCTGGTAGACCGGACAAGAAAAAGCCTCCTCTACCACCTTTTTCTGGGACAAGGTAATGCCTTCGCTGTCTGTCACAATCGCTTTTAGTGGATTAGACCTCTCCTTCAGGTTTAAAACGCCCTCTGCCAATCTAAGCCAAGAATAGGTGTAACCCGTTCCCAGTACTACCCCGTATCTTGCTAGTGCCTCCAAATAGAGGGCTGCTGTTGATGGTTCAATATGGTCGGTGGAGCACTGCAACTGGCGCATCGCTCGAAGATAAAACCAATAGGGTGGCTTGGCACCCGGTTTAGCGATGACCACATTGGAAAGGCGAGCGCGAATGGGGTTTTCCTGCTGGCAGGCAAACTCATATAATCGCTCATACAAGGCATATTCATACCGCATAGAATGCTTATCCCGGTGGTAATGCAAACTACTACCGGTGGACCCGCTGGTCCACCCCTTCCAAAGAGCTGACCTGTGGTTTTCATTGATTAACCGCACACTTTCGCCGCGTAAGATTTCTTTATTCATGATGGGCAGGTCAGATAACTTCGACAAGTATTCTACTTGCTTTGGTATGTCTTTTTCCTGGTAGTATGGAATATTCTTACCTATATACGATAGCAGTTCATTTAAAAGAAGAAGTTGCTTTTCCTCTTGGTTTTCTTGAAGCATCTCAAGCAGGTCCAATGACTGGTAGTCTGCCTGGTAGTCCCCACCTCGCCTCACACGAATCCGCCGGTAGGCCTCAAGGTTTGCCATCTGTCGTTTCACCTGGTAGGGCGATCTATCGTATATCTTTTTTACCCAAGTATTCATCTTTTATCCTTACCGCACTCCTGTGCTTTCAACCATTCATGTCCTAGTCCACTTCATCAAATCGTCCGCCTATTGTCAACTTGGCTATGACTTTTGAATACCACTTTCCAACAAAATTCGGGCAAGGGCTCATTTCCTTTTCCAATTTGCTCTTTTCGGGTAGTTCCAACCAAGAGCCAATTTGGATCGCCATTTCCTCTGTCTTGTATCGTGAGCTTGCCGCATCATGATTTAGGGTCATCTCACCAAAATATATTTTATCTTCAATGCAGTACAAATCGATTCGAACGTAGGGAAGGCCTTGTGAGAGTTGCCTTGCAACCCAGAGCATTTCTTCCAAATTTTGGGGCTTTTCAATCTCTTCTTTACATTCTGCTAGTCCCTCACTAATCGAGGATGGATTCCAGTCGCAATCGTAAATAGAACGTCTCAGTTCCGTATCCATATCCTCAAAGACTTGGATAAACCTAGGTATACCGCTAAAGCAATGAATCTTATAGTCTCGAGGTAGATTTCCTTGCAGGGGATCACAAAGAAACTGTTCCCACAGAATCAGTCGCGGAATATCCTTGTAAGCCCATTCACCAGTATGAGCCCAGTAATCACGTTTCATCCACCGATTTAATTGCCTTCTAGCCTTTTTTTCATCAAACTTGCTTTTATCTAGACAGACTATGTTCCAACCCGACCCATGATTGGTTTTCAATACAAACTGGTCCGGCAAGGTCGCGAAATCTATTTGTTCGACTCCCTCAAAGACCCCATGCAGCTCGGTCAGATATTTTTTCCCTATTCTACTTCGAACATAGTTCCGGACCAAATACTTATCCGCAAATTGATGTAGCTTCTCTTCACGGTAATAGAGCATCAACCACCGTAGTTTGTCATTGATGGTCTTAGGATTCTCCCAGTCTGGCCATGTATTGTTTCTCACAAAACACTTGAAGCTTAGAAAGGAGCGCTCACTCAATAGTCGCGCAGCCATTCTTGCACTATGGTATCTAAGTTCTTTTTTTAGAATTTTCCAGTCCAAATTTCACCTCATCTATCTTCTAGAGTAAACTCATAGCTGAAATTGTAATGTTGTATACCACCGTAGCGTTTCTTATACGCTTCCCCGCCTCGGGACAGATCCAAACTGGTGTACCCTTTCAGCTCATGTAGCCTTTCCATAAGTTCTGTAATCAGGATTCCACCTGGGCTAAATTTCTCCCAGTCACTGTCTATGGCCAACATTGGAATCACAAGGCGGCCATTGTCTCGTGCAAAGCCCGCCAAAAAGGCAGCAGGTTTCTTATTAATGTTTAAAATGGCACAGAAGGAATGCTCTGATGTTTTTAGTGCCCAGGTAATGGGATTCAAAAACCGTTTGGATAAAGCAAGTAAGACCATGCGCAAGCTCCTGCCTTCCCGTTCAAAATATCTCTTAATATATATTGGCATAATCCGCTTCTGAATATGCCTAGATAGTCCTTTTTCTTGATGTAACTCAAGTTCCCAAGTATATCTTTCTCGCATGAGCTTATTTTTACTGGTCCGTATGTTCTGACGTGTATTCTTGCTGAGTCCTTGCCAGTAGCTGGCAAAGGACTCTTCTAGTGGAATTTGGTAGCAAAGGCTTCGGTCAACCTTCTTCAAGTTGAAATCACCCTCTTGCAAAAAGGCATTCAAGCGACTGGTTTCATTAATTTTGTTAAACATAAAAGTGGGACTTTTCAGCTCCCTGTTGATGATTTCAATCGCTGTACCAAACTCTTCTAGGCTAAGGTCAGCTGGATAGATAAAGTCCGAGTAACCTGCCGGCATGCCATCTGTAAAAAGTCGGACCGTATGTTTCTTCCACCCCCTACCTTTATACAGGGGCGCAATCAGGCGACAAACTCCCTTGGAATTGTAGAATAGAAAAAATATTGGCTCCAAGAGGATGCGTCTGGGACTAAACGGAGAAAATTGCTGCGCTATC
The DNA here is from genome assembly GCA_016887505.1 of Clostridia bacterium. NCBI lineage: Bacteria > Bacillati > Bacillota > Clostridia > Clostridia bacterium. The sequence continues at coordinate 2,386,306 of CP069393.1, read as the reverse complement.
GTATTAAATCGAAAGGATTGGTACGGACTCAGATCTGGATTGGCATCAAACAAGCTATTCCAATCTTCTTCATATTTTTTTAGATCTCTTACTCGTATATATCTAGTGAGTACTTTTTCATAATTGTCATGCGTCATGGATAGAAAAAACCCCTTTCAGACCAGCCTAGTCGTAAATCTTAACCAATTCTGTGCAAATATCTCCTATATCGTATCCGGCCTCTCGCACACGCCTGCTTTGGTCCTGTCTTTCGTATCCATCCCCTAAAATGCGAGTCATCTTCTCACTCCAAATTTCTGCTTTTCCATCGATGGAAAGCCTCTCGCAGTTTTCTGGTATCAAGCAGATTGACTCCGTCACCCGGTCTGAAAAAAGGCACTTTATGCCGGAAGCTTGGGCTTCAACACCTGCTCCGGGAAACCCTTCATATACTGAAGGCATAACAAATAGATCTGCTGCAAAGAGCAACTGGTTTACATCTCGTCGGATTCCCAAAAAATATACTGCGCCAGATAGCCCCAGCTCTTTCACCCTTCTTTTCAGGTCTTCCATGAAGGGACCATCTCCGACTAGCAGTAGCACGGCCTCCGGTAGTTTTTTCTTGGTCTCTGCAAAGGCTTCCAAGGTAAATCCGTAATTTTTTGCCGCACAAAGGCGACCAACCTGCACCACGGTAGGACAACCCACAATGCCTAAACTGCTACGGGTTTCTTCACGGATGAATGGGTTGTAGGCAAAGCGCGCCGTATCTATGCCATTGTTCAGGATGTGGTAGTTGTCAAACGTAAGAACTCGTTTGGGAAACATATAGCGGGCCGAATTGTTTGAACAGGCTAGCAGGTCTGTTGCAACCAGGGGTACCAAGGGTTTTAGGAGCCAGTTTCCCCACCTGCGCAGTAGGCCTTTGGAGCTACTGTTGTGGGTATGTAGGATCCGCACTCTAACCCCCGCCTTCATAGCGCATAAACCATCTAAAACTCCAATGGCACTAGATAGGTGGATATGCACTGCGTCATAGCCTTTTAGTATTTCTGTCGTCTGTTTCAAATTCAGGTACAAATTTTTCTTCTTTGGACAAACATAGTAAATATGTCCACCCAGCCCTAAGATTTCCTGGTCATAGGCTTGTTCTTCTTTTTTGTGCACGATGAAATCAAACTGAATTGCTTCTTTATCTAGCTTCCGATAAAGATTCAGTAAGACAGTTTCGACCCCACCAATACCCATCTGGCCGATTACATGCGCCACTCTCTTCATGACACTCTCTTTTCCCCTAATCGAACTATTAGGCTTCCCCTTTTTCAAGCGTTACTGGGCTAGTATTTTTTTCCATACTCACCATAGCCCTTTTTAAGACCCAAGGCCAAGCGCAATTCAGATGGAGACATAAGGGTTCTCTCATTGGCCTTGGCAATACTGTGAATGCGCTGAAGTAGCATACGATTGGTCGCTAAGACCCTTCTGTTGGCGTCATACCAATAGTTATCCTCCATACCGATTCGTATGCCACATCCCATGGCAATGCCTAAAGAGTTCATTTTAAGCTGTGCATTGCCTACGCCGCCTAGAGAATAGAAGGATTCATCCGGAAGCTCATTGATCATGACTGCTGTATGTAAAAGATCGGCCTGGGCACAGGCGATATTTCCAAAAATGAGATTAAAATAGTAGGGTGGTTCAATCCAACCCTTTTTGGCCAGATACTTGGCATAGTTAATCATGCCGGTATCAAACGCTTCTAGTTCAGGTTTAATCTGGCGCTTTTTCATGCCTTGGGCCAGCATTTGGATATGTTCAGGACTGTTCACACTTTCTTGCTTGTTAAAATTAAGAGAACTTAGAGTTAAGCTCGCCATATCTGGCTTTTGCCTACCGGTAAGTTCCAAAACCTCCATACGCTTCGCAATATCGGAGAAAAAACGGCCACTGGTGGATACACCGATGACTAGGTCAGGAGCATCTTTTCGAATATTCTCAATGATTTTGGCATAGGTTTCCATCTTGTAGCAGGGTGCTCCACTCTTTTCATCCCTCGCATGCAGATGGACCATGCTAATTCCCATTTCATAGGCCATTAGCACTTCTTCGGTGATTTCTGAAACAGATATTGGGGTATGGGGATTCTCTTTTTTTCCGGGTATAAGTCCTGTTGGTGCAAAATTCACAATAATTTTATCCATGTCTGGGCACCACCTGAACGCCTTTTTCTGAATGGTAGGCAATGACTCTACTGGGATTGCCCACATTGGTTGAATAGGGCTCCGTATTCTTAATGACGACGGCACCCGCACCCACTAGCGTCTCGGTTTCCACAGTCAAGTAATCTACCACGGTTGCATTTAAACCGAAATAACATCCATCTTTCACGACGACGTCACCAGCGATGCAGCATCCGGGGCTGATTACATTGTTGTCACCCACTATGAAGTTGTGACCCAAATAGGTATTCTGGCGAATCAGGTTGTTGTCCCCCAGGATTCCGTTGACGCCAACGTGCGCACCGGCCATCACAATATTGTTTTCTCCCCAATTGCTTGTATCTTTTACGTCAGCTCTTGGGCTGATATAGTTTCGCATGGTATAGCCCATTTGCTTGATCGTTTCAAATAGTCTTTGGCGATAGCGGATTTCAGTGATATGGGATATGGCGAGTAGCATATCGTAGTCTTCGGGCGGATACTCCTTGGTTATGGTATGAAAATCAAGTAGGGGTATGTCGAAAAAGGTATCATTGTTTCTGTCCTCCCTTTTTTGGGTGGCCGCAACAATCTGGAAATCTTCCTGTTCTTTTGCATCCAGAAAGACCATCTGGCTTACTGGAGACGTTCCATATAGTACTACAGGTTTCATCGCATTTCCTCCAAATTCATTTCTACTGCTAGCTCCGTTGATTGCACCCACAATCGGACGGCAGTGCTCCAATTGGATTGATTCTTTAATTATACCATGATGTTAGGTTCCTCTTGCAATGAAGTTCCTGCTAGAAGCGTAATTTGGGTGTTTGCCTAGGCTGTTCACATGGATTTAGCCCATTTGTGATAAAAAATAACGCGCATCCTTTCATTGGATGCGCGTTACACTTTACTTCTTATCGATCGCCTAGATGTTGTCTCACGATGTCTTTACATTCTGCTATTGTATATTTTTGTAATATTTCTTTCACCATATTGATGCGTCCTGCACCAACGGAAAGCTCTTTTACGCCACATCCTACTAAGAAGGGCACCCAATCTTTTTCTGATGCCATCTCACCGCATACACCAACCCAGGTATCTTGCTCTGCACCCGCATCGCAAATCATCTTGATGGCTCTTAATACGGCCTTGTTGCCATAGTTATAATAGGATTGGAGCTGAGGATTGGTTCTATCAACAGCAAGCATATACTGCGTAAGGTCGTTGGTTCCAATGCTGACAAAATCTACGATGTCCAACCAATCTGGCAAACATACTACACTGGCCGGTGTTTCTGCCATGATGCCAATTTCCAATTCTTCATCGAATGGAAAACCTACGCTTCTCAACTGTTCTTTCGCCTGTTCCACCAATTCTCTAGTTTGTTCAATTTCTTCCCTGGCCACAACCATAGGAATCATCAAACGCGCCTTGCCGTAATGGCTAGCTCGTAATATGGCTCTGATTTGGGTCATGAAAAGTGCTTTTTCATTTAAGCAGATACGGATTGCCCTGTAGCCCATGAAGGGATTATCCTCCGTTTGAAGGTTCAGGCAGTCTGCATGTTTATCGCCACCAATATCCAGTGTTCGAATGATTACTGGATGGGGGGCCATTCTTTCCACAACCTGTCTATAGGCTGCAAACTGTTCTTCTTCGCTAGGAAGTTTAGAGGACTGCATATAGAGAAACTCAGTGCGAAATAGGCCAATGCCATCCGCTTTGTTCTCGAGTACAGCTTCTACTTCCTCGACAGATACAATATTCGCTGCCAATTCTACTCTGACTCCATCTTTGCTTCTTGCTTCCATCTGTCTGTATTTTTGGAGTCTGATTTTTTCTTGCTCTACTTCTTCCAGTTTTTCACGGTAGCCCGCTAATTCGTCTGAACTAAGTTCGCCATAAACTTCTTGTTTGGCAATGTCCAATACCAAGGTATCGCCAACTTCAAAAGCCTCCACAGCACCTTCAACATGGATTAATAGCGGAAGATCCAGGGCCTTGGCTAATATGGATGCGTGCGACGTCATAGCACCTTGTTCCACAATAAAGCCAACAATCCGTTTCTTCTTCGCTCCAAGCACCATCGCCGGGTAGAGTTCATTGCAAGCTACGATGACTTCTTTATCACCATAGACTTGTTCAGCCTCACCAGACAATATTCTAAGGAGACGACTTCTCAAGTCCTTCAAATCCAACGAACGCTGTTGAAAATAGGCATCATCCATCTGCTCGAAAACGGCAATGTTCTCTTCGAGCCCTTGGTAGACAGCAAGTTCTACATTATTTAGGTCCTTATTGATTCGCCCAAGTATGGCATCAACAATTGCTGGATCTTGTAAGAATTCTTGCTGTACCTCGATGATTTCAGCTTCTTGGCTTCTGCCTTCTTCCATCATTTCATCGTAAAGCTTGGTAAGTTCCACGTCCGCCTGATCACTAGCCGCATGAAATCTTTTCTCATGCTCCTCGATATCGGACGCTGAAATTTTTTGTTCAGAAACACTTGTTCCCTGCTTTTCAACGCGTAAGCTACCGATTGCCAGTTCACCGGATATGCCGGTTCCCTTTAAAATGGTTGACATGAGAAACCTCCCTATTCTTGTTCGCCGAAACGGTTCTCTACCAACTCACCAAGTCCGTCCAAAGTCTTTTCTTCTTGCTCTTTGGTATCGGCCTCAACTCGGACTACAATGGTATCTGACGCATGCACGCCCATCTGCATTACACTTGTAATGCTGGTGGCATTCACTTCTTTGTCTCCCTTAGCTACCGTAATCTTGCCGCCTGCCTTCTTGCAAAACTGCACGAATTTGGCTGCTGGTCTAGCATGGAGACCTACTTTATTGATAATCGTGAACTCTCGTTGCATCATGTTATCACCTATTCCATTGTAACTACTACACGGTAGCGGCCAGGTTCAACGGATGTTTCGTATGCTTTTTGAATTTCATCTAGAGGGAATGTAGCATCAACATAGTGGTTCAAATCAATGATTCCAGTGTTGATCATTCTAGTTGCTCTGAGGAAATCTTTGCTTCCTGGGTTCACTGCGCCAGTTAGGCGAATTTGTGAGTAGTGAATGTTGTTCGGGCTCAAGGAAATCGGTGTATCAGGATGGAATGATCCATAAAGTACAACGTGTCCAAGTTTAGATACCATAGCTACGCTATCTTCAGCCAATTTTGAAATAGCTGGAGTACAGATTACTACGTCTGCGCCGCGGCCATCCGTATAGTCTTTTACAAACTCGACCATATCCGTTGACAAAGGATCGATGGTAGCACTTGCGCCCATGTCCATAGCTTTTTTACGTCTAGCTTCATCTACTTCAACTACGACTGCTCTAGCACCTTGCAGGTGAGCCAGTTGTAAGTGTAACAGTCCCATGATACCTGCACCGATGATTACAACGGTATCGCCAAGATCAATGTCAGCTTGGTCAATACTGTGGATAACACAAGCCAAAGGCTCCGTTAAAGCAGCAATTTCAAACGGCAGGTCTTCTTTGAGAGGATACAGCATGCCAGGAGTAGCCAAGAAGTACTCAGCCAATCCACCAATACCGTCCATTTCCTTCACTTGACGTCCAGCTTTACCTACTTCAGTACACATGGTGTCTTCACCCATGTGGCAGAAATCACATTGTCCACATGAAGTAATGGTTCTTACAGCCACTTTTGTGCCTACAGTCCATTTTGGCAGTACGCCTTCGCCAACTTCAGCGATTTCTCCTGCTAATTCATGACCGCCCAAATAAGGCATTGGGAATGCTTTTACGCCGTTAAAGGCACGTTGCTCAAAGGTACATAAAGCACATGCTCTAATTTTTACTAATACTTCGCCTTTGCCTGGAACAGGTTTTTCAATATTGACTACTTCTGCTTTATTTACTTCCAGGATGGCTCCAGCTTTCATTGTTTCCATAGTATCCTCCTACTCGAATTCTTTCATTGCTTCGTCAACAGATGCATCTTCGTGTACTACTTTAGCGATTGCTCTGCAGTATGCGCCTGGATTTTCATGTTTCCAGATAGATCTTCCGATTGCTACACCAGAACCACCTGCATCTAAGCTGTCACGAATGGCAGTCAATAGCTCACGCTCAGCTCCGCCTCCTGGGCCGCCTAAAATAACGACTGGTACATAACAACCGTCTACTAATTTTTTAAAGCTTTCTTTGTCGCCAGTGTATTGAGTCTTAACAATGTCAGCGCCGTATTCAGCACCTACGCGAGATACGAAAGTAAGACGTTCTGGTGACCATTCGCTACCATTCCAACCCATAGGCAACATTTCAGCTACTACAGGAACATTCCATTCTTCACCTTGGGCAATAAAGCTTTCCAGTTGTTTCATAGAATTTACTTCATCCGGTGAGCCAGGGAAGCCCATGCATACAACGCCGTCAGCACCCAAGCGAAGAGCTTCTTTTACTTCCAACAAGTCTCTCGTGTAAACGCCTTCAGGTCCCAAGTTGGTTGGGCCGCCATCAACACGTACGATGGTTGCTACTTTGCCGATTTCTTTGGAATAGTTTTTTTGGATACCATAAGTACAAATCAAAGCGTCAACGCCGTTTTCTCTAGCTTCTTTGATGATGGCGCCAGTGTTGTTCAATGCAGGAAGTACTTCCAAGCCAGTACCATGGTCCATAGCTAAGATGAAAGTTCTACCATCTTCTCTGAAAATTCTGTTCATTCTAGTTTTCATAATTTATTCTCCTTGTGTTTGTATCAGGCGAAAACATAGCATTTCACCCAAGCAATTTATTATCCATATAGGCTATGTGGGATAATTAACCCGTTAAACTGGGATTGAATACTCTTCCTTTCCAGTCTAGCGATGTTATCTACTTTGTTTAGCTGCACTATCTTGTTTATCCAAAACTTCTGCAATCTCTTCTAATATACCAGCCAGCTTCTCTTCCATTTTTTCAGCAATCACTTTGCCTTTTTCCGGTGTGGATTTTGTTGCATTGCCAATGATGCCCGATTTTGAAACATCGCTGGACAACCATCCGTGATTGTAGTGGAAGAACTTTGCTGTTTCACTTAACTCTTCCGTAGTAGCATTTTCCATATGAACCAGTTCGGGTGTCCAATGCATAAGCAGAGATGTTTCAACTTCGCCAGCATGGCACTCATCTTTGAAGCTGGCATCAATATATTCGTCCGCAAATTTGAAAAAGTCGGAACCCCAATAATGGGCATCGAACATATTAATATCATATTGGTATCTAAATTCTTGTGTCATCGCCTGTAAAAGAGAGGCATTACCACCATGAGAATTCATCAGCATAATATTCTTGAATCCAGTTTTAACGATTACTTCTACAATATCTTCTACGATCGACATCAAGGTCTTCAGTTTCAAAGAAACAGTTCCGGGAAAGCGCATATGTTCAACGCTGCTGCCATACTCAACATATGGATAAATCAGCACTTCTCGGTCTGGATGAGAGGCAATCGGTCCAAGATTTTCAAGTGACTTTTCTAAAATTATATTATCGGTTCCCACTGGCAAATGTTTCCCGTGTTGCTCTAGTGAGCCGATGGGTAGAATGCAAATTGCTTTCTCTTTATTAACCTTATCAATTTGCTCCCATGTCATCTTATTTACGAATTGAATTTTCATCGTTTTCTCCCTACCTTCAGTTCAAGCACAAATATGCCTAAATAAGTGAGCTTTAAAACTCTTTTCACTCAAAGTAATTCTAAGATCAGATGGCAAAAATTTGGCCTTTGTCATTTATTTCACAAAATGACCAATCAAGTACCCTTTGCTCGGTCCAAGAGACTGCTTGTGCATATTACATGGTGCTAGCTTGAACTTGGCAATCTTGCACTAATCTTTTATACAGTATGAATGTCACAGGCAGAGCCTGCTTTTGCCATTTTGCAACCACATCCAGTGATATACCATTCCTTCGTTTAGAACAGCAACGGCATAATTTTGAACGAGCCAAAAAGTGTATGCTTCCATTATATGAAGCTGCCACACGTCTTGGTGTATCTTTTGCAACAAGTAAAGCCTTGTTTTGTCCTTGTCACATCTGTACCATTTTATCTTGTTACTATCTGGTTTCTACTCCCATAGAATGATTCATTTTATGCTAACGTTAAAAGGGTGATTCGAACCCGGCAGAACCGGGTTCGAATCAGTACAACTACAGGATACCCAAGAAGGTACCGATAAAGGAAACTACGATAATAGCAACCATAAGGAAGGTTGGGCTTTTACCGCGATCCAGTAGTTTGTAAAGGCCTACTGTTAACAATAGAGGTAACAGTTTAGGCATAATGGGGTCAAATACATCAGCTTGCAAGTTAATTGCAGTTTGTCCCACATTCACTACGAATACAGTACTGAAGGTTACGAACTGACCAATCAAGGCACCGATTACGGCACAACCAAGTATACCAGCGGCTGAGATAATCTCGTTCAAACGTCCACTGCTCAGCATGCTTTCTACAGCGTCTTTACCAGAGTAGTAACCGCGCATCCACATGGTGTATGCAATAGATACTAGAACTGCTGGGCAGACGATCAGGAAGAACAACGGTCCGAATACACTACCTTCAACACCAAAACTGATACCGATGGCCAACAGCAAGGGAATAATCGTACCTTGTGTCAGGGTGTCACCAAGTCCAGCCAAGGGACCCATAAGACCAGTCTTAACAGAGTTGATTGCTTCGTCGCTAATTTCAGCGCCATTGGCTCTTTTTTCTTCCATAGCAATTACGATACCATGGATTACTGCGCCCCAGTTTGGTGCAGTGTTAAAGAATACCAAGTGACGTTTCAAAGCTGCAACAGTATCTTCTTTTGTGTCATAAAGCTTTTTAATGATTGGTCCCATAGCGTGGGCAAAAGCACCCGCTTGCAGACGCTCATAGTTGTAGTTGGCATGTGAAAAGAACTGCCAAGTCCAAAATGCTTTGCGTAGATCTTTTTTCGTTAGTTGTTTTTCTGGTTTAGACAAGGCCTTCTCCTCCTTCATTCTTTTTCATGAACTGCATGCTAACTGCTGCCATAACAACACCAAACAAAGCAACGCCAATGATATCTAGACCTAAGTAAGCTACCAAAGCGAAACCAACGATGAAGTAAGGAATAGTTGCTTTTTTCAAGATACTACGTAAGTTAAGCGCAATACCTAGTGCTGGCAACATACCACCGGCAACGATTAATGCGTGAAGAACGTTGTCACCTACAAAAGCGATTGCTGCAGAAACTAGGTCTGGTCCGTATACAGCTGCGATAATAACTGCAGGAACCTTAATAACTAATAATAGCGTTTGACCTGGAACCCAGTTCATTAAGCCTACTTTTGCAATGTCGCCTTCTTCAGCGTATTTGTCTGCCCAGTGAACGAAGATTGAGTCAACACTCATTCTGGTAAACCAAACGATGGTGCCCAAAAGGCCTAGGGGAACAGCCAATGCCAAGGCTGCATTCACGTCAAGTCCTGCTGCAAGAGCAAGTCCAGTGCCAAGGTAGCCAGCCAAAGCCATATCGCCAGGCATGGTTCCACCAGCTGTGATGTGGCCAAGGTAGATCAAGTTCATGGTTGCGCCGATGATTGTTCCTTCAACCGGCATGCCTAGAACTAGACCAGTAAGAAAACCTGCGACCAAAGGTCTTTGTATAACGTAATAACCTACGCCGACAGGCCAGGGGCTGTCTGAGATGTAGTACAACAGTGCGATACATACTGCTTGCCATATTTCCATATTCTGCCTCCTAAATTATTTAATCACTTTAGATAAGGGAATTCCCTTATCATCAGGTACGATTCTAAATTCGATCTTTACACCCTTCTCGGACAAAGACCGTAGAGTCTCTTTCTCCTCTTCAGAAGCGGAGATGTTCTTGTACAATTTCTTCCTACCTGGACCTGCTCCCATGCCGCCCACGTTCAGTTCTTCCATGACTACGCCTCGCTCAAGCAGCTCTTTTGCTGTTTGAGGAACCTTCATCAGAACGATACTTGGTTTCTCGTCCGCGATGTCTAGAATAGCTTTGGCACCGTCCTCAATGTTGTAAATCTCCACATCCATACCTTTGGGAGCAGCCATTTTCATGATTTTACACATAAACTCGTCTTTGACCACTAGGTCGTCCACGATGAAAATGCGTTCCGCCTTGGTCACTTTGGACCAAGCGGTCATGACCTGCCCGTGGATAAGCCGGTCGTCAATACGAAATAACTGAATATTCATTTTTTCCTCCAATCAAGCTTCGTTCAAATGCTTCTTTAGATCCAATATGCCTTCTTTGCCAGCTTCGACACATTTCGCTACTAATTCATCTTTAGTATCTGTGTCTTGCCCCATGAATGCTTCCAAGAGCATCGGCAAGTTCACCCCGGTAATACAGGCACAGTCCTGGTCACGAAGAGCCATGGCTGCTGAAGTACTAGTGGATCCGCCCAATACATCAGTGAATACTACGACGCCTTGACCCTGTTCCAGTTCTTTGGCCGAAAGAACAATTTGTTCTCTCAATTCGTCCACTGAATCTCCGAGGGCGATCCCTATGCTCTTATATGCTTCTTGCTTACCTAGAATGAGTTCTGCTGATTCGATGAGCGCGCTTCCGAATCTGCCATGAGTAACAACTAGAAAACCAATCATATGTCCTATTCATCCTCCTTTCCTAGATTTTTAAAAAAATTAACTTCCACTAGTATATATATGCAAGTTTCGTGCCAATTTTTCGTATCATCTTATGTATCCAACCAACAACTTTTGGCAGATTGAATCGTTAAATAAATGACGCAACAAGGATTTTGTCGCGTCATTTTGGTCATTTGTCCTATACATTTGTAATCTCGCGATAGTATTTACACACATTTTGATACACAAGTTTGCAGTCCAATAACTGACTTTTTCTTTATGTCATCTTACTCTAAAGTTATATCAGTTCCAACTTGTCAAGCAAACCTGCATCTCGTTTGCATTTTTCTACTCTTTAATCAATAAGGCATCTGATGGGTTCCAAGATATGAATACCTTGCTGCCAACCTTCCAAGATCGTTCACATTTGCCATATATCGAGGTTAAGATTTGCACCCCTTTGGAAATGGCAACACGGTAGTAGGTTACTTCGCCCAAATAGGTAATGTAGTCAACCTCGCCTTCAAGACAGTTAACGGAAGCATCCGTTTTCGCTTCGTTTGATATTGAGATGTTTTCTGGTCTAATCAGTACATTTCCATTACCAGAATAGGCATCCTTATTCTCAACAAGAACTTTTTGTCCCGATTCGAGAACAAAAGCATTCAAATCTTTCTCGTCTTGATCTATTTTACCATTCAATAGGTTGGATTTACCAATGAAGTCTGCTGCAAATTTCGAAGTCGGTTTTCCATAAATTTCTTCTGGAGTACCAATTTGAAGTACCTTGCCGTCTTTCATGATGACGATGCGGTCGCAAATACTCAACGCTTCCTCTTGGTCGTGTGTAACAAAAACAGATGTAATGCCCAAGCTTTGTTGAATTCTCTTAATATGGTCCCTGGTCTCAACCCTAAGTTTAGCGTCCAAGTTGCACAAGGGTTCATCCAAGAGGAGCACTTCCGGTTTCATCACCAAGCCACGGGCTAGGGCAATTCTTTGTTGCTGTCCACCGGAAAGTTGGCTAACGGAGCGGTCTTCAATTCCTTCAAGGTCGATCACCTTTAGAATTTCTTTGACATCCTTACGGATTTGCTCCATCGGAACTTTTTTAACCTTTAGTCCAAATGCAATGTTTTCAAAAACGGTTAAATGCGGAAACAAGGCATAGTTTTGGAATACCAAAGAAGTAGGTCTTTTTTCAGGCGGCAGTTCCGTAACATCGTTCCCACCCATGAAGATTGAACCGCCATTGGGTTTCAAGAAACCCGACATGACGCGCAGCAGGGTCGTTTTACCACAGCCACTCGGTCCTAGAAGACCAATTAATTCACCTTTTTCAATTTCTATGGAGACATTGTCTACTGCCAATACATCACCATAGTATTTTGTTATATTCTTGATATCTACCTTTGACATTTATTATCCCCCTAACTTATCTTTTCCTATTTAATACTGAATTTTTCCAATCCAAATACTTTGCCGATGAGAAGTAGTGCAGTGACAGACATCAATATAAGCAAACTGGAAACAGCTGTGACCGTTGGGTCTAGGCCATATTCCAACTGGGAAAAGATGCGTACAGGCAGAGTAATCGTTCTACCTCCAGTAATAAATATGCTTACCGTCGTCTCATCAAAAGAAACAATAAATGCGAAAATCCCTGCTACAATCAGTCCCGGTTTAATGATGGGCAATGTAATCTTTCGTAAGGTGTAAAAAGCGCTGGCCCCTAAATCTCTAGCGGCTTCTTCTATCGATAAATCAAAACCAATCAGACTTGCAGAAACTGTTCTTACAACATAGGCCGTCGTTAGAACCAAATGCGCAAGCATAAGTCCTTGGAAGGTAGCCACCCATTGGATGTAAGCAAGAAAACGCAACAAGGCAATACCAACAATAACAGCCGGCAGTGACAAGGGTGAAAGAAAGACGGAACGAATAAATTCTTTTCCCTTAAAATCGTAACGCGCCAAGGCGAGCGATGCTAAGGTTCCTACGCTTAAGGATATTACCACTGAAAGCAAGGCCAGTCTCAAGCTTAGGAAGAAAGATTTTACGTATTCTGTTCTTTCAACAAGTCCTTTATACCATTGGAGCGAAAAGCCTGTTGGTGGAAAAGTAATGATACTTGTTGCAGAAAAAGAGCTTAGAATAACCAAAGGCAAAGGCAAAACAATAAATAATACTATGATAACCTTCCAACTCTTAAGAAGGACTTTTCCAATAGATTGTACAATTGTTTTAAATGATTCTGCGAATTCGATTTTTTGTGTATGACTCGAAATGCTTCGTGCAATACTAGCTTTCCGATTGTATACTCCATCTCCTATTTTCCTTTTAAATGCTCTTAATTTGTGTGTTCTACTTTTACTATCAATATTTTTAGCAACGCCAACTACGTTCGTGCTCGCTGTTGCTTTTGAGTAGAGCGTAATCATGATAGTGCTAAAGAATAGCAATACAAATGAAGCAGCAGCCGCAAACGGCCAGTTAATCAGTTGCATTGCCTGCTGGTAAATAAGCATGGTGATAACCATTACCTTGCCGCCACCCAGCAAACGTGGTGTAACGAAAGAACTAAAACTTAACAAGAAAACGAATAGACTACCAGCCACAATACCAGGCATACTTAGAGGGAAGATTACCTTCCAAAAAGCGCCCATCCTGGAGCAACCCAAATCTCTTGCAGCTTCTTCTAATGAAAAATCAATATTGCCCAAAATACCACTGATTGAAAGAATCATGTAGGGCATAAATACTTGGGTCAGGCCGACCACAATACCCAGCTCACCAGGGATAAATTTGACAGGTGCTATATTGAATAGTCCCAACAGCTGATTGATGGGACCGTGTTTTCCTAAAATAATCATCAGTCCGAGTGTTCTGGCAACCACATTCGTTAAAAGTGGGGTTAGCACAACAGCCAGCAGTATGGTTTTCATTTTTTCAGTACTTTTGGAGATCATCATTGCGACCGGATAGCCCAGTATTAATGATGCAATACTTGTGAATAGAGCGATTTTAAAAGTTCTGAAAATAATCGTGGCATAATACGGGTCCATAAAGTTGATGTAGTTGTCGAGGGTAGCCTCTTTCAGCATAATTCCACTACCAGACACGCCTTGGTAGAAGCTGACAACAAACAACATAATCAGCGGAATGAAAAATCCAATCGTTAGAATAATCATTCCCGGAGACATTAGAAATGCGGGTATAAGATTCTTTTTATTGTGAAAAAATTTTGACAGCAATAGCACATCCTCCTAGAAAGATATTGGAGGAAAGCTTGCGCTTTCCTCCGATATAGTATTTCACTGAATCAAACTTATTCAATGATTTCTCTATTCCAGCGATCAGCCAAGTCTGTAGCTTGTTCACTAATAGCTTTACTGTCAAGCATTAGTAACTGCCCTACTTCTTCTTCGCCGTACGGCATTTTAGCTGCAAGCGCGTCATCAAGAACTACTGTTTTGTTTGTTGGAGCATAGTACAATTCTTTAGCATACGCTTCTTGAGTAGCTTGTCCCAAGTGGATATTGATAAAGATTTCTGCTAAATCAGCATTTTCTGAATTAACAGGAATAACTGCTGAGTTTACTGCCAAAGGAGCGCCTTCTTCTGGAAGTACAAAGTCAACTTTGCCACCTTCGTCTTGGTACTGGTAAACATAGCCATGAATTTGTGGTGCAAACCAAATGTCGCCTTCTTGGAAAGCAAGGTTGGTTTCATCAACACCAGATAAGATCATTGGGAAAGGTTTTAAGGCTTTCAAAGCTTCGAAACCTGGATCCATGTTTGCTTCGTCTCCGCCATTGATTCTTGCTGCCATAGCTAAGAATGCAGTACCTTGGGTACCTGGGAAAACAAAGGGAGCTACTTTACCTGCATACTCAGGCTTCCATAGGTCAGCCCATGCAGTAGGAGCAGTTTCTACCATCTCAGTGTTGTACATGATACCGATAGACATGAACGCAACACCGTAAGCACCCGGAGATTTTGCTTGTTCATACAAGTTAGCATATTCAGTAACTGTTTCTGGATTCGGCTCGGTAATGACGCCATCCGCTGCAGCCTGAACGGTTTGATCCAAACCAAGATACATAATATCCATAGTTGGATTGTCTTTTTCAGCGTAGAGTCTGGCAAAACGGTCACTACTTCCACCGAGTACCAATTCTACAGTTGCGCCAGTTTCTTCCTCAAATTGACCAATGATATTGTTTCTGATCAAATCCTCTTGAGGACCGCCCCATACGCCAACAACCAAGGTGCGACCTTCACCGATCATTTCCATCGGCTCTTCAGCAGGCTCTTCGGCAGGTTCTTCTGCAGGCTCTTCAGCAGTGTTACAACCTACTACTGAAAATGCAAGCATAACAACTAGCAGCATAGCAAGTACTTTCTTTGCGGTATTCTTCATACTCATCCTCCTTAAACCATTAAGCAAAAGCAAACAACTCTATCAAAGCATGGTGGGTATTTTGCCAACATGCTAAAATATTCCCGTTCATTTTTTCCGTGCGTCGCTCTGGTAATAATTTGTCACATTCCGAACCTTATGCTTTTTGAATGTTCTTTAGCGTATGAAATGATTCTTTTAATACTGGATATAAATTCTTGTATACTCCATATAGCCCGTCGTACTGAGACTGAAGAGAAAGATCCGGTTTCACTACCTTGTCAATACCAATCCATTGTGAAACGAGTTCGTCTCGGTCTCCCTCCCAATCCGCCATAGCACATAATAAGGCTGCACCTAGGGCGCCGGCGTCTAGCTCCTTCATTTTCAAATATGTTTTCCCTGTAATATTCGCTTTAATTTGTAGCCAAGCAAGGTTGTTGGCACCACCACCGACAGCGCGAATCTCATTGCCCACCGGCCGGTCTTTCAAGGTTTCTAGATTCTGCCTTAAGGAAAAAGCGACTCCCTCTAGAACCGATACCCACATATCTCTGCGGTCGGTTTCATCCGTCATGCCGAAGAATACGCCCGAAGCTTTTTCATCCCAAATAGGACTTCTTTCGCCCATCAGATATGGCAAAAAGATAACGCCACTAGGGGTGATCTTCCCTCCAGCAACTAATTCTTCGCATAAATTATTCTCTGCACAGATTGTTCTCCACCATTTAACGGACCCTCCACTATAGGATACGCTTCTCATCATTAAAGACAAGCCCTTCATGACATGTAGACTTTCATGGTCATCTTCTTCCACCATAAAAGAAATGCAGGTGGATGTTCCCGTGCCTTCAACAACGTCTCCAGGGTTAATTCCCCCAGCTCCAACGATTTCACAAAAAGCATCAATGCCACCACCATAGACGGGGATGCCATCTGCTAATTCGCAGTCTTTGCTGAACTTCGTTGCCGTATGGCTTACGACTTCTGTGGATTCCACAACGTCCGGAAATACCTGGTTCGGTAGCCCCATCCGATCGAATTCCCAACTGTTTTCTTTTCTATTAAAGAATGGAATCGTGGAGGCAGCCGAGCGGTCAATCACTCTACGATTACATAAGAGATAGACTAGGTAGTCTTTGGGGTAAAGCACCGTGTTCCCTGCAGCAAACAAGGAGGGATGATTTTTAAAGAACCAAAGAACCTTGGCTTCATACGAGGTAGCATCCTTAATGAATCCAGGAAATTTTTGACGTAAAAAAAGCGCCTCTTCATCTGCTCTTTTATCCTGCCAAGTAACAATATCGGTCAAAGGCTTACCGTCTTTATCTATAAAGACAACGCTAGGTCCATGACCGCAAATGCCGATCCCTTTGATTTCGCTATCCGTATTTTTAATAATTCGTTTTATTAAATTCTTAATCGCAGTTTCTACTGCTGCTACCGGATGTTGGCAATCATTGCCAATGAAAGAATATGCTTCCTTATCTTTAAATCTCTTCGTCCCATCCGTAAGAATTGCTTTTACACTACTCGTTCCTATATCAATTCCTAAATACAAAGATATCACCTCTTTCTTATCATTATCACCATAGTCAATGTATTGCTCAAATATCATTCAAACCAATATAGGTCACAAGGCTTTTGTGTATCAAGGAAGCCTTGCGAAAATCAAAAGTGCAAAATGATAGGAAAGAATCTAGATGTCAAAGTACTCAATCTCATCTTGTATAACAATTGATTT
The DNA here is from genome assembly GCA_016887505.1 of Clostridia bacterium. Classification (NCBI taxonomy): domain Bacteria; kingdom Bacillati; phylum Bacillota; class Clostridia; species Clostridia bacterium. Next base: position 2,369,362 of record CP069393.1, on the reverse strand, counting down.
TATACATTCACTCTATAGACTATATTTATCGTCGTAACCATATATAATGCAAGAAGCGTGCCAACACCATCTGTATCACAATAAGTATCTCATATTGCATATCTGAAAACAAGGTTTTAGGAATAAATAAAGGTCACGGATTAAAATAATCCGCGACCCCAAGTCAACTAGTTTCAATTTTAGGTGTTTCAGCATACCCAAAACACACATTACAACACATTTTGTCTTTACTTTTTTTCTTTACGAAAATCAGCATTTATTAGCCTGCAACTATATCAGTTTCCAACAATTCCAAAATATAGGCCAGCTCATTGTCGGGTACTTCCAGGCCGTAGTTGTCTTCCACGGTCACCATGGCTCGTTTCAGCTCTTCATACAACTTCTGGTTTCTTCCGATAATCTCATCGACTTCGTTACAGGGTAGCTCGTTCCCCTTAAAGAGTCGTTCAATCATACACCCGCAGTGGATGATGAAACGCAGGTATGTTCCCTCGCTTAGTTGAATTCCAAACGCCCTGGTTACGGTATCTGCAATATACTTCAGCAATTCAAACACCTTGCTGGGATCAGCAAAACTGAGGAAACGTCGCAGGGTTACCAACGCCACCTCATCGCGGAACAAGAGACTTCCAACCATCTCGGTACCGGCTTCTTCTCCATCTAATAGGCGTTGCAGCTTACTCAGTCCGCTGCCATAGACGATATCTTCAAAGGAAATGATGGGTACCTTTAATTTTAGTTCCCGGCTGCTAACCACCCCTAGAATCAGTTCTGGCGAAAAGCCTAGATCCATGCTGGTATCAATCCGCCGGACCGCTACCGCTTTTACGTCTGAAGCTCTCAAGATATCGAGTGTATTAAACCAACGGCAAAGTTTTCTGCCTTCCCGCAAGCCTCCCGCCGCTTCGATTAAGAGTACTCTTTCTTTTCCGGATACTCCATAGACGATGTCTTCATTCAAGGGCCAGCTCATGGTTTCTAGTTCTTTCACCGTTTGGTCTAGTGTTTGGTGAATCATTAGTAGTCTACGCATGGCTTCTACCACCATGCCCGTTCCCATGCCGGTTACCGCTTTGACCAAGATTCCCGTTCGTGCCGTCATGATTTGAGCAAAGATTACAAATTCCGCCTGGTCTACCAAAAGCAAGACGCCTCGGCCCTGGTTGGCCTTTCTTACGGCATTTTCTAGTTCTAGCAGCAGTTCCTTTTCATTGGCGTATTCACTAGCACAAAAAGCCACGCCCATGTGAACCCCGATATGCTTGGCCGCCTGGTCTAGGGTCTCATCTGCTACATGCTCTCCTTGCGCCAAAAGCACGAGTCCCACCGAAGATTTATCTTCAGTGCCTTTTTCCTTGTGGACATACTTAAGCATCATGGCAAGAAGCTTGATGTTTTCTTCTTCCACATGCTCTGGTAAGTTTTGGTTTAAAACAGAGATAATGAATCTGGCTTTTTCCAATTCTTCCACGCTGAAAATAATGGATTCCAAATAAGGATACAGTTTTTCATCCCGAAGGTTGGCGTGTCGAAGAAAGCTCAAATGTACACCCAGTACAAATAGGATTTCAGAAGCATTGGTAAGGTCAAATTTTTCCTTGGCAAGACCCAAACTAAGTTCTACTGCCTGCAACAGGTCTGTTGCAAAAATATTTTGCAAATCACTTTCGCTGTAGCCTTCATAGTTCAACTGGCTAAAGAAGTCCAAAAATACTTCCCTGATTTTTTCTGCTGCATCCTCATCCGTATCACTTATGCCACTACTAAATTGGCGGTTCTTAAAGTATTGGTCCAAGCGTCCGTATACCTTGGCCAGTGATTGCTCATATTTTGAAAGCAGGTGGCTTATTTCTTGGCTTGGTTCGACCAGCAAGGTCGTATCAAAGATGCCTTTCGCCTTTTCAAGTTCACCTCGGTCTTGGCTTACCAGACTGGCTATCATGTTGTCTGGCAGATCCTCCATGAGGATCTGGATGTTCTTGGTTCGGCGCCGGCGATGGTCTAAATAGCCCTTGGCGCAGCAAAGTTGGATGTCGCCTTTTAGCTGACCGATGTTGCCCGGACAGGGATAGGCTAGAAAAGCCTGTAACACCTCTTTGCTAATCTGAATCGGCAGTCCGGTCTTTCTGGATTCATCTTGAAAGAATCCTCTCACGATGTCCAGCCTCTCGCCCATGGTTCGTTGGGAAATAGGCGGAATACTAATTTCCACCGGCAGTCTGCGTAAAAAGGTCTGAAGCAGATAGTCTTCCGGTTTTTCCGTGGTTGCGGCAATCATGAATACCTTGGCCTTGCGGTTCATATTGCTTTCGCCTAGTCTCCTGTAGACCCCCTTGTCTAGGAGGTAAAAGAGCATTTCTTGGCCTTCATGAGGCAAACGGTGTACTTCATCCAATAGCAGTACTCCGCCATCGGCTCGGTCAATCACACCGGGCTTGTCATGGTCTGCACCCGTAAAGGCACCTTTTACATATCCAAAGAGCTGACTTAACAGCAACTGTTGGTTGCTTGCATAGTCGGCACAGTTGAAGGCAACGAATTCTCCTTCGGGATCAATGATGCCGGTTTCAAGAGCAAAGTCATACATCTTTTCCGCAAAGACGGTTTTACCAACCCCTGTCGGTCCAATCAAGATGGTATTTAATCCTTGTGGTGGATACATGACGGCTGCTTTGGCCATCTCGACCTGTTTCTTAAGGCTGTTTTTAGACCCTAAGACACTGTCTAGAGACTTGGCATGGACATACCACTCTCGTTCTTTGGTATTTTCAATCGTTCTTGCTCTTAGGGCGCTAATCTTATCTGTTCCCAATTTCATGAGCATCGTTTCCCGGTGTAAAAATCGCACCGGTTTGCCTTTTTGTTTTAGAAGTACGCCTTCCTTGCATAAGGCATTCAGATCTCTGCTTGCGTTATTGCGCAAGGCCCCCACAGCCTTGGCTACTTCTTCGGTGGTCAGACCTGCCCTCATGCCATACCCTTCTGGGTCCAAGGCCATAGAGTACTCCTGTACCAACCGCTCTATCTGTTTTTTTCTTCCCATAGTTGTGCCCCCTTGCATACTACCTACTATGCTAGTACCCCCATCAATACCACGCTTACACCCCATTTGCCAACCTGGTACTGCAAGATCCCTCAGGAAAATACCCCATTATTCTTCCAAGGGCTTATTGGTTATGGTTTTCAATAATCTATTCGATTCTCTACTTGCAGAAAATAATAATTACCCTTAAGTATATCCATCTTGCTTCCTTTTGTAAACGCCTAAGGTCCTCGCTCCCATAATGAAAGAAGGGTCAGAGCGCTGCTTTCTAGCGTTCAGTCCCTTCTTTCATACCGTTACCACTATATCAAGCCCTAGACCTGTTGCGGGCTATACTTGAAGTCTTTTCAGTATTGTTTGCAGATTCTTATCTACCACATGATGCATATCTAGTTCCAGCACATTCCCCTCAACTAGATTACTAGCCATATTGCGTATGGTTTCTAGGCAGCACTCTTGTCTTGTCAGGGCAGATACCAGTTTCTCGTCTTCTGTAATATAATCTAGTCTACCGCATTTCAATTTACGCAAGCGGATTCTTTCTTTCGCGGTATCAATCTTCACCTTGCAATTGACCAATATGACTGTGCCTAAACCAGCGAAAGCGTCCTCTAACATCTTTTGTACAGTTTTAGGCTTGTTGATTTTGTCCATGTGTATAATGGACAAAATCACCTGCAGCAATCCCTGGTCACAAATAATGAAGTCATATTCTTTTCTTTCTTTTCTGCAAATGTGTACCGTATAGTAATACACATACGCATTTCTCGCATATTGAATACGGCCAAGCTTAAATGGCCTGGTTGAAAAGCACAGAAGCAGGCTGGCATTGAAAAACTTTCGATTCCTTGCATCTAGTAAACTTTTGAATAAGTCTAGCTTTTTTACTTTTACTCGATGATGCAACAACTCTTTATGCGTTGCAACAGCGTATCCCAAGCTCCGAAGTTCTTCTAGCAGTTCATTTGCAATTGTCGTTTTCCCGCAACCTGGAAGACCGTTGAATTCCACTAGAATTGCTGTTTGATTCAATCCCATACTCTTCGGTTACCTTTCAACGTATTTTCTTGCCTTCCATGCCTTTACTTGCTCAGTCTTTCTCCTATTTTTCCCGGTAGACTAGGGCTAATCCCTTTAGAAAGTTTCTAGCATACTTGTCGAGACATACCCGGTAGTGCTTATGTTCAGGATTTCTAAAAAAAGCACCCAGTTCTGCCTTGCTCACTTTTATGCCCGCTTTCGTAAAGATATCCAACATATCTTCACTCGATAGGCTTAAGGCAATTTTAACTTTCTTTAGCATTACATTGGTCGCACTTTCTCCTTCTTTCAAGGTATGGAGGGGTCTAGGTTTTTGCCCAGGTTTTACTTCCTGTTTGCCTCGTTTCCAGACGATCATCCCATTGAGGAAGGATTCCAGTATAAAGTTGGTGCAATGGAGGTGTTCCTCCGTATCGTAGGCCATTACCTTGTCATCTTCACTAACCGGGGTCTTGGTCAAGAGTTTTGCAACTTCCTCCCGGTTCATCGTGATGTCTCCCAGTTGGAGAATCTGAACCATATCCTTATCTTTAATTTCCAGCGCATATCGTAGGCGAATCAATATATCATTGTTGTCCATCTATTACCTCTTTCTTGTCTTCTTTCCAGTAAGCTTAGCAAATACTCGTCATTCACCAACCCTGCACATATACCAGTTGGCTCGTGGTGCTACTGGGATTATTCTTACTTCTGTAAAGCAGGTCTGCATTTGATGGGCACATTCTTCCATCTCTCGACCAGCGTTTTGAATAAAATGGAAATAGTCTCCACCTTCAAGCCATTCCACTATGTTGGTTAACAAGGAACGTTCTTGGCTATAGTCTAAAAAGAGTACCCAGTGCTTGGTGATGCGAGACATTTCTTGATACAGTTTTTTTCTATCTTCTGCTACTAGCCCATGGGCCACGTAGGAAGCAAAGGATACATCGAAAAATTTATCCCCAAAGGGCAGCCCCTCCAAGACGTTTCCTTCCATGAAGTGTACCCTATCACTAGCAGCCTTCTTTCTTGCGAGTTCAACCATGCGAGCCGCTGAGTCGACTCCCATCACTGAAAGCCCCGTATCTTCTAAGACAGAAGCGAGTACCCCGGTGCCGCTCCCCAAGTCCAGTGCCCTTTCAAAAAGAGACAGGTCCAGTTCTTTTTGGAGTAACTCCATTGCACCCGAATAGTATCTACCTTGTTTTGCGTAGAATAGGCCATATACAGGAGAGATTCTATTGAATAGTTTATCACTGCTTATCCGCATCGGCTCACAACCCTTCTATCTCTACAAAAAGCTTATCACGAGCTCACCGATCTCGCAAACCAGGGTTTTCTTCTCTGTTTAAGAAGCTCCATATATTACGTCAGATACAATCTCCTAAAACCAGTTGCTTCTTGCAATCCTATCCTTGTATACCCGTTTGTAGGAGCTGAGGAAGCCAAGGAAAATCCAAAAAACATAGGCCACTGTTACGACGCTGATATTAAATGAAGCCTGTATGAGATATCCAATTACGGCTGCAAAAAAAGGTAGCAAGTCTAGTCTTCTTCGTATTCTGCTTCCAGCCACCCATAGTATACGGCCAATAAACAACAAGTATACTAGTAGCGAGGGCACGCCACTGCTTACGGCAATATGCAGATATTCATTGTGTGCTCGGTCAATAATGACAGAATAGCCAACATATTCTCTTGTTTCTTCAGCAACGTTTTCAGTAAATACTTGTCCCAAATTTTCAAGGCCATACCCGGTAAGAGGTCTTTCTTTAACTAGTTGGATTACGTTTTTCCAGATGAAGGCTCTGGCTGGAACATCTTTTTGTTCAACCCCTTCTGGCGCCAATACCTTCATGCTTTCCCCACCTATGGATTGGAAGCGTTCCTGGAAGCGTCCTCCAGATACCACGTTGAAACTCACAATCACTAGGATACTCACCAGCGCAATCCATAGGTAGCGTTTTAAGTCTACTTTAAATCTGTGACTCAGGCGTATCCAAAGCAGTGCGTAAAAGATCAATGCCAGGGCAGCACCAATCCAGCTTCCTCTAGTCATGGTAGCAAATAGGGTAAATAAGAGAATGGCATAAACAACAAGGCCCCATCTACTTCTTTTCCGAATATATTTATCTATGGCAAGGGGTAGCATCAAGACGAGGTAGGAACCATAGAAATTGGGATTATCAAAGATGGATTCGCTTCTGGTTCTGGCAATCGTTCCTTCTCGAAAGAAATCTATGCCTAGATATTGGACTATGCCAAAAAAGGCAAACAGGGTGGCTGCCAGCAATAAACCCGTATAGATCTTTTGGTCTGGATCATCTATATTTCTAGCTACTAAGAATAGAAGGAAATACATCATAATGGTGATAAGGCCTTCTTCACGATACATCTTACCGGCTATTGCAGTCATAAGGTTATCTGTAAAGAAGAGGGATACCACCAGCAAGCCCAAATACACTGCTAATAGAATATTGATGCTATCGGCTTGAATCAGTTCTCCAATCCTATTTCGTTGTCGTAAAACGACAAGCATAATCAGGACTGTCGCTAAACCAAGCATTAAGGTTTTGGATACAAAGAAGAAACCCATATACTCTCTGGCCACATAATTGATAGGTGGTAAGATTGTGAGTACCGCAAATAGAATCCATTCTAATCTCCTTTTGATTAGCAAGTTGTACATGTCCGTCCTCCTGGTATTTTCATCCCACTAGGTAGGACGTTTTATGTTAACAAAGATTACCGCGTGACCCACATTTACAATACAATAAATAAACACGCAGGTACAACATAATTATATCATACCTGCGTGTTTATTTAGTTTGGTTGATTTCACATGATGTCTATATTTTTGCCTATCATACAAAGCGTTACATAACCTTACGTTCCCTACTATTACTGTTGGGACATACTTCATCAAGATAGTTCTTGATGGATTCGATATCCTTGTTAACTTGGGCTTTCACTTCTTCTATGCAACTGAATTTGCAAACGCCTCGGATGAAAACATGGATTTCTATGCCAATCATCCGGCCATAGAGGTCTCCCGAGAAATCCAACAAGAAGGTCTCGATGGTAACATAGTTGAAATCGTCCACCGACGGTCTCTTCCCAATATTGGTAAGACCTTGTACACCTCTATCATCAATATCCGAGATGGTTCCATAGACGCCATGCGCTGGAAGCTGTTTGTAGGGTTTATATCCTAGATTGGCCGTAGGCATGCCCACCGTCCTTCCGAGGGCCTTGCCATGCATAACTTCTCCAATCAGCAAGTAGGGGTGTCCTAGAAGCTTGTTTGCCGTAGCAAGCGCACCTTCTTCTATTTCCTTACAGATGCGTTCTGTCGTTACTGGAGTACCGTCAAGGCAAACGGTTTCGCATTCCACCAGGGTGTAGCCATACTCTTTTGCGCAGGCACGCAAGGTGTCAATATGTTTGTCTTCACGTCCTGCAACGATCACCATAGCACCCAGTTGTTTTACTAAAACGTCTTGGATAAAAGCGTCAATCTGTAGGTCCCTATTCTTGCTGTTGATCTTGTATGAAAATAACACATCAGGACCATTTTCTTGTAGTAGTTTCTGTTTTTCCAATTGGGTACATAGGATCTTTTTGTCTTTTAGCAATTCTTCATCATAGTCAAAGGTCACCATGACGGAAGTCATGTCCTGACCCGATATCTCAGCCATTTTATCTAGTACCGCTTTGTGCCCCAGATGGAGTCCATCGAAGTCGCCAAAAGCTACACAAGTGTTCTTTAGGCTGAAATCATTTTGATCAATACACTTCATATCGATATTTCACTCCTTTTCACGTGAGGGTAGGATGTTCTCCGAGTCTACCTTCTGGGGTAGACTCGGGTACATATCTCTGAAAAGGTCTTTAACCGATTTTTCTAACTTCATCCACATCATTTTTGGTGCCGATGAAATAGATGGCCAGACCGATTAGATAGTAGCCTGCGGTCCAGGCCCACAACTGTCCACCACCGGAAATGATTCCAGGAATGTAGGCTGCAATTATTACGATGAAAGTGATAATCGGAAGTGCATCGCCACCTGGTGCTCGGAAGGTTCCTTCCCGTCTTGGATTCTTCTTACGTGCTGCAATAACAGTCAAGCAAACAATGGCAACGACAACTGCATTACACAAGGCACCTAGATTCACAATCAGGTTTGTGAAGTCGGGGAAGGAGGAAACAATACCTACTACCAGGGTTACAATGATCTGGGCATTAACTGGCATATTGGACTTTTCGCTCGTCTTAGCAAACCATTTCGGCAGGATGCCACTTTCTGCAGATGCTTTCAAAGCTTGTGCTGAAAGACCCATCACAACCAAAATGGTGGTGAGCAGTGCCAGAACTGCAGAAACAGAAATCAAGGGTACTAGCCATGCAATGTGCGACAATTTTGTAAAGGCCGCTGCATACAAGGGAATAAAGGCCATACCTGGATTGGCTTGCAAAAATCCAGAATCTACTAGTCCCAAAGTTGCTACAAGAATGAGTACGTATAGGACTACCACTACAAACATAGCGATAGAAACTGCTTTCGGAACTGTTTTGTTGGGGTCTTTGATTTCTCCAACCATGAAGGATATGGCAACGATGGAGCCGAAGGCAACCATAGCGACTGGAATTGCGCCCATGAAACCGAAGGTGCCTTCCACGCCTTGCGTGAAGAAGGGGGTCATCATGCTTGAGTCCCATGAACCACTGCCAAAGGCACTGAAGATGAATATCAGCATGGTAGCTGCTAAACCTACTGTGAGTCCAGTAGTAATCTTGCCCATGGAATCAACTTTAATTACGTTTAACCATCCGCAGAAGAGTACTGCCACGATGGCGATGGGTACTTGGTATCCATTTAAGGCTGGGAAGCTAACGCCAAGATATATACTTACGTAGATAGCCGAGAAAGCAGCACCAGCCACACAACCGAACAGGTATGCCCAGGCTGATACCCAGCCCCATAGCTTACCTTGCTTTTCCGTTTTTCCGAGAGATTTCGCCGGGAAGACGAAAATACCACCGGAATGTGGGTAGATCGTAGAAAGTTCTGTAGTTTGAAGACCATAAGCATATAGAATTATTGCGGCGATGATCCAGGATAAGATTGCTGCTGGTCCTGCATTGAGAATGGTAACACCTGAAAGCGAAAAAATTGCGCTTCCAATCATACCACCAATTAGTATTGATGTACTGCCAACTAAACCAAGTTTTCCTTGCTGGGTATCTTTCATAACCGTTCTTACCTCGTCCCTTAGTTTTTTGTTATTCAAGCGCTTGGATTAAAAATAATTCAGTACAAGTTGTCAAATACAATTCTTATGTGAGACATAAAGTTGGTTCCATGATGTGAGGGTGTTGTTTGCAATATCCGTAACGAGCATCTAACTGTATGGTTATTCTGTGGGGGAATAAGGGGATACAGCTAGAATTGCTCAATGGTAAACTAAGTATGTCATATTGGGTGCTACATTTCAACCAAAATACGATAGGTGCTAGGATCGATGGCACGTTCAAAAGCATACTCTATTCTTTCGAAAGGCACGACCTCCGATATAAAGGGAGATACATCAATCAACTTGTTCGAAAGCAATCTCGTGGCTGCCAGAAATTCGCTCTTATTGGAGTTCACCGCACCAGTGATGATGGTTTCAGCAGAATGTGAGCGGTTTACATCCAGTTCGATTGGGCTTCCATTGGGGAAGGAGGAATACATGACTACGCGTCCATGGTTTCCTGCCATATCGATACTTTGAGAGGCAAGTGCGGTAAATGCTGCCGTACAAAATACGACATTGGCTCCTCTACCTTCCGTCAGTTCTTTTACCTTGTCAACAGGGTCAACTTTCGAAGAGTCAATCACGATATCTGCACCAATTCTCTTGGCCATAGCCATCCGACCTTCATCCACTTCGCAGGCAATCACGCGTGCACCCTTGAGTTTAGCAAGCTGAATGTGGAAGGAACCCATGATTCCGTTACCAACAACCACAACGTCTTCTCCCAGTTGAATATTTGCATTGTTAATGCTGTGAATGCAACAGGCCAAGGGCTCCGTGAGTGCAGCATATTTTAGATCCAAGTCATCTGCTAATTTGTAGAGTGACTTTGCTTCAAGCATCATGTATTCGGAGAATCCGCCCGGTCCGCCAAGTCCTTCGTGGATGTTGGCAATAAAGGCGGAAACGCATTTGTTTTCATGACCGTTTCGGCAATAATAGCATTCTCCACAGCTAGTCAGCATCCTTGGGGCTACCTTGTCGCCTATCTTGAAATTCTTGACCTTGTCACCGACGGCTACAACCGTTCCGGCCGCTTCATGTCCACCGGCAAAGGGATAGCGTTTGATAACACCGCTATACATCCTTTGTTCCAAGGTACAAATTGCACAACTGTGTACTTTAACTAGTACCTGATGATCGATTGGCTCCTTGATTTCTCTTTCTTCTATGCTTATTTCGTGAACACCTGTGTTAACAGCAATCTTGTAATTTTCCATAATCACCTCGCCTCCTAGAACTTTTTGTTCAGCTCTTTTAGAGCTACTTCAACGCTGCAATCCTCGTGAATCAGTTTTGCAATTGCACCTGCATATCTGGCGGGATCTTCATGTCCCCAGATATTTCTACCCATTGCAACGCCAGCGCCGCCGGCGCTCATGGCTTCCTTGATATCGGTGAGAAGTTGTTTCTCAGATACCTTCTTGCCACCACCCAAAATTACCACCGGTGCGTATACGCTTTCACACAGTTCGTGGAATGTATCCGGTGAACCAGTGTATTCCGTCTTGATGAAGTCAGCACCCATTTCGGCACCCATGCGACAAGCGAAGGTGATGTTTTCTGGTGTTCTAGAATCCTCTCCACCTTCAAAACCACGAGGCAACATTTCTGCCAATACGGGCATACCCCATTGGTTGGCATCCAAAATATTTCTCGAAAGATCTGCCAAGATTTGGTCTTCCCATTTGGAGCCCGGGAATCCCATGCTGATGACGGCATCCGCACCCAGTCTTACTGCGTCTTCAACCTTCACGACAGTTTGCAGCGGTTTACTCTTTGACCCTAGATAGGAGCAAGAACCATCGAGTCTTAAGATGATTCCCTTTCCGTGAAACTCGTCGGCGAATTTATCCGCCATCCCAACGGTTGACAAAAAGGCATCCGCGCCGGCACGAGCCACTTCACTCACAATTTTGCCAGGATACTTCATAGCAGGAAGAACGTTGAACATGTTGCCATGGTCCATTGCCATTATGAAGGTCTTCCTGTCTTCCCGAAAGATGTGATTGAGACGATGTGTTTTGTTTGCCATAGTATTTATCTCCATTTCTTTTCTGTACTTCTTCGTGTATGTTACATATGCTCACTACAATTACATATGTAACTATTGGATAAATAATACCACCTTTCCCCAATTTTGTAAACAGATAAAACTGATTTTCAGCCCCTCAACAAAGAAAGTCCGTTAAGGCCTCCTATTCGATTCAGTGCATAAAAAAAGAGCTGCTTATACATAAGCAGCTCATATTGTTCTGTTTTCAGTATTAAGGTTTTAGTCTGTCCAACACAGCTCGTGCTGTATCGTAGTCAATTACCAGCACGTTGATCAGACCGCCTCTGATGGCACCCACAATGGCAGAAATCTTCTTATTTCCCCCACTTACACCGATCCGAATGGGTATTTCCTTAAAGCTATTGCAGTCAATCGCAAAGACCCTGCCGTTGATATCGCTCTTGATAATCTTGCCATCCTGATCAAAGTAATGCGTACAAATCTCCCCTACCGCCTTTTCTTTTTGCAGGGTTTGAATCTCATCTTTTGTCAAAAAGCTCCTGGTTACAAACTCGGACTCCTTGGACATATCACCGATACCCACTACGGCAACGGTGCAGTCCTTCATCCTGTTGTACATCTGTGCAAAGACCGTCTCATTGAGCATCGAATCTCTAAGCTTCCTGCTTTCCACAATGATTGGCGCATAAAGAAACTGGGATTTGGCATTTAAGATTTCCGAAGAATACCGTACGATGTTGTCTGAATTGATGTTGGATTCATCTTCAATCTGTCCGCCAACCAGTTGCAGGACCGTTAGATCCTTCTTTTTGGTCGGTTCTAGACTGCTCACCATGGAAGAGAGGGCACGCCCTCTGGAAAAGCCGATGATATCTCCATCACTTATGATGCGCTCAAGATAGGATGCGGCCACCGGTCCAAGGGAATCATTTACGTCATCTGCTTCCGTATTGATGATCAATACCTCTTTTAAACCAGTCAAAGCCTCAAATTCTGCCTCAAATTCTACGTTTTGTTCCTCAGTCTCCTGAATCATTATCTTTACAATGCCTGTTTCCAGACATTTTTTTAATATTCGGTTCACACGTTGCCTAGACATGGACATCTTTTTGGCAATCTCATTTTGTGTCATGCCTGCCTTGTAATAATAATAGGCAACCTTTACAAATTCATTTTTTCCTGTTGAAACAACCATGCTTTCTTTCCTCCGCATAGAACATACTACGAATCATCTACTTCTTCACAGTAGTCTGTCTAGGGTAATTTTACCATGTTTCTAGACCGCGGGGGAATATTTCTTGAAATTTCGTGAACTCCTCAGCAATGAATTACCGAAGAGTCCCGCTTAAGTCCCTACGTCTACCCTGGTGAGTTCTTTATATAAATACGAACACCTGATGTAATGAATGAGCAAGCCTTATGAAAATACCGGCTCTTTCGATTTAATCTCATTATTCTATAACAAAAACAAAAAACAGCATGTAGACCTTTGCCTACACACTGTCTCTTATGTTTTTCAATCCATTATACAAACATACGCCGATTAGGCATAATATGCCATTTCTAGGATTTTCTTGGTTTCTTGATGATTCGGAATTCTTGGAGCTAGCCTAGTGGCCATTGCAGGAGCTGCCAAATTAGCAAAGTGTTCCAACTGGTCCATATACTCTTGTTCTGATATTTCCATCTCCTTAAAGCTCTTGGGAATTCCCAAATCTGTTGTTAAATTCCTTATATGGCTTACCAAAGATAGGCAAAGCTCCTCATCGCTGCTTCCCGGCAGCCCCAACCGTCTAGCAATAGTGACATACGAAGGATCTACTCCTGTGAAGGCCATCGTATAAGGCAAGAGAACACCACAAGTTTGACCGTGAGGCAAGGAAAAATATGGGCCCGGCTGGTCCAAGCCATGGGCCAATCCCGTACAGGAGTTTGTAATGGCTACACCGGCCATACTAGCAGCAATGTGGCACTTCTCCCTGGCTTTTGCCTTCAGCTCTGGGGCAATACCCTTGCATACTGAATTTGTGAGGTTCTCGAAAAGATCTACCGCTGCACTGATGGCCATGGTTTTGACCATGGGGTTTGCGATGGTACAGACTGCTGCTTCTAAAGCATGGGTCAAGGCATCAATACCAGTATAGGCTGCAATGGAGGCAGGAAGTGAATCCGTAAAATCTGCATCCAAAATTGCATACTGGGGAATGAGACCATTGCCTAGCATCAATCTTTTTTCCTTAGTTTCATCGTCCGTGAATACTGCCGCCGAGGTCGTTTCTGAGCCTGTTCCACTGGTTGTAGGTATTGCAAGAAGTATCGCCTTCTTGCCCAAATCGGGAATTTGGTAGGGCCGCACCAGCTCTTCTTGGCTAATGCCCGGATTTTCATATAACATCTGGACAACCTTGGCCGTATCCATGACGGCTCCACCACCCAAGGCTACGATTAAGTCGGGTTGGTAGTCTTGGATTTCTTTTTCAATACTCAGAATATCCTTAAAAAATGGTTCCCTGAGTACCGGTTTGGTAAACATGCATGTCCCACTGTTTTTTGAGATCAAGGATTCAATCCTTGATCTCAAAAGATCTGTCAAAATGTTGGGACCACCATGAATCACCGACACCCTCTTATTTTTAAAACTTCCTAGATAATCCAAAGAACCTCTGCCTACGACAAACTTGCTCATTACCAACGCTGCATAGTTTCGTTCCATAACAATTGGTCCTTTCTATTCTTTACATTTTAAGAAGTTTTCTATAGCGGGGCCTGGGGATGATCTTCCAGGGATACGAATACCGTTCTTGAATGCATATACTTATGGATGCCAGCTACACCAACACCACTTTGTTTCCAACCGGTACCCGGAGATTCCATCATTCCCTTACTGAAGTAGCTGTTTACGTATACCTGACCTGCCTTGATTTTTCCAGCAACCCTATGGGCTCTGGCGATGCTATTGGTGAATACACCACCTGCTAGTCCGAATTTGGTCATATTGGCCAGTTTCACAGCCTCTTCCTCGGTGGAGAATTTGGTTACGCAACCTACTGGTCCAAAAATTTCTTCTTGGAAGATCTTCATGTCTGGCGTCACATCGGCAAAGATGGTTGCTGGTACAAAATTGTTGTCTTGGCCTTCTAAGCCTTCAAAGTGTGTTCCGCCACATACTAGTCTTGCCTTATCTTCAATTCCAGACTCAATGAATCCTCTGACCGTCTCTGCATGTTCCTTGGAAATCAGGGAAGAAAAGTTTACACCCTTCTCATAGTCGAAACCGTTGCCTGGTACAAAGTTCTCACAAACAGTTTTCATGCGTGCCAGCAAGTCCTCATAGATGTTTTCATGCACGATGACCCTGGTGCCGGATACGCAGACCTGGCCTGAGTTCAAGGTGAATCCGAACACAGCCCATTTGGCTGCATCATCAAGGTCTACGTCGTCGAAGATGATGTGCGGGCTTTTGCCACCCAATTCCAGAGCAATCTTCTTGATGGTATCTGCAGAGCTACGGATAATCTGTTCTCCCGTCTCTGTACCGCCTGTCATGGAAACCATGTCCACTAGTGGGCTCTTAACCAGTGCATCTCCCACGACCTGACCGGAACCGGTAATCACATTGAATACGCCCGGTGGAAATCCTGCTTCATGGAATACTTCCGCAATGACCAACATGGATAGGGATGCCCATGAGCTCGGCTTCACTACGACCGTATTGCCGGCCGCCAAAATGGCTGAAATCTTCTGGGCTCCCATCATCAAGGGACCATTCCAGGGGAGAATCTCGCCGACTACCCCGCAGGGTTCCCAAGTGACGTAGTTGAAGTTATTGCCACCGCCGTCTACCGGTACCACCTTGCCTTCTAGATGTCTGGCGTTTCCGGCACTGTAAGCAAATCCATCCAGGGCCTGTTGGATTTCATAGTAGAGTACGCTGGGATAGAGTTTGCCACAATCTAGTGTTTCTATGCAGGCAAACTCTTCTTGTCTCTTGGCCAGCAAGTCTCTAACCTTGAACAGCAGTTCGCTACGTTCATGATGGGTCATACCAGCCCAAGGTCCTTCATCGTAGGCCTTCCTGGCTGCGAGAATGGCCTTTTGGGCATCTTTTTCGGAGCCCTTATAGGCTGTTGCAAATACCTCGTTCACCGCTGGGTTAATAATATCAAAGGTTTCTTTACTTTCTGAGGCGACCCATTGGCCGTCGATATACATCTTGTACGGTTCTTTTTTAATATATTGATATGGATCCATATAATTACCCCCTAGTAGGATTCCGCGAACAGTTTGCTATGTGCCGCTTGGTTACCTGAGCAATAGAGCTGTGTCGTCGTATCAAATGTAATCTCATCCTCTGCCGGAGGGAAGAATCCGCCCGACTCTTTGTTTAATCTAAGTGTGTCACCGCCAACTACCCGGTCTACCTTAGGCAGTGTGTAGGTCTTCTCAATGCTTCCGCCACTGATAACAGCGTCTGCTTCTGGCACGTCGTCTACTAATAAAATACCTTCTGTGCCGTCTTCACCACCAAATTCGAAGGTGATTGTTGAGGCCTTGATGCCGGATTTTTCTGCAGCCTGAATGGTTAGCATACCATCCACTGCTGCGTTGCCGCCACCTTCCCAAGCCATAACCAAACCTTTGGCACCTAGGTAGTGCGCAATCTTAACATTGAAGTTGGCACAACGTTCCTTGTCCCAGTTGGTCGGCTGGTGGCTTCTGGCAAAAATAACTCCCTTGAAATTGATGGTCTTGCCGTGTTGCCTATATAGCTCCAAAACAATAGGATGATTAACGTGCAGATAGGTCGGTACCTTGAAGGCTGGCCATACATAGTTTCCACTGACTACACATCCGTCTAGCATTTCGTTGGGATGCAGGAGCGTGGGCACTAGATTGTCTATACTCTTGCCATAGAGATAGGTGTTGGAATAAACGCCCTGGTTTTGGCATTGCCATACCAGTACTACACCTGGCAGTTCTTCATTGACTTCATCTATGCTGAACAGCTCTTCTTCTACCGGTTCCAGTCCTAAGGTTAAAGTGGCTAGAATTTCTGCCACTTTAAGTCCGCACAAACGGATATCTGCATCGTATTCCGCGGAAGACTTTCCATCGGTGAGCTCATACTTGATTACTAGATTGACAGTCTCGCTGAAGGGTGAAAATCCGGCAATGGGTCCCTGCATATCCATAATGGCATCCCGGGGATACAAAAGGCCTGAGCTTGCGCTGCTGTCGTCCCAAGGCAGGGGCGCACTTTCGATAACGGCAAAGCCTCGCAACATATTGGTTATGCCATCACCACAGGTATTCGGACGTCCGAAAAATCCGGAATACTGTTTTCCTTGTCCCTCAACCTTGATCATGGGGGCAATGGCGTCGAGTACATGGATAATCCTGGTATTTTCTCCAGGTTTTACGAGTTCGAAGTCGATGGACTCGATGCTCTTCATGGATGCTTCTAGTTCACTCAGTAGAGCAGCCTTGTTTATAACTAGCTTGCCGTCTTTAAAACTGTTCTTCTCGCCGAAGGCTGCATCCGTTACATCGTAATATCTTCTAGTTAATTTCATGCTAGGCCTCCTTACTTTCTTCTACGTTGAAGATGGTCGGTCCGACTACATCTTCACCCAGGGCAAACAGGGCTTTTTCAATTACCCGCTTGCGGTAGGCTTTCTCACGCTCGATGGGTAAACTAGGATCTCCCACCGGGTGTGTAAAGTCGCCACCAAATACAATGCGGTTTGCACCTACGTTCTGCGCGATAGAAGTAAAGGCCGTAATAACTACGTTGGGTATGTTCTTCCTGTCTAGTTCCTTAGAAATCGTTGACACGCAACGAGTACAGGTTCCTCAAGTGGAAGTTAGAATAGCCGCTTGGACACCACTGTCGAGTAGTTCCTTAGCCATCCTGGAGCCAATATCTTTGGCGCTTTCTACATTGGTGCCTACACCGGCCGTAGAAAGGAATCGGTTATGCAATTTGTTGAAGACTCCTTCTTTTTCCAAGCTACGCATGGCATCCAAGGCCACAACTCGGTTGGGGTCATCGTCTACTACCGTCGTATCGAAACCGCCATGAATGGAGATGAATTCACCCTTTACTAAGCTATCCATACCGGTGATATCGTAAGAGCCATAGTCTACGGAGAAGGCTTGTTTGAGATGGTCCGGGTTACCCTTGGGAACCAAGCCACCGGAAGTAATTAGACCAATGTTGGTTTCATTCAATTCCTTAATTGCCGGGCTTGGAGGAATCATCTCGAAAGCGCGTTGTGGTACTTCCGTCACGTATTCTTCACCATTGAGTTTCTTCAGGAGAATGTCTACCACACGCTCTGCACCGGTCTTTTCGTGGTACTCGTTGTAGCGATGGCCGGTTGGAAGATATCCTTCCTTACGTGCAGGTCCTATCTTTTCTTTTTTGGCAAGCTTTAGGGCTAGTGCTGCAAAAGTCGGTAAAACTTTTCTCATACCAGCTGCTGTTTCTGGTGTAGCTACGATGTAGTTGTCTTTTACATACATGGCCACTGCAGGATTTTCGTAGTACATGGCGCTTACACTAGGAATTCCATGCTTCGTTCTAACGTAGTCTGCCACTCTAGCGCAGGCTACCCCATAGCGTCCAGCATTGAATGCCGGACCGGATATGAATACGTCTGGTTTTACTCGTTCAATTACAGTATCAATTTGGGCCGCAACCTCGGGGAATTTTTCCTCGTTGTTGACAAAGTTGTCACCGCAAGCCACTGTGGCAGCAATGGACATTTCGTCTTTCCACATGCCTTGCATGCCAATGCCTGGTCCTTTGGCACCGTCGAATTCCATGAATCCCACATCTGCCTTGTCTTCGCCACCTATACCAGCATAGAACTGGTTTATGTAGGCGAGCGCTATTTTTTCACTCATATGTGCCTCCTAAAAACAATTTTTACTATTACTTTTCCAAGTAGAATACCGTGAAGATTACAGTCCCCCACAGACATGCAATAGCTTCTCGTTTCCAAAACAAACACAGTGCAACAACAAATAAATCCACGCTTGAATATTGACCTATCTTAGGCCCATATAAAAAGGCATGAGACGAAAATCGTCTCATGCCCAATATGCAATGTTATATCCCATTCAAAAGATGTGACCCATATGGCGGCGTCACAACCAGATAGAAAGTGGCCGCTTTGCTTTTGGTGAAGATTACGTGGTCCGTCTTGGATTCAAACAATACCGAATCCCCCGGTCCCAACTCATATTCCTCGTCCCCTAAAATGACATGTAGCTCTCCAGATATTACTGTTATAAATTCTTCTCCTTCATCATGATGATGGATATGTCTTTCGGAAGGAGAATCTTTCGGAAGTTCTACTAAAGTCACTTGCAGGCGGCTTTTCACATTGTCAGTGATGCATTTGAACGATACATTGTCTTCCGTAATAACTTCATTTATGTCTTCTTTAGCAATATAGACGGATTTAGAGTCTTGGCTGCTACCCAAGAAGTAGATTAGATCTACATCAAAATACTCCGACAACCGTTGCAGGTTGGTTACAGAAATGGAGTGCTTATCATTTTCGAGTCCCCATAAATAGGAGTAGCTCATGCCAGTTTCTTCCGCCAGTTTTTTTAGAGATATTTTGTGAAGTGAACGCAACATTTTCAATTTGCGACCTACATTAATGCTATTTTTCACAATCTCTCCTTTCTTACGATATTATCACTTAATGTCATTTTGTCAATAGCGGCTATCCTATATTTGATATATAAACCGACTTATATACCTATTTTAGCCCCTATTTATCTCATATACACTATATTCATCCGGTATTTAGGATAATTTCCCATCCATAAGTCCATTTTCTCACACTTTTTTCTTCCAGGCAAAGACTTTTCCACTGATTGGCAAACGGTTGCCCCCCTTATACTCGTTTGTAAGAGCTGATAAATCCCAGGAAAATCCAAAATACATAGGCTACGGTTACCACGCTGATGTTGAAGGAAGCTTGTATGAGATAGCCAACTACCGCAGCAAAGAAGGGCAGTAAATCGGGCCTTTTCCTGATTCTATGTCCAGCCACCCACAAAATATGGCCTATGAAAAGCAGGTAGACCAGTAGAGAGGGTATTCCGCTGCTTACGGCTATGTGGAGATATTCGTTGTGGGCTCGGTCAATGATGTCAGGGCCACCGAAATACTCCATAATCTCTTCATCAAATTTTTTACTAAATGCAGGTGCTAGATTTTCTATGCCGTAACCAGTTAGTGGTCTTTCTTTAATTAGTTGTATTACGCCTTTCCAGATGAAGGCTCTCGCCGGTACATCCTTAGTTTCGACGCCTTCTGGAGCCAGAACTTTCATGCTTTCCTCATTGATGGATTGGAAGCGTTCTTGGAAGCGTCCTCCAGAAAGGGCATTGAAACCACCCATGACCAGAAGACTCACTAACACGATGCAGAGGTATCGTTTTAGGTCTACTTTAAGTCCGCCCCTCTTTTTTATCCAAAGTAGGCCATAGAATACCAAACCTAAACAACCACCAATCCAGCTTCCCCTGGTCATGGTCGCAAGCAGGGTAAACAGCAGGATTGCGTACACCACTAACCCCCATCTGCTTTTTTTCCGTAGATATAGGTCTATGGCAAGGGGTAGCATTAAGACGAGGTAGGATCCGTAAAAATTTGGATTCTCGAAGATGGATTCGCTTCTGGTTCTGGCCATTGTTCCTTCTCGAAAAAACTCTATCCCAACGTATTGGAATATTCCATAAAAGGCAAAGATGGTGGCTATGATAAGCAGAGCCTTATAGATTTTCCCATCAGGCTTGTCTATATTTCTGGCTACGAGAAATAGCAGAAGGTACATAAGGATAGCGATGAGGCCTTCGTCACGTAATATCTTACCAACAATAGCAATAAGCACATTTTCAGTAAAAAACAGCGATACCAGCAAGAGTCCAAAATAAACTGCTAACAGAATATTTATACGATCCAACTGAATCAAGTCGCCTATATTCCGGCGTTGCTGAAAAACGACAATCATAATAAAAACTGTTGCAATGTTTAGACCAAATGTTCTGGTTGAATGAAACAAATTACTATATTGCGCCGCGTAGTTGATACACGGCAGGATGGTGAGTGCCGCAACCAAAATCCATTCTAAGCGTAGTTTAGCCGATTGCCCGTTCATGTTTCTTCCTCCCGCTAGGTATCCCACTAGGTGGGACGATGATGCAAACTAAGAATACCTGTCTAATATACACGTAAATCGGCCAAAGAGGTAGCGTCCCCATCTACTTTCCTGCGAAAGGGAATGGGGACGGCCTGCCGTCATAAGAGTGTTATCCGAAGCTTCTCAAATGTTCTTCCATCGTCCGTCTCATCTGAACTTTGTTCATAGAACACAATGAAAAACGTTAGCCTGGTTATAAGTACTTCGAGATGGGTATCTACTAGCAAACAGTATCCGAATCCAAGGAATTTACACTCAAAATAGACTTAACTCTAATTCTGACATAAAACACCTATTCATATATTCCTCTATTTTTCCTATTTATATACCATCGAATTGTCCTGGATGGAATACAAAAGCAAAAATAGGTAATCATTAATCTTTTCCTAGGAATTCTACTGATATCCACTTCGCCCATTTTTTGCCTAGCTTTTTTCTTTTTACCATCCACTAAGTAAGACCGAACAACCTGAAGCTTCGTAAATTCATATTTCGTTTTTAAGCTTTCCTTTATGTTGTCTGAAATCGTATCATCCCTCAAAAACATCGGCATACGATTTAAAGGGTCAACCTCGTATTTTCGTGTATAATCTTTTGTCGCTTCGCTACCATCTCGGTTACGCTGAACGGTAACCATATCGCTGTATACAACTCCAGTATGCGCATAAACCCTTCTCCACATATCAATATCTTCGCCCAATTTAACACCCGGCTCAAACACACCGTATTTCTCAAACATTTTACGCCTTATACAAACGCAACCTGTCCATATCTTTTTATTATCTTTTAGCGTCCACCTGACCGCATCCTCATAATAGGTAACCTCCCCTGTAGTATGGGGCATGACAATACCATTACTATTTGTTCGCAAGCTAACGCAGAACCTGGTTGCAAAAAAATTTCTTGAAGGATTTTTCGTTATCAACCCAGCCAAGTGTTCCAAATGATTGGGCCGGTATTCATCATCCGCATCTAAAAAACAAATAAACTCTCCACGTGCATGACTGATACCTGTGTTTCTAGCAACCGAAACCCCTTTATTGCTTTGAGAAATGACCACAAGTCGTTCATCGTTTATGGTTTTTAAACGTTCTAATGTCTGGTCATTGGAACCATCATCAACAACAATAAGTTCAAAGTCATCAAAGGTTTGATTTAACACACTTTCAATACCTCGAACAATAAATTTTTCTGCGTTATAAGCTGGAGTTATTATGGAAAAATGCATAGCTCGCCTCCTACTATATCTTATCGGTATAGAAGTGTTTTTATCTGTCTAACGCTTGCCGAAATAAACACAGCTATCATATCAGCATACCCGTATTGCTAGTAACTACTGTTCTCTTCCTTGTTATCTATCCCTGCAAGGAAAACCCTAGTGGAATAACGAAAAGAATAATCCCCAAACACCTAAGTAGCTCGAAGTAAGGTATATATTTATTATTAATCTAAATAGTAAATATATGTATCCATATTTTCCAATAGATTGGCCTCTATAAAATCCAGTAATAAGTCAATAGCATGAAAGAATTCCTATATAAATCTTATGAATTTTTATGTATAGTCTCGTCGTACAATCGCAAATATTTTTTTGTAATATTTTCCCAATTGAATTCAGTATATTTTTCCAAGCAGGCATTTCTAATGGATTCGTAATGATAAATAATTTTCTCTATTTTTTCCGCTATTTCTTCCGCATCATAACAATTCACAGGATACCCTACCAGTCCCTCACTAAATTGTTGATCAAACCCCTGTCCTCTACTGTATATTACAGGCAATCCTTGACTCATTGCTTCAGCGTAAACCAAACCAAATGTCTCTGTAATGGATGGCATTACAAATATATCATTACTTCTATATATTTCTATGAGTTTTTCCTTTGGTTTAGGGGTAATGTAATGCACATATGGTATGTTCTTTATTAGATTATAAATGTTTTCATCTTTTATTTTTCCAACTACCGTAAATGCAATCTTATAATCCTTTTGTTGTAAAATCTCTATTGCCTTCAAGGTAGTTTCGATATTCTTATTTTTATCAATTGTGCCAACATAAAGAAGTTTTAAGTCATTTTTATCTACAACCGTTTTTTTTATACCGCTTTCCTGAAACCAGAAGTCATCTATTCCATTTGGTATAACGGATACTTTCTTATATATTTCTTGTTTTAGATTATTGGGTACATATTTTTCTATAACCAGATCTCGATACGGTTTAGACAGAAAAATTATCTTCTCTGCTTCTGTTAATATGTTTATTCCCATTTTTCTCAAGTGAAGCATACGATTAAAGAAAACATTAACGTCTGTATTTCTAACGGCAACGATATACGGTACACCAAAATTCTGTTTGAGTTTCATGGCAATATACCCATTGGAGAACAGCGAATGTGCATGTATTATGGAGTATTTTTCAATATCATATTTTTTAGTAATATCTTTATAAATTTTATTATGCTTTAAATGAAAGAATAGCCTGTCACGCTTTGAATGATTTGCACTTACCCTTGTATACCTTCCGAAATCGTCACTACTTTCAAAAGGATGCGCAACAGGAACAAAAACACTTATATCTAGTCCATTTTTTTCTTGTTGATCATATAAATTCTTATAAAATATACTACCATTATAATATGAATTAATATGGAGAATTTTCATGCCTGCCTCTTTCTTTTATTACAATCGCCAATAGCTATATCCTTTTTCTTCCATCTCTTTTTTATCTAAAGTACTCTTAACATCGATTAATACCTTGTCGCTGTTTTCAATATCCCCATACAAAGCATCTAGGTCACATAATCTCATTTTTTTAAAGATGTCATGGGCTACCGCTAGTACTAAACAGTCTGCATTATCAATTTCCATCAAATCGACTATGTTGATACCGTATTCATTTTTAGCTTCATCTGCATCCGCTACTGGATCAACTATAATTGGTTCTATTCCATATTCTCTTAAACTATCAACGATATCTATAACTTTAGAATTTCTCGTGTCTGGTGTATTTTCTTTAAAGGTTATCCCTAGAATTACCACTTTTGCTTGCCTTACAACTTTGTTTGCCAAAATTAGCTTCTTGATGATTGCATCTGCAACGAATTTACCCATACCATCGTTTATTTTTCTACCAGATAGAATTATTTGACTGTGGTAGCCTAGTTTTTCAGCCTCATAAACAAAGTAATATGGGTCTACGCCTATACAATGGCCACCAACAAGGCCAGGGGTAAAGCCCAATGCATTCCATTTTGTATTCATAGCTTCAACAACTTCTTTTGTGTCAATTCCCATTCTATCAAACACCATGGCAAGTTCATTCATAAAAGCAATGTTTATATCTCTTTGACTATTTTCTACAACTTTGGCCGCTTCAGCTACTTTAATGGAGCTGGCTTTATGTACGCCGGCTTCGATAACCAATTCATATACCTTTGCTATTTCTTCTAAACTTTCTTCATCTATGCCTGAAACGATCTTTTTTATTGTTTCGAGGGTATGTACTTTATCTCCAGGATTAATTCGCTCGGGTGAATAGCCAATCTTAAAATCTATTCCACATTTAAGCCCTGACTCTTCTTCCAATATGGGTATACATACGTCTTCCGTTACACCAGGATAAACCGTCGATTCATACACTACGATCGAGCCTTTCGTCAAATTACGTCCAATAATTTTACTGGCTTTTTCCACCGGTGTAAGATCCGGCGTTTTATCTGAATTAATGGGAGTAGGCACAGCGATAATATGGAATTTTGCTTCCTTAAGTTTTCTTTCGTCCGCCGTAAATTCAACACTAGAATTCTTAATTTTCTCATTTCCAACTTCATTTGTTGGATCAATCCCAGCCATATATAAATCAATTTTCTTTTTATTCAAATCAAATCCGATTACATCCACTTTATTAGCAAATGCAACTGCAAGCGGCATACCTACATAGCCTAGTCCAACTACAGAAATCTTTTCTGTCTTATCTAGAAGTTCTTTGTATAGTCCCATATTCATTCTCCAATTAGCTTATGATACTCAGCACGTCTCTATTAAATAAATCACTTGTATAAACACAACCCTAAAGTCAATTCCACATTTGTGTGTAAATTCCTCGGTAGCCTAGATTAAGCGGCAGCAACTTTTTTTGAAGATTTCTTGGATTCGGATAACTCTCTCGAAGGCAAATATTTTGGTTCAACCGCTCAAAGATTTCGTGACCGAAGTCACCGTTTCAGGCCTAGGAACATGCTCTTCTCCCCTGTGGTAAGTCGTCTATCTCGGAAAGCATTTCGATACGCGGTTTTGTACACTCATACGGTGCTGCACAGACCTGCTCCATAGATTGGGCAATCCATGTGCCGTCTGCGAAAGTCCGTGCAAGTGTTCTTCGGTTAGGGCAATATTGAACTAAGCCCTGATTGTTTCGCCTCGGTTTAGTATTTGCTAGCACATTGATTGTGACCATGGTGTGCATTTTAGCTCAGTTTTCTTTCACAACATTATATGTACTTAATCATAGTGTACTATTTATTTTAAATCCTGAATTGCAATAACAAGTTGAACTAGTGTACCTATAACATAGTTTTTTATTCATGATGCAATCAGACACTGTACTTCTGCAGCAAATGCTTCATCAGGAGTTTGGTATCCCAGGATCTTTCTGGGTAACGAATTACACCAGGTCTGAACTCGTTCGATAGATGAATGAGAGTAATTGTTCATGCTCCTACCCTTCGGGATGAAGCGACGAATGAGTCCATTATGAACCTCGTTGGTTCCTCTTTCACATGAAGTGTAAGGGTGTGCAAAGTAGATATTTGAACCTACATTCTTTTCTAGCAGAGCAAGCTCTGAGAACTCAGAACCATTATCTGCGGTAATGCTCTTGAACGCTTGAGTAAACAAAGGACCAGCTTCCTCTGCCAACTGATTCACGGCTGTAAGAACGGCATCCGATGATTTACTGGCAATCTTCCGGATGATTTCTTTTCTGGTCTTTCGTTCCGTTATTGTCAGTAGTACAGCCTCGCCCTTGGTCTTCTTGCCGATGACAGTATCAATTTCCCAATGGCCAAACTCACTTCTGTCATTAGCCTGTTCGGGACGATCTGAGATGCTAGCCCCGAATACCTTCTTATGCTTGCGGTTACGTGCATTTTTTGATGAGCGTTTAACCTTTAAAGGTAAGTCAATGTTTCGGATGGAAAGCAATCCTTGATCGACATAGTTGTAAAGGGTCTTGGTACATACCATCTCCGTCTTGTCGAAAAGCCCATGTAGCCTAGCAGCGCCAACGATGGCATCCAGAGAGTATTTGTTATCCCGTACTAGATGAATAGCGTGGTCAATGAACTCGCTGCATTCAAGCATCTTGAACCTTGGGCAGCAGAACTTCCGGTTACGTTCATAAGCCATCTGTCCGGCATCTGGCAAGTAGACCATGATGGTTTTCTTCTGCTTGATTTGGCACACAGTACCACGTTCTAGTTCGTTCCTGATGGTATTGGACGCTCGTCCTAGTATCTTGCCGATTGCATAGGGTGTTTGCCCTTGGTCGCTTAAAAGTTTGATTTGACCACGCTCATAAGAGCTTAGATGTTTATTCTTACGTGTTGATGGTGTATTATGTGGATATTCCATAGTGTGCACCTACCTGTAATGTTATTTTGTGGTGAAATAATTATATTACAGTTAGATCCACTATGGATTCTTTATTTAGTTCAAGTTCATTTTACAATTCAGCATTTATTTTAAATGGTTTAAATTATCATATCAGCGCAATAATAGAAACAACGGCTGCGATTACACCAAAGGCAATGGCAATTTTAATTTCTTTGTGTATTTTGGAATACTCTTCCTTGGCTAAACTATTCGTCGCTTCATATCTTTCCTTTTCGGCATCTTGTAAAGCCAAGATTTGTTCTTTAATCTCCTGACTTTCTTTTTCACTTTCTTCTGCACTACCTTTTACAAGAACATTCACTTCTTCCACTATACGGCTAGTCGTTTCATATCTTTCCTTTTCAGCATCTTGTAAAGCCAAGATTTGTTCATTAATCTCTTGGCTTTCTTTTTCACTTTCTACTGCCTTGCTCTCGATAAATGTATTTACTTCTGACAATACCTTTGCACTCTTTTTTTGTTCGTCATCAACCTTACTTATTTTTTCTAAAATAGTCGAAGTATTAATGTCATCTAATTTCCCAATTAGCGACTGGCTTCCTTCGGTTAATACTTTGATTTCTGATATTAATTGTCCAATCTGTTCTCTTGTCTGACTTAATGATTGTTGCGCTTGATCAAGATTTACCGCTTTTTCAGAGAGCACTTTAAGATTCTTCACCAGTTCTTCCGCTTCTTGGTCTAGTTGTTGTAATCTTTCTTGATAATTTATCATGTTCTTCCTCCCAGATTAGGCTACAAAACGTCAATTGCTTCACTTGAAATTGCTCGAAAAAGATGTACGGCAGGTTCATATAGCATGTCGTGGTCGACATCGTTTTCACATATGATTGCCCTCAGAAATTCTTTTTTCGGATATTTTACTCTTAAGCTATTAAATAGTTCAAGATATAACTCCCAGTCCCTGAAAAGAATCGTCTTTAATACCCAACTAATATGATGATAGGAATCTTTTTCAGAAACACTATAACGTTCTACTGAAAATTTTGCCGCTGCTTCAATACTTTCACGTATGATGTCCTTATTTGGTTCTGAAGCATACGCCTCCGATATGGCACGAAGATACAATAGTGAAGGATGATCTGGATATGACTCTAAATACCTGGCCGTCTGACCTCTAAGTTGTAAAGCGTCTTTAGGAGACCGAATGCCACCCACGATTTCCCCAGTCTCTGTTTCAGTACCGTCACATAAGCATCTAAGTTCCTTGAATCCGATTCCCTCATCGTTGATTATTGACTCAACCTCTTCATAATAATTCGATTCAAGGTATCTAAGAATCCGATTTCTAAACACTTCATCTTGGTTAGTACTTTCAACTGCTTCTTCAGAAGCTGCGAGCATCTCACGTAATGCACGTCTTCGCCCCTTTTCAATGGTATCGTAAATAAAGGACAATAATATCTCACATGTTTTTTCAATATATTCTTTTAAGGGAATATCTCCTATTGCGAGTAACTTCTGTCGTTCTTGGGCTACTCTTCCTTTATTATATCCGGCTACATACTCCGTATATGATTGGACAATGAGCTCCCTGTCACAGTCGTTCAAATATACTTCAAACTCTTTGTTGGCATAGTCAATCGTATAATCCGCTACAATACCGATTAACAATAATCTATGTAGTGCCTTCTCCATCAAATTTCTTTCTAGCACTCTGTTGGAAATATTTACCTTTCGTTTTTTCCCCACGTCTCCAATAAGATCTAATACACCAATAATATCGGCGATTTCGTTTTGTACCCCTCTGAAAGATTTTGTATGAAAGAACATGGCTCGTGTAATATCATCATCCGATTCCCACGAACGTTCATTTTTCATGATTCTATCAATCTCTTCCGGGGTTGTGTTAATATCTAATAGCCTTCTGGTTCTGTCCTTTTTATCATTTGAAACTAATACAATACACCTTGATGTACTACGGTCTCTACCTGCACGACCCGCTTCTTGGTAAAAGGATTCAATTGAATTTGGAATCCCTAAATGAATAGTATAGCGAATATTTGGCTTATCAATGCCCATACCAAACGATTTGGTAGCAACCAATAATTGAAATTTATTATTCTTAAAATCTGTAGCGACCTCCTGTTTATGTTTTCTCCAACTTTGTTCGTTCCATCCTTTGGGTACTTTCCCTGCATAGGTTCTGGCATCAATCCCAAGTTCCTCACTTGCATAGCGAGAAATTTTTACAATACCAAACTGGCCATTTACATGAGGACAAAATATGAGGCCACAAGCAGAAGACTTTCCATTGGCCGCATAGAAACTCGCAGCGGTCGTCCTAAATTGCTGCGGGAGATAAGAATGTAGAAAACCCTTCAATACCAAATTTTTTTCTTCTGAAGCAACTGTTTTTACAGTGAATTTTAGTTCTTTTCTATCAAAAGTCGTAGGTGTAATAATTGCATCATAGTCTTCTATTTGTAGTTCCCGTTGTACATCTCTTAATACAGAATTAGATGCAGTTCCTGTCAATGCTAGTAAGGGTGGAGTTCTCATATCGCTGGAACAGTATTCTCTAGTAATACGTCCAATATTTAGATAAGAAGTTCTAAAGTCATGTCCCCATTCAGATACGCAATGTGCTTCGTCAATTACAATCAGGGAAATTGGTTGCGATACCGTCAAGGCTCTAAGTGACTCCCGAAATGATATCGTCTGGAAACGCTCGGGAGCGACATAGGTGAACATATATGTACCCTTAGAAAACTCGTTAATCATATTCATCTTAGCCCGGAAATTCGTAATATCGCTGGAAATCCCAACCACGCGATCAATTCCAACACGTCGCAAATTATCTACTTGGTCATTGATTAGAGCAATGATGGGATCAATAACAATGGTGACACCCGGCATCAATATAGATGCCAACTGAAAGACAATCGATTTTCCGGAACCGGTTGGCAATAAAACAATCGCGTCCTTGCCAGCAAAAGCCCTGCTTAATGCCTCGTATTGTCCTTCCCAAAAGAATGGCTTCCTAAATATTAGATTTAAAAAATATTCTAAATTTTTCTTAGAAGCTTCATCTATCCTAATTGGTTTTTCCAATTTCATGGAATAGCTTATTGGCTCATTCAAATACATATCCTGGATTACAACAGCCTGTTCATAGCAATTCGTAGACTCACCAAAGCAAATTACGGGAGTATTTGCTTTACTTTCCGGTTCAAATCGTTCAATTTTTAAATTGATTGACTTTTTCGACTGGTACAGCTTAAATAACTGATTGATGAATTGATTAAAGTCATCCTGAATAGTTTTTAGTATCAGCAAAAATTCATCACGGGAGAAAATATGACTTACTTCATTTACTCGCAAGGATGTTTTCTCAGTGAGGTTTAATCCTCCCGAATAATACAATTCTGTTAAAGCAATCATAATTTGGTGATGAATCTTAATAGCAATACAGTATTTCTCTTCGGCACTATATTCTTCTGGTTCGGCAAGATAGCTATCTAGGAGTAATCCTTTTAACTCTTCGAATCCCTCACCCGCCATATTTTCAAGTTCTTCATTCTTGATTCTAAGAGCCTTAAGCCCTTCTTTTTCCAGAGCTCGATCGCGTTCTTGATCCCGTTGGAGATGCGCTCCGTGTTCTTCTCCATCCAGTTCTACAATGAATTGCTGTTCTTTGGTCGTAATTAGGAAGTCAACCCTAGCATCTCTATAGTTATGCTCCACATCCTGTTTATTAAGAAGGCTATCCATGTATACCTGTGGGATAACGTGCTGTCGATAAAAAGGACCTAGGAACTCTTTAAGCGTCTTTTCATAAAATAGCTTTTCTGTTCCAGCACCATCAAAATTGAACCTCGTTCCTTCATCAGAGGTACATATGGTTCCTAGTTTCCATGGATTCATGCTTTTAACATCGTAAACCCCAAATAGTTTTGCGTACCTTTCTTCTGCCAAACTAGAACCAATTGTAATCGTGCCACGCATCAATATTTTTTGTGCAACCGCAATGATACTTGCCAAAAAGTCATCACTATCGATATCCGTACAAACCGGGTAATCTATTCTCCATTTGCTGTAATGTCGGAAGGCATCCAAGTCTTTTAAATCCATATTAAGCGATTCAAGCAGGCTAGCAGGTACACACAATGAATCCATAAATGCTGACTGGTATCCACTTTTTATTGCTCTAGCTCTTAAATGTGTATGTTGTAACCAAGTAGATGATTCGCCTGTCCCAGCATTGTTTGCCTCTATCTGACCCTCATCTTCCTCGATGTTGACAGTCTTCTTGCATTTAGGATAATTCGAGCAACCCCAGAATTCATGTCCTGCTCTTGATCCCCTTCTGGCTGTTCTCCTAACCATTTCTGCGCCACACGATTCACATTTCGGCATAATTTTTCTCCTATTAACAACTCGACAAATATTAGTTCAACTTTCGTTTAAAATACTAAATATGCACACAAAAACTAGGTAGGCATAAGCCCACCTAGTACAATATTAAGTAAAACATGCAATATTTCCCATATACACACCTGATATTCAATAGTTAAAATCATTGTATATCTAACATCTATAGATTGCAATAGGTAATCTCATATATAAGTGTCAGCAGTTAAGATCCCCAATTTTTTTACCCTAATTATAAAAACACGTTTATTTATCCAGCTAATAGTTTATAGAAAATAATTGATTCAAGCCCTCCCGTATACAATTGTCCATAGTGCAGCTACCTAGTTTGCATCCTAATATTCAAACTATTAATCCCAATAAAGCTTATAAGGTCTGTCCTTTCCCCTTATGACCATCTCTCAACATGTCATTGACTGTCTTTACAGGATTAAAGGTAATCAGGGGAACTTCTACAAAAAGCGTATTCCAATGGTGCATTGCACCATTCCAGAGCCCTGGATATTCTAGGGCTTTCAACCTTCTACCCTTAAAGCTCTTTTCGCTAATAAAGTATCGATCCTCATTCACGTAGTCCAACAAGTTAAACTTATCACCCTTATAGTCCTTAACAAAGCAAACCAAATCCACTGGATTGAAATATCTGGATGATTCCATTATCTGTCTTTTTTCTTTATCTTCTAAATCAATTTCTGACTTCTCACAAATTTGCAGATCCAGATACTCTCCATTGTCTACAATAAAGGGTCCACCACCTGGTTCGCCCTGATTCCTAACCATGCCACAAACCCTAAGGGGTCTATTGAGTAGGGCCAAAGCACCTTCTTTCGTGAATGGTTTCTTATTGCTTATGTTTAGGCTTTCTTTTATGAAGCTCTCGATCTCATCCATATCGTAGTCATCGATGAGTATATCCTGGATATACTCGTCGATTCTTTCTTTGGTTTTCAGCCCAATCGAGGCCAGCTTTTTCTTTGCTTCAATGGTTTCGCCCAGGTAATCCCGATGGCATACATTGTCAATATTCTTAATGAATAGGATATCTGCATCTAGATCATTTAGATTTTCAATCAGAGCACCGTGTCCTCCAGCCCTGTACAAGACTTCACCATTTTCAAGAATAAATGGTTTGTTCTTCATATCTACCGCCAAGGTATTTGTCTCTTCCTTTTGGAAAGAATAGGAGATATTAACATGCTTCTTACCTTCTATCGCCTTTTCCACATACTGGTTGAACAATTCTTCGTATTCTTTCGATATGGTGAAATGGAGACCTATAGTGTCCCCTTTCAAGTATTCTTCCGCCTCATAGATATGCTCATCTATTGGTGTTACGTCACCTTCATCATACGAATGTATTTTAATTAAGGCTTTCGGTAGATTCCCATAGTTGAGTCCATCAGCCAAGATGTTTCGGATAATTGTAGTCCTGCCTTCTACTGTTTCCTTGCTGATTTTTCCGTCTTGAATCAATTTTTGAATATCACGATAGAATGGAAACTCTTCTAAATCATTAAAGAAACGGGCAGTGAAGTCCGTTTCTACCTCATCGTCTAGATACTGGTACAGATCCTTGAACATTCGTGTTGCTGCACCGCTTGCTGGAATAAATTTAAGGCAACTATATTTTAGGTAGTCATCACTGCTAGTGCTAACTTTGGTTATTTCTTTTTCTGTTACAGCTGACACAATATTTACATACTGTGTTCCTCTTTTAAACTTTTCAATATATTTATCCATCTTTGTCCCTCTTAAAATTTCTAGTCCAATAGGCTAAGAATCATACGTTAGCAAAGCTCTAAGCATCTACTTGTATCTACTCTTCAAAACGCTATTTTTAGACATCATCCATGCTACGCTTTCCTAAAAAAATTCCGCTTCTAGTAGCACAGGTTCATGGCAATAGTTCAAGCTTATCTTTGTTTTCCGCATAGTTTCTTATTTGCCATTATTAAAGCACAGACTGTCAAGATTCTTGACAGTCTGTGGATACCTCTACTATATTCATAGTTCATTAGTCTCTGCTATAAATGTCCCTGGTATATACTTTTTCTTGAACATCAATAATATCGTCTGTCATTCTGTTGGTTACAATAATATCGCAGACTTCTTTGAACTCACCCAAGTCCTTAACGACTCTTGAATTAAAGAATTCGTCTTCCATGAGAGCTGGTTCAAAGACAACCACTTCAATACCTTTTGCCTTTACTCTTTTCATAACGCCCTGAATAGATGATTGTCTAAAGTTATCTGAGTTCATCTTCATGGTTAATCTATATATGCCTACCGTTTTTGGGTTCTTTTTAATAATCATATCTGCCACATGATCTTTTCTAGTTCTGTTGGCATCTACAATGGCAGTCATGATGTTTTGTGGTACATCACAATAATTGGCAAGCAGTTGTTTAGTGTCTTTCGGCAAGCAATAGCCTCCATAGCCAAAGGATGGGTTGTTATAATGACTTCCGATTCTAGGATCTAGACATACTCCTTCAATGATTTGTTTTGTGTCTAATCCTCTTACTTCTGCATAGGTATCTAGCTCGTTAAAGTAGGCTACTCTTAACGCCAGATATGTATTTGAGAATAGTTTTACGGCTTCCGCTTCTGTTGAATTAGTAAAGAGGACATCAATGTTTTCTTTGATTGCGCCTTCTACTAGTAAGTCTGCAAACTTTTTGGCTCTTTCAGATTGTTCTCCTACAATTATTCTGGATGGATATAGGTTGTCGTATAGGGCCTTGCCTTCTCTTAAGAATTCAGGTGAGAAGATAATGTTATCTGTGTCGAACATTTCTTTAACTTTTTCAACATATCCTACTGGTACGGTGGATTTAATGACCATTACTGCTTCTGGATTGATGGATAAGACATTGGCAATAACAGCTTCAACTGTTCTAGTGTTGAAATAATTCATTTCAACATCATAGTTGGTTGGGGTAGAGATGATAACATATTCAGCATCTTTGAATGCTAAATAACTATCTGTGGTTGCTGTTAAATTTAAATCTTTATTTGCTAAATACTCTTCGATTTCTTTGTCAATGATAGGCGATTTCCTATTATTGATCATGTCTACTTTTTCTTGAATGACATCCAGTGCTATTACTTCATTATGTTGTGCCAATAGTACTGCATTGGATAGTCCTACGTACCCGGTTCCTGCTATTGTAATTTTCATAGTCCAATTACCTTCCTATTAGCTTCTTTACCATCTTCTTGAATCTAAATATATAATAATCATGTAGTTTCATATAATGTTCCTGAAACCTCTTCACAATAAGTTTATTTAATTCGACATTTTCAAAATTGCATATTCCATTATCTTGACTAACTTCGAAATCATAGCGCGATGATGTGCCACTATGAGTCCCCGTTCCATCTAATCCGATATTTTTAATTCTTGATTTTACAGGATAAACGGTTACCATGTCTAACTTTGATTGAGAATAGCACCACCTTATTGCCCAAGAATCTATTTTCCCCTCCATTTGTGCATCTAACATATTAGCCATATCTCTTCCGCCACGATTCATTTTTTCCCTTAATTTCTTATCATTTTTAAATCCACAATAATCCGAAACATCCCAATCTACTTTAGCCCATCTATCTTTCCATGTTGCCCAACCCCAACTACAAGCACGATATGATAAATAAACATCATGGTTATAATTATTTGGAATTTCTATTGGAATATTGAATCCACTAATAGACCAAATAGATTTATTCCTTTTATAAAAATCTAAAGCAGTGTTCATATATCGCAGAAAATCATTTGATGAAATAAGATCATCTTCAACTACAATTACTTTACCGAATTTATCAATTATTTCAGAAACTCCACCAATTATTGAATTGGCCAACCCTTTATTCTTTTCCGCCTTAATAATCTTTATATTTTTAAAATAGTTTAGATTAGGTAATGTATCGATATAATTTCTTGTCTCATTTACAAGTTCAATATTTGAATCATTTTTTGTTGAATCGGAGTAAATAAAGACTTCCGTTTCTTTTGCCAAAAAATTGTTTGCTAAAGCCTCAACAGTTTTTTTCGTATGTTCCGGACGATTGTAGACAAATATAATAACAGGTGCTAGCATAAACGATCTCCTTTGTATCAAAATCCATTATTAACTGTTTTTCAATATTAATAATAACCTTTTTGGTGAAAATGATTTAAGAATCATAATAGTTGATATTCTTGTATCTTTAAAAACCACCAATGCTAATATATTAGCCGAAAATTGAGCAGATAGTGTTGCAATCGCTGCACCATATCCACCCATAATTGGAATCAAAATATAGTTAAGACTTATGTTGACTACCAATCCAACAAAAGTATATATCAAGGTATATTTTTGTAAACCTTCACAGATTAACCATATTGAACGTGCAGAGCCAAGCATAGCAAAGGTACCTGCCCATACACTAATCGATAAAATACTGGCTGCATTAGCATACTCAGCTCCATAAAGTATGCCTATTATAATATTAGAAAATCCGAGAATGAAAATTCCAAATCCTATTCCCATCCATGCAACAATGGTATATAGCAGCTGTAAAGATTTAATATAGCTCTTTTCATCGATTTTTTTCTTACCCATAATAACTGGTTTTAAAGAAGTTATAACAGCCATGGGAACAAAATACCACATACTAGCTACTTGAGTTGCTGCCGAATATATTCCAACCTCAGTTCTACTTGGCATCATTGATCCCAACATAACATTGTCTATTTTCATATATAAAGTTATCATCAAACCGGATAATATTAAATACCAACTTTGTGACATAATATATTTAGCATAGTTAATATTAATTTTCCACTTATCCTTATTTTCTCTAAACTTGTAATATGCGATTATTAAAGAAGTTCCAATTATTAAAGCATCAATAGAATAAATAAGCGCATATTGAATCAAACCGCCCCTAAAAATCACCAAACATATTTTTAATATAGCAGAAAGTACGTATGCACTCATTCTGATTATTGAAGAAATCTTAGCTTTTTGATAAGCCTGAATCCAGTATTCGATAACTTCAAGAGATTTGAGCACCATAGTAAAAGACATAATCAGCACAAGGATATGTAGGTTTGTATCATTTGGTTCAATGATTCTTATAATTATCCCTGCAATTATTGTCAGTAATATTCCACCAATAGCTCTTAATATTAAGCTAGTGCATAGAATAGCACCTTCATCATAGTCTTCGTCTACAATCGACTTAACTGTTAGTGTTTCAAGACCTAAAGTTGATAAGGCTGTAAATAAAGCTGTAAATGATAAAGCGTAGTTGAATTGTCCAAATTTCTCAGGTCCAAAGTATCTTGCAATTATAGCTATCACAAATACGCCAATTAACATTGTAAATGCTTTATCCCCCACTAACCAACTGGAGTTCTTGATTACTTTAGTTGCTACTTCACTCTTCAGTATCTTATTTTTAGTTTTTATAAACTGTTCTAGAGTTTTCAATGTTGAATCCTTCTTCATGCTATATTTCTATATATCTCTATCAACCGTTTAGTGTTTTTTTCTCTATCATGGGTCTCCAACGCATGGTCACTGGCTTTTCGAGAAAAATTTAACGCTAAATTCTCATTTTGAAACAATTCACACACATAGTATGCCAGCATATAAGGGGCATCGGATTGATAAACAAATCCTTCTTCTTTATGTTTTAGCATATCTGCTACACCACCTACATCTGAAGCTACACATGGAACTCCTAATATCATAGCTTCTCCTAACGAATTTGGGCTGTTTTCAATAGATGAAGGGCATACAAATACGTTTGATTTCAAATATCTTTCACACATTTTTTTTTCATTCAAAAGTCCTGTAAAAACTACATTTTTCATTAAATTGTATTTTTTTATAAGTTCTGTAATATATTTAGCATAAGATGTTTTCTTAAGTTTCTCTTTCAATGTATCAGATTTTGTAATGTTATGTCCTGCAATATACAGTTTTGTATTGGGAAATCTTTTTAATATTAATGGCATTGCCTGAAGCATAAAGTGTAAGCCTTTTATTGGATATGAAACTTGGCTCAGGAATATAGAAAATCTTTCACATTTATCTATATCCCATATATGTTTGTAAAATTCATCTCTCAAAGTTTCATTACAAAAATGATATTGTACTTTAGAATTAATCTGAGTAACACAAGCTTTATCCCAGGTAGTACGACCTATAACATGATTCACCTTTTGAATAGCCTCAATTTCGGATTTACCTCTAACAGAAAATTTCTTCTGCTGCTGTTTTAAATTATCTTGCCTTATAAAATCTCTGAAAGTAAATCTTTTTTGAATCCTATCTGGTAAACAAGCCATATAGTGTTTTGCAATTATCGATACTAAACCCTGAATTGAAATAACAGTCTCTATTCCTTTATCATTACAGGCATTAACCATCGCTAATGAATGGGCATACTCTGTTCCGAAAATA
Organism: Clostridia bacterium; assembly: GCA_016887505.1. Taxonomy (NCBI): domain Bacteria; kingdom Bacillati; phylum Bacillota; class Clostridia; species Clostridia bacterium. The sequence continues at coordinate 2,332,259 of CP069393.1, read as the reverse complement.
TGTACTATACTCGGTTTAACTTTATCAAGTATCATTTTTAACCTTAAACTACCTTCTAAAGAAGGAGTATCTTCGTTATCCACCTTTGGAAAAGAATAATAGTTAATCTTTTTTCCTTTTAGAATTTGTAAATCATTATTATCATTTCTAGGAAATGCTATTGAGAGCTCTATATCGTTTTGATCAGATAAATCTCGAGACGCATTTATAAGCCATCCTCCAAATGGCGATGGTATTTCATTCAACAATAAACTAGCTTCGGGTAATGGTATGTTTGTTAGCCATAGTATTTTCATTTCATTTATTACTCCTTATACTAAACTTACATGTTTAGTCATACATCATCTATATAAATATTTTGAATACATAGTGTAATAATTCGTTTTTTATAAACAAGTTTCTATATACTGATAACATATTAATAAACAATAATACAGATAATACATTTATTAGATATTTACCTAATATTCTTTCCTTTTCATTTTTAAAACAATTTTGTAATAATGGTATTATCAATAATAATGAGAACATAGGATAATATACTAGCCGTGTTGCAATAACTGAAGAAAGTGTTGCAAACGTCAATATGACAAATATTATAAAAAGTTTAATAATTATTTTATCTCTATCATTAAAATTAAACTTACCTATTGTTAACGCCAAAAACATAGCTGTTATAAAAAATAGAAAAAGTCCTTTACCACCAGATATTGGTACTCTGTAATTATAATTATTTAAATAAACTTCATACACACTCTGGCCACTGAACCTAATATAGAGTCCTATAAATTTATTGGCTAGATCCGAAAATAATAAAATTGGTGAAAAAGCTAATCCAAGGAATAAGGTTTTCATCCTTAATTTCAATAAAAAATATAACGGAATACAGATAATGGCTGACCGGTGAAAGAATATCGCTAATAAAATAAAAAACATATATTTATACAATTTTTTTTCAACTATAAATTTCAATGCATAAAAGAATATTGCCGCAGCTACCATCTGTCTAATAGTGTTAAAAATATTAAACAAGAAGAAAATTACAATAAATAAAATTACATAATGTCTATATCTGCCATGTTTATCAAAATATCGAACTCCTAAGTAAATAAAAATATATGTTATTGCTGAATAAGTCAAAAACATAAATTGTTGATTGAAGCCAAAAAAACGAGCCGTATTTGCGATTATTTTAAAAGAAGTCTCAATACGTGGAATATCATAATCCATCAAATATAGAAAATTTCTTGCATACCCTTGATAATCATTTCCTACATTAAATCTAAACCCTGTTATAATAATTAAAATTAAATATGGTATAAAATCAATTATATTAACAATATATTTATTTGCTATATTATATTTATAGGCTAAATGCGCAGTATAAGATATGCTCATACATACTATAGTCAAGATAATATAAAAGCTCATACAACCACCTCTATCTTAAAAAAACGTATTTTACATGAAATAGCTTGTTTGAATTAATATAATTTAAACCAAGGTTCTTATTATACTTTACTGTATTTCTATACGTATATAAATTCAATAATTTTATCAATCCAAACATTCCAATTTTTATTCTGAATAACGAACTCACGAGCTGCTGTTGCTTTTTGAATCAAACAATCTTTGTCCTGCTTCAGCACAAAATCTATAGTATTCGCAATCTCAGCTGGTGTTTCATCCAGTGTGACAAATACGTTATCTAAATACTCTTTGGTAAGCCCATTCAGTTTTGTAGTAATTACTGGGGTTCCACTCAATAGATACTCAATTATTTTTGATGGGAATGTATAAAGACTAATAGGATCCTTTACATGTCGGGGGTTTATAAGAATACCAGCTTCTTGTTGAATCCTAATCATTTCAGAATTAGGAACATTCCCCATAAACCTTACTCTATTGTCTTCTTTAGAAGCTTGCTCAATATAATGCTCAAGAGGACCAGAACCATAAATTTCAAGACATAACCGATCACTATCAACAAGTCTTACTGCTTTAATCAAATTCTTAATACCATTATACTCAAATAGTGCTCCACTAAAAACCATCTTGACCATGTCATTTTCTTGTATGCTTAACCACTGGCCTCCTGGCTGGTTCTTAGGTGTACAATCTAAATCAAAGCCTCCATCTACTAAAATATATTTTGAGTTAGATGCATATTTTTCTATTGATTTCTCATTTAAAACAATTAATCCATCAAACTTTTTAATATTCTTCACTACAGATCTATCTTCGATATACTTTGCAACCCTTCCAATAAGGCTACGCCTCACTACGTCTACGGGTGGATCTGCAAAAATACAGATAGTCTTAATACTGAATAGTTTTGAAGCAAGAATTATAGGCATTGCAACATAAGGAAAAGCATTAAAGCAAATAATAACTTTTTTTTTGTTACCATTCTTTTTTGCCCATTTACATATCATAACAAAAGCATTTATTATTAAATAGATTTGCTTTATTATAAAAATGTTTATAAAAGGCACTTTTAGGGCATCTATATCATTCGTTAAACGAATACTTCCAGACCCAATATAGCTCTTTTTTTCTCTAGGAAATGCTGCAATTGGAGTCTCAGTTAACACGTATAAATCTTCTACTAATATCTTTTTCAGTCCCTTAAGTATACCCATCTGCATCTTGTTTCCAGCAACAGAAGGTCCCAGGTATTTAGTACAATCTTCTGTTTTGATAACACTTCCTAAATATAGAACTTTCAATTTCGGCACGCTCCTTACTGCAATTACATTTAATACATAATATTTCCCATAAATTATTTCACTGTTGGATATTTAATTTATTTTCTATAATACTTATCATTAACTCTACCAATTTTTCACTATTAAAACTATCAAAAAAATAAGCATTCACATAACCATCCAATATCTCATGTGAAAACAGGCAATCCGAAGCAAATACAGGAGAATTATGCATTTTTGCTTCAAGCATAGGTAATCCAAATGTTTCAATATATGAAGGAAATATCAGTATCGATTTACTATAATAATCATAAACTTCTTCTATACTTATTTGTCCAATGAAATTTATTGGAAGATTTTCTTCTTTTACTGACTTGTATAGATTTTTTATATGGTTGCTTTCATTACCATTTAATGTAAAAATAACTTTGAAATTTGTAATTCCACTAGCAATCAGTTCTTTTGTTACCTCAACAATTATTTTGTGATTTTTATACTCTGCACCACTTGCAGGATAAAAGAATAATTTCAAATTTTCGTTTTCTTGTTTATAATACTTCTTAACTTTAATATTTACATCGGGGTGTATTAATTCAAACTTACTTGGAGCTGTTTTTACTTTTTTTAAACATTCTTCTCTTAACCATTCCGTTTGAACAATTACTTTATCGGCTTCTTTTATTGACTTAAGTATCATTCTACCAATTATGTTCTGATAAACCCAAAATTTAAAGTTTTCGGCTATCTTATAGCGCTTCTCAACAAAAGGTAAAGACTGATGTAAATAAAGTGTTTGTGGAACACTCAGTTTTTTTACAATTACATTTTGTAAAGATAAAACTTCGTCTACTTTATATTTATCTACAATTTTTTTTGCTATGAACTTATCAAAATACAACCTATGAAACCAGCTTTTTTTTACCCATGGATATTTTAAAATCTTTACATTTTTTGTCTCTTTTAAGTCCGGAGTGCTAATTACAAAAATCCATTCTTTCTCGATATCGAACACGGCTTCTTCATAATATTGTTTTAATATTGTTAATGCTCCGCCATGCTCTGCAGGAACATCAAAAACCATTGTTTTCATATCAATCACCCCAAACAACTTTATTTACATAATCTGTATAAGATAGCACTATCCTCAGTACTTTATCAGATACATTGGGCACGCTGTAATCGCCAACTACTCTCAATGTGTTTTCCTCTTGGGCTTCCAATACATCTAGCCCCTGCATTATTCTTTCTTTTTCAAGACCAACCATCATAACTGAGGCTTCCTCCATTGCTTCTGGTCTTTCATGAGCTTGTCTTATATTGAGAGCCTTGAAGCCTAGGATTGAAGACTCTTCACTAATAGTTCCGCTATCACTTAGAACTGCTTTCGCCTTAAGTTGAAGCTTCACATAGTCATTAAAGCCGAGTGGTTTCATTGTTATCACCAATGGATCAAACTCTATTCCTTTAGCTTCAATCATCTTTCTAGTTCTAGGATGAGTACTCATAATTATCGGCATCTTATATTTTTCAGCCACAGTGTTTAGGCTATCCACTAGGTTCATAAAGTTTTCTTCTGAACTAATGTTTTCTTCCCTATGAGCTGATACCACAAAATATTGTCCTTCTTTAAGCTCAAGCCTTTCGAGAACATCCGATTTTTCAATATCCTCTTTTCTTGAATTTAGCACTTCAAACATAGGACTCCCAGTCTTAATAATTCTATCTGCTGGTAAGCCTTCTCTTAGAAGATACTCTCTAGCAATATCGCTATAGGGCATATTGATGTCTGAAGTATGATCTACAATCTTTCTATTGGTTTCCTCTGGCACCCTTTGATCAAAACATCTATTCCCTGCTTCCATATGGAATATTGGGATATGTCTTCTCTTAGCTGCAATAACACATAAACAACTATTCGTATCTCCAAGCACCAAGAAAGCATCCGGTTTTACTTCTTCCATAATGGGATCAATCTTAACAAGAATATTTCCAATAGTTTCCACTGCTGTTCCAGTAGCAGCATTAAGGAAATAATCTGGTTTTTTAAGATTAAAGTCTTTGAAAAAGACTTCATTTAATTCGTAATCATAGTTCTGTCCAGTATGAACTAAGATATGTTCAATTGCTTCCGATTCTTCCAGTTTATTAAGAACCGCAGATAATCTTATTATTTCTGGTCTAGTTCCAACTACCGTCATTACTTTCAGTTTTTTCATTTTCACACCTCCAAATAATAAGTATCTGGCTTCTCCGGATTAAAGCATTCATTAACCCACATAACCGTCACAAGATCCGTTTCTCCAACATTAACAATAGAATGTGTATATCCAGTAGGTATGTCAACTACTTGGAGCTTATTCCCACTCACCTTATACTCAATAACTTCATCTTCATCTATCTTTCTAAACCGGATTAGGCCTTCCCCGCTAACAACTAAAAACTTTTCATTTTTAGTATGGTGCCAATGATTACCCTTAGTGATTCCCGGCTTAGATACGTTAATAGATACTTGGCCTCTATCCAGTGTTCTAATCATTTCCGTAAAAGAACCCCTGTTATCTGTATTCATTTTTAAATCATAAGCAAAGTCATCTTCTGGTAGAAAGCTTAAATAGGTGCTATATAGTTTCTTCGTCAGATCATCATTCATGTTTGGAATACTTAAGTCACTTCTGCTTTTTCTAAATCCTTTAATAAGGTCTGCCAACTCTCCAAGCTTTACTTGATAGCCTTCAGGAACTATACAGTAATTACCTTCTCTCGTTGGTTTTCCATCTAAAACATTTAAAAACTCTACTAACACATCGTCTATATAACAAAGATTTAGACATGCTTCCGGATTATTGATTTGGATATCGATATCCCTAGCAATATTATGGCAGAAGGTCGCTACCACCGTATTATAGTTTGGTCTACTCCATTTCCCAAAAAGATTAGCTAGTCGATATACGTAAACAGTAGCACCTGTTTCCTTACTATAGTCAAATAATAAATCTTCTCCTGCCTTTTTACTTTTACCATAAGGATTATCTAGTTTCGCTTGAATAGAAGAAGTAATAAGGATTGGGGCTTTATTGTTGTGCTTTTTAAGTAAATCCAACAATTCTGAAGTAAAACCGAAGTTGCCTTCCATAAACTCTTTTTCTTCTTTCGGTCTATTCACCCCAGCTAAATGAAATACAAATTCGCACTCTCTTGCATACTCATCCAATAGAGTGCGGTCCGTATCTAAATCAAATTCCAATATATCAGTGAAATCTTTATTTTTTAGCTCAGCAATTAGATTCTTACCTACAAATCCTTTTGAACCAGTAATTAGTATTTTCATTACCTATTCTCCCAATCGTTAATCTCATTACGAATATAAGATAAGGTTAGTAGCTTTTCTTTAGTCTGTTCTACCGTCAATAATTCTGTATTATTTGAATTGAATTCAGATAATTCTTCTCTTTTTTGATCCCCATCCGTAAAATACTTATCATAATTTAAATCTCTTTTATCAGCTGGAACCCTATAGAAGTTACCCATATCAACTGCATGAGAGCATTCTTCATTTGTAAGTAGTGTTTCATACATCTTTTCACCGTGACGTATGCCAATCACTTTTATCTCATTATCTGCATGGAATAATTCTTTAACTGCCTGAGCCAATACTTCAATAGTAGTTGCTGGAGCTTTTTGCACCATGATATCTCCACTTTCAGCATGTTCAAAAGCAAAAATAACTAACTCCACCGCTTCCTCTAGGCTCATAATAAAACGAGTCATATTGGGCTCTGTAACGGTCAAAGGCTTACCGGCCTTTATTTGCTCAATGAATAATGGTATAACAGATCCCCTAGAACACATCACATTACCATACCTAGTCCCACAGATTAATGTTTTATTCGGGTCAACAGTCCTAGCCCGTGCAACAAACACTTTTTCCATCATAGCTTTTGAGGTTCCCATAGCATTGACAGGATATGCTGCTTTATCGGTAGACAAACAAATAACCTTCTTAACACCAGCTTCGATGCAAGCTGTTAAAACATTATCTGTGCCCATAACATTAGTCTTTACTGCCTCCATTGGAAAAAACTCACAAGAGGGTACTTGTTTCAACGCCGCTGCTTGAAATACATAATCAACTCCATACATAGCATTTTTTATACTAGCAATATCTCTTACATCACCAATATGGTACTTGATTTTGTCATTATTATATTTGTGGCGCATATCATCTTGTTTTTTTTCATCCCTAGAAAAAATTCTTATTTCTTTTATCTCTGTATTCAGAAATCTTTCAAGGACTGCATTACCAAAAGAACCTGTCCCACCTGTTATTAATAGCGTCTTATTTCTAAACATATATGTCTACCTCCAATATCCTTTGTCCATAAAGAATTTGTCCATTCGCCTCAATAGCTTATCCTTGTTAAAATTATCATCATAATATTTTTTTGCATTTGCACCATATTGAATTAAACGCTCTTGTGATTTGCTAGCTAACAAGATAATACTAGTTGCTAGGCCTTCAATGTCGCCCGGCTTGCTGCAGATCCCTGCTCTTGCTTCAATTATGATTTTTTCAGTTTCACCTGTAGCAGAAGCAATTATTGGAATACCACACGCCATATAAGATTGTAATTTAGCAGGTATCGTCTTCGCAAACAGCGAGCTATCCACCAGGCTCAAAAATGCAGCATTATTAGCAGCCATAAATTCCGGGATTTTCCGTGCTGGCTGTTTTTCAATAAAATTGAACATATTTTCTACGCCATTTGACTTTACCAATTCTATCAACTCTGTCCTATATCTTCCATCCCCTACAATATTAAAGCATATCTCAAAATTCAAATCCTTGTCTTTAATTAAAGCAGCAGCTTTCGGTAATATATCTAGCCCTTGAGCATTACCAATATTACCAGCAAAAATTATATTAAAAGCATCAGTATTTGGTATCTCTGGAATTATTAATTCTTTTAGTGGAATATAAAAATCTTCCGCATATTGTGGCCAATACTCAATTCTTTCTGTCGGTACTCCACGTTCATTTATTGATTCAACAAAGCTATTTGAAGTAGTAAAAATTCTAGTACACTTAGAATATATATAATCAACCATTTTCCCAATAGCACCTAAAATATACTTATTCTTAATTCCGGTAATTATTTCAACATTCTCCGGCCAAAGATCCTGCACATACAAGTAACAAGGAATCTTCCTTTTCTTAGCATACCAAACGCCAGGAAGAGCTTGTGTCATAGGCGATACCTCAAATATAAATACATAATCAGCCTTAATCTTAGTGAATGCTTTCCAGAAGAAACCTGACACAACAAATGACAAATAATTAAGAGCAAGCATGATTGCATTATTGCCCCTTGGGATGAGAGGTATTCTAATAATCTCCATACCGTTATAGGTATCTTTCCTCTTCTTAAACAATCCATATCCTTTATAATACTTACCTTGAGGATAGTTCGGAATACCTGTAACTACCGTTACTTTATAGCCTCTTTTAACCCACTCTGTACAAATATCATTAATACGAAACTGCTCAGGGTAGAAATATTGCGCGATGACTAATATGTGTTTTTTCAAACTCTTATCCACCCTTCCAAATTATTTTTCCGTCAACTCAATAGTTTCTCTAAATGTTCTTACTTGGTAATTCGCCTTATCATAGTCACTCATAGACTTCTCATAAACCAAATTACCAAACACCTTATTCACTGTTCCAATTCCAAACATCAAGCTCAATAGAGGATTGAATATTCTGGTCATCCATATCTTCTTACCATGAACCTCAGCAACCACACGAACCATTTCACTAGTCTTCACATACTCTTCATTCTGCGGGAAGAACAAGCCACTTTCCTCATTATCAATCATCAACTTAATAAACTCACATAGATTATCTATATGAAGCATACTGCGCTCATTCTCAAAGTCAGGAAATATTGGTATCTTCTTAGCCATATTTGCAAGTCTAGGATAATTGCCTTTAGACCCTTTCCCATAAATCATTGGCGGCCTAAGCACTACTACTTTAAAATCATCAGACTCCAAATCCTTGATACCTTCCTCTGCCTGCAACTTACTATTCCCATAAAAGTTACTCGGTGTTGGTACCGTATTTCTATCAATAACTCTCTTACTACTACTGCTATCACCGTAAACAATGATGCTACTCATAAAAACGAACTGCTTCACACCTTCTGCCTTTGCCTTTGCAGCAGTTTCAATCGTTAAGTCCCTATTCACTCTATAGTAAAGGTCTTCCATCTTAGGATCAGATGAAACATGAGCAATACCAGCCACATGAAACACAACATCATACTGAGAAAAATCCTTCTCTTTCCATGACTCATCTATCATATCAACCGTATCTACTCTATATTTTTCAGGATTCCTCACAAGCCAACTCTCTAAAGAAGTACCTATAAAACTGTTCTTTCCAGTGATCAATATTTTCTTCATTACTTCACCGTCTTTTCAGTTTCAGAAGTTGAACTTTGACCAGTCCCACCTTCAACAACGCCTTCCGTCTTTAGTACACTAATTACAGTCCCAAAAAAGCATCTCGTATCCATCCAGAACCCAATCTTCTCAACATACTCTCCATCTAGCCTAGCCTTACTATCGATTGGCAATTCATCCCTACCATTAATCTGAGCCCAGCCAGTTAAACCTACAGGCACATCATTCGCACCATACTTATCCCTTTCAGCAATCAGATCATACTGATTCCAAAGAGCTGGTCTAGGACCAATTATACTCATCTCACCTTTAAAGATATTGATGATTTGTGGTAACTCATCAAGAGAAGTTTTACGGAGAAATTTACCCACCTTAGTAATCCACTGATCCGGATTCTCTAAAAGATGCGTCGGCGTATCCTTTGGAGTATCTATCCTCATCGTCCGAAACTTCAAAATATTAAAATGTTTCTTATGCAAACCCACCCTTTTTTGCCTAAAAAGTACAGGCCCTTTAGAATCAATTTTTATTGCCAATACTAGCAGCAAGAACAAGGGAGATAAAATTACTAAGCCTAAAAAAGATAATACAATATCAATCAATCGCTTTATTCTAAAATACACCCAAATATCCCCCTACTATTAGATTTTTATGCCTTTGAAACGCTCTCATATATACTCTTGAAAATTTTGAACAGATTGTTCTAGACATCAATTCCACTCACGCATAGACCTTACATATTCTTAGCATACCCCATTACCTATCAGCAAGAATTCAAAAACAGCAACAAAATATCATTCTTAAATGCAGATAGTAGAAGATAAAAGTTAGCTTCTATCATCTATTCTAGTGAAATTACCAAGCTCAAAGATTGGTATCATGTCATACTGGCTAGAGCTCTAAAACCAGTTCCTTACTGGATTATCTGCCTCATTTTTTTATGCATAAAATAACTAGCCATATTCCATGGTATTTACTTCTATACCCTATCAAAACTAGCCCTACATCTAAATTACTTCCTAGGGTAGAAGCAGGATTAGCATCTACCGATCTCTCCTAAAAACATGCCTTAGGAAGGCACTAGGAGACCTTCTCTTCTTCGTTTTCGTTGGAGTCATAGCGGTACCAAAATCCATACTAGCGGTTGCCTCTTCGCTTGACATGCCTGGCATAACCTTACCAAAGGCATTCTTAATACTATTTGCTCCAGATGCCCCCATCTTCTGCGTCATGTACTTCACATAGGCCATACGGGAACGCCTAGCTTCCTTACGAGCAACCGTTGCAATCACACTATCCGAATAATTGGTATCCTCTACAATATTAAGAAGCCTCTTCTTATACTTATAGCCGTTATACATCACAAAGGCAAAATTGGAACTAGCCTGAATAAGAGGACTAATCGCACCAGAAAGAATACTAAGGAAGGGAATAGAACCACTAGCAGACTCCGAACCCTTCTGAGACATCACCTCTGCAAACTCCTCCACAATTTCCCGAATCTCATCATCAAACTCCTCCAAAAGACCCGTTAAGGAAGCAGCAGAAAACACATTAAAATAGACCTGGGCCAAATCCTTCGCCGGATAACGAACCCCCACCTTTTTAGACAGCCTGTAAATCATCTGGCTATTTCCCAAAAGAATGGTCAAACCATCAATAAAAGAATTCGGTGAAATCGTCACCGTCGCCGTAAGCTTCATCGCCGTCTTACGAATAATCTCATCAAACTCATCCAACTGCTTTTTCAAATGAGCAATGACCAAATCCTTCTTCGCTTCCTGACTCAAACCCTTTTTAGCCTGATCCGTCTTAGCCACCAAATGACGATACAACTGATTGGTCGCCTGCACTTCCCCCTCATTCATCCTCTGAATGGTTTTGGTAGAAGGAATATACATATATTTAAGCAAAGGCCACACCAAATAATATAAGACCAAAAAAGCCACCAAAACATAGAAACCCAGTTCCAAATAATAATTCCCGAAGCTAATGGTTCTAGCAAAAGCCACCATGCCATTAAAGGCCGTCACCAAAAAATAGAAAATGATAAACGCAAAAATAATTTTTAGCAATTTCATCATACTTCCCCCCGATTCATATCCCATTTTAACCGATATGTCCTTTATCCACAAAAAGGGGCAGTCTAAAATAGACTGCCCCTAACCAGTACTTTCCGTATGCACATAAAAAGTTATCTAGAACTTTCCCAAACAATCCAACCAGCAATAACTGCCACGCCACCAGTACCTCCCCAAATACCAGTCGCATCAGATCATGAATGCATCCACTCATATCATAAGAACATACCACAAGGGTCCTCGTCCTTTTTCGACTATCTATCTATTTCAGTTTTTCCTACTCTACTACTAACTTACTTCTCTTCTTCCGGAACAATACACATAAACTCCAACGGCACACTTCCCGTATTCCGAAACTGATGTTTAGTACCACCAGGCAAATAGGCGTAAGAGCCCTTTTCAATCGCTTCTTCCCTATCATTCACAAACAAGGTACCCTCACCAGAAAGCACCAAATTAATATGTGGCCAATCATGGGCATGCCTAGGCGTATGACCACCCGGTTCAACCGTAAAGAGCCGCATCGCATAACCATCCCAACCATTCTCCGGTCCAATCAAACGACGCATCCAAGTAGCTTTCGCTTCAACACTATCCACCTGAACATTCTCGACATCCTCAATATGTCCCACAGTAGGAACTGCCATACTCTTCTGCCCCCTCTTTTCAATACGTATCGTAACCTTAGGCAAATTAATCCGTTCCTTAACCATCTCCATGATCTCCGCATGGCGGATATCCCGGATACTAGGAAAGGCACGAACAATGTGACGGAACTGACGAATCCGTCCACTCACATACAAGGCCTCATACCGATTCATCGACTGCTTCAACTTAACCCGGCTCTCAACACCCACCTGAGACATATGTTCAGAAAATTCTTCCATACCCTCATGTAGCTTGCCACGACGAATCGCCGTCTCAACCCGTAGATAGTCTAAGCCCAACTCAGGCAAGGACTCAATCCGTTCCCTAAGCTCTTTCGCCGCCTCAGCCAACTCCAACACAAAGCGTCTAAGACGAATCGCCAAATCAACACTCTTCGTAGCATCCACAACAAAGTACAGAAATACCACCAGCGTCAAATAGTCAAACAAGGGTCTTGCCAGAACCAAATTCTTGTTCCAACCCAAAAAGCTTAGCAGCAAATAAAGAAGCGAACCACCGATTCCCCAGTAAAAAGAAAATCGCAGGCAAATATATCCCTTCACATTAAAAGGCCGGTCCGAATAATCCCACCAACGTTGGCGAAAAAACAACATCAAGAGCGCGCCCACCAAAAATTCCAGCACCGTAGACAAAACAGCCACCAAAACAAACAAGGTAAGCAGGTTCTTCAGATTGTAAACGAACGAATGCAGCCCAAACATAGAAGCTGCAAGAATTATACTTGTAACACCGAGCCCATAGATGGGACAAAATGGTCCAAAAAGGAACCCACGGTTTACAAACCGTTTTTCTTTTACGTAGGCATAAGCCACTTCCAGCAGCCATCCCAAAAAAGAATAACCCACGAAATACCAAAATAGTTCAAGGAGACTGTATCCTCCTACTATTGCGTCCAACATGGACCATCCCCCCCTAAAACTCCCAACAAATAATACCATAAATAAAGGACAAATTCACCTCTTTTTTTTGGTGATTTGCCCTCATGGAATACATATTATCTTAATCCTTCTAAAAACAGCCATCTCCACGCAAAAGAGATCACACGCCTAGGCAAGACGCGCCCCACATCCCTCTTAATCCCAATACTCCTTACCCTTCTCGGAAATCTGAAGCGCAGTGCCCACATAGGCCTGCCAAAGCGCCTCAATCTCGTCCTTTATGTCGCCCTCAGAAGAAATAAGCACCAAATCAAATCCCTCAATCTTATAGTCCGACGGAGTATAATTCACCCCCGTATCCAAACCAGAAACCAGCATTACACCCCGATCCGTATTGGCATACCCCTTATAACGGTAGGACAACTTGGCCGCCCTCTTCGAAAACTCCACCAGCTTCTCGTAAGGAACCGGCTCCTTACCCGCAAGTAAATAGTTAAGAGGACGCAAAATACTCTGCTCAATATTTTGAACCTGGGCATTCAAGCGACTCACCTCACCCTTAAGGAAAGACAAAAACATCTCTTCATCAATCTTTCCAAAAGACGTCACAAGAACCGGCGCCGTCGGATTCAACTCAGCAACCATACCCTGAACCTCTTCTAGTTCCTCCTTGGTCACCAAGTCCGCCTTATTAATAACCAAAAACTCACTCTTACTAATCTGAGAACGTACCGCATTCAAAGACTCCACCAACATCATGGCCTTGGTCGGATCCACAATACAAATCATACCCTTATACTCATAGTCCTCACTCGCCCTATTTTCCACATTGGCTAAAATATCTTGAATATTATGCGGATTTGCCATACCCGACGTTTCCACAATCAAGTGGCGAATCGGCAACGTCAAATACTCACAAATAGAATCCACAAAATTACCACTCACACAGCCACAAAAGACCTGACCATTATTAATCTCCACAACCTCATATCCCGAATCCGTCGTAATGATCTGCCCATCCACATTGATTTGACCAAACTCATTCACGATCAAGCCAACCTTTTCCTTGGGAAGCATGTTCAGAATTTCCTTCAAAAAAGTCGTCTTACCACTACCTAGAAATCCCGTAATAAAATACAAATATACCGTTTCCTTCATAATCCTGTCCCCCATCTGTATCATTTCTTCGAAAACACGACACCAAAACAAACTTCCCATCGGCATCACCGGTACAAGCCTTCTTGCCTTACCCCGCTATCACTAGATGAAGCTAGCCCTGCCTAGAGGTGCACCCTCAATCGTCTAACGAACGTCCCGGCCCCTCATCTGGCCCGAGTCGCCTAGGCCCAATCCAAACTAGATTCACACCAATCGTTTATCACCAATATATCCGACAAACTTTTCCCTATACTCTATTATGGACCGAGCACCTCTCTTCTTCTATAGATAGAATTCAAAAATTTAGCCCCTAAAACGCCATCCTTTCGAACATTCATACAAGACTGCCCGTCAAGCCACCACAAGATTGCCACAAAATTGCCACAAGATTACCACTACCAATTTGGCCAACACACCTCCACACAAGACGAAAACAAAAAATACCAAACTATTTCCACCGAAAAGAAAAAGCTCTTTTCCAATTCTTTGACCTAAAGGCAAACATGCTTTAAACTATAGTAGTCGCAACTATTAGCATAAACAGAAGGCAGTAAGTCTGAGTCGTAAAACAGAAACATCCACACCGAAGGCAGACACCGGTTGTGCAAAATATACTAGTTAAAAAATCTAACATGCACTACAAGAGATTGTATCTAAACGCATTTCTGTCGTTTCATTTACCCTACTCAGTTCTTTTGCCATTGTAACTTTTTTATTAAGGAGAAAACTATGCAAAATTTTGAATTTTACAACCCTACCCGTATCCTGTTTGGACAAGGCCAAATCAAGAATTTGGACGCGCAAATCCCCAAAGATGCAACTGTACTCATACTCTACGGAGGCGGCAGCATCAAGAAGAACGGAATACTAGACCAAGTAACCAAAGCACTCGGAGACCGCAAATATCTTGAATTTTCAGGTATAGAAGCAAATCCCAGTTACTATCATCTAATCAAATCACTCGATATCATCAAAAAAGAAAAAGTCGACTTCCTACTCGCAGTAGGCGGTGGCTCCGTCATCGACGGCACCAAATTTATCAACCTGGCTGCCAACTATGAAGGAGATGACCCCGTTGATTTACTCTTAAACCCAGAGTCAATAAACTCCATAAAAACCTCAACACCCATCGGAGTAGTCCTGACCCTACCAGCAACAGGCTCAGAAATGAACCGCACTGCTGTCATAAGCTACGACAAAGGAAAGTTCCCCGTATTCTGTGAACTCAACTTTCCGAAATTCTCAATACTAGACCCGACGGTAACCTACACCCTGCCTGCCACGCAAGTGGCCAACGGCATCGTAGACACCTTCATCCATACCGTCGAACAATACGTTACCTATCCCAGTGAAGGAAGATTCCAGGATAGAACGGCAGAAGGCATCCTGCAAACCCTCATTGAAATTGGTAAAAAAACCATCGACAACCCAGAAGACTATGATGCCCGCGCCAATCTCATGTGGTGTGCCACCATGGGACTAAACGGACTAATCGGTGCCGGTGTTCCCCAAGACTGGTCTACCCATGGCATCGGTCATGAATTAACGGCCCTGTTTGGAATCGACCACGGAAAAACCTTGGCCATCCTCCAACCAGCAATCTGGGACGTAAGAAGAAAACAAAAACACGAAAAACTACTTCAATACGCCGAGCGCGTTTGGGGAATAGAAATTAAAGACGAAAAACAAGCCATCGACCACGCTATCGCAGAAACCAGAACTTTCTTTGAAAGTCTAGGCATAGCAACCCACCTTTCCGATTACGGCATCGGCAAAAAGGATATCGACTTAGTTATCGCCAACCTAGAAAAGCATAACCAAACAACATTATCCGAAACCGGTGACCTAGGTCTAGACCAAAGCCGGGAAATCTTAGAGAAATCTCTCTAGATTTCTAACCCGAAGGCCATCGCTAACATATGGCCATCAACAAATAAACATAACCACAAAGAAGGGCTTATCCCAACAGGATAAGCCCTTCCTTTATTCTCATTCATCTGTTTTGCTCTTATTCTTATTCTTATTCTTATTCTTGTTCCTGTTCCTATTTCTATTCTTATTCTTGTTCCTGCTCTTGTTCTTACTCTTAGTCTAATTCTTGCTCTAACCTATTTTCTTACTCTTACTCTTACTCTTACTCTTATTCTTATTCTTGTTCTAACTCACACTCATTTTTCTTTTGTTTTTTGTTTTTTGTTTTTTGTTTTTTATCTTTTGTCTTCTATTTTTTATCTTCTGTTTTTTATCTTCTGTTTTTTATCTTTCACTTCTAGGCCATTGTTCTGTATCATTGGCTCTAGTGGCACTCTACCGCTAGTGGCTGCAATTAGGCATTATCTACGTCTTTTCAGTTCCTCTGCCAGTTTCTCCAAAGGAACTTCCTGTTCTGCCAACATCACCAATAGGTGGTACAAGAGGTCTGAAACTTCGTAAGCCACTTCAGCTGGATCCCTGTTTTTGGCAGCAATCACTGATTCCGTACACTCCTCGCCTACCTTTTTAAGGATCTTATCGATTCCCTTTTCAAAAAGATAGGTCGTATAGGCACCTTCCGGCATCTTCTCTTTACGATCATAGACTACTTCATTAACCTGTCCCAGCATCTGTCCCAATTTCACTCCGCCATTGGGCGTATAGTCTGGAAGCTCTTCGCCCGTACCATCTGGATTCAAACGGTTATGAAAACAAGTCCGCATGTCTTCATGACAGGCTTTTTTGTTTCCCTGTTGGTTGACCTTAATCAAGAGGGTATCGGCATCACAGTCGTAGAAAATTTCCTCTACCTTTTGGATATTGCCAGACGTAGCCCCCTTATTCCAAAGCTGCTGACGAGATCTTGAGTAGAACCAAGTCTCTTCGGTATTCAAAGTCTTATTCAACGATTCTACATTCATGTAGGCCATCATCAAGACATCTAGATTCTCCGCATCCTGAATAATCGCTGGAATCAATCCCTGTTCATCATATTTAATCTGGCTTAAGTTCTGAATTTTCATGGTCTTACGTGTACCCCTCTTTCTAGTAAATAGTCCTTCGCCTCTTGTATCGTATACTCCCCATAATGGAAGATGCTTGCCGCAAGCACAGCACTCGCTTCTCCTTCCACCAGTCCTTCATAGAGATGCTCTAAGTTGCCAACACCTCCGGATGCAATAACCGGAATCTTCACCGCTTCTGAAACGGCCCGAGTCAATTCCAAATCGTAGCCCGCCTTGGTACCATCTGCGTCCATGGACGTAAGCATAATCTCTCCTGCACCCAGGCTCTCCACTTTCTTGACCCATTCTATCACATCTAGGCCAGTAGGTGTCCTACCTCCGTTAATATATGGTTCCCATTTACCAGGAGACACTCGTTTCGCATCTACCGCCACCACGATACACTGATTGCCAAAACGCTTTGCCCCCTGCGTAATCAGGTCGGGATTTAGAATCGCCGGTGAACAAATACTCACCTTGTCCGCCCCAGCCTGGAGCATCGCATGCATATCCTCAACCGTCTTTAGTCCCCCACCTACCGTAAAAGGAATAAAAACCTGGTCTGCCGTCTTCCGAACCATATCTAAGACAATATTTCTCTTTTCATGAGAGGCCGTAATATCTAGAAAAATCAGCTCATCCGCCCCAGCCGCATCATAAAACTTAGCCAGTTCCACCGCATCACCGGCATCCCGGATGTCCACAAAATTGGTTCCCTTCACCACTCTGCCCTTGTCTACATCCAGGCAGGGTATTATTCTTTTGGCTAACATACTACCCCTTTCTGGCAAGCAATACAGCTTCGGCAAAATCCAACTTACCCGAGTAAATCGCTTTACCCGTAATCACGCCTTCCACCCCGTATGGTTCTATCTCCATGAGCTTCTTAATATCCTCCATGGAAGCAACACCACCCGAAGCAATCACCTTAAGACCCGTATTCTCGGCTAGTTCCCTGGTAGAATCCACATTACAACCCTCTAAGGTTCCATCCAAGGAAGTATCTGTAAATATAATTCTTTCCACGCCCAGCTCTTTCATTTCCAAGGCAAGTTGCAGGGCTTCCACACCAGAATCCTCATCCCAGCCTTCCACAGCCACCATGCCATCCTTCGCATCCAGGCCTAGTACGATGCGTTCTCCATATACCGCACAGGCACAAGCAACCAGTGCCGGATTCTTAACCGCAGCCGTTCCCAAGATTATTCGGTCCACACCCATATCAACTAGGCGCTTGATGGTCTCCATATCCCGAATGCCACCGCCTACTTGTACCGGAATACTAAGCGCATTCACAATACCTTGAATGGCCTTTTCATTCTGGGGACTTCCCGCAAAAGCACCATTTAGGTCTACCACATGCAAGAGCTCCGCACCCAGGCGCTCCCAGTTTTTCGCTGTCTCGAGAGGATCATCCGAATATACCGTTGCCTCATCCATACGCCCCTTGTAGAGCCTGACGCATTTTCCGTCCTTTAAATCGATTGCCGGTATCACCATCATCTTGCATCTACCATCCTTCCAAAATTCTCCAAAATCTTAAGCCCAATCTGGGAGCTCTTCTCCGGGTGAAACTGAATGCCCACCACAGAATCATTGCCCACCACAGCCACCTTCTCACCATCATACTCTGTCGTAGCCAAAATAATATCCTTATTCTTCGGCACCACATGGTAGCTATGCACAAAATAAGTAAAATCCCCCGACTGAACTCCTGCAAGCACCGGATGATCCTTTTTAATAATCAACTCATTCCAACCCATATGAGGCACCTTCAGGTCGGTCACGATGGGCTCACAAGCCCCCTCGAAAATACCCAAACCTTCCGTACGACCCTTCTCTAGGCTGTATTCAAATAGCATCTGCAAACCCAAACAGATGCCTAAAAGAGGTATCTTTCTTTTTGCCACCTCGCAAATCACTTCTGCCAGTTGCTTTTTTCTAAGCATCTCCATGGCATCTTTAAATGCACCAACACCAGGAAGCACCACACCATCTGCAGAAAGAATACGCTCCGGATCGTCCGTCAACACCGTTTGGATGCCCACCTTTTCAAAACTCTTTTGTACGCTCCTAACGTTGCCTACCTCATAATCTACTATCGCCAACATGACTTTACTCTCTTTCTATATCCAAATCTAGTAAGACTCTTTTCTTTGGTTTACAAAAGACCCTTCGATGAAGGAATCTCCGTACTGCCCGCTTGAAGTGCTACCGCTTTTTTAAGGGCCCTAGCCAGCGCCTTAAAACAGCCTTCAATAATGTGATGGGTATTGCTGCCCGCCATCTGCACCAGGTGCAAATTAATCTTAGCACTCATGGCAAAGGCACGCATAAACTCCTCTGCTAGTTCCGTATCAAACATCCCAATCTGCTCCGCTGCAAGATGCACATCATAATTTAGATAGGGTCTGCCAGACAGATCCACCGCACAAATAATCAGCGCTTCATCCATGGGGAGCATAATATCCCCATACCGGGCAATGCCCCTCTTCTCTCCCAGGGCCATGGTAAATAACTCTCCCAAGACGATGCCGATATCCTCCACCGTATGATGGGCATCTACTTCAATATCTCCCTTGCAGTCTAGCGAAAGATCAAACTGTCCATGTTTCGCGAGCAGGGTCAACATATGATCAAAAAACGGCACACCCGACGTACCTTCAAAGAGTCCACTTCCATCTAGGTCAAGTCTCATATCAATATCTGTTTCCTTGGTAGTCCGTTTCCGTTCGGCAAGTCGTTTATCTTGCATGCTCCACTCCCTCCGGCGATAGCGCCATCTTACTTTTCGATTGAATCCATACGAACCAATACACTACGTGCATGGGCATCTAGCCCTTCCTTGCTCGCAATCCTGACTACATCCTCACCACACTGCATGAGTCCCTCTTTGGTATAGGCTAGAAGACTCATCTTTTTCTGGTAGGTATCTAGATTAAGGGGCGAGTAAAAACGAGCTGTGCCCGACGTCGGTAGAACATGATTCGGTCCCGCAAAATAGTCTCCCAAGGGCTCTGGCGTATAATTGCCTAAAAAGAGGGCCCCCGCATTCTTGATGCGACCAACCCAGGAAAAAGGTTCCGCCACACATAGCTCCATATGTTCTGGTGCAAAATCATTGGCAAGGCCCACAGCCTCTTCGATACTCTCGGTTACAATCATCGCACCATTGTTTGTAAGAGAAGTAGCAGCAATTTCCTTTCTAGGAAGAATCGCCAGCTGAAGCGCCAACTCCTTTTTAACCCTACTTACCAATTTATTTGAATTGGTAAGTAGGATAGCAGAAGCAAGCTTATCATGTTCCGCCTGGGACAAGAGGTCTGCCGCAATAAAGGCCGGATTTGCAGAATCGTCTGCCACCACTAAGATCTCACTCGGTCCAGCCAGCATATCAATATCCACCGTTCCATACACCAATTTCTTGGCCATGGTAACATAGATATTTCCCGGTCCCACAATCTTATCGACCGGCTTCAGTTCTCCCGCGCCATAGGCAAGGGCTGCCACTGCTTGGGCACCACCAACCTTATAGATCTCCGTCACCCCAGCTAGATCCGCTGCAACCAAGGCATAGGGATTCATCCGGCCGTTCTGGTCGGGCGGAGACACCATGACGATTTCCTTAACGCCTGCCACCTTGGCCGGAACAGCGGTCATAAGGACCGAGGACGGATAGGCCGCCGTACCACCAGGAACGTAGCAACCCACCCGGTTTAAGGCCCGAATAACCTGCCCTGTGGTATTACCATATACATCGGTCTCCATACTAGAAGGCCGCTTCTGTCTGGCATGGAAACTGGCAATGTTATCATGTGCTCTTCTAAGCGATTCCACTACCTCGCCTTCTACCTGCTCATAGGCGAGCACCATCTCTTCTCTGGTCACCCGGAAATTGCTCTCAATGATTCCCGCACCGTCAAACTTCTTCGTATATTCAAACAGCGCATCCATTCCACGCAGACGCACCTGCTCTACAATCTCCCGGGTAGCAGCGAGTGCCTCCTCATTTACTTCATGGGAACGAGCGAGGATCGAAGCCACATCCTTCTTATTCTTGCTGGCCACCGTCTTGATTTTTACAGAACCTTTATCAAACATGACTGTCTTTCTCCTTACTTCCTATTTCTCTGTTTCTGGATTATCTGCCAACAAGCTTTTCATGCGGTCCACTACCGCCACAATCTTTTCATTTTTCATGCGATAGCTCACCCGATTGGCAACGAGTCTCGCCGTGGCGGGAAAAATCTGCGCTACTTCCACCAAGCCGTTCTCACGAAGCGTAGTCCCTGTAGATACAATATCCACAATCATATCCGACAATCCAATCCGTGCTGCCAATTCCACATTGCCGTGCAACTTGATGATCTCCATCTGCATACCCAAAGACTTAAAATAGCGGTCTGCAACATGGGTAAACTTGGTCGCCACCCGGTGTTGGGTAAAATCGGTCAGGGGAAACTTGCCATCAACACTACACTTGTCTCTTAATTCTTCCGTCACTGCCACCGCAAAACGACAATAACCGAATCCCAAGTCCGCCAGTTCAAACACATCTGCCCCAGATTCCTCTAGCGTGTCCTTCCCGACCACCCCGATATCGGCCACACCATACTCTACAAAAGTAGGCACATCCGTCGGTTTACAAATTAGATAGGTCACACCTTCTTGGGCAAAATCAAACATCAAGGTACGGGCATTGGGATCTACTCCCTCTGTTGGAAGACCAGATTGCTTCATAAATTCCAATACTTCATTTCCCAATCTTCCCTTGGGAAGGGCTATGGTCAGTCTATTCTCCATCGTCATCATTCTCCATCACAAAGAGACGCTCAATCCCTTTTTCTTCCATATAGGCAGCAGCCTCCGCGAGGTCAGCACTAGTCAAATCAATCTCGACCCGCATGCCCTCGTCTCTTAGCTCTCTTGCTTTTTTCACAATCTGGGCATAATCATCGCCCAGAATCAGGACATCCTTTTTATCTTTTTCTTCCACTTCTTCCCTAGCAATCATGACCCGCTCTACGCCCATCGCAAATCCTACTGCCGGGGCTTCAAAGCCAAACATGCCCAAGAGGCCATCGTAGCGTCCCCCGCCACAAATGGGGTGACCGATGCCCTCCGCATACCCTTCAAATACGATTCCTGTATAATAGGAAAAGCTTCGTAAAATACTAAAGTCAAAAAAGAACTTATCGCCATAGCCATACTCACGCACAACCTTAGCCAATTCCTTGAGCCCAGCAATGGCCGCCTGGTACTCTATCCCATCGCTATAGCCCTTAATTTCATCCAAGATTTCCTCGCCGCCATTTTTTCGGACCAGTTGCATAAAGACGCGGGCCTTTTGGGGGTCAGCATGCTTTTTCAGCAAGGCCTCAAGACCCACAAAGTTCTTTTGGATTACCAACACCCTTGCCTCTACAACCAAATCCTCATCGGGAAGCATCTCCCTTAGGAAACCTTGGGTAATATTAATCTCACCAATCCCAATCTTAAACTCTTTAATCCCCGTCTTCTCAACCGACTCCATGGCCAAAAGAAGTATTTCCAGATCTGCCATCAAGTCATCGGAACCAATCAATTCCACACCCACCTGGGTAAACTCGCGCTGGCGTCCTACTTGAACCGCCTCATAGCGGAATGTAGATCCGGTATAGGATAAACGGAAAGGAAGCCTTCTGTCTCGCAGTCTAGAAGCCACCATCCGGGCAATCGGTGTCGTCACATCTGGTCTCAGGGCAAGAATCTGTCCTTCTCGGTCAATCAGCTTAAAAACCTCTGAAGAATCCATTCCATCTCGTTCAACGACATCATAGTATTCCAGACTCGAGGTCCCTACCTCCTCATACCCATAGGAAGTAAAATTATCCATCAATTCATTGATTAATCTTCTCCGTTTTCTGGCTTCTCCCGGAAGCACATCCTTCATACCTGGTGGTATGTTCCATTTATTCTTCATATCCAACCTCTTTCTCTACTTTAGCTCGCTAAAGCACTAAATCATTAAAGAGATATTACCACAGGGAAAATACCCTGTCAACCACTACTTTTTAAAGCCCTTATCCAATACCAAATGATACCCATCCGCCCCATACTGCAAACACTTCTTGACGCGAGAAATCGTGGCCGAACTGGCACCCGTTTTCTCCTCAATCTGCGAATAGGTAACATCCTCATCCAAAAGCCTGGCTACCACCAAGCGCTGGGCCATGGAATGCAATTCACTCACTGTACAAAGATCCTCAAAAAATCGATAGCAGTCTTCCTCACTTTCCAAGGCAAGAATAGCCTGAAATAATTCATCGATCATAGGATCTTTAAAACGACTCTCATAACTCATGAAAACACCCCTTCTTTCCAGCGTAGATAACCGCCTTGCATAGTCTCTATGGCTATTGTACCCAATCTATCGACCGAAATACAGATTTTTCACCTTGAAGCGACATATAAAAAGACTCGTCATCTTGACACAGCCCCTGCAT
Source organism: Clostridia bacterium (assembly GCA_016887505.1). NCBI lineage: Bacteria > Bacillati > Bacillota > Clostridia > Clostridia bacterium. The sequence goes on along the minus strand of CP069393.1, from coordinate 2,308,837 downwards.
ACTGGTATAAATAGCCTAGACCAAGCTTAAAAGTAGCATACCCGGAGTGGTATCGAAGTGGTCATAACGAGAGCGACTCGAAATCGTTTGGTCGGTGTGAGCCGGCCCGTGGGTTCGAATCCCACCCACTCCGCCATAAAAACGCCTATCCTATACTTGGACAGGCGTTTTTATTATAATTACACCAAAGACAAGCACGCCCGCACTCCCCGGCGCACAGTGGCCAAGGACACTTCTAACATCCTAGCTCAAGCTACAAACGATCCTAGTTGATAAAAAACCGATTTTAAGGGACAAGTAGATTCAAAGAAAGGAAGGTTACCCATCTTGATTCCACTAGTATGTATCGTCATAATCATAGTCTTTTTCAAACTCCCCTATTCCAAAACCGCCTCTGCCTTTCACAAGAAGGTTGAACAAAAAAAAGAAGCGGCAACACTAGAGCCAGCACGCTTCACCGAAAGGGATATCCAAGAACTGCCTATTGCCCTACAAAGATATTTCAGATACTGTGGCTTTCTCGGAACACCCAAGATGTCTTCCATGACAGCCAACTTTCACGGTGTGGATTTTGTAATATCGGAAAAAAAGACCATCCAGATTGACTATACCCAATACAATCTTGTTGCAAAGCCTGAACGCTTTGCCTACATCTCCTCTAGCCTATATGGCATACCCTTCGAAGGGTATGACGCCTTTGAAAACGGTATTGGAAGCATGAAAGGCATCCTTGCAAAACAAATCACCCTGTTTGACCAAGGCGGAAAAGATATGGACAGAGCATGCCTAGTCACCATACTGGCAGAATGTCTTCTTGTCCCCCATGTCGCTTTACAAGACTACATATCTTGGGAAGAAATCGACGATACCCATGCAAAAGCAAGCATCTCCTACTACGGCATCTCTGCGGAAGGAATTTTCACCTTTGACCCAAGCGGCGCCCTCGTGTCCTTTACAAGCAAGGACCGGGTTGCCACCGACATGAAAGGAAATAGTAGAACGGTACCTTGGAGTGCCACCATGAGAAACTACCAAGAAAAAGATGGTATCCTTAGGCCAACCCTACTACAGTCCTTCTGGCATTACCCAGAAGGAGACTGCTGCTATTTTAATGAAAACCAATCTCCTGTTGAGATCGAGTTTCAGTAGTCAGATTTCTCTACCCCCTAAAAATTCCTACGCCAATTGGCCAACAAATTTCCACGCAGTGCCTCCATAAAACGCGCTTTTGTGGTATCATCTGTTATAGTAATACTATCATTTAATTATTCATACCATAACTGGACTCAATGAAAACAAGATACCAAACACAATGAAATACCAAATACCAATAAAGGAGACAAGCAATGTTAGAAAAAAATGTGGATTTTGCTGTTTACACCAAAACAACCCCGACCAAAGACGGGTTTTTCGGCACCTACGGTGGTGCCTTTATCCCACCTCAGCTGGTAGAAGAATTTGAAAATATCGCAACTGCCTACCAGACGATTTGCAAAAGTTCTCGCTTCATTAGCGAACTAAGAAGAATCCGAAAAGAATTCCAAGGCCGTCCAACACCAGTAAGCCATTGTGAAAGACTTTCAAATTCCATCGGAAATTGCCAGATCTATCTTAAAAGAGAAGATTTGAACCATACAGGTGCACACAAACTAAACCACTGCATGGGTGAAGCACTCTTGGCCAAATACCTAGGCAAGAAAAAGATTATCGCTGAAACCGGCGCTGGACAACACGGTGTTGCTCTTGCCACAGCCGCTGCCTATTTCGGTTTAGAATGCGACATCTACATGGGTGAAGTAGATATCGCCAAACAAGCACCAAACGTAGCACGTATGAAACTGCTCGGTGCAAAAGTTGTTCCCGTTTCCCACGGTCTTAAAACCCTAAAAGAAGCGGTAGACGCAGCCTTTGAAGCCTATATGGGCGACTTCACCGATACCATCTACTGTATCGGTAGCGTGGTAGGCCCTCATCCCTTCCCAGTAATGGTAAGAGATTTCCAAGCAGTCGTAGGCATCGAAGCCAGAGAACAATTCCTAGATATGACTGGAGAACTACCGGATGCTGTTGTAGCCTGCGTAGGTGGTGGTTCCAATGCAGCTGGAATCATGTCTGGATTCTTTAACGACCCCGTTAAACTTTACGGTGTTGAGCCCATGGGCAGAGGAACAAAACTCGGCGAACACGCTGCTAGTTTGACCTTCGGTTCCGAAGGCGTAATGCATGGATTCAATTCCATCATGCTAAAAGACGACAAAGGTGAGCCGGCTCCCGTGCATTCCATCGCCAGTGGTCTAGACTATCCTTCTGTTGGCCCAGAACACGCCTACCTAAGAGATATCGGCCGCGTGGAATACAAGTCCGCTACAGACGACGAAGCCATCGATGCTTTTTCCACCCTATCTAAAATGGAAGGCATCATCCCTGCACTAGAAAGTGCACACGCTGTCGCCTATGCCATGAAACTCGCCAAAGAAATGGAAACAGGTTCCATCCTGATCAACCTTTCCGGCCGCGGAGACAAAGACCTAGAGTATGTAATTGAACATTACGGAGAACGCTTAGGCCTGAAGTAGTCCAGTCGATAATGAAAAGAAAAGTAATATCGATACAATGAAGTAACGTAAAGAACAGCCCTAGAATGACTCGTCATTCCGGGGCTGTTCCTTTTTTTAATAACAAGGCTGGCAACGCAAGGCTTTCTGTTTGCTTTCACAATAGCAAACAAGATCCGTACGGCCCCACACCTCTAATTTCTAACCTTAGGACAAGATACTCAAGGCACGTATCTGAAACTCCCTAGAAACAGCCAGAAAGACTATCAGCCTGGTTTCTAAGAACAGCGCCCTGGAACTGGTCATTCACAATGGTGCTGAAATACTCCACCACTTGTTCTGGGGTTTCTTCTAGTTCTCCTAGAACCCAGCTTTCCAACAATCCAACCATGGCCACCGTATAATACTGCGCTAGAAATTCCATATACTTCTTGGATTCCACAGGCAATTCATGGCCCATCACAAAGACCGCTTTTGAAATAACATCCGAAAAGAACTGTTTCAAATAGACCCGCCCCATCGATTCAAGAGCGCACAGACAGACTGCTCGATTGCTTTCAATATATTGAAACAACTGCAGCAAGGATTCCTGCCAAAAGAGCAAATTTTCCGTTTGCTGCAAGAGGAGCTCCGTGTCCTTACGAAACATCCATTTCACCAAATCGAAGATATCCTCAAAATGGTAATAAAAGGTCTGCCGATTGAATCCACTCTCTTCACAGATTTCCCGTATGGATATTTTATTTAAAGCTTTTATCGCCATGATGCTTTTTAGCGAATCCGCAAGCAATTTCTTAGTTTGTTGTGTCTTTTTATCCAAAGTTATCTACTCACCCTTCTAAAAAAATATAGCACAAACATACAAAAAATGATACTGCTGTACAATCTACCCCAACTTGTCTAGTTTCTAGACAAATTGGGGTAGATTGTCTATGGAGCTTTTCTGGCGACAGTTTTATAATCCAAACCATCGGAGGTATAACAATGGAAACAAATCGTAAAACAACATATGCAATATCCATCCATAGCGCCCTAGGACCTAAAAAGGGAATTCTTTGCCTAGATATTCAAGAACATGATTTATCTGGAAAACTGAGTATTCTTGGTTTCACCACCACCTTCTCGGGTGGTAAAGCCAGCCACAACAACTATATCTTTCCTTGCACCCTAAAAACCGCTACGGGAATCATCGCAGGCAACATCCACCTTTTAGAAGAAGAAGGCACACTTCACGGTATGGCAGAAACAGCCAAGGGATGTCTAGCCATCACAGGAAAGAGGTGTGATTCGTGAGCAAGAAAAACAAAAACTACGAAAACAAAACCAGCGCCCTAGAAAAAGTATCTGCCATTATTGTAGACAAACGCAAAGCCTTTTACCTCCTATATGGTATCTTGGCCATTTTTTGTGCTTTTTCCATGAACTGGGTTGCAGTAGACAATGACTTAACTGACTATCTGCCAGAAGATGCAGAAACCAGAATCGGGCTCAGCATCATGGAAGATGAATTCACCACCTTTGGCACAGCCGACATCATGGTCGACAACATCTCCTATGAACAGGCAGAGGATATCGCCCGTCAAATTGAAGAAACACCCGGCGTAAGCTCGGTAGAGTTTGAAGAGGAAGACGACCAGTATCTCGATGCTTCCGCCCTCTTTCGTGTGGTGTTCGACGGTGAAGAAACCGACCAGGTAAGTCTTGACGCTATGAATAGCATCAAGGAAGACTTATCTGGCTATGACCTATATATCGATAGCGCTGTTGGAGAATCAAGAGCTGAATCCATCGCGGCTGAAATGAAAGTCGTTATGGGCATCGCCATTTTCATTATTTTGGCAGTCCTTTTGTTTACCTCCCATACCTATGCTGAGATTCCAGTACTCCTTATTACCTTCGCCATAGCCGCCCTGCTCAATATGGGAACCAACTTTCTGTTTGGCACCATTTCCTTTGTATCGGATTCGGTAGCAGTAGTCTTGCAGCTGGCCCTTGCCATCGACTACGCCATCATTCTTTGCCACCGCTACACGGAAGAGCGAAAAAAAGCAGAACCTAGACAAGCAGTCATCATTGCACTTAGTAAGGCCATCCCGGAAATATGCGGCAGCAGCTTGACCACCCTGATGGGACTGGTAGCCATGACCTTTATGCAATTTCGAATCGGCTACGATATGGGAATCGTACTGATGAAGGCCATCGTCCTTAGCTTGCTGTGTGTCTTCACCCTGATGCCCGGACTCTTACTTTCTTTTAGCAAGCTCATTGACAAAACGCACCATAAAAACTTCGTGCCGACCATCAATGTCTGGGGACATATGGCCGTAAAGACTCGTTTCGTCATGTTGCCTGTTTTCATCGTACTGGTAATCGCATCCTTCATTTTTGCGAATAAATGTCCCTATGTCTATGGATATAGCACCTTAAGTACCGTAAAACAAAATGATGCCCAGATTGCTGAGAAAAAGATTAGCGATACCTTCGGAACCACCAATACCCTCGCCATGATGGTACCTTCCGGAGACTACGATACGGAAAAGCAATTGTTGCAAAAAATTGAAGCGCTAGACCAAATTGATTCGGTCCAAGGACTTTCCTCCATTGAAGCCATGGACGACTACATCCTGACCGACAAGCTTACGCCCCGCCAGTTCTCAGAACTGACTGACCTGGATATTGAGGCAGCACGACTCTTGTATTCTGCCTATGCCGTGGACGATGAAACCTATGGCAAGCTAGTCAGTGGGATTGATTCCTATGGCGTACCGCTAATCGATATCTTCATGTTTGTCTATGACCAGGTTCAATTAGGCTATGTAACCTTAGATGCCGATTTAAACCAAGACCTAGAAGACATCCATGAAAAACTAACCGATGCTAGATTACAACTAGAAGGAGAAAACTATAGTCGGTTTGTACTTAAACTAAATCTACCAGAAGAAAGTGAGGAAACCTTCGCTTTTCTAGACACGCTCCACGAAATAGGAGGAGAATACTACGACTACGATAGCGTCTATGTAGTGGGTGAATCCACTAGTGATGCCGACCTAGCCTCTTCCTTTAAAAACGATAACATCCTTATCAGCATCTTATCGGCAGTATTCGTGATGTTGGTACTCCTATTCACCTTCCAGTCGGCCGGTCTTCCGGTTCTTCTGATTGTGGTGATTCAAAGCAGTATTTGGCTTAACTTCTCCATACCATATCTGCAACAGGAGAACCTGTTTTTCATGAGTTATTTGGTGGTCAGCGCCATCCAGATGGGGGCCAACATTGACTACGCCATCGTAATCACCAACCGCTATACGCAGTTGAAAAAAGAGATGCCCATCAAGGAGGCCATTGTGGAGGCTCTCAACCAAGGCTTCCCGACCATCATCACATCGGGTACCATGCTGGCGTCAGCAGGACTCTTGATCGGACGTTTGTCTTCCGATCCTGCCATCGCGTCTATTGGAACCTGCCTAGGTCGAGGAACCATCATCTCCATCTTGCAGGTCATGGGGATACTTCCTCAAATACTGCTGGTCGGAGACTTGCTGATTGAAAAAACAGCCTTCACCTTGAAAAAAGCCCCCCTCAGGCAGACTCGCTATGGAAGCATGCGGGTCACAGGACATGTACGAGGCTATGTTTCCGGTATGGTGGATGCAGACTTTTCCGGTACGGTTTACGGTTCCCTCAATGCTTTAGTAGAAGCCGGGTCCCTGGAAAATCTAGATACAACTATCCCAGTCGATCATCAACTACCCCTTGGAGAGGAGGTACAACCCGATGTCAAACAAGATAAACAATAAATTTACCAGTATTCTATTGCTCCTAGCCATGGTTTTGACCTTCCTACCCTTGGCTCCTGCTAGTGCTGCAGACCCAGACTACATCCAGATTTCTAGTGTAGAGGATTTGCTAAAATTGGCAGAAAACTGTTCGCTAGACACTTGGTCTAACGGAAAAACCATCGTCCTCATGCAGGACCTAAACCTGGAAAATAGCGATTTTCAATCCATCCCCACCTTTGGGGGAAGCTTTGAAGGAAACGGACATACCATATCTGGTTACCATCTTGACACGGCCGGTTCAAAGCAAGGATTCTTCCGCTACCTCCAGACGAATGCCACCATCAAAGACCTGAATGTCCGGGGAAGCGTCACCCCAGATGGCAGCAAGTCCATCGTAGGGGGCATTATTGGGAGCAATGCGGGCACCATCCTTAACTGTTCCTTTGATGGCATCGTACGTGGCAAGGCGTCCGTAGGTGGTATCGTCGGTAAAAACCTAGAAACTGGACTAATCAGCGGCTGTAGTACCAGCAGCAACGTCATCGCCGAAAAGGCTACCGGCGGTATCGTCGGTAAAAATCTAGGCACGGTGACCAAGTGTACCAGCCACAGCCAGGTCAACACCACCACCGTAGAAGCCACCCACAGCCTAGATGATATGGACCTAGATCCCAGCGCCATGATGGAAAAGCTGACGACACTGTCTGCACAAGAAGATGCCGATACCTCCTTACTGATGCATACCGACTCAGGCGGCATCGCAGGTTATTCAAATGGCATCATCACAGGCTGTCTCAACACGGGTACAGTGGGATATGCCCACATGGGTTACAATGTAGGCGGAATAGCCGGAAGACAAGCTGGCTACCTCTCCGGCTGCACCAACACGGGCACCCTCTATGGTCGTAAAGACGTAGGCGGTATCGTAGGACAATCGGAGCCTTACGTCATCATGAGTCTGTCGGACAACACCCTAGACCAGTTGGAAACCGAGTTAAACGTCTTCCATACGCTACTGAACGACACCTTGGATGATGCTGACGCAAGCACAGACACCGTTACGAGACAGTTGGACTTGGTTGCAGCCTACACCGATTCAGCCAAAGACCAGTCGCAGGACTTGCTGAACAAAACCCAAGACTTCGTCGATGACAATATCAGTGAGGTAAACCGAGCCAGTGCAATCCTTTCTGACACCTTAGACCAGATGGATGAGATTCTTGAAGATGCAGAAGATACCTCCTCTGCCATAACCAAGGCCCTGGAACAGATAGAAGACTATGCAAACGACATCGATGATTCTGCCTCCATGCACCATATTGAACTTGCGGCAGACGACCTAGCCTCAGCAAATGAAGAAATTAAATCTGCACTAGCAACACTGGGCAAGGCCACCCAAAGCGTATCGGATGCTTTCAACGCTAGCAATGCCCAAGAACTAGACCAGGCCATCCAAGAAGCGGTCATTGCGCTTGCTGGAGATGAAGAAACAATGGGTGCTCTGCAACAAATAGCCGAGGCGCAGCAAAAAGCCAGCACGACGCTAGAAGAGCTTAACGACAGTCTCAAGCAAACAGAAGGTTGGACAGAGCTAGACCTAGGAGAAAGTGCCCTCGAGATCTCCCAAGCCATCCTGCAGGCGAGTACTGCCTTGGGAGATATGAGTAGTACCATCAGCAACCTGGCTTCCGATATTTTGGCCAACCAAACACTCATAGACATAGATCACGACCTACTTCACCAAGCCTTTCTAGATCTAGAGCAGGCCAATGATGACTATGTAAGCGCCCTAGAGAACTTACAAAAAGCTCTTAACTATGTGGATATATCAGACGAGTTTCAAGACCTCCTAGACACCATTACGAGGGCCTCCAAGGAAGCAAGGTCCACCATCGGCGGACTGAAAGACTTAACAGAGGATCTATCCGCTGAAAAGACCATTGAATTTAGTCCCCTAAGTGAAGATTACCGAGATACCAGCAATGCGCTATATACTTCTCTTTCGGGAATCTCCAAAGAAATGGCCGATTTAAATGATTCCATATCATCGTCAAGCAAAACACTGAGTAACGACCTGCGGGCTGTGAATGACCAATTCAACGTCATCATGACCCTGGTTATCGATGCCCTGACTGATTTAACAGATAATACGGACCAAGCAGAAATTTCAGACTACATTGAAGACACCTCGAACGAAGACATAAATGGTACCAGACTCGGCAAGGTGGCCAACAGTAAAAATAGCGGCAACATCGAGGCAGACCGCAATGTAGGCGGTATCATTGGCAGCATGTCCATTGAAATCGATTTGGATCCAGAAGATGACGTCATAGACCTTGGCTCAATCAATGCAACCTATGAAACCAAGTCCGTCCTTGCGGATTGCATCAACCATGGGGAAATAACCGGCAAGAAGGACTGCATAGGGGGCATCGTAGGGCGCATGGATTTGGGTACTGTCATTGGATGTGAAAACTATGCATCCACTTCCAGCACAAATGGAGACTATGTCGGGGGAGTCGCCGGCTACTCCACGGGCCACATCCGCGAGAGTTTCGCCAAGTGTAGCCTAGAAGGAGAAAGCTATATAGGCGGTATCGTCGGTAGGGGAACCAAGATACGTGATTGCTACGGTATTACAAACATCCTTTCCGGAGAGGAATGTCTCGGCGCCATTGCTGGGGACATCGAACAAGACAACAGCCTTGTTCGCAATAACTACTATGTAAGTCAGGGGATTGCTGGCATCGACAGCATCAGCTATAGCGGGCTGGCCGAGCCGCTTTCCTTTGAAGAGATGCAGAAATTGGACAATATTCCTAGAGAATTTTTGGCCTTTGGCATCCACTTTATCGCAGATACCAAAACCATCTCGGTTATAAGTGTCGACTTCGGTACAAAAATAGATTCACTAAAACTTCCTGAAATTCCCGAAAAGCCTGGCTACTATAGTCGGTGGACCAACCTAGAATCAGATACGGTCACGGGAAATATTACGGCAATAGCCGAGTACCTACCCTATGTCACCGTACTTGCAAGTGAAGAAACTGAAGCCAAAAGCCAAAAGTCTCTCGCACTTGCAGAGGGAAAATTCACAGACCAAGCAAATCTCCATGTTTCTACTAGTAGTGAGGATACTTCGAGCATCACCATAAGTAGTGACTCCGTCACTACCTTGCATCTGAGTATCACCGGCAGCGACATTACCAGTGAAGACACGGTACCCATCCGGCTTTTGTATGATCCAAATAAAGATGCCGAGGTATGGGAATATTCAGAAGGAACATGGCAGATACGAGAAACGACAGCCAATGGCCAGTATCTGCTGCTTACCATGTCGGGACAAGAAGGGACCTTCTGCATCGTTTCCTCTAGTATTCACTTTAAATGGAAAGAGCTCATTGGGTTTTTCGCTGTTTGCCTGCTCTTGTTTGTAACGATTCAAATTAAGCGCAGAAAAAAACGCGCGGCTTAAGCCAACAAAGATAGTCATCTTTCAGCACAGAAGAACCGTCTTGCAAGGGCAGTCAGGCCACTACAAGACGGTTTATTGTATCGCTTAATATCCACTAAATATATCTGTTGGCTGCACAACTCTTTCTGCCTTTCCCTTCAACTTGCAAAGGGCATCCACTACCTGCGCGTCATATATAGACCCCCGCAGAGTTTGCAGTTCTTCCAAAGCTAGCTCAGAAGACTTGGGGGAACTGTAGCTCCGCCCATGGGTCAATACGTCATAGGTATCTGCTACCGCAATGATTCTGGAAAACAGCGGTATCTCCTCCCCATGTAGTCCATAGGGGTAGCCAGATCCATCCATTCGCTCATGATGGGCCAATACGAAACGAGCCACATGAGATACTTCCGGCACAGATTGGCAAATCCGGTAACCCGCCTCAGAATGCTGCTTCAAGGTTTCCCATTCACGGTCTGTCAGGCGAGAGGGTTTTTGCAAGATATCGTCTGCCACGATTACCATACCCACATCGTGCAAGCGAGCAGCCAAGGACAGATCATTCACCTCATTGGAGGTCAGACAAAGCTCAACCCCAATATCATGGGCCAATGACTCAAGCCGAGCACAGTGCTTCTTGGTTTCATGGGATTTTTGACTCAAGCTTTCCAACAAAGAAGTAATAATGGAACTGCGCATACTATTTTTCTCGAGTAGCTTCTTATGGTACATGCGCTGCTCTGCTTCAGCCAATACGTCATATATGTTCTGGAATTCTTCATCCTTGGTGGCAGTCCCAATGGAAATTGACAGTCCCAAATTCATAAATCGTTGCTTCTGGGCACTCTGGATTAGGCGCTCTGAGATTTCTTCGGCTGCTTCTTTCGAAGTCCGGGGAAGCAAAAGAATGAATTCATCCCCGCCCCATCTAGCTAAGATATCTTCTTGACGGCATTCCTTGCGCAACAGCTCCGCAATGCTTTTCAGGAGTTCATCCCCTTTTTGGTGTCCATATATATCATTGGTCAACTTAAGGCCATTCACGTCCCCCATAATAATGGATAAGGGCAACTGTCTGGGTGCATTCAATCGATCTATTTCTTTTTCAAAGAAATTACGGTTATATAGGCCGGTAAGAGAATCATGGAAACTCAAATGCTCAATTTCCTTAATGCGGCGCTTCTGCATGGATATATCTCGAAATACCAACACGATGCCCGCAAGCTTACCGGAAACATCTCGAACTGGTGAGGCACTGTCAGAAACAAACATTTCGACACCTCGTTTGTTTAGCAACCTTACACGTTCACTACTCTTTTCTACTTCTAGCGATTGCCGCACCCTACTTACAGGACCTTCTACCCGCTCCTTACTGCTTTCATCTACCAAGCGGTACACTTCCGGCACCAAGCGGCCAATCGCTTGCTCCCGGTTCCATCCGGTAAGAGATTCCGCTACCCGATTCATCTCTACGATTCTACCCGCGATATCGGCAGAAATTACTCCATCTCCAATAGAACTAAGAGCAACAGCCAAACGTTCTTTTTCCAGTTGCATCGCTACCTGCAACTTCTTCTGTGAAGTACGGTCATAGAAGATGGTCGCCACTTGGGTATCTCCAACAGGAAAAACGGATATATGAAAATTCTTATTTAACTTTTTATCAAATTGCTCAAACTGAAGTGATCTGCGAGTACGCATCACTTGAGTAAATTCTTGCAAATATGGTGCTGGGGTCTGTCCATAAAATTCGGATCCCTTACGACCATACAATAGTTGTCTACCACAACCTATTTGCTCAAAAAATGCCCGGTTCACATCCAAGAAACGGTAGTCCATCACTTTTTTCGACTCATCTAGAATCAAATCGTAGGTCGCCACGCCTTCTTCCAAATGAGAATAGAGCTTTTTCATACCATCGTTTTTTCGGGCAAGACGCCTGGATATCTGTTTTTGTTCAACAATATCCCACACTGTTGCCAGTAGGGAAGAAAGAATGTCTATGCGTTCCTCAGAAATAGGGGACTCACAATCCGCAAGCAGCAAACAGGCTTTCACCTCTTCTTCTTGCAAGATGGGTAGGAGGAGTAGATTGTTTACTTGCAACTCGCTAGCACCGACGAGTCCTCTTTGTTTCAAGAAATCCTCCAAACAAGGTATCGTCAGGGGCAACATTGTCTCCTTGACATAGCTCCATAAATCAATGCTATCTTCAAATCGAAGTGCGCACCAATCTTCGCCATTCCACTTTTCCTGGCCATAGTATTGGAACTGGGTATAGCAGTCGGATTCCTGTTCAAACACCCGCAGGCATCCACTCTTATATCCATATATTGCCATCAGTTCACGTAAGATATAGTGATAAAACTGATTGGAGTCCTTGGCATCTTTCTCCAGTATTCTAGATATTAGTTGGAAACTGTCAATCGAGCGCTCAATATGTTCTGCTTCTTTTTTAGTCGGTACAAACAAGGCAACTATTTCGCCTTCAAAGCACTGCATACGCAGCATACAGGAAATCACCTCTCCGGCCGACGTTTGTAGGTCTACCAGAAGTGCTTCGCTCGTTTCGCCTTCCGCCAAATGCTTCGCAGATTTCAATATCAAATCCAGCTGTTGGGGCATCACAAAATCCCCAATCGAACGATTATTGCATTCAATAGGAAGATATCCTAACTGTTCTAGTAGGGACTCATTTGCAGAGCAAATAACCCCATCTGGGGAAATTTTGCACATCATTTGGAAGGTTATTTCAAAAAGATTGGGACCGGAATTGCTGTATACTCTATCCTGTATCGTCATCGAGTCCTCCTCAATGCTACCGTTAAATCAAAGTATAATATCACACTTAAATATATTGCATAATCTGCTGATTGTCAAACCTCTTCCAGAAGCTTTTTACGATTCAAGATAATAATTAAGCTCTAGGCAAGATAAGGCACCTAAAAACGTCTTTTCGTCCCTTTCTAGCCTAACATTCAACGTACTCTACCCAAAAGAAAACCAGGGGAGGGCTTTGCCTTCCCCTGGTTTTCTTTTGTTTACTCTTCTGTCTATTCTTCTCTTTACTAGACGGTTATCCGGTCCCTATTCAACCGTCACCCTAGTCTCATATCCCTTAGTGTAGTTCACCTGTTTGCCAAAGCTCTCCGCTATATAGCGCACCGGCACCAGCGTCCGTGCCTGGCGTATGACGGGCGTGCCCAAACCTGGAATTTCTTGGCCAACCACCAGCTTCAGGTCTTTCCCTGCAGAGCTCATATATACGGTCTTGCTCTTTGAATCCCACGTAACCTTGGCTCCCAAACTTGAAGCCACAAATGAAACCGGCACCATCATCCTGCCGTCGATCAACTGAGGAGCCACGTCTGCTGCTACGCTTTCTCCATTTACATACAGTGCCGTTTCATTAGTAGCTCTATCCCCTAAATTCATACCGAATGGCTTGCCAGACATAGCTAGTAAACCATAGGAAGTCATCATCACCGTACTGGCATCATCGTCTTCACGCCAGTTGAACCAACCTCTGCTGTCTTGCAACGTAGTCATATGGTCTAGCATATCCCGGTCTTTCACGCTGAAGTCTGCACTTGTTCGCACATCCACACCAACCGCTAAAAGACCCATGGCAGCCCAGGCATCACTCGCCGTATTCTCGCCAACATTCTTAAGATCCATACCGCTATTGTCGCCGATCTGCTTTTTGAGATAATTTTTGGCATTTTGCACTTCCTTATCTGACGATTCCCTAAGTCCACAAAAGCCCAAAGCACTCAGGGCCACACCCGTAGAATCCGGGTCACTTGAACCGCCGCTAATCCATCCAAAACCACCGTCTGCATTCTGACGGTCTAATAGCCAATCCACCGCGGCATCGGGTACCAGGCGTCCTTGCGATTTTAACGCCATCATACTCCAGGCCTGCGCGTTAAGCATCTTTTCTTCACCCGTAACACCGTAATGTCCCTTTTGGTAGCGAGACTCCAGTTCAGAAATAACCTGTGCTCGTTTCGTGCCCAAAGAACCTACCGCCACTAGGTAACGTGCTAAATCTAAGGTAGCTTCTTGTTTCAAATCACTAGACAGAGACTTATCCAAATAACGACTTAAAAGCAAGTTCTCTTCATGGTGGTCTGCTTCATCATAGGAACGTAGCGCCATCAGGGCAAAGGAACTCGGACTCACAGCCGAATCTTGGTTCAAGGCTGCCGGTAAACCGCCATCTGCATTCTGCGCAAGCAATAAATAATCTGTTGCCTTATCCAATCTGTAAGAATAATCTACGGCATAATCGGATGCCATGACCGGAAGTGCCAACACCAGGCTGGCACTAAGAATCAGTACCAGCGCACAAGGTAAGCGCCAAATACTTTTTTTTCTTCGATCTTTCATACGGATTCTCCTTTTTTGTGAAAACAGACCTACAACCCTATTCCAGAACCGGTCGCTCCATCATGACCTTTTTCTCTGTTGGAAGCCAAATCGACTCCACATCGAAAAATGCATTGATGTAGGACAGGGGCACAAAGGTTCTACCATCGAGCATTACTGCTTCGGTATCGAAACCTTCAATGGGTTCATCTATCACTACGCTGACACGCTCATCTGCTAGCATTACACTAGCTTGTTGCAATTCTGCGTCCCAACCGACCCAGGCTCCAAAGGCATTCGCCAAAAATCTAAGCGGCACCATAGTTCTACCATCCTGGATAAAAGGTGCTACGTCCATACTCTTTTGTTCACCATTATGGGTGAATTCCTTTTCACCAATCGCAATGGTCAACTCATTGGTCTTGTAGTAGCTTGCTACTGAGTAATCACTAAAATGATTTAGCATTATGGTTTTTTGCTCATCTAGGTAGGGAACAAAAGAAATCTGCACCGTACCCATTTGACCATCTTCTACCATCAAGCCTACCAAGTCTCCAAGGCCTGCCGTTCCAAGCACCTTCAAGCTTGCCGGTTTACTCAAATAGCCTAGTGGTTCAAAATCCTCACCGTCTCCTATTTCAAACGTAAATGAAAGCAAGGGATAGTTGGCAGAAAAGATTCCCTTTTGGGCTTTCAACTGTTTTCCCAAGGTCTCTTGTGTGTCATCTGCCGCCGCACGAACCCAGAACCGAACTACTTCTTTGTCTCCAAACAGTTCCACCGGCAAGATCAACTCAAAGTCATCTCCCGATAAAACTATCTTGGTCGCATCTCCTACTTGTTCGCGTCTTAGAATTCTTCCGCCTTCGCAGTCTTCTATCCTCGCTTCTGCGCCTTCAAGAAGAACCTCCGCTTCCTCATATTCAACGTCCTCATCGTCATCTGAATCTATTTCATCGAGCGCACTCAAATCATCTGAATAGAACCATTCCAAGACATCACTATTATCCAAATCAAAGCTATCTGCTGCTTCCATGGGGATGGTCCCGTTCACCTTGAACATCCAGCCATTCTGCCCTAGGTTCGATTCATCTTCGATGCGCTTAACAAAGCCACCCGATGCCGAATAGGATAATCCCGTCTTGGCTAAAGCACCAAGAGGCGTTTCTCCATACTTATCTGATGATGCTAGGCTCACTGTGCCACTATACAGGCGACCATCCTGTCCGTTCACTTTAACAGAAACGCGGATACCATCATTGTCATCATCCGTATCTTTTTTACTAACCTCAACTTGGGCCGGTATTGTCCGGATAAGGCCATTGTCAGGATCTGGCCAATTCGCCGTATTGTCCTTGTCTGCCGCCACAAAGTAAGTACCCCGGTCAGTCAAACTTAGACTTAGCTTGCCATCTTCATCGGTCAGACCAGCAATACTAGGTGTTTCTCTATCGCTGCTGGTGTAGTAGATTACTTCCGCACCTTCTACCGGTAGGTCACTTGCTGTAACCAAGACCTCCACGGTTTTTCCTTCATAGATGCTATCATCGGATACTGATATTTCACCTTGTCGGGTACTCGTATTGCCAGAAAAAATCAAGCTGTCTCCATCACTGTATCCGTCTGCCTGCCATGGTTCCACCATCCAGTACAAGCCTGATTCGCTTTCCCCTTCAATGCTCTTAATCGATAGTCCTTCCACCACAATATTTCTATCTGGTGCAGCACTTGCCCAAGCCTCTAATACCCCAACATAGTCAACGCCAGCCTCAATAATCACGGTTTCCCCTGGCTCAATGGTATAGTTCGGACTCTCAATTCTAACTTCAACTGCGTCACCTACTAGTAGTTCCACAGGCATAGTACGGGCAATACCAGGTGTTGATTCTGCAGCAGGCTTAGAGGCCGCCACCCAATACCTTCCTTTGCTCGGTATTGAAAAATCAAGTTCCCCACTCTCGTCGGTTAACCCTACGGTCCATGGCGTCTCGCTGTGTGCTTCGTCATAGTAAACAAGCTCTGCTACAGCAACCGGTTCTGAAAGTGCATCTTGTACGGTAGCCGTGACTAGCTTTCCAGGTAGAGCTTGTGATGCATCTAATTCAATTTCAGCACTTCGAACACTGGAGTTACCGGAAAGAACCAATCGATCGCCGTCATGGTAACTCTCGCGTTCATCTACTGGAACCCACAATGCTAAGCCCGCATCTGCACTCACACCGACTGGTGAAATGCCGTCGACAAGAATGATATTTCCAAATTCATCAAAAGAAACTTCATGACCATACTGGTCTGCCCAAAGAGAAATAACCTCTTGGTAACTGGCAGCATCCTGGATATCTACTTCTACGAATGGCTGCAGCGTATAGTCTGGAGCCTCTACCCGCACCCATACCGAAACAGGAGACAGCTCGATTTCATCGCTGTATCCTTCCGGACTCTCCACCTGAAGCCGGCCACTTAGTAAACTATCCCTAGTAAACCAAGCCGTAGTCAGGTCCTTATCAACATGCCCCAAGGCAGGAGATTCCACCAGATAGTCTGAATCTACCGTAAGATCAATAACTTCACCAGATAGGGTATCACCTGAAGCCCTTAGATAAACCGACTCGCCTACAGCGAGTTCTTCCAAGCTTACACTGCCAACCGTATCTAGTTGAATATTCATCTCGACAGTATCATCAACATATGCTCCAACAGCAAGTAGACCTCGCAAGGCGGTCTCAACCTGTTGCATATTTCCCAAATCCGCCGGAGATTGGGTATTCAAAAAGTGTAAAGGATTTGCCCCATTTTCCAGAGTCAATTCCCCTTCAACCCGATCTATAATTTCACTACTTGAAAAGCCAAGCACATCCAAGGTAGCCAGATATTCTCCTGTGTCTATGACCGGGATGTCCCAATCTCCACCTTTTAAACTGCCATCCGTTTGCAAGTAGGGTACATTGACCGTTTCATCCTCTTTGGTAACCTGGTAATAACCTTGTTCCATCCAAAGAAGGGCTCTATCCAAAGCATCATCAGCACGATCTACCAATGAAGTATATTGGTCATAATCCAATAAGGAGCCATAAACATACAGAATGCGCAGAGCCTGGGCTGTCATCTTATAGTCTGTACCGTATCCAGCGCCAAAGCCTTGTTCTCCATCCGCAATCGCAAGAGAAAGAACATATTCCACAATAGACGCCATTTCGCCTTGACTGAGTGATACCCTCTCATGCCAATCGGTCATGGCCAAACGATCAAGGCAATCCATGTTTCCCCATTGACCGTAAGCACCAGGATAGAAAAATCCTGCCTGGGATCCATCTTCATCATAGCCAACATCAAAGTTTTCTTTCAACTGCGCTGCTAGGGCATCCAGATCCTGGTAGGCCGGATTATCGATTAGAAACTGGGCCATATACTGGTTTGCCAGTTCCTTGGAATTCTCCGCCGTCATATCATAGGCAGCCTCAGCCACACTAAGATCCTCATGCGACCACTTTCCTACCTCAACATCTGCAAAATACAATCCGAGCACCGAGCCTAGGTCGAATCCCCCAATATCTGCGAAGGATACTACACCGGTTTCGCTATGCGAATTGAATAATTCCTCGGCGAACTGCTGGGCACTTGCATCATAGCTCGTATCCCGGGTGCCTGCTAGCGCAGCCCCAGGTACTGAAGTCATTCCCAGTAAGATACAAAGCAGAACTGCCAACCATTTTCTTCCTCTTATCATAAACGTACTCCTTCCAAATGATGTTCTCTGGCTATAAAAAAAGACCCGAAGCGGGTCTGTATCCTTTGATATGACGACAATGCGCCTTCAATATGCATACAATTGCTTCGTTCCCCAAACAACTTGCATACCTTGCAGGCGGGTATCTGACTTACGCCGAAGCGCTCACAGTGGTGGGTCCGTGCCAGAATTTCACTGGCTTCCCTCTTTCATAATCCTACAAAGATATGTTATATACTAATATTAGCTGTCACAAAATTTAAAGTCAATGCAAGAATGTTACAAGATTGTGTCAGATTTTTTCTAAATCTATAACATTATGCATAAGAAGATACTCTCCTTCAATACGCTGACACTTTTTTTGTTCGATTCACTCTTCCTTTTTCCAGCAAATAGATCCAATCTAAGACCAAGATGGTTCAGGCTAAGCATCCTACTTCTATTCCCATTCTACACTTAGGCCACTACCAATCTGACGCAAATCGAATGCATTTGCCAGCACACACTTTGCCTTTTGGTCTACACAGTGGCATGGGCTCATGCGAGTAAGGCCTGCTTGCGTAAGAAAGCGCACCGTTTCCCTAAGTCGCGTCTCGGAAGCATTTAGGAGATGGAAACCTCCCAAGATATCTACAACCCGCTTCTCCCCCGTCAGTTCCATCGCCCTAGCTAGCGTCGAACATACCCCACGATGGGCACAGCCCGTTAAGAGCACTAGTCCGTCTTTGGTCAGCAATGCAAGGGAAGTATCGTCAATGATATCGTCTGGTATCAAAGTACCATCTTCGTCGGGGCGTTGGTTTTTTATTCTTCCTTGTTCAAACGAAAGCTGTTTTGGAATTTCACCCATATACAAAATTTTATCCGTAAGCCACATAGGCTCCCTACTCAGTTTGACAGGAAAGAATCTCTGCAAGGTTTCCTTGTTAAAAAATGAGCCGATTGATCCAAGTTCAGGCGAAATCTTATCTTCAAGCGCAATTGGATGCGCTAAAATAGTCGGAGCCTCAACCTTTCTACCCCTTATTCTTTCCTCTGTATAATAGCGAATCAAGTGAGGCAATCCCCAAGTATGGTCAAAATGCCCATGGGACAATACCAACCAATCCAAGTCACATAAATCTATTCCCAGTGCACGGGCATTGGCTAGAAAGGCACCTGAATAACCCGTATCCAAAAGTATACGGTTCTGTTCTGACTCCACCAATACGGAAAGGGCCGGCTCTGCTTGGTAGTACTGATCAATCATGGTATTGCTGTCCACCAAAAATGTAATCTTCATATTCTTCCTTTTCTTCCGTTTTTTTCATTATATGCCTTCTGTTATCTACTGAACAAGGCTTATCCCAAATAACTAGCATATAAAAGGGAGGACAGACTCTCGTCTGTCCTCCAGGCTCAAGCTCCTATTATGCTACTTCCTCATTTCCTGCTTCAATGCGAGGTTGAGCATTTTCCGATTTCTGTTGCCATACATGGTAGCCGGCCAACAGAACTGTAACAAAAAGATAACCAATGGTCCAAAGACCAGTAAAGAAGAATCCTAGCTCTGTAGCGTGGATAAATCCAATCGCAGACAGGACTGTCGCTACGGCTGCTACCACAGCTGCTTCCTTGTAGCGGCGATCAATGATGAAGGCCAACAAGGCTCCCCAGATCAGGGAAATTACGATGTAGCCATTTCCTACTGAACGGAAGGTTGGGGAAATAGCATCAATGGCATCTGCCTCACCTAGCTTAGCCAACCACTTGCCACTCCAAGCAATAATTGCCGGGAAGACTGCAAACCAGACTGCCGGTGCATGACGTTTGGGTGACTTGTTGAAGGCCTGGGCCCCTTGGGTCAATCCAATGAAAAGTAAAAATACCATGGCAACTTGGTAAGGAACAATGGCATTTACCACGCCCATTAAACCAGTCAGACCCATAAGTAGATAAAATGAACCTTCTAGAATCATGTAGCCGCGTCCTGCTCCAATTTCTTTCCAAGTTGGGTGACCAATGTAGACTGTCGTGGGGAAAGGACTACCAAATAAAGCGCCCACACAAGTTCCAAGACCGTCCATAATCATGGTCTCTTTGGCATTGTAAGGATCTCCTGCTGCATTGGCTGATTCTACAGACTGCAAGGTGGTCAGCGTATTATGCAATTCGATGGGGATAACAATCGCCAAAAACGGTCCAATATTTCTGAATCCATTCACAATATCTCCCACTACAGGTATCGGGAAATATACACTGGTGTACTCGAAAGAACTAGCCAGACCAGTAATATCCTTATAGCCAAACAGCCAGGCTAGGATGGTTCCAACCAGTACAGCGCCGATACCAGCGGGAAGGCTGAACGGCAGTTTGTCTTTGGCAAAGAAGCCAATAAACACCAGCATGACCGGAATCAAGGTTACACTCGGAATGCTCCCGATATCCAGCATAGCTGAAAGTCCTACATAGGTAATGGCTACCCCTGCTAGGGAACCCAGTAGAGCAGCTCTAGGGGTAATCTTTCTCAACCATTCACCATAGAGGGAACCCAACATTTCAATCACACCACCAATAACGCAGGCTGCCAGACCAATCTGCCAGGCCAGCACTGGATCTTCTGTGGTCCAGTAGACAGGGCCCATAATGGAATACAACCAAACGAACACGTGGGTGGAAGATAGGCCATATGGCTGTGCCGTAATATCTATGCGGCCCAGTTTTTGCGAGAGTCTTTTAGCCTGATGGGCATAAAAGAAGGCACCAACTGCGGTTCCAATACCAATACCCGGCAGCACTCTGCCGTAGACTAGTGAAGCAGGCGCATTGAAAGAATAAATCATAACACCGATGATAATGAGCACCTTAGCGATGGAGTCCGATAGGAGTCCAAAGAAGGCATCCACGTCCGCTTTCACAAACAAAGGATACTTTGTTTCGTTCATAATTTCCTCCTTAGAATAAGTTTCTTACCATACAAATGATTTCCAGTCTCGCTCAAGAAATTCTCTAGGATAACCTGCGCGACTCGCCAGATCTCTCGCCATCTCGCTTTGGTGCTGGTATGCCTCGCCTTCCTCAAACTCGACAAAATCGCCGTCATTGATAATCGTTTTTCCATCGACAACTACCTTAACAATAGATGCTTGTCCTGATGAATAAACTAAAGTTGCTACCGGAGCATGACAGGGGCTAGACTTGCCACAGGCATCCGGGTCAAATAAAAAGAAATCAGCCCGTTTTCCTTCCTCTATGGAACCAATTAGGTTTTCCATACCAATCGCACGTGCACCATCTATGGTTGCCATCTCCAACACTTTATTGGCCGTGATGGCCGTAGGATCCTTCGCTGCCACCTTATGTAAGAGTGCCGTCATCTTCAAGGTTTCCAACATATCTGTAGAATTATTGCTGGCTGCGCCATCTGTTCCCAGGGAAACACAGATATTTCTCTCTAGCATCTCTGTCACGGGGGCAATACCAGAAGCCAGGTACATGTTGGCCATCGGGTTATGACTCACTTTTACGTTGTGCTCTCTAAAAGCCTTCAATTCCCGATCTCCAATTGCAACGACATGGACTGCCAGGAGATCGTCACCCAATAAGTTGGTCTTTTCAAAGAAGGTTATGGCGTCCTTCATGCCGTAGCGTTCGCGACAGACTACATTGTCTGTATCTGTCTCAAACATATGCATGGTAATGGGGATTCCGGTCGCATTGGCAAAATCTCTAGTATCCTGCAGTCCCTCAGCATCGACTGCCCAGGCTGCCGCCGGCGCCACCATAAACCGCACCATATCTTCTTGTTTTTGGTAATGCTTTGTAAGGCTCACTACCTCATCAAACACATCTGCTGTTTTTTCAATCAACTCCACGGGGAAGCCGTGTGCTGCGCCAGTATTGCGAAAACCGCGCGCATAGACCAAGCGGGCACCAACCTTGTTGACCGCATCAATGGTCACCTGGCTTAGCCCCTTTACGGGATGAGCATACATATAGTCCACCAGCGTCGTCGCACCGCCCCGAATGGACTCCATCGTGCCAGCCGTCGCAGCCGCAGCCACATGTTCTGCACGAATGGCCGTCGCGGCCGGTTTGATGGTACTCGGCCACCAGGTCTCCAAATCTAAATCTGCACCCAAACCCTTTAACAGGTTTTGGAAAAGATGCATATGGCTGTTGACCATGCCTGGAAACAAAATCTTTTTTTGTCCATCCTCAATCTCAAAGTTCTTAGCTTTAGCCAGTTGCTTAACTTTAAAGGAAGGACCCACATAGATGATCTTGCCATCCTCCCATACGATGCCGCCATCTGTTACCACGTCCCGTGAAGGGTTCATGGTCACCAGCGTCAGGTTCATAATCGCTCCGTTGTTCATAGTTCCTCCTTGATGATTTCTGTTATTCGAACACCAGCATAGGGTGCCAGTGTAATCCCTGCTCCTCCGAATCCTACTGCTGCATACACACCTTGCATACTAGTACCATCTATATACGCTCCCTCATCTCGTTGTGGCCGGATGCCAGAAAAAGACCGTATGATGGAAAGCTCTTCTAGGCCGTTCACGTAGCTCATGGCATTTTGTACAATTCTTCCCGGTAGATCTGCCGAAACCTCCGTCGTGCTATCTTCTCGCAGCTTACAAGCACCAATCAAGAGATTGCCATCCAAGGTCTGTTCCACGGCGAGTGAAATCTCCGGTGGATTCTTTTTCATAAAATCTGCATTTAAAAGATTGCCTGGAAAAAGCTTGGGGTATGGTTCTGTGACCAGCACAACCCCCTTAACCGGTACCAGTCCTAGATTAATATTTTGTTTTTTCCAAATCTGGTCTGCCGCATAACCCAAACAGTTCACCACGGCATCTGCTTCTAAAATACCCTCGGTGGTTACCACCCCTTTTAAATCTCCAGCCATTACATGAAGTTCCAAGACTTCTGCCTTGGTGTAGGTTGCTCCCAGAGCCTTCGCCGCATCGAGATAAGCATAGGTGACAGAAAATGGACTCACAATACCTTGGAGACCGCCAGGCGCAACCGCAGCCAGACGCACAGTATCTTTAACCATTGGCAGGTAGGCTTTCAACTCACTTTTCTTTTTGATGCTCGCTGCAAGCCCCTTGTCCAGGGCAGCCTCTACCAAGATTTCTAGCAGTCTTTCATCTTCTTCATCTCTTCCTAATAAAATTACATCCCGGGTTTGGTCAATTTCTACCTTTCTTTGCAATTCTTCTGAAAGGCCTTGATACAACTTCAAACTCTGCAAGGCTATATCCAAGGCTGTATCCGTCTTGCCCAAATAACTGACGCCTCCGTTGCAAGCCCCACTAGCACCAGCACAGGGACTCTCTTTCTCCACGATGTTCACCGCGTATCCAGCCTTACTCAGATTGTAGGCGACCGATGCACCTACGATGCCCGCGCCCAATACCAATATTTTTTTGTTCCTCTTCTTACTCATTTTGGAGCCTCCCATTACCACTTAATCAGCAAAGTCATATCTACTAAATCTGGATTAAACCTGGCATGAGACAAACCAACCGGTCTATCGTATACGTTGTAGAATACTTCTTTCCATTGCACCGTAGCCCGGCCTGCTTCGATGTCCATCAGCTTGGCAATCTTTTCTGTTGCATTTACAGGTTCCATATATACCACGGTCTGAACCATTTCGTCCAAACAGTGATCCCAAATAAAATCCATAATGGACAAGGTGTTATCCGACTCCTGCAAGTCCGCTACATCGCCAGTAAAAGAGCTTGCTGGTATGGCATTGGTAGCAAATATGGCCAATTTCTTACCATTAACATAGTAAAAACGGTCATAGAACAAGCACTCTTCCACTTGATCCAGCGCAAGCATCTTGGCCTCCTGCGGGCTACACATCGCCACCCGAAAGGGAGTTTGCTGCGAATATACATCTGGATATTTTTCCTTCAAAAGCTCAAAAAAACTCGTATTTACATCAATCCGCATGGATAAATCGATTGCACTTTGATGCACATAGTTTCCACTTCCGTGTTTTTTGGTAATATATCCTTCCCGGTTCAATTGTCTGAGAGCTTCTCGTACCGTTGCCACACTAATCCCTAGCATCTTAGAGAGCACATCCTCAGAAGGAAGCTTATTTCCTGGATAATCACTTCTTCCAATCAGATCCAGCAAGACTTCCTTGGTCTCAATGTATCTGCTTTTACCTGTAATTCTCATCTATTTTATCCTTCCTCTTTTGTGATAAAGTCATCCAATGACTTTATCACTTACTTGATTCTACACACTTCCTCTTTTTCCTTCTTTAAATCTATTTTTTTCAAAAAAAAAC
Source organism: Clostridia bacterium (assembly GCA_016887505.1). NCBI lineage: Bacteria > Bacillati > Bacillota > Clostridia > Clostridia bacterium. The sequence continues at coordinate 2,284,650 of CP069393.1, read as the reverse complement.
ACTCCCACAAATCGTAGGAGTGTTGGTATCTATATATTTCCAATTTTAGGTTATGCTAAACTCTTTTGTGCAATATCCGTCCGGTAGGCCATACCCTCAAAGGAAATCTCCTCCAGGGCAGCATATGCCTTGTCTACCGCCACAGAAAGCGCATCACCCTGGGCACAGACCGTAAGTACGCGACCGCCAGCCGTTACCACCTGATCACCCTCCTGTTTGGTTCCTGCATGGAAGACCAGCACATCCTTTTCATCTAGGGTAGCCGGATTGTCTTCTAAGCCTGCAATCGGAAGGCCCTTCTTATAGGCTCCTGGATAACCACCGGATGCCAATACCACGCCACAGGTTTTCTTTTTGCTCCAAAGAATTTCTTTCGTGTGCAAGGTACCTTCAATACAAGAAAGCATAATCTCCACTAGGTCCGATTCAAGACGCATCAATACGACCTGCGTCTCAGGATCTCCGAAGCGTGCATTAAACTCTAGTACCTTGGGGCCCATAGGTGTCAACATTAGACCGGCATACAAAACGCCCACATAGGTACGTCCTTCTGCAGCCATCTGCTTCACGATGGGCTCCAACACGGTTTCCAAAATTTGCTGTTGGAATTCTTCCGTAAATTCCTTAGGAGGTGAAAAAGCACCCATGCCGCCTGTGTTGGGACCTTTATCCCCGTTTAGGGCCCGTTTATGGTCTTGTGCCCAAACCATGGGACGGACACTCTTACCATCCGTAAAACAAAGAACACTGACTTCAGGCCCCTGCAGGACTTCTTCAACGACTACTTTGGCACCAGCACCACCGAAACGTCCGCCCTCGAGCATATCTGTAATGGCATCTAAGGTTTCTTCAACGCTTTGTGCTACTACTACACCTTTTCCTGCAGCCAGCCCGTCCGCCTTAACCACAAAGGGTCGATTTTTTTTCTTAACGTAGGCAAGCGCACGGTCTAGTTCTTCAAACGTCTCATAGTCAGCAGTCGGGACATTGGCACGCAGCATCAAGCCCTTTGCTAGATCCTTACTGCCTTCAATGGCAGCAGCAGCACTTGAAGGTGCAAATATTTTCAGACCTTCTCCTTGAAACTTCTCCGTAATCCCCAACATCAAAGGTGCTTCCGGTCCAACCACCGTAAGGTCAATTTCCTGCTCCTTCGCAAAGGAAAGCAGTCCATCAATATCTTCTACCCCAATATCTACGCAACTCGCTTCGCGGGCGATGCCGGCATTGCCCGGTGCACAAAATACTTCTTCCACCTGCTTAGAACTATTCAGTTTCCACACTAGGGCATGTTCCCTAGCGCCACTTCCTATTACCAGTATCTTCATAACCAACTCCTAATGTTTGAAGTGTCTCATACCCGTGAAGGCCATGGCCAGGCCACGCTCATTACAGGCAACGATAGACTCCTCATCGCGAATGGAACCACCCGGTTGAATCACCGCTACCACACCATAATCGGCTGCGGTATCCACGGTATCCCGGAAGGGGAAAAAGGCATCGGAGGCTAGTACACTGCCTTCCGCTGCTTCACAAGCTTGTTCAAGCGCAATCTTAGCAGCACCAACTCGGTTGGTCTGTCCTGGTCCAATTCCTATGGTCGCTAGGTTCTTAACCAATACGATGGCATTGCTCTTAATGTGCTTGACCATTTTCCAAGCAAACAAGAGATCATCTTCCACAACTTCATCTGCTTGTTTTTCAGTCACCCATTCTATATCGTCTTTCAATAATTCCCGGTCTTTTTCTTGTACCAAAAATCCACCGGCAACCTTCTTCACGTCCACTTCCTTGTCTAGAATGCTCATATCCATTTCCATGATCCGCAAATTCTTCTTGGTTTTTAATATATCAATTGCTTCTTCACTGTAGGCCGGAGCCACGACTGCTTCCACAAAGGTCTTGACCACTTGCTCCGCCGTATCCTTTTCAAGCTTTCCATTGAAACTAACGATACTGCCGAAAGCAGATACTGGATCACAGGCATAAGCCTTGTTATAGGCCTCCAGCAAATTCTCCCCCAAGGCGGCACCACAAGGATTCATGTGTTTAATAATCATGCAGGCTGGTTTTGTAAATTCCTGCACCATATTTACAGCGGCCTCTAAATCCATCAAGTTATTGAAGGATAGCTCCTTACCACCATACTGCTTGGCATTAGCTAGGCCGGCTTTCTTTTCAGCATAGAAGGCAGCCTTTTGATGTGGATTTTCACCATAGCGAAGGTCAGCAATCTTTTGGCCAACCAGAAAATAATGCTCTGGCATATCCAAACCAGCCATACGACTAAGGTAGCCAGAAATGAGTGCATCATACTGGGCCGTATGGGAAAAAGCTTCTAGGGCTAGTTGCTTTCTGAATTCCAAGCTAGTCTCACCATCTTTTTTCAGTGCATCAATTAGGGGTCCATACTGGGCCGGATTAACTAAGATATTCACATATTGATGGTTTTTGGCTGCAGAACGCACCATGGTCGGCCCGCCAATATCAATGTTTTCAATTGCCAGGTCATAGGTGCAATCCGCGCGGGCAATGGTGCTTTCAAACGGATAGAGGTTTACCGCCACGATATCGATCAGTCCTATGCCATGCTTTTCAGCCTCCGCCATATGTCCTTTTTCCCGCCTAGCTAGGATGCCCCCATGGATGGCAGGGTGCAAGGTCTTTACACGTCCGTCCATGATTTCAGGGAACTGCGTTACATCACTCACCTTCGTCACAGCAATCCCATTCTTCTCTATTTCACGGTAGGTACCACCTGTCGAAAGCACTTCATATCCGAGTGCAACCAATTCTTTTGCAAGTGTTACGATACCTTCTTTGTCCGACACACTAAGCAGCGCTCTTCTTTTCATATTTAAATCCTTCCTTACTTTCAAACCTTACAGGGACTTTTCGTCCACAAAGCGAACCGCCTCTTTCGCTAACAAGACCTTGCCCCTTGCAATCCAAGATACAACCTGAGGCAAAAGCTTATGCTCCTCCAATAGAATCCGAGCACTAAGTTCCGCTTCCGTATCCTCGGCATAGACTGGTACGGCTCTTTGCGCAATGATGGGTCCCGTATCCATACCTGCATCCACCAGGTGGACCGTGCAGCCAGAAATTTTGACACCATGGGAAACGGCCTGGGCTTGCGCGTCGAGCCCCGGGAAACTAGGCAGCAATGACGGATGAATGTTAATCATGCGCCCGCCATAGGCACTCAACAATCCCTCTCCTGTTATCCGCATATACCCTGCGAGTACGACTAAGTCAATCTTCTCTTTGTTTAGCAACAAGACCAGGGCCTTTTCATAGGCCTGTTTGCTGTCAAAGTCCTTTGGAGACAAGCAAGCTGTCTTCTTACCGTGGGCCCTACCTCTTTCTAGGGCTAGAGCCAAGGGCTGGTCGGAAAAGACCAAGCCTATTTCTGCTCCACCTAGCCGGTTTTCCGTTTCTGCTTGAAGAAGAGATTCCAAATTTGAACCTCGTCCAGAAGCGAGTACAGCTATTTTCATCGGTAGACCACACGTCCTTCTCCAGCAGCGATGCTACCCAAGGTATATACTTTTTCTCCCGCCTTTTCAAGCAAGGCGACCGTTTGGTCAGCATCTTCAGAAGATACCACCAAAACCATCCCGATACCCATATTGAAGGCCCGGTACATCTCATCTCTGTCCACGTTGCCACGCTCGGCTATTAGATTGAATATCTCAGGGACTGGATATACGTCGCGCGCAATCAAGGCATCCAAACTGTTGGGAAGAATGCGGGGAACGTTGTCGGTTAGGCCACCACCCGTAATATGGGCTAGACCTTTCACCCTTACCTTCTGCATCAACTTTAGAATCGGTTTCACATAAATGCGAGTGGGACGCAACATTGCTTCTCCCAAAGTAGAACCAAGAGACTCCTCATAAAGAGAGAGCGCTTCTTTTTGGTGCTCTTCCTCGTCTCCTAGCAGGGCCTTTCTCGCTAGAGAAAATCCATTCGAGTGGAGTCCTGTTGACGGAAGACCCAAGATCACATCTCCCGCTTCGATATCGTCACCCGTAATCAGGTTTTTCCTATCTACCACGCCAACACTAAAGCCAGCCACATCATATTCCCCCGCTGGATAGAAACCAGGCATCTCTGCCGTTTCTCCGCCAATCAAGGCACAACCGGCTTGGCGACAACCTTCTGCGATACCAGCAACCACACGTTCCGCTTGGTCCGGATTCAATTTGCCCACAGCTAAGTAGTCCAAGAAAAACAGAGGTTCTGCTCCCTGTACCAGGATGTCATTTACACACATGGCTACTGCATCAATACCAATCGTATCATGCTTATCCATCAAAAAGGCCAGTTTCAACTTGGTTCCAACTCCATCGGTTCCAGAGATGAGCACCGGTTCTTCATACTTATCTTTATCTAGTGCAAAGGCACCACCAAAGCCACCCAAGTCGCCCATACATTCTGGGCGCAAGGTGGATTTAACGTGTCCCTTAATCTTTTCTACCGTCTCGGCACCAGCGTCAATATCTACGCCCGCCTCAGCATACGTCAGTTTTTTCATACCTTGCCTCCCTCTAGTTCATCTTTGCAGATATTTTGGTCGGTCACTTCTACGGGATACTTTCCATTGAAACAAGCCGCACAGAAATCTCCTGGATCTCGTTCACAGGCTGACAGCATGCCATCCAGTGAAATAAAATGCAGCGATTCTACGCCAATGGATTTTCTGATTTCTTCCAACTTCATATTGGCTGCAATCAGTTCACTTTTGTCCGAAGTGTCGATACCATAGTAACAAGGGAAAACAATTTCCGGCGAAGAAACCATCAGATGTATTTCCTTCACACCTGCTTTTCTAAGCATCTTAACAATCTTTCTAGAAGTAGTGCCACGCACGATGGAATCATCGACCAACACTACCTTTTGTCCTTCCAAATCCTCCCGGATGGGATTTAGTTTCAAAGAAACCGCAATATCCCTAAGTTCCTGGGTGGGTTGAATAAAGGTCCGTCCAATATAGCGGTTCTTCATAAGACCAAACTTATAGGGTATACCGGATTCTTCGGAGTAGCCAATGGCTGCGGCAATGCCTGAATCTGGCACAGGGACCACACAATCTGCCTCAATGGGAAACTCCCTAAAGAGCTGTTTGCCCATTTCTCTTCTAGCCTTATTGACCGAAATCCCATCAATAATGCTATCTGGTCTCGCCACATAGACTAATTCAAACACGCAGAGTGCTCTTTTGCGCTCCGTCATGGGTTTAGAAGAACGAATGCCATCATCGTCGATAATCACAATTTCGCCCGGTTCCACATCCCGGATAAAATCTGCACCGATACAATCCAGGGCACAGCTTTCAGACGATAAGATATAGGCATCGCCCCTCTTACCGATACAAAGTGGTCTCACTCCATGAGGATCCCGCACACCAATCAGTTTGCTCTCCGTCATAATTACCAGCGAATACGCTCCCTTAATATCGATCATGCACTTCATCAGAGCATCTTCAATGGTATCCTGGCCGTATTGGGCAATCAGATTGATAAAGATTTCCGTATCGCTTGAGCTCTGGAATACAGAGCCATTATGGGCCAGTGAATTTCTCATCTTCTGGGCATTGGTCAAATTTCCATTGTGCGCAATGGCCACGCTTCCCTGCAAATATTTAAACATCAAGGGCTGGGCATTGATTACTGAATTGGACCCAGTCGTAGAATAACGCACGTGTCCTACCGAAATATGTCCCTTGAGACTGCTAAGAATGCGCTCATCAAAGACTTCACTTACCAATCCTAAGTTTTTGTACAGTTCTATCTTTTCCCCATTCGAAACGGCGATGCCGGCACTCTCTTGTCCTCTATGCTGCAGACCATATAGTCCGTAGTAGGTGTATTTTGCTACATCTACGCCCTTGCCATAAATACCGAATACTCCGCATTCATCATTGGGTTTATCCTCTAGGTACAGGGTCATATTCTATCCTTTCACCCGTGTGTATACTTCGTGGTAGGCTTCTTCCACTTTTCCTAAATCACGGCGAAAACGGTCCTTGTCCAGCTTTTCTTCCGTCTTGCTATCCCAGAAACGGCAAGTATCAGGAGAAATTTCGTCCGCTAAGATTACCCGGCCTTCATAACGACCAAACTCCAACTTGAAATCCACCAACGTAATATCCAACTTTTTAAAGTAGTCCACCATCAGTTCATTAATCTTCCAAGCTTGTTCCTTAATGGCAGCCATCTCTTCTTTGGTTGCATAGCCCATGGCATCAATATGATACTCATTGATCATAGGGTCGCCCAGTTCATCCGACTTATAGCAAAACTCCAGTATAGGTTTGGCAAGCACGGTGCCTTCCGGCAGGCCCAACCGTTTGGCCAAAGAACCAGCCGCGATATTTCTCGCAATGACTTCCACGGGAATAATATCTACAGCCTTTACCAGCATCTCCACATCATCTAGCAGTTCAACCATATGGGTCTCGAGGCCGTGTTGCTCAAGATACTTAAACATAATGGCAGAAATCTGGTTATTGTAAAAACTCTTGCCCTTGATGGTGCCTCTTTTTTTACCATCGAAAGCAGTAGCATCATCCTTGTAAACAATCCAATATACCTTTTCATCGTCTGTACGAAATACCTTTTTCGCTTTTCCTTCGTACAGTTGCTCCATTTTTTGCATGATTAAATCCCCCTGTTTCCTTAGTCTATAGCTCCTTGCTACTATTCCAATCCAGCCCGTTTAAACAGATAATCAATATTTACCAAATAGGCATCAAAGTCAAAGATTTCATCAATCTTTTCAACAGATAGTTTTTCCATGATGTCCATATCCTGCAGGATTAATTCTTTTAACTGTGTCTTGGTATCCCAGGTCTCCATGGCATTTTTTTGGATCCAAGCATAGGCGTCTTCCCGCATCATGCCTTGTGCCACCAACGCCAACATCAATTTTTGTGAAAACATCAGGCCCAAAGTAATATCTAGGTTCTTCTTCATATTGTCTTCGTGAACTACCAAGTTATCGATCAGCCCAATCGTCTTTTCCAACATGTAGTCCAACAAAATGGTGGAGTCAGGTAAGATAATCCGTTCAACAGAAGAATGTGTAATGTCTCTTTCATGCCATAGGGCCACATTTTCCATCGCTGCTAGCGCATTGCCACGAATAACCCTAGCGAGTCCAGCAATCCGCTCTCCCGTGATAGGGTTCTTTTTGTGAGGCATAGCCGAAGAACCTTTTTGACCTTTGCTAAACATTTCTTCAACTTCCAAGGTCTCCGTTTTTTGTAAGGCACGAAGTTCCGTTGCAAACTTATCTAATGATGAGGCAATCACAGCCAAGGTCGTCATATACTGAGCATGACGGTCACGCTGGATTACTTGTGTAGAAATAAGGGCTGGTTCTAGGCCCAAATTCTTGCATACGTATTCTTCCACACTGGGGTCAACATTGGCCATGGTTCCCACCGCACCAGAAATCTGTCCCACAGCAATGGTCTTTCTAGCCTGCTCCAATCTTTCAATCGCCCGGTCTACTTCCATGGTCCAAAGGGCCATCTTTAAACCAAACGTAATCGGTTCGGCATGCACACCGTGCGATCTTCCGGCCTCAATGGTGTACTTGTATTGAATGGCTTTTTGGGCCAAAACTTTGCGTAATTTTTCTAGCTTCTGCATGAGAATATCGCTGGCTTTGACCAATTGCATGGATAAGCCTGTGTCCAAAATATCCGATGAAGTCATACCCAAATGAATATACTTGGAAGAAGGTCCTACTTTTTCACCTACAGCAGTCAGAAAGGCAATCACGTCATGCTTAACCACGTCTTCAATCTCACCGATGCGGTCTACGTCAAAATCCGCCTTCTCCTGAATATTTTTCAGGTCCTCTTCTGGCACCAAACCCAGCTTGCACTGAGCCTCACACGCCAGTACTTCTATTTTCAACCAATTCCGAAAACGAGCTTCATCTGTCCAAATGTCGCCCATCCCTTTTAGCGTATACCGTTCTATCATCCTAATATCCTCCTTTGAAAAAAAACATCCCAGGTCTAAGACCTGGGTTTTTGGCCGCAAAAATCCTCTATTTGGTTTTAAGATAACCCTCAATACCAAACTTTTGCAAACGTTCGTCTTTCTTATTGACTTCCAACTTCATCTGTTCCTTGTATTCTTTCAGTTGGTTTCTCACTTCCATATCTTTTGCCGCTAAGAACTGCAGTGCCAGTAAGGCTGCGTTCTGTCCGTTTCCAATGCCTACTGTAGCCACCGGAATACCTTTGGGCATTTGGACAATACTGTAGAGCGCATCCACACCAGAAAGGGCTCCTCCCTCAATGGGTAACCCGATTACAGGTATGACCGTCTGCGCCGCAATAACGCCCGGCAGGTGAGCCGCCATGCCAGCGGCCGCAATGATCACTTCTATACCACGGGACTCCGCTTTCTGAGCATATTCCTCTACCTTTGCCGGTACTCGGTGCGCTGAAGCAATAATTGCCTCGTATTCGATACCGAACGTTTCCAATATATCAGCAGCTTTCTTCACGATTCTCAAATCGGAATCGCTGCCCATTACTATACCTACTCGTGCCATTTCTAAACCTCCCTAATACACAGAAATACTAACAGAAAAGGTACGGGGGGTCAACCAAATCCCAAGTTGTTTAACAACATAAGTTTTGCACCGAATCTCTTTTTTCACACTTTTTCCTAGTACCTTGTCCAGCTCCACTACTCCTAGAGCAAAAAGAATACATAAACAACCATATAAGGGCTAGCCAATGGCAACCCAAATAGGATAGTATATTCAATAGGAATAGTGATATCCATTTGTTCAGAATTCGTTTCTCTGTCAACCTTGGTGCGTCTTTTGTTCAATTTGGCTATGCCTTAAAGAAGAATATGGATTCCATGGCTTCCCCATTATTCTTTACACCTAAATTCAGTTATAATGGACCTAGGTAAGGAGAGGTAAATATATGAAAGACCATATAGGTTTAATTCAACAAAGAATAGATAGTAGCATTAACCGGATTCTAGGCGTGACCTCCGTCATCTCCTTTGTCTCGTCCATTATCCTATATATTGCAGACCTTCCTGTTTGGTATGCCTTAGTCAACCTCATGGCAAGTTTCGTTCTTTTGCTGTTCTTTTTGTTTGCCAAGAAATTCAAGACCTCCTACAAAATATTTATAATGCTCGCCGTTACCACGCTTGTTGGATTTGCTTCCTATATTGGTGGTTCCTTTAGCAGCGCCTTTAGCATCTTGTTCATTCTGACTAATATAATCGCAGTCTTATTTCTCCAACGCAAGCAAAGTCTTATCATTTCCATCGCTACACTCTGTTTGATGTTCATCCTAGCCTTTTATTCCATCTTCATAAATCCAAGTCAAGATATGACTACCCCCTTTTTAACCTGGGGACTGCAGCTTTCCGGTTTTATACTCGTGTTAATCGTATTGCAGATTTCTGTCCAAGCAATACAAAATTATCTTATTGAAAATATGGACGGACTGAAAAGATCCAATGAAATCACCAATTGGTTGGCTTATTACGACCAACTGACCAAATTACCCAATCGATATAAATTCAAACTAGACGCCATGGCCATGATTGATGATCATAAGCGAAATGGTTTTATTCTGCTTTTTAGTCTCAAAAACTTAAACTTAATCAATTCAACCTTGGGCCAAACCGTAGGTGACCAGACACTGCACGAAATAGCCACTGTTTTACATATCCTAGCAGGAGAGCATGCCGTCGTTTCCAGAACTGGCGGAAGCGAGTTCGCCATCTGGCTAGACAATATTTCAGAAGCAGATCTGCCCTCCTACTTTGGATCCCTGATGAACGATTTCGGCAACCAAAGCATGACTTTGAAAAAGAAAATGGAATTCTATGCCGTATATGCCGAATACCATTATGGTGAAGAAACATTCAAAGAATGCTATCAACGCACTGAATTAACCTTGATTTATGCCAAGACCCAGAACATACAATCCCTCATATCCTACGACAGCAAGCTTAAAATAGAATTGCACCGTAAGGAAACCATCAAGAATACCATAGTCCATGCCTTAGAAAATGAAGAATTCATGTTATATTATCAGGCAAAATATGATTCAAGAACCCACCAGGTCGTGGGCGTAGAAGCACTGGCCAGGCTCTATGATGAAAAGCTTGGATTCATCTCCCCCTATGAATTCATTCCAATTATTGAATCTCTAAATCTATCCATTCAATTTGGCAATTTTGTGATTGAACAGGCCTGCAAAGACTTTCGTGCTTTACAAAAGAAATACAATGAGGACATTCATTTTTCTATCAATATATCGCCAACCCACATTATGAACCCGAGTATCGTGCAAAACATACGAAAGGCCCTACAACAATATCAGGTACCCCAACACAGATTGACCATTGAAATTACGGAAGACATCCTGATTCAATGTATGAATAGCATAATTCCAATTTTAAGTGACCTGAAAAACCTTGGCATAAAGATGTCCTTAGATGACTTTGGAACCGGCTATTCCTCCCTATATTATTTGACTCAATTGGAACTGGATGAACTAAAGATAGACAAATCATTTATTGATCAGATTGGCATAAACGATAACATCCAACTGCTTTTGGAAAACATTGTCTACCTATCTGAACAGTTCGGTTTAGAGTTGGTGGCAGAAGGTGTTGAAACCAAAGAGCAAAATGATCTATTAAGCAGTATTGGTTGCTATACCATACAAGGATACTATTTTGCAAAACCAGAACCACTCCGCTAAACAAAACAATCTGCCAATAACTAGTAAAGAAGCTAGGGTGTGCCGCATAACAGCGGCACACCCTAGCTTCTTTTTACACCCTTCTACAATATCTCCCTACAAGCTTCCTCTTATGTATTGTTTACAATCTTTTACTTTTGTTCACAAAGGTCTTTTCCATAGTTATCATCTGTAAAAAACTTCCTTTTCACGGCAAACAATATCGCCAATACCAGGGCCAAGCGTGCATTGAATCCATATATCGTAGGAACCGTGCTCACAACACCTAGGGCCCCCAAGCCTCCATAAAATAGCGGTGCCACAAACTGACCAAGGCTCATAAATGAATTGGTCAAAGCGACACTGATGGGCGCCTCGTCAGAAGTCACAGCGTTGACAAGCCTAGAGTAATTGATGGGGTTGAGGATACCTACCCCCAAACCAAACAAGAGGGCACCCAAGATGATGAAAGGAAGGTTTAGCGCGATGGACATCAGGTAAAAGCCTGCCGCAAGCGACAAGAGCCCCAAAGGTCCCGTCTGTTTTTTGCATACACTCCGGGTGGGTACAAAAAGGCTACCCATGATGACGCCTCCCAAATTGGGCATAATCAACACCAGTGACGAAGCAAAAGACCCGCCCAGTCCCATATCCCGAATGTGTACCGCCATATATACGGGCAGAGAAAAAAGTAATACCGTCAAGGCAAAGCAATAGAAGGAAATGATTGGCACAACCTTTTTCCTGGGGATTCTCACCTTTTCCTGGTTCCTCGGTGGAGCCTCAAGCCAAAAGATATTCATTATTAGTACCGGCAGCATGATCAAGTAGACCAAAAAAACTAGACGCCAATGAAGTGCTGCCAACAAGCCCGCCGCAATGGTCATGAGCATACCACCCAGCGAAGCGACACCTGTCATATAGCCAGTCAACATGGCTTTTTGTTTGCCCCGGTAAAAATCTGAAATCAGGCTTAGCGACAAGGGAAGGAGTACACCTGCACCCAAGCCAATAAAGAGCCTAAACAGAAGCATCATTTCAATACTGTTCACCAGTCCCGCACCCACGCCACTGACTAAATAGATGGCGGAACCCCATATTGCCAATCTTCTCTTACCGATTCGTCCTGCAAAGAGTCCCGCGAGTATACTGGCCGGGACGAGTGACATGGCCGGTAGGCTGACCAGCATCTGGATATACAGATGCTTCGCTCCCGGAAACGCTGCCTGAATCTCTCCTAGGCCTGGCGAAATGGCGGAGCCTGTTACAAAGGTAGATACACTCAAAGCCAAGATGGCTATGGCAAGCTTTCTTTCCTTATTTTTCGTTTGCATATTTCCTCATTTCTCACGTACATTCATAAATAGGACGGATGCAAATCAATTCTGGCAAAGCCATCTTATCTGTACAACAATCCATATAGCGCATTACAAAGCCCCTGCAGCCTCTATACTACAACTGGCGATAATTCTTTTTCCAACACTTTGATTTCTCTAAGCAACATGTAGGCAGAAACCGCAACTGCAATAATATCCGAACAAGGATAGACCATCCATACGCCCGTTAAGCCAAAAAATCTAGGAAGAATCAGTACCATCGGTATCGTTAGGATAATCTGGCGAAACAGGGCCAAAAATAGAGCCGGGCCGGCCTTACCTAGGGCCTGGAATACCACCGAAGATATAATCTGTATACCCACGATAGGAATAAAGATACTTGCTACCCGCAGGGCTCTGGAGCCTTCTTGAATCAAAGTTGCTTCTTTGGTAAAGATTCCAGCCAGAATTTGCGGGAAAAAGAGAATCAACATCGTCCCCAAAGTAGCCGCCGCACTCACAATAATGGTGGAGTACAAAATGGATTCCTTGACTCTTTTAAAATTCCTAGCCCCATAGTTAAATCCTAAAATTGGCTGCATGGCCTGGACTACGCCAAACAAGGGCATGAATATGAACATATGCACCCGGAACATGATGCCAAATGCTGCCAAAGCAATGTCCCCGCCATAGACAACCAGGGCCTGGTTCATAATGATACCTACGCCAGAAGCAGCCAGCTGTCTGGCAAAGGATGACATCCCGATCGCATACATCTCCCACATAATATACCATTTCAGCTTCATATACTCTAGGCTGATTTTGACCATGCTTTTGCCTCGTAAAAAATAGTTCAAAAGATACAAAAAGGCACAGAACTGGGAAAATATTGTGGCAATGGCTGCCCCACGAATACCCATGTCCAGTAGATAAATCATAATGGGATCTAGGACTAGGTTTAAGCCGGTTCCAATCAGCATCGCCTTCATAGAGGTCTTGGCATCCCCCTCGGAGCGCACAATGTTGTTTGCACTCATGACCATGGGAACATAAATCCACCCAATAAAAATATACCGCATATATTCCCTAGCGTACGGCAAAATGGAAGTCGATGCACCGAACAGCCGGAGAATGGGATCCATAAATAGTAGTCCAATCACAGCAAGCGCCGTGCCCAGAATTCCCACCGACAAAAAAGCATTGCCGGCAATCAGATCCGCACGGTCCACCCGGTTTTCACCAAGGCTTCTAGAAATCATCGATGCCGCACCGACACCCGTCAAAAGACCAATGCCCGTCATCAAGTTCTGCAAGGGCATGGCGACCGTCAGAGCCGCAATCGCTTCTGAGCCCACCCAACGTCCCAAAAAGATGGTATCCACCAGGTTATATAGGGCGTTCACCAGCATGGCTACCGTGGCCGGTAGACCTAGTTGTAATATTAATTTCGGGATTCGCTCATTCGCTAAGTCAGCCTTCGGTTTTCTCATTATATCTCCTTATCAATCGACTAGATTATATCAAAGAAATCAATATTTGTGGAAAATATATGGTCTGTTGTCTTATTATCTCTTATACTTTTAGTAGAAAACGAGATACCTTGCTGTCATTCAGGTATAATTAGGTATCGTATTATGAGTAATGGGAGGGACTATGACCAAACAACAATTACACACACTCGTGAAAGATTTGATTACCGATGTGCCAGATTTTCCCCAAAAAGGAATCGTATTCAAGGACATCACACCACTGTTACGAGACAAGGATGGCTTTAAAGCCACCGTAGATTGGATGGCTGGAGAGCTAAAAGATGTAGATTATATCGTATCCCCAGAAGCCAGAGGATTCATCTTCGGTACCGCCGTCGCCTACAGCGCCGGCGCTGGATTTATCCCACTTAGAAAACCCGGAAAACTGCCTCGTCAAACATTTCGAGAAGCCTATGGACTAGAATATGGAAACGACGAACTGCAAATGCATATCGATGCACTGCCCGCAGGTTCTAGGGTGGCTTTCGTAGATGATGTACTGGCTACCGGTGGAACTTTAGCTGCCTGCGAAAGACTAGTTAAGAGTGCAAAAGCAGAACTCGTAAAGTCAATCTTTCTTTTAGAAATTGATGTACTCTCTGGTCGAAATAAGGTCTCTTCAACCGTAGACAGCCTAATACACTGTTAAGGAGGATTACCATGTCAACACGCACCATGTCAGCACACGGTGACCTAAACCAGGTTGCTGAAACTATCACCCGGGAAATGCAAAAAAGCGCCATCTCTTGTCAGTTGGTGGATTCTGTAAAAAGAGATGAAGGCAATTGCAGCAGTATGCTGCTTGTGTTCGAAAAATATTTCATGCGGGCTAGCAACAGAGCCAGCCTAAGCCTTATGCTTAACCAAATTGGAGACTACGTCACAGCAGATATGATTGGCTCTGGCGGCGGACAAGGTCCTCTTTTTAAATTTTCTTGGGGAGCAGAAGATAGTTTTGTATCTACTGCCGTAACGATTCTGAGCGACTTAGGGTTTAGAGACGACCAGGTAGGAAAATAGCATGAAAAAATATACAAAAATTCTACTGATGGTTTCCCTGGTTTTCCTGCTTATTTGCCCCACGATACCTTGCCTAGCAAATTCAGCAGAACCACCCTCCATTACCATCATTACAAAAAATCCGCCTGATGATTTAGAGCTGACCCTAACCGTCGGAGACCAAGTCATCGAAGCAAGAACTGACGATAAGATTTTAGAACAATACTTTAGTTTCTATGCTTCTTCCCTAAAAAACGAGGGGGCCTATCTTATCACCATGAGCCTGGATGGAGAAAAAAGCAGCATCAAGATTGAGGACCCTCCCAACCACTATAACAATATCTACACCTTGGACTGGGAGAAGGGTACCTTGACACCCGGGAAAGCGCCTTTTCGATCTGCAAAACTAGTTGGCCTTCGAGTCAGCTTTACGCTCCTACTAGAAGCCCTCGTCTTTTTTCTCTTTGGTTTTAGAGAATATAAGTCTTGGACCTTCTTTCTCTTTATAAACCTGATAACCCAAGGCATCTTAAACATCTGGTTGGGAAGTCACCAATTGCTGGGTAGCTACATTGTCTTTGCCCTTGTTTTTGGAGAAATCTTTGTCTACCTTGCTGAATTGATCAGTTTCGTACACGTTGTTAAAGAAAAGAGTACGCTAAGAAGAGTCCTCTATGTTCTGCTTGCCAATACCCTAAGCCTCGTCGCGGGCGGCTACCTGATCAGCCTTCTGCCCCTATAGCCGACCATATATCATCTTATGCGTGTCCAGTCTTTAACCCCTTGATTCTGTACAAAAAAAGAGCAGCAACCCAGTCATATGTCTTGGTTGTTGCTCCTTGTTCATACTCTATTCTTTATTCATAGTCCAGTCGTTCGAATAGGGCCAAACCCACTGTACCCGGTCCAACATGGCTGCCTATCACGGCACCAATTTCCATCTTATGGATATCCACCTTAGGGTCATACCCTAGGATCCCCGCCGCCATTCGGTCAACTTCGTCCGGGTTATTGGCTGACGCCAAGGCAACTGGCGCACCCGGTTCAGCAAATTCCTTATACCGCTGCACCAAAAAGTCATGGGCTTTCTTCCAACCTCGTACTTTTTCCAGGGGTTCTAGTTTTCCTTCCTCGTTAATCAATAGGATCGGTTTAATATTTAATATATTGCCTAGCATCGCCGAAGTTGCACTAATGCGGCCTCCTCGTTTCAGCATTTCCATGCTACCTACTACCACATAGGTATGTATGCGCTCATTTAGTTGTTTAAACTCTTCCACCAGTTCCCCTAGGCTAGCCCCGGCATCTCTTTTCTTTACTAATTCCAAGGCAATCAAGGCATTTCCCAAAGAAGCCGTGCGGCAATCACACACCTCAATGTTCATTTCCGGATAATTCTTAATCGCCAGCATCGCGCCCGAATAGGTACCAGACAAGGCCGAAGACATGGTAATAATCAAGACGTCCTCTCCTCGCTTTTCACAACCATCCAAGACCTCATACCAATCGGAGGTTACTGGTTGCGAGGTAACCGGTGCGATTGGTTCTCTCGCCAGCCAATCATACAATTCCTCGGGCCCTAATTCTGTCCAGTCCCTGAAGCTTTTATCCCCGACAGTGACCTGCAACGATACCATCAAGATATCATGTTTCTTTCTAAGCTTCTCTGGCATATCTGTGGCAGAATCCACGATAATACGTACCATATGTAAACCTCCTTCAGCATATAGGTTTATCATACCATATTATTAAGCTAGTCCAAGTATTTTGCCTCGTGTGGGGTAGCTATTTTCTCAATGATGTTCTGCGGCTCCAACTCCTTCTTAGGCTTGATGCCATAATTTTCAAAGCGTCGTGCAGAAGGTAGGATTCGTTTGTCAAAGGACTGCACTGCCTTGTTATAGGCGGTCACACTCCGGTTGAGACCCTTTTCCAATTCCCCAAAGTGGCCCGCAAATACTCGAATCCGGTCATACAGTTCACGGCCCAGCACAGAAATTTCGCGCGCATTTTGGCTAATGACTTCCTGCTGCCAACCATATGCCACCGATTTCAGTAGCGCTATCAAGGTAGTCGGAGTGGCTAGAATCACTTGTTGGTCCATGCCATACTCTATCAGGTTTGGATCCTTCTCCAGGGCAGCCGAAAAGAACGGTTCTCCCGGAAGAAACATCACCACAAATTCAGGCGTATCCTCGAATTGTTGCCAATACGATTTCTGTGAAAGTTGGGAAATATGCTTTTTCACCTGGGCTGCATGCTCTTTTAGTTTTTTCTCCCGGACATCTGGATCGTCTGCTTCCACAGCATCTAGATAAGCCAAAAGAGGCGTCTTCGCATCCACAACAACAGTTTTTCCCCCTGGTAAAAATATCTTTAGATCAGGGCGCAGACGACCATTTTCGGTTGTCACGGAAACCTGTTCTTCAAAATCACAATGGTCCAACATCCCCGCCAGTTCAACCACCCGTTTCAATTGTACTTCTCCCCATCTTCCCCTGACCTGAGGCGTCCGCAAGGCTCGTACCAGTTGCGCCGTTTCCTTTTTAAGCTCATTCTGGGCTGTATTTACTTCAAACATCCGGCTCATAACCTGGGCCTGGCTCTCAATGCGGTCCTTTTCTAAATCCTGCATCAGCTGGCTTACCTGCTTCAAGCTCTCCTTCATAGGCGTGAGCATGGCATCAATCTCCAAGGTTTTCTTTTCCAAGGAGCGGTCTCCATCTTTACGCTGGGAAGATAGTTCTTCCTTGGCAATCTGTAAAAAACGTTCATTGGTTTTTTCCAAAACATCCGCACTAAGAGACTTAAAGCGGTCCTCCATAAGGTACAAGGATTCCTTGAAGAAACGTTCCTTCTCCTCTAGCTGTCTTGTGCTTTCCAGCAATTCTACTTTTACCCTGGCGAGCTCCGCACCCAAACCATAAATCCTATTTTCCTGTTCCTCTTCTTTTCTTTCCTTCTTAAGCAACTCATTTTGCAAATAGCGTTTGCTGGTATCCTTCAACAGGAAGCGCATTACCAGGCTTCCCAATATAAAACCGGCGATTAAGCTAAGGCCAGCCAACATCCAACGATCCATATCAGACCTCCATCTCCTTCACCTCATCACTCGCAAATAGGTATAGGGCAATCTGTTTTACCTTTTTGCCCCCCAGCTTTTCTAGCGCCATCTTGTATAGGGACAGTTGCTTGGCATATTTTTGGTAGCTAAGAGAATGGGGATTGTTAAAGTCCTCCACCGAACGGTCCGTCTTGTAGTCTAAAAGCAAGAAACCGTCCTCCTCTTCTGCCACCAAATCCATGACACCTTGGAGCAAAATATCTTCTTCCAGCCCCTCTTCTTTCGCTTCCGGAAAAACCTCACTGGCCGGGTAGCGAATATTGAAGGCCAGCTCCCGTTGCACGCGCTTGGCTTTTAGAACTCTTTGACCCAAATCACTTTTGAAGAACTTCAAAATCTTGCTTGCCTCCACGATCTTTCGTTCTTCTGGCAACAAGATCTCATGCTCCACCATTTGATCTAATTGCGCCTGGACATCTTGTAGAGAATCTACGTGGGCAAAATCAATAGACTGCATCACCCGGTGCAAAATCAATCCCCTAGCTGTACCCCGGTCCTTCTTTTCTTCTTCTAGAAAGGTCGGTACCCTCGTTTCCAACTTTTTACCCACTCGGTAGAAGTCCAATCCCTTATTGTGGAGACGAAATACATCGGTAACCCCTAATTTACTGGGAAGTAGAGCTCGCACCTCTTCTTTTCTACCGAAGCGGTTCCAATTCACAGGCACCGCTTGTGCCTGTGCCTGCGCCAGCGCCTGCCTTATTTCCTCCCGGCGCTCTTGGTGGTTTTTGTCACGCACCTGTTTAACCTTATGTAGAGCCAACTCATCTACCAAGGAAGCACGGTAGTAGGGGCTATCCTTTTGTATCACCAAGGGATAGAACCATTCAGCATAGCTGTTTCCCTTACGCAGGGGTGCTAGATAGGGATTATCCAACGCCTCCATTTGAGACCGAGTCAGCCCCCCCAGAAATAGCAGACGGTTTTTGGCACGCGTAGCTGCCACATACAGGACCCGCAGCTCCTCCGAACGGCTTTCCTGCCGCATTTTTTTTGCAATACGATACTTATCGCTCGTCTTCATGCGATAGTTCTTCTCTAGGTTGGTCACCTCAGGTCCCAAGCCCAGACTACGGTGCATCAAGAGTAGTTCTTGGCTTTCTCTGGCATTAAAGCCCTTGCCGGTACCACCCACTAGCACCAAGGGATACTCTAGGCCCTTAGACCCATGTACCGTCACAATCCGAACCACATCACTCTTTTCGCCAGCTGTCATGGCAACACCTGGATCTAATTCCTTGTTCTTCATGCGCTCAAACAAATGCAAAAATCCCCGCAGGCCCCCGTAAGATTTCCGAGCATAGTCCTGTGCTCTCGCCAAAAACAGCCTCAGATTAGCTCGTCTTTGCGCGGCTGCGTCCATCGCACCGACTAGAACCAGCCATTGACTGTCTTGCAAGATTTTCTGCACCAGGGCTCCCACGTCAATCCGTTCTCGGTCCTGCTGCCAGGCATCCACCAGACTTGTGGCTCGCTTAATTTTTGCATCATCCCTATGTTCGTACACCAAGTCTAGGATACTTTCTTTTTTACGCCCGGCAAACAAGATTGCCAGCTCATGGTCACTCATCCCGATGATGGGAGAGCGAAGAAAACTAAGCCAGGCATAATCTTGGTCCTTGTTATCCACCAAATTCAGTATTTCGGTCATGACTCGTATTTCTACCGACTCAAAATAACCCATGGGGCGATCCATATAGACTGGAACCTGGGCCTGTTTCAAGGCTTGAACATATTTGTCTCCCCAATTCTTTTTGGCCCGGAGGATTACCACCATATCCCGCCATTCCATGGGACGCATCTTTCCTTTTTTATGGTCGAAAAATAACTTTCCTTTTTCTTTTTTCAGAAGTTCAGCCGCTACCTTTGCCTCTCGTTCCATGTAGGCCAAGTCGTAGAACGTCTCGTCCTCTAGGCCTAAAGCATTCTTATCTATAAAATGAAAAGAAACCGGTCTTTGTTCAGTATCCAAATTGGCTCCATAGACCAAGGCTTCTCCCTCGGTGTAATCAATTTCTCCCAAAGATAAGGTCATCAGGTTTTCAAATATATGGTTTACACAGTTCACCACAGGAAGCGAAGAGCGAAAATTCTGATTCAAGGCAATGAGTCGACCGGGTCCACCCTTCTTCCGGTATTCCACTTTCTTTTGTTGGAATACCTCAGGAGCAGCCCCCCGAAAACGGTAGATACTCTGTTTCACATCCCCTACCATAAAGAGATTATCCTTGCGGCTTATCCGCCGCACAATTTTTTCCTGCACCAGCGAGGTATCTTGGTATTCATCTACAAAGACATGCTCGTATTGCTCACGGATATTGTCTAAAATATCTTGGTTCTCCAAAGCCCGAAGAGCATAATGTTCAAGGTCTGAAAAGCTTAACAACTTTCCAGCCTTCTTGCGTTCCTCAATTTGCTCCATAAAATCGTAGGCTACTTCTGCCAAATCCCTCAATCTCAGATAGACCGTATCCACTTGTTCTTTCAATTGTTCTAAATCGGAGGGCACCATCCGTCCCAGTTCATCGCCCACCTGTTTCTTTAGGGCCTTGCGCATGGTGTCATGGGCAGCCTTGGCCCTTTCATCTACGTCCATATTTTTGGGTTTGGCTTTTTGACGACTCCAACTAATCGAGCTTGCCTGACGCATAAAAGAAGGAAAATCCTCTGCAAGACTCTGACTCAATTCCTCAATAAGTGCCTCATCCGCTTCCTGGGTGGCTGCCAGGTAGGGGAGTTCTTCTTCCACCAATTTCCTCATATCTGCTAGCAGCGATACAGCCTCCATCAGCGTTTCTTGGATGCTGGTTTTCAGAACCTGGATATATTCAGAATCCAGCAGCTCTCCTTGGATATGGAAATGCTCACAAGCTTCTTCCATCCAGGCCCTAGGGTCGGGAGAGCCTTGCATAAAGTCATACAGGCGGATCATCAGGTTTCGAAATCCTTCATCATTCCTAGTATTGGAAAAGGATTCTGCAAGTGGTACAAACCAATCGGCTTCTTGTGCATAAAGTCTGGTGAAGAGTAGGTCTAGTTCTTCTTCAAGCATCATCTGCTCTTCTTCAGCATCCATCGTACGACTAGCCGGGTCGATTCCCAGCACCTGACTGCTGGCGCGCACCAACCTAGAACAGAAAGAATGAATCGTCGAAATCTGCGCACCTGCAATTTTATCCAACTGTAAGCGAATGGTATCCTTGTCTGCTTCCGTTTCCAAGGCCACCTCTAGGCGTTTGGCAATGCGCTCCTTCATTTCAGAGGCTGCAGCCTTGGTAAAGGTCATGACCAACAGGGACTCCACATCCACCTTATCTTTAAGAATTAAAGAAACCACCCGTTCAACGAGAACAGCCGTCTTGCCCGATCCAGCTGCCGCTGCTAAAAGTAAATTTTCACCTCTAGATTCTATGGCCTCGCCTTGTTCCCTAGTCCAGTTCATCGGTTTCCTCCAGTCTTTCCAGCACCCTTTGACCCGCATTGCTTCCCTTAAACTCTTCGAGTTTGCGGTAGTTCATGCGTTTTTCTTCATAAAAGCATATGGATCGGTAATCGCACCAGGTGCAGGCACTCTTTTCGGCACCATACCGGTAAGGGGATACGCCTACCTCCCCTTGCATAATTTTTGCCGCAAATTCAGTCGCCTTGACGCGCCCGTGTCGACAAATCCTAGCAAATTCCTCTGCATCCACCACATGCTTGTTTTTGGCAAAGCTCCCATCCTTGTTCAACTTCACGCCTTGCATGGTAGGGCTCGCAGTCTCGGTACCATCTAGCTTCGAAACCACATCTAGGTCCTTCAAAACGAGTCCCTTCATCGCAAATCTCCTTTGCAGTTCCTGCTTTAGTTCTTCTTCATCTCCACGCTCTAGAATCACCGGTTGGTTGTCTATGTGAAAATATAGGGCAGCACCCACCTGTACCGACTCCACGCCTAGGGCTTTTGCCGCCCCCTGCATTGCCTCTGCATAGATTGCCAGTTGCAGACTAAGCCCATGGTAGAATAAGCCATAGTCGAAGTCCTTATTGCCTGATTTGTAGTCAATCAGGCGTACTAAAGCCTTTTCATCTTCCTGATACACATCTGCCCTATCTATAACACCTCTAAGCTCCAAGGTGGTCTTATCGTCTACTTGCAGATAAATTGGGGGCAACACTTCATCCTGCCCAAAATGCACCTCAAAAAAGGCTGGCTCAAAAGAGCCTTGACTCAGTTGTTTTGTCATCTGCTGGACAGAACTTGTGGCCATCTTGCGATAGCGAGCGTAGGATGGGTCCTTTCTTACAGCCAGCATATCTTCTCCAGATGCTGCTAAGTCCATCGCCTTATCCATTCTTTCGATCCGTTCCGTCTCTGCAATATCCCAACTTTTCTTATCCTTTGCCAGTTCCTTGGCATAATGATAAAAGCTATCGTGGAAAAAAGTACCCAGATCGCTATTGTCCACAATTCCCTCTTTCCGCTCTTGCGGTTTCAATCCATGAGCCACAAAGTAGGCAAAGGGACAAGAAGCCATTTTTTCTAGGCGGGATATGCTCATCTTCGGCTTAGGACCATATAGTTCAGATGCGACCTGCGAGCCGAGCTTTCGTTCTGGTTCTCTTGAAAATTCAGCGGAAAGAAGATTATCCAAGGTTTCCTTAAATCCACCCTGGTAGAGAGCAAAAAGATTGTTTTTAGATTCGTCAGATAGGCTTTCACCCCGCAGGTACCGGCCGATATCCTCAATTCCCCACTCCAAGGCATCCGCCGGCCAAACACAATTTCCCCGGCGCACAAGTGGCAACAATTCATCATCTTCTTGCACGACTATGTTCAGTTCTGGATACATCTTCTTTAGACGCATCAGCAAGGAAGAAGGAAGAAGCGCTTCCCCCAGCATGCTGGTTCTGGCATAACTAATGGACATGCCCTCGTTGGCCTTGGCCATGGCCAAATAAAGATCCATCTTTTCTTTACGGTACAGGCTAGCACTATCTAACCCCAGATCTAATCCTAGCTCTTTCAAACGGTCTGCCTCCCGGTGTGAAAGTAGGGCAGATTCCCGGATATTTGTCGGTACAATCCCATCATTCAATCCCATCATATAGAGATACCGTATATCATGACTCTTGGAACGAGCCAAAGCACCCACCAGGACCTGGTCGATACCGCTGGGAATCTCACCCAATTGTTTCCCGCCTAGACCAGTCGTAAGCAATTCCAAAAATTCATTTAATTCCAGAATCTCATTGCCCATCAAGAGAACCATCTGTTCCATCACGGAAATCAGCAAGCCATATACTTGGGCAGTTCGGGCTGCCAACAAAAATTCCCGTCGTTCCAGGTGAACCTCCCGTTCCTTTGTAAGACGCTCAAGCACCGACTGCTCCTCTAGGTAGGTATAAAGGGCTAGTACCATGTCCTTTACATTCTTCGCGCTACAGAAGGCTTCCTCCAGTCTTAAAATCGGCTTCATGCAATCCGTTGCACCAAGATACTCCCTCAGAGCACCCCTCGTGAGGCCGAGTCGCATGACCGTATTTTCCAACTTCTCTCGTAGTTCCAAGTCCTCAGTCACATAATTACTGGCCAAGTACTCACGCCATTGTGCTTGGCCGTAATTAGACCCGATCAGCTTAATGGAACGAAGTACGTGCGCAATAAAACTTTCTTGGTAAAGGCTTATTCCATGGTCAAAATGTACAGGAATTTCATAGGCTGCAAACCAACGAGCCAGTGGCTCATAATAATCGTCCAAGCAATCACACATCACAGTGATGTCCCTTGGATTCAAGTCTCCCATCTTGATTTGACATGCAATTTGATGCGCCACATAGCGAGATTCTTGTTCCCGGTCCTTTGCTTCAAACACCTGCAGGTGTTTCGGCACTTTATCCCAGGTATCATGAGGATAGGAAAAAAGATTCCTTTGTAAAAAAGCCAGTTCTTCTTCACGAAAGACAGTATCTAGATGTTCTCTCACGAGTTCGATTTTTTCCTGCTTACAAAACTTTCTCAACCTATCTATAATTCCAGCCTGGGCAGCAAAAAGACTACCTTCTTCGGCACGGTCATCATAGGGTAGGGCCAAGATTAAATCGTTCTTTAAAAGAAGCAACTGCTCTAGCAGGGCTATCCCTTGAGCAGAGAACTGTGTAAAGCCATCGATAAAAATTTTTCTTCCGCAAAACACCTTGGAATACTCCAATTTCTCCTTTAGCAAGCGGTAGGACTCTTCTGGATATAGGTAGCCTTCTGCCAAAGCCACCTGGTAGGCCAGATAAACCTGCTCGACGTCTCTAAGTTTTTTGACTAGTCTTTCGTCCTTCATCTGTTTTGCCGCCGAAAGCAACTCTTCCACACTCAGATCGTTTCTCTTTATGGTCTCGATTAATGCAGAAATCTCTTCAAGCATGCCACTTGAATGACCCCTTAGTTGCTCTAACTCTTCCTCCAAATCCATCATGACTTTTCGGATGAGCATCCTTTTTCCTTGCTGGTCAAGAGATTGCCGCACTAGGCCACCACACTCTTCGAGCACGCGAGTAGTCAGTCTGCTGATGGAAAGAACCTCAATCGATAGGGTTCCATCCAGGTCAAGACCCTCAATTAAATCCCGCTCACATTGCAGGGTATACTGTTCTGGAGCCAGGAAATAGATTTTACCTTGGTACGAAGGGTCAGTCATCGCCAAACGTACTTTCTCCACCAATAGGCGACTTTTCCCACTACCAGATCTTCCTGTTACAATGCTTAACACCTTAGCCTCCTATCTTTTCTTTTCCAAACAAGACGCCTGCCATTACAGCGGTAATGGGTATGGTAAGAACCAAACCAATAGAACCCGCCAGCGAACGCACAATTTCGGTAGACATGGCATCAATATTCACAATTTCAAAAAAGGGCATATCATAGGCCATAAAGAGAAGCAGCATATAGAGTCCGCTTCCAGAGTAGGCTAAAATCAAGGTATTGGCCATGGTTCCAATGATGTCCCGACCAATGTTCATTCCAGAACGAATCAAATCCCGAGCCTTCAAAGCTGGATTCACTTGTTTCAGCTCCCAGATTGCCGATGAGATGGAAACAGCTACGTCCATAACTGCACCCAATGCGCCCAAAATATTGGTGGCAAACAAAAGTCCGACAAAGTTAAAGGTAATATTCTGGGGTATATAGCTAAGCATACTGGCTTCTTCCATACTTAGACCAGTAAGCCCCGTAATTACAGAAACCAGGTAGGCTAGGATACCTGCAATCAATACACCCGAAAAGGTACCGATTATGGCACTCACGGCCTTCTTATTCCACCCGGCAATTAAGGGGATAGAAATTAAAATAACCCCAATGGAAATCAGGATTGACATTAGGATGGGGCTGTAGCCTTTCAAAATGGCGGGCAATAAAATCTTTAGAATAGCAAACATGGTGAGTGCTAGGGCAATGAGAGCTCTAAACCCCTTCAAGCCACCAATCAAAACTAGAAGACCTACAAAGAATAGCAAGAGGACCAAAAGGACATCTTCTCTGGCCCGCTCAGTTACGTAGCCTTCCACCAATTGATTATTCTCGTCTTGCACCAGGTAAAGAACCACCTTGTCGCCTTCTTTTACTTCAATGTTATACGGCAGACTTGGATCCTTCACATTGTCTGTAATAAAGGTTTCCCCCTTCAAATCACCACTTAAGATTTCAATCCGCAGGGTCTCACGGACCATTTCGTAGTTACTAACGTTTTCAACCGTGCTGTCTAGTATCTCCAACACCCGACCCTTAACCGATGTTTCAGTAAAAGTGGGGACCTCCTCGGAGAGAATTGCTCCATACACTTCATCATCTGCCATCACACTCATCGGCATAAGCAGGCTAACGAGTAGCAGACCAACCAGCATCTTTAATCCAATTTTTTTCATAGTCCCATCCTTTATTATAGTATTCTTCACTGATTATAATTTTAACACTTGCAAAGACCTAACTCCATGCTTTAACCCAATTGTTCACAGAATTGTTATATACAGTAAACAAGCCCCTTAGCGCGAAGGGGTTTGCTTATTCCTTACAGAATTGGTGGTACATATTAAGACAAATTCGCCATTTCCTAGCCAATCCAGCCTTTCCACAGAAATACACTAAAAAGGATTCCTAAATCCATTTATTCTTCTTGAACAATAAGAATTCGATAACACCGATGATAAGCATAATCACACAGAATACACCGAATGCCATCTGGCTTTTGCTGCCTGGTATCCCACCGACGTTGATGCCGAATAAACCCACAAGAAAGCTAAGGGGTAAAAAGATTGCCCCCACTATAGAAAGAACATACATCGTTTGATTCATCATTTCTCTACTGGAGTTATTCAGTTCTTCTTGTAATAGTGCCGCTCTTTCCTTAATAATAACTAGCTCATCGATGGCCCTAAAGGTCTTTTCAATGTTCTCATTAAAATGGGACCGTTGCGTGTAGTCAAGCCAAGTACACTTTTGTGTATCAAAATCATTCAAAGCGCCCTTTTGAGGATTCAGGTATTTACTAATCTGAATAATGTTCTTTCTGGTTTCCCGTAGTTCATTTCGAATGTTGTCATTTTCATCATTCAAGATCTCATCTTCAAAACGCTCTACCGATTCTTCTAGCTCAAAAATATACTCGCGTATCCCACTCGTAATCCCTGCCACGATTTCATTTAACAAGTCGCCTTGGGTATAGGGTCCCTTCTTATTCCGTATTGATTCACCAATATCTTGAATCACCTGAAGCCTATCACTCCTTAACGTAATAATCCGGTTGTTTTCAATCAGAATGTGCAACGAAATCATATCTTCAAATCCTTCACCCTTGTCCATATTTAGACTTCGAAGAATGAGGATAAGCCCATCCATATACTGAATAACACGCGGCCTAGTATCTTCTGACAGCAACTCCGCTACGATGAAATCTGGAATACTGCTTTCACGCTCGAAATACTCCATCGCAGAAGGACTATCCTGGTCGATATGCAACCAAATAAAGCCACTCCTATCTGTATAGTCTGGCAGTTCTGCAAGGCTAGTAATCACTTCATACTGCCCCTTTTCAATATAGTAGCCATATATAATCCCATTTTGACTCATAGTATTCTCCATCACCAAATTTTCTTCCTACCTTATTATATGTGTTTTATTCTTTACTTCTATAGTTGCAACCCATTGTCCTGCAAAATAGACTAGTCCTTCCCCCTCCTCTCCACACTAGAATCCTTTTTCGGGTCCTTTTTTAGTAAGTGCTAGCTGTTCAATGTGATATACTACATATATAGCAAATTATATATTTGGAGAGCTGTTATGAAAAATTATTTTACACCGAAAAGTCAACAAGATTCCCAGCCCATCGTCTATGGCCTTGCATTAGGAGGCGGTGGAACAAAAGGCAGTTATGAAATTGGCGTTCTAGATTATTTGGTTGAAAAGAAAATCCCCATCGGTGCTGTTGCGGGAACCTCCATTGGTTCCGTCAATGGGGCCATGTTTGCTATGGGGCGACTAGACAAGGCTAAAGATGCTTGGATGTCCTTAGACATTGATGTACTGCTAAGGAGCGTAGAACAAAAAGAGCAAAAAGAACAAAAAGATAGTGAAGAAGCGTCCCATAAACCGAAGGGATGGAGACCAGACTTCCTTAAAATACTAGACCGGGATATGTCCACCATGACTAGGCAGTATTTGGAAAATGGGGGCATAGACATGGAACCCCTAAAGGATTTTTTGGCTAGACTAATTGATGAAGAAGCCCTTAGAAATTCAGATATAAATTATACCTTATCTGCTACTGATGTAACCAACTTTGAGCCCAAGTATTTTAATATCCGCGACATGCCAAGCGGGCAACTGATTGACTATATCCTAGCCAGTTGCTCTGTGCCTGTTTTCAAACTACCAGAAATAGATGGCATCAAATATTTAGATGGCGGTTTTCATGATAATATTCCAGTGGGTCCACTCCATGAGTTGGGCTACAAGCATGTCATCGCTGTGGATTTAAGTGGTATTGGCATCAACCGCAGTCTTAAGACCAAGGGTGTCAAGCTAATCCACATCAAAAACAGTGCTGATTTGGGGGCAACCTTCCAGTTTGACCAGGCTCAAGTGAAAAAAAACATCCGCCTTGGCTATCTAGATGCCAAGAAGGCCTTCGGTGGTCTATCGGGACATGTCTATTATTTGAAAAATGAAGCGTCCAAGAATCCCCTGCTGGGGCCACTTACTGAAAATGAACGGGCATGGTTGGATGACCTACTAGTTTTACCTCAATCTAAAATGATTAAAAACGACCTAGTTCGAAATATGCTACTAAAACAGGTCAAAAAATATAAGCAGGACTTAGGGCTTAATACAAAACTGGAAAACGTAAACTTTATTTCTGCTGCACTGGAGATTACAGCTGAACAGTTAAGTGTAAAACGTTTACAGGAGTATACCCTAGACCAGTTGCTGGATAAAACCTTGTCCGCCTACGAACAACTCGAAAAGACCAATCGAGAGCAGGAATCGCAAAACAAGGATTGGCTATGGCAAACCCTTAAGAAAAAGAATGTGCCAAAATTGCTGGCCAACAATTATCTGCCAGATATCGTGGAAAAGTATTCGAAAGAGGATAAGAAAAAACTCTTTCCCCTCTTATCTATGCCTCTTCCACGCTATACCATCACAGCCCTCTTCTTGTTACTTATGAAAAAGAGGAAGGCTCTCTAACCATACTCGGCCAACCTAGGCCTTGTATTAAGAATGAAGTCCTAGGTGTATTACTATAGAAACTGAACATATTTAGATAAACATCGAGGGCGTGGATATCCACGCCCTCGATGTTTATTAGATTCAAATCTTTTAGCTAGCCATAGACTCTTCTTCATCTTGCGAGTCTTCTTGGGGTAAAACCAGGTTCAATAGAATACCTGCAACAGCGGCCAAAGCCATGCCACCAATCTGGTATTGGGTTTCCCCAATCGTTACTGGCATCACTTCCAAACCGATTCCCAGCACCATGATAACTGCCGCGATAATCAAGTTGCGGGATTGCGTAAAGTCGACTCTATGCTCCACCAGACTCCTTGCACCGACCGAAGCAATCATACCGAATAAGATGATCGATATCCCCCCGATGACGGGTAAGGGAATACTAGAGATGAGTGCATTTAGTTTGGGAATAAATCCCAATAGAATCGCCACTACGGCTGCAATTCTCATAACACGTGGGTCGTACACTTTGGTTAAGGCAAGCACACCCGTGTTCTCCGAATAGGTGGTATTCGCAGGTCCACCTAGCATGGCAGAAATGGCAGTTGCCAAACCATCGCCCAATAGTGTGCGATGTAAGCCTGGGTCCTTGGCAAAATCTTGTCCCGCCGTTTCACCGATGGCCATAATATCTCCAATATGTTCCACCATGGTCGCTAGGGCGACTGGCGCTACCATTAAAACAATACTTAAATCAAACTTTGCCAAGGTAAAATGTGGCATACCAATCAGTTCAGCCGCATGGAAAGCAGAAAGGTCTATATTGCCGCTTACCAAGGCTACTAGGTAGGTTAGACTTAGGCCAATCATTACAGGGATCATGCGCAAAAAGCCCTTGGCATAAACCGATACTGCGGCAACCAGGGTAAAGCTAATCAGAGCCAGCCACCAACGTAAATCCGTCGAATCCGGCATGACACCAGCCATGCTTAATGCCGTCGGTGCAAGTCTTAATCCGATCACGATGATGATAGGACCAGTCACTACCGGAGGAAAAAATTCAAGTACTTTTTGAACGCCAAAGAAAGCGACCAGAGCAGCCAGAAGCAAATACACCAATCCGGCTACCACGATTCCACCTGTAACGTACGAAATTACTTGGTAGCGTAGTGCCTCCTCACCCAGTTGTAACGGAGCCAAGCGTTCTGCAGCTAGTGCAGCTGCTGTAAGCATTGGTGGAATGAAGGCAAAACTAGATCCCAAGAATGCTGGTACCTTTCCTTTCGTGACCAAATGAAATAGTAGCGTTCCTACACCAGCCATTACCAAACAAACCGAAATATCCAGTCCCGTCAAAATAGGCACCAGTATGGTTGCACCAAACATGGTGAAGGCATGCTGTAGTCCAAGCAAGATGAGTTTGGCGTTGGACAGTTGATTTTGTTGTTCCATATTGTTCCTCCCTTGTAATAGTCCTAAAAACAGTCTTATTAAGCATACCGAAACCAAACTCAAACTGCAATGCTCAATCGTCCTTGTTCTGCTTTATCTTGCTACTTTTTTCTATCATGATATATACTTATAGGAAGATCTATTCGAAGGAGGCCAACTATGGAAAATTTGAATACCATCCAGCTACTTCCCGTAACCAAAAAGGAGCAGGATGATTATTTTAAAAAAATCAAAAAGCATGCGAAGGAACTTACTGCATTCTACGAAGACCAGCAAATGATTCAGGACTCGCATTTGGAAAGACTCTTCTCTGTACTAGACTACGAGTTAAACTACCTGAGTAAGCTCGGACAGGAAAAGGTGGCACGGATTTACCTGCTGTCCATCCACCACAAGGGAGATAGCTTCGATGTAAACCGCTATCCTCTTCACACCATCCTGATTGAATGCTGCTATATGGCTCGTACGACGGGTGAACTAAGAGAGGAATTTTCAGGTGGCTTTATTTGGCAGATTGTGGTCGATGCGCTCCAATCCCATCTCCTTGACTGGATTATTTCTCCCGTAGATTACAATGTCAAAGACAAGTTAATCAACCATCTACGCAAGCTTTTGGCTGCACTCGCCTAGTCTGCATGGCCTGGCTCATATCTCGCTAAAAAAATCTAGTTCTGGGACCGAATGCTGCAAGGTGTCTTCCCAGAACTATTTTAATCAGCATATATATTGCCGGTCTATCGAAAAACATCTATCTCCTACACGTCACCAAATTAAGCTAGATTCTACGCTACTTTCTCCTTCAAAAAATCTCCTATTTGCCAATACAGAAGTATTATATATTTCTTCTATATCTACTAGGCTAATCAGGCATTTCAAAAAAATATATATTTCGACCTTTCTCGCTTGCATTTTAAAATAAGAAGCATAAAATAGAAGCTGTCCGAAAATTTTGAGAAATAAAAGAAATAGAAAGAAGTGATCGTGTGAATGCCTTTTTAGCTCTGGGAACCGCCCTTATATTGGGCGCCCTATGCGGCAAAATTATGAATAAAATCAAAATGCCGGCCGTCGCTGGCTATATCATTGCAGGACTGTTAATTGGAGTTTCCGGTTTCCGTGTTCTGGATGTTGGATCGTTGGACAAATTGTCTTTCATCAGCGACTTCGCCCTATGTATCATCGCTTTTAATATTGGTAGCGAATTAGAGGTAAACATCCTAAAAAAAATGGGGCGTTCCATCTTTATCATTGCAACATTCGAAGCACTGATGGCCTTTATCCTAGTAACAGGAATCACCTATTTGGTGAGTCGGAATTTGGCTTTAGCCCTAATCTTGGGTGCCGTATCTTCGGCAACAGCCCCTGCTGCTACAGTCATGGTATTGAAGGAATTCAATGCAAAAGGTCCTTTGACTTCTACCCTACTGGGTATCGTAGCCGTGGACGATGTAATCTGCCTAATGATTTACTCCGTGGCCTCGGCCATCGCGAAAGTGTTGATTGCACATACTACGCTTAGTGTCTATAAGGTTGTCATGTTGCCCTTGGGCGAGATTTTCTTTTCGCTTCTACTCGGCATCGTACTCGGTGTTGTCCTAGCCTTATTGCTTAAAAATGCCAACAGAGACTCCGATACACTACTATTTGTAGTCGGTTCACTTTTGGTATTGGTAGGAGTCGCAAACCATTTCCATCTGTCTACCCTGCTATCTGCTATGGCGCTGGGTGCAACCATTGCCAATCTATCTAAGCATAAACATCAGGCCTTTGAGAATATTGACAACTTCTCACCGCCTCTAATTGCGGCCTTCTTCGTATTGGCCGGTGCAAGACTAGATATTTTTCTCTTGCCGCAAATCGGATTAATCGGACTTATGTATCTGGTTTTCCGAATCATAGGCAAAATTTTGGGTGCAACAGTCGGTGCTTCAATTGCCCAAGCCCCCAAAGTTGTTAAAAAATATATCGGTTTCGGCCTTCTGTCGCAGGTTGGTGTTGCCGTAGGTCTAGCCATTACCGTCAGCAATGAGTTTCCTGGTACTGCATTAGGAACTATTGTGGTGACCATCTTGCTTTCAACCACCATACTGACAGAAATTATTGGCCCATATACTACAAAATATGCGATAATGAAAGCAGGAGAAACCAACCTGTAAACTGGAGGTACTTATGAGCAAAGCTCTTTTTCTAATTTTAAATGATACACGTAAGTTGAATTCTATCTACGATATTTTCTATGAAAACGAATGTGGTGCCACCACGATTGATAGTGTGGGCCTTGGCAAGACACTCATGACCAAAGACATTGAGGTTCCTGTGTTTGCTGGCATTCGAAATATGATTGAGAAGGATAAGCCCTACAACAAGACCATCATCAGCGTAATCCGTTCTGAAGAAAAGCTGAAACGAGTTAGTTCAGCCATCCGAGAAGTCTTAGGCTTAAACCACTGTAACAACACCGGTCGAGGATTTATGTTTGTCGTACCTGTAGACGAATGTATCGGTTACGCACTAGACCAAAATGAATATAATCCAGAATGCGATAAATAGTATTCTAACAGAAGTATCAGGCTGCCGGCGATTTGCCGGCAGCCTTTTTGTTTCCCTTTCATCCCCGTAAGCTGAGTCCTAACCATCCTTCCAAGCAAAAAAAAGGCTATCCTGTCTGAAGACAGAATAGCCTAGATAATTTCTATACCTTTTACTTCAATTAACTATTTAACAACCATATACTCCATATAATCTACAGACAGATTGTTTTCTGGCAAAAAGTTTCGAACCTTAGCACGAACCATCTTGGCATCCGGTTTATCCTCATAGACCTTTTCAACCATCTTACGAGCCAATTCATAGGGTGCATCACCCTTGTTGGCTTTGATGGTATCTACCGCCACATCATAAACCGTAGTATAGCTGTAGCTATAGGCAATATCATCATTTTCGATGGATGGACCCATATTGAAGGCTACCTCTAGATCTGCTTCGTATTTGACATCCTTGTCGAATACTCTAGCACTGCGGATCTTGGTAAAGTTATAGTCTTCAAGATGTTCATATACCGGTGTGTAACCCTTCTTACGACGGCTCACTGTAGTACTTACATACTTGACCAAGCCTCCTGGCATACCGATACGGATGGGTGTAGACGGCTTTTTAACCTCTACCCGTACTTCCATTAAGGCATCTGAGCTGGCTTCTAAAATCAGGTCTCCCACGCGGCCGGCTACCGCCTGAATCATGTCGCGGTGTACGTCTATCGCCTCTTCTTGGATAAAACGCTCCACCTCCGCCTCAGATACGGATGTATCCACTTTGGATAAATCTTCTCCAAACAAAGTTATCTCTAGCACAAACTTCTGTCCCAATTCTTTTTCTTGAATGGCGTGTCCGTGTGTGGCAAAGATGGTAATGTTCTTGTACATTTTGTAATTCATCATTACGCCTCCTCGCTATTTTTTATCGTTCGGGTAAAACCAATATCACCCAAAATATTATATATGAAGTGACAATGTTTGTCGAGAATCTCTAATTTTTTCATTCATTGTCTGCTCTTCTTCCTTTTAGATAGAGCGCCCCGACAAGACCTGCCAGCGCAATCGCAGCTGTTACCACGCTTAATACATTCACAAATACCAAGGGCATCTTCATCGCAGCCGGTAAATCAGAAAGCGCTATACCAAATCCCTCCGGTGGTTGTAGCATCGTACGAAATGCATAGTGAGCAAATCTAGTCAGTAGAAAGGCTAGTGCTGCATATCCAGCAATTATATAGCCTGCTAGATAGCCTTTTGTTTTGATGAGCCTTTTCACAAAATGTAGACTAGGTTCATAAGAACTAGAAGCTGGGGCAACCGCTTCCTTCTCTTCCTCTTTCTCTTCCCAAGTATCGTCTAGCAAGTAGTCGGTGCTTACACCAAAATAACGACTCAGTATCAATATGCGGTCTATATCCGGAGAAGATTCTCCCAACTCCCACTTGGATATGGATTGTCTAGATACCTCAACCTGCACTGCGAGTTGTTCTTGGGACATCCCTTTTTGCTTACGCAACATCTGTAATTTTTCTCCAAAAGTCATATCACTACCTCCTGTTTGATGTTTTCAGCATAACCAATATCCCAGTTGCATTCTAGCAAACCGCGTTTGAATCTATGCAACCATCCGTTGCACCTGCAAGATACGGGGACTCTTAGTCCATTTCTACAAGGGTTTTCAATATCTGATACAGTTCAACCAGAACCCTGGCGTCCCACTTTCCATATACGATTAAATCCCGAACAATCTCTTTTTGCAGCTCCTTTGTCGGCTCTTTCCTATATTTATCATACAGGTCTTGCGCCATCTTACCATCTCGTACAGAAGAGTCTTCATAGCTTCCCGGAAGAAAGGCCCTTGCTACACTTTTTAGTTTCGTACTACCTTGTTGCTCTGGGTGATAGACCAAAAAAGAGGAAAAAAGAGGCAATAAATCGACTAGTCTCATCTGCATGGACTTGAGAAATATTTTGTGTTCTGGATAGCGTAATTCCAACTCCTTGAGTCTAGCTCGTTCAAAGCTCTGGTTGTAGACTAGAATAGATCCTTCTTTGGGTATGAGCCGCAACAAAGCATCCATGACTCCATCCCGAGGGTCTCCCTTTTCTTCATAAACATAGCTTTCGGATAAAACGGCCCCTTGTTTCTCGTAGGCAACCGAACATTGGTAAACAATAGGCAGGTGTACCCCGTCACCTTCAAATTGGGGAATCATTGGCGAAAAAGCTTCAAAATCCAAGGCACTGATCGGAGCTTGGATTTCTCTAAGTCTCCTTAGGATCCCCTTTTTTTCCAAATATACCCGGTTCTTAAGTAAGGACTGTTTCTGTATTCTCGCCTTCGCACTTAAAAGATGGTCTGGTATATCTTCAACCTTGTGGTAACCAGCCTTCTCAAATTTCACTAGTTTGCCTGGTGAAATACCATGAACGGTAGCAGCATGGTCTTTGCTGAAATGATAGCAATCCGATTGAAGGGAACAGGCAACATCTTTTTCCTGATAGGGTTCCAAAGAAAGGACTGGTTCAGGGCCGGAAAGAATACGTTTCATACGATGTATCTGGTCCTCAATCTGGGGCAGATATTCCTCTAGTTCTTCAGTAACATCCGCTAAAATCAACAGCTCATGTGGATTGATCTTCCCCTGTAAGCGGTAGTGCTTGTTAAAATAGAGCACATACGAGCGGTCCAAGGTGAGACCTAATTTGGCTAGCACAAATTTTTGGTATGCCAATTCCCAAAATACCTGCTTTTTTACTCGTTTGCTTTCAACCAAACATATGCTGCTTCTCTTGTTTTTGGTTTGGGAAAAACATACATCCATATGAACGTAGCAATCCTGCCAACGAAAGAGCCCATGACGGAAGGTCTTTGCATTTTGAAACTGCTTTACAGATACAGAAATCCAGTCTTCTATCTGCGCACGATCAAGCTTATGAAGCCCCTCATAGTAGGCGTTCAGCAAGGCTTCAATATCTGCAGAATGAAAACCATCTGCCGCCTGTCTCGTCTTAGCTTCCTTATAAAAGCAGCGAGGACAAAAAAGTCCCTTGCCGAACAGTTTTTCATCAATCATACAATCACTTCCCTACTAGTGCCTCGTACAGTTTTTCAGCGGGAATGGCCGCAGGGCCATGTGTACCGAGATACTTTAATAGCGTTTTGGTTTCGCCCCTAGATAGAAAAACAATTTCTACTTTTTCTGTCTTTAATTGCTCCTGTTGGGCCGTATCCACCAGGGTGTCTCCTGCAAACACCAAGACGCCCCTAACCAGAGCCTTTTTTGCACCATTATGATCCAACAACTGTCTTGCACAATACATTCTGTCTTCCAACTGCTCTATAGGATTGGCAATCGCCTTTTTGTAGTTCGTCTTGCTAACTAGCCATCGGCCGTCCACTTTTTCTATCTTTCCCTTGTAATGTTTAACCTCAATAATACTTACTGCGCCCCGGGTACATACTAGGGCATCCACTTCATATCGGCGTCCCTTTCCAATACGTAGGTTGGGGGCCACAATGCATTCACTACTAAGCTTTTTAAGAATGCGAAATACCTGTTTTTCGCCCCGCAAACCTTGGCCGTAAATGCCTCGGTCTTTTTGGGTAGACTTAGCCAATCCAAAAGATACTGCAGATAATACAAGAAGCGACAACTGCCACCAGGCAAATTGTCGAATCGATAAGACAAAAAAGCTGAGAAATAAGGCAACAAAAAAGAAATAGGCAACATAAGTCTTACGGAGTATTCTCGCATACTCCTGGCTCAGCCTACTTCTCCTAGCAATCCACTTAGCCATCAGAAGCCCAGTATCCTTTTGAGTTCACTCACTTCTTCTATCAGATAATTTGGTTTCTCAGCCTTCAAGCGGTCTATGGAATTAAAGCCCCAGGTTACTGCAGCAACATCGATGCCCACTTTTTTGGCTGCCACAATGTCTCTCGCCTCATCACCTACATATAGTACATCTCTTTTTTTAAAATTATACTGATGTAGCACCTTCTTCAAATGCTTCGATTTTCCAAACACAGAACTAGATCGCAAAAAATCGAACATCTGGATATTATGCAATTCAAAAAAAGCTTCTACGTTGTCTGCAGAATTAGACGTAATGATTCCAGTCATGATTAAGCTGTCCGACAAAGAGTGAAACAAGTCTTCTAGTTCCGGCCGACACAATTCCGCACTAGAAACCTCTTGACGCAAAATACCATGCGCTTCTTTGACAATAAAGGGCAAACGAAAACGAGATATGCCCATATATGTCATCCCTTCCCGTACCGTCATATGCTTTATCATCGGGATCTCATTTTTGGTTAATTTTCTAAAATTATATTTTTCAGATAGTTTTATGGCTATTTGAAGAGCTAGGTCCTCGGTATCGCCAATTGTACCGTCAAAATCAAATATTACGCATTTATACATCGTACACCTCTTTACCCATTATACCAAAAGGCCACGGAAAATATAGAACTAAAAATATCTGTATCCTAGACAAATTATTCTGAGTCACAGTCTAACCCTAAAAACGGGATAAAATAGGGCCTTGGTTAACAAAGCCTTAGATAATTTTTTCTATTTTTCTCACTGAATATTCTCATTTCAGATATAAAAAAGGCATCTTTGGTGCTATTTTGGATTTCACAAAAAGGGGGGAGCGGTGGTAGGTATTACGCAAAAGATGTGTCCTTTTCTGTCTCGAGGGTAGAAAAAATATGGATTGCATCCTGTTTAGAATACAATCCACGTTACACTACTTTCTTATCATAGCCATTTCCATTATTTCGGGATTAAAATAGCTATAGGAACAACAAAGCAATTCATCATACTTATTGTAGTGAACCTCGCTCCACATCTGAACACATAGTCCCTCAGGCTGTTTCAAATACTTGGACACTGTTTGGGGCAGGGCACCCACTTCCCAATGAATGACGGCATGGTCGAATTCAACAATATAGCCATCCCAGAATTTTGATACAAACTCTTCATCTGTAAGCTCTTTAAAGTCGGGATAGTCGGGAACCAAAAACAATCCAACAACAGCAGGAGTCGAATCTGCGTAATATACATTGGCAATAAGCCGGTATTGCCCAGACCTTATCCGTTTGGGAAAGTACTTCTCCCCAAGATGCATCAAGCGCTCATCCTTCTCGTCCTTCATGAGAAAAGTATCTAGGTTTACTTGATAGCCTTTTTCTTCAATCAGGTCGGTAAAGTCCTTGATTAAATCTATCCGCATCTTGATATTACGCGTACTAAGATTCAGAAAATTGCCCTTCCCTTTCATCTTGGTCACCGTTCCGTTCATTTCCATTTCTCGCAGGATTTCCCGCACGGTTCCCAAACTCATTTCTAAAATCTTTGCCAAATCACTTTCATTGGGCAACTTACGCCCTGGAAATGACCTACTGTCGATATATTCTAAAAACTTTTTTCGTTTCAATTTATAACTGCTTTGGAATATCTTTCTTGGTTGGACCATCTCATTCTCCTATACTTTCTAATACCATACAAGTTTCAGATTCTCTATCTCAAATCTAAAAAACGCCTATAAATAATAACACACAATCAATACCAAGAAAAGTAAACAAAAACCAATCTTGTCAACTAGGTTGTGACCAGTAAGATATTACCGTAGCTCTTTTTCCAATCTTATACCAAAGTCGCACCTGAATTCAAATGTAGGCTTAGAATCCAAACTATTCCTTATCGTATCTACCACCTAAAGCAGCAGGAGCATTTCCACCACCTACGGTAATTACCAAAGCTATAATCGTAATAATATAGGGAACCATCAGTGCTGCCTGGTATGGAATATCGATACCCACAATCTGGACAATATCAGATACGGCAGTTGCTGCACCAAATACCAGACATCCTACTAAAACGCCTACCGAAGAATACCGACCTAATATAATTGCTGAAAACGCAATCCAGCCTCGGCCATTCACCATATTTTCCAAAAATACCCGGGCCATGGTCAAGGTCATAACACCACCACCAAGAGCGGCCAGCATGCTACCACCTACAATGGCAAAGGTTCTGTTCTTGATGACATCTATGCCTACCGCTGCTGCTGCATATGGATTTTCCCCGACAGCCTTTACATTCAAGCCTGTCGTAGTCCTATTCAGAAAATAGGCCATGACAAGAACGAGCGCCACCAACAAGTAGACTAAGATGTTCTGTTGAAAGAGAATGCCCAGAAAAGGAATGCTCGACAATATGGGTATTGGAATATCTCCCAACATGTTATCTACCATGGTATTGGCTCCAGAAGAGCCTATGATTCTGAAAAAATATCCCGTCAAGCCCAAGTAAAAAATATTAATTCCAATACCCATAACCAATTGGCTTGCTTTATATTTCAGAATGCTGATACTAAGAGCCAGACCCGTCAAGGCGCCAATAGCCAAGGCACATAAAACGCCAACTAGGATTGAGCCTGTCACTAAATTCCCATAATAGGCAAAAAAGGC
This sequence comes from Clostridia bacterium, assembly GCA_016887505.1. NCBI lineage: Bacteria > Bacillati > Bacillota > Clostridia > Clostridia bacterium. Next base: position 2,245,769 of record CP069393.1, on the reverse strand, counting down.
ACCGGCTAGCATCAGTCCCTCCAAAGCAAAGTTCAGCACACCAGCTTTTTCGGTGATTAGTCCACCCAATGCAGCATAAAGAATCGGAACGGAATAGCGTATGGTAGACCCCAACAGTATACCGAGTACTATCGCAAATTGAGAATCCATATTACTGTCCCTCCTTCATCATCTTTTCAGACCGTTTCTCGATAAAATAAGCACTAATAATGACAGCAATGATGACGATTCCCTGTAAAGCATGTACCAATGGATACGGCACGCCAACACTTCGTTGCATCGCCCCGCCACCTACTCGGATAATCGCAAACAGCAAGGCACTCAAAGCCATACCTACCGGATGGTACTGCCCCATCACAGCAGCTCCAATACCATCGAATCCATAGCCGAGAAATGTTCCGGATACCCAACGCGACTGGTATCCCAGCAAGTTCAAGCCTCCGCCTAATCCAGCCAGTCCTCCACTAATAATCATACCAATAATAATCATTTTTTTCGGGTTGATGCCTGCATACATAGCTGCCTTGCTATTGGCCCCAACGGCTCTTAATTCATAACCACCTGGAGTTCTCCAAACGTAGTAGTAAACGACTACCGCCACAGCAATTGCAATAAATAAGCCTAAATGAACCGTTGTGCCGGCTATAATTCTGGGAAGCGCAGCCGTGGCAGCAATCTTTTGAGATTGATCAATTAAACTATTCGGATCCTTCAATACGGTTTCAATAATGATATCCATCAGGTAAACCGCAATGTAGTTGAGCATCACCGTCGTTAAGAGTTCATTAGCACCGAAACGAAACTTGAGGAAACCTGCAATTCCCAACCATAGAATCCCAAATATCACTGCAGCCAGTAGCGACAAAAATATATGAATCGGTGCGGGTAAGCCAACCGCATAAATACCAACCAGCAAGGCGCCCAATGAGCCTAACGCAATCTGCCCTTCGATACCCACATTATAAAAATGTACTTTCATCCCAATGGCAAATGACATAGTCGCCAGAAACAGAGGTACGAATCGGGTCAAGGTTTCGCCTATTCCATGCTTTGTGCCTAGTGCTCCTGAAAATAAGTATCTAAGCGCCATTAATGGATTAATTCCTGCCAACAGCACCAAAATGGATCCCAGAATAAAGGCCACAAAGACTGCAATACATGTAACCAAAATTCTCATTCGCAGGATTTTTCTCGCCAATTGCGAATCAATACTAGACATGTAAACCTCCTTTAACCTGTAAGGTCACCGGACAGTAAACTGCCCGGTGACTATGGTTCTGTCTATTCCACCACAGGTTCTTCTACTTCTCCATTACTCAGTTTCTGTTCTGCCATCTGTACAGCCTCAATAACTTCAGCAGGGAACTCTGCTTCAAATGCTGGATTCCAAATTAGGGCTTCTGCGCCTTCTTTGATGCCTAGAACGTAGACGCCTGCACGTAAGGTACCGGCTGCCATTTCACGTATTGCATAATCCACATAGATTCCGGAGGGGGTCACTGCACTCGCAATTACCGTATCCGGTGCAACCGCTGTCATATCGGAAGGAGATCCAATCGCCATGATTCCTGCCTCTCTAGCAGTTTCAATCACGCCTACATTTACATTTCCAGAACTGGCAAAAATAACATCGATGCCTTGTTGGATCATTCCGTTTACCAATTCTTTGCCCTTAACAACATCATCCCAGCTACCGGTAAATGCTTCAAGAACCTCAACATCCGGATTTACAGATTTTGCTCCAGCAACGTAGCCGGCTCTCATCCTTTTGCCCATAAAGGAGTCCGTCGCAGTCAGAACGCCTACACTTCCGCTTTCAGATACAGAACCAGCTAGAACGCCAGCCATATAACTAAATTGCCAGCCTGAACTAGTAATGGCTACCACATTGTCTCCAGAGGATTGATAGCCATAGGAAACACTAAACATGACATCAGGAAATTCCGGTGCTACTTCTGCAACAATATCATTGTAATTAAAATCATGTGCAATGATTAGGTCGTATCCCTCATACGCAAAACTACGCATTACCTCTGCAGATTCTGCTACTGGAACACTTTCTTGAAAACTAAACTCAATACCCAAATCTTCTTTTGCTTGAACCAAAGCATCGTATCCAGCTTCGTTCCAAGCACTATCTCCGATAGAGCCCGGGAACAAAACTCCTACTTTAAATGTTTCCATCCCTGGTTCATCAACTGGATTTTCAGAAGCAGGTTCTTCCCCTCCAGCACAACCTACAATCGACACCATGAACATAGCCGCAATCAATAAGGAAATTATTTTCTTTTTCATTTATTCTTCCTTCCTTTTTCCGCCCGCCATCAGCAAACCAATTTCAGCAACTTGTTTATCCTGCACCCTGAAAGTTTCAGACACCTCCCCTTCAAAGATTACACACATTCGATCTGACAATAGTCGTACTTCTTCTAGATCTGTAGATATTAGTAGTATCGTTTTTCCGGCATCCTTCAACTCACAAATTTTCTTATAGACAAATTCAATAGCACCAATATCTAATCCCCAAGTAGGTTGAGCAATGATGAATACATCGTTGTTCCCTTCTATGGCTCTGGAAAGAATGAGCTTTTGCTGGTTACCACCAGACAAATTCTTAGCCCATACATTCAGGGCTGGGGTTTTAATCTTATATTCCTCAACCAAGCGCTTGGAATAATTTCGGATTGCATTGAAATCTTGTCCTAGTCCTTTGATAAAGCTAGGCTTATAGTAGCTGTCCAAGATGACATTTTCCGATACTTGAAACGTTCCGATTAATCCTTCCTTTTTCCGGTCGGCTGGAATATAGGCCATACCCAAGCCCATCCGGCGGCGGGTATTTAAGCCATTTATATTGGAGCCGCGAATCAAAATATTGCCACTATCCGGACTCAGCGTTCCCCATAGTACTTGCGCCAACTCCTCTTGACCATTCCCGTCAATGCCAGCAATACCCAGAATCTCGCCTTCATGGATTTGGAAAGACACGTCCTTTAGTACCTTTCTCCCGTTGCGATTCATTAGTGAGATCTTATCCACTTCTAGTCCGACCGGCCCAAATTGTATTTGGGGAATATCGACACCTAAATTCACTTCTCTACCCACCATCATAGCTGATAGGTCATCTTTGCTAATCTCTTTATTCACTACTGTTTCAATTACTTCACCATCCCGGAGCACTGTTATCCGGTCTGAAATTTGAATTACTTCATCCAGTTTATGTGAAATGAAGATGACTGTTGCACCTTGCTGCTTTAGTTTACCAATGATATTAAATAATCCTTGTGATTCCTGGGGAGTTAGGACAGAAGTCGGTTCATCGAGAATCAAGAATTGAGCATTCCGGTAAAGCACCTTTACGATTTCCACCTTTTGCTGCATGCCAACAGATAAATCTCGAACCTTTTCGTCTAAATCTAAGCGGATATCAAAGCGTTCCACAATTTTTTCCACCCGCGAGCGATGCTTTTCCCGGTCGAGTTGGATTCCCTTATCGGCCTTTAAGCCCATGATAATATTTTCCAACACCGTGAATTCCTGCACCAATAGAAAATGTTGGTGAATCATCCCAATTCCCGCTGCAATAGCGTCTTTCGGACTTTTAACCTCTAGTGGCTTTCCCTCATATTCAACTGTGCCTGAATCTTTACCGTAGATGCCATAGATGACTTTCATCAAGGTGGATTTTCCAGCCCCATTTTCCCCTAAAAGTGTATGGACTTCCCCATATTCAATATCTAAATCAACATCCTTATTCGCCACAACACCAGGGAAAGTCTTTGTCAAGTTCCGGATCTTCAGGATTACATTTCTTTGATCGCCCATTTTCCTATCCTTTCTTGAATGCACTCCTTCGTGCTAAGATCTCTTCTTCACTAATAAAACCTGCATATTGGTATTCCTTATAATCTGTATGTTTTGCCCCCTCTTGAAGCACTTTGGCTAAAACCGCGATCCTACGCCCAATCATACTCACCGTTGCTAGGCCTACCTCGTCATTTTTGGCACCTTCTAAATTAGCACCCTGGGACCACAAGGATCCACCGTTGTAGGCAAAAACGCTACCCGATGCTACGATGTATCCACTGGCTAAAAGCATATTGGTAATTCCTTCCAGGGTAGTATCCTGTCCACCATTTCGAGCACCCCCGACGGCTATACCACCGGCTACCTTGAGACCAAATTTCCCTTGGGAAATCAGTTTTCCGAGTGGTCGCAAACGATTGAAGAAGGTTGTAATTTGCGCATTGGGTGACATCTGATAAACCGGGGATCCGATGATGATTCCATCTGCTTCCAAAATTTTGGGATAGATTTTTGTCATCGCATCATCGAAGGTCGGACAAAAAAGTACGTTTTCCTTAATACACCGGTTGCAATGAATGCAAAAATTGAGCTCCTTACCCCTCAGGTTAATCAGTTCCGTTTCCACGTTTCCCGTTTCTTCTGCAGACTTTAAAGCATATTCCAGTGCATACTGGGTCCCGCTTTTTCTAGGACTCCCGTTTATTGCCAGAATCTTCACTCCCATTATTGTTACCCCTCTCCTTCAAACTATACTCATTCATATATTTATTAAATCTAGTTTATAGAATATATTTTATTTCTGTACATTGTTTTTGTCAAGCGCTTATCGTAACCATATGTGTTAGACAACACCATTTGCCCGAAGTAGAAACCGCAATCCCAAAACAACCAAAGAGCACTGCTTTGGGCTAATAGCCTAAAGCAGTGCTCTTCTATATTCTATATTCAATGTTCTATGTTCTATGTTCTATGTTCAATTATATTGCTAGGACATGATGTGGTAACCAATCAATACGATTGCCAGATCTGCACAAACATGAACAAAATAGCTGTTCAAAAAAGTCTGGTTCTTCTCATCTAGATAACAAAATAGAAAACCAGATAGCATGAGGCCTAACAAGGCAACCAAAAATAGTAGGGGGTTGAACCAGGTATTTATAACCGAAATATGATAGATGCTAAACAAGATGGAGCTAAACAAATAGGCATACCACCGATTCATTCTTTTCAAGAGACCCAGGAAAACATAGCCTCGAAATAGCATTTCCTCGAGAAGCGCATTCCCGAAAGCTAAGTATAGCCCATAGTAGAGTAGTTGTTCTCTAGCAATACCATACTTTTCTTGTAGACTCGCCACGATATTTCCTAGATTCATATATGGCGCTGTGAGCCAGTAAACTAGGAGTATGGCGAAAAAGGCCAGCACACCTAGAAGCAAGTGTAACCGTCTCTTCTTATCTACCAATTTGTTCCCTTGCCTTAGGCGATAATTGGCAATCGATTCTTTGATGAAATTATCCTTAAATCTGTAACTATACAGGCCGAACACCATAGCCAAAGCTAGAATCTTGACTACTGACTTCCAAAAATATGGTATCTGCATCACAGCATCAACATAATATAGAAGTGCAACCATGATAATGGAGCTATATAGGATAAATATTTTTTTTCGATCCATCTCTACCTTCCTCGTGTCCATTTTTTTAAGAGCATTCATTCCCTGCCTCAATCTTCTTGCCTATTATCTTTTTCATATGAGCATCTAGCGCTTTCGTTCCTACCAAAGCCATGATTACCCACGAGATGGCTAGGGCCATATAAATCCCCTGTGAGTAGAAGAAAACGCGAAGTACTAGAGCCAAGGGGATACATATCACGAACATTTGTGTAAGCATCATGAGTGCAGAAATTCTAGGTTGCCCTGTCACATTGAAAATATTGGCTGTCGCTTGTAAAACAACGTAGAAAATATATCCAGCTGAAACCGTTCTTAGATACAGTACTGCTTGGTTTATAACTTTCACCTCGTCGCTAAACACAGCTGCAATTCTTTCACCAAATACGAACGCTAGCATGAGCAATATTAGACCGTTCATAATGGCAAATTTCACCGCATACTCCCTTGTCTTTTTGATGCGGTCCATCCGTCCTGCACCAAAGTTCTGACCTACGAACGGTGCTAGTACAGAAACAAACGCGTTGCCGACCATCAGTAGAAACATTTCCATCTTGCTAGCCACACCAAATCCAGCTACCGTTACCGTTCCATAGGTAGCAAGAAGCGCTGTCAAAACTCCAATACTGACCGGCTGCATGGTCCGTGTCAGGGCTACCGGAAGCCCTACTTCTAGCAGTTCTCCCCAATTCTTTTTAAGAACTTTAGCGGAAATGCCACGAAATACCAATAGTTTTTCCCGTTTTCCCAGAACATAACTAGCAACGACAAAGGTAATAATTCGCCCACATACCGTAGCCAAGGCGGCACCAGCCATACCCATTTCAGGAAATATGCCTATACCAAATATCAATAAATAGTCAAGCACTGCATTGCTAAGTCCAGATAGCATCATAACCACAGCGGGGGTTCTGGTATCTCCCGTAGCCCGGATGGCATTGTTTCCCACCATGGGAATCACAACAAAGACCGAGCCAAGGTACCAAATACTCATATACTCTTTTATATAGGGTAAAACATCTTCTTTTGCCCCTAAAAGTTGAAAAACTGGTTCAATGGTTAAAAGCCCTATGATGCTAATGACAGCTGCTAGTATTACCGCCAGAACCAAACTATCCGTAGTGATTCTAGCCGCTTGCTCATGATTGCCCTGACCGATGGCCCTGGATACTAGTGCAGAAGTTCCAATCCCCAATCCCAAAGCAAAACTATTGATCAACATAACCACGGGGAACGTGAATCCCATGGCCCCCAATTGAATCACGCCAAGTCGCCCAATAAAATAGGTATCCACCAAATTGAAAATGACCAAGCCAAGCATCCCGAAAATCATGGGCCAGGTCATCTGAAATAATTGTTTCTTAATGTTTCCATCTATAAGTGTCGCACGTCTCATATGGTTCTCATTTCTATGTTTTCTTTTTCTCATTGTACAAATTTGGGCAATAAAATGCAATCCAGCTAGGAACTACTCTTCCAAGAAAAAACACACTCTACGAAACATACTGTAGAATGTGTCCTTTTCAACCATTATCTAATTTATTCAATCAAATGTCTATCTAAAATCCATCGGCGTAAAGGCTTTCTTGATTATCTCTCCTTTATCATTCACAATATCTTGATTTGCTTGAATCGCCACAATTTCTCCTACAAACATTTCATGCGATCCTGTCACGATGGAATCAACAACCTTGCACTCAATATTGACTGGACAATCAAGAAGAACAGGGGCACCTACTTTTTTGCCTTGTTCCCAAGCTGCGCCGAACTCCTTAAACTTATCCATATCGCTACCCGACTTAGTGCCCATAAAGGTAAACATTTCACGTTGTTCTTCCGACGGAATATTGACTACAAATTCTTTCGTTTCCGTAATCAACTTATGGGAATGGCGACTCGGTACAACCCCCACCATAACCATGGGGGGATCAAAGCTACAGTTGCAGGCATAGGCCACAACTAGGGCATTGGGGGTTCCATCTTTTCCTTTGCAGGAAACTAGTAAATCCACTTCCGGTTGAATGCAGGTTTTCCAATTCAGTACATCTTTTTTCATCTTATTTCTCCTCGTATGCATATTTTTTTGTTATTATTCTTGCTTTGCTTAATCACCTTTCATTCACTTATACAATGAAATGAAAGGGCAAATCCCTATCCCAACAGACTTGCGAAAGCTTGACCTCAAACGCAACTAGCTAGTAGTACATAACTACATGAGCTATATGGGCTTATGCTCATAATATCTTATATCATACTGCTCGGACCCAGGACATTCAATAGCCCTATGGCTATTTTCAGTATTAATGTCAAAAACTTTGGCCACCACCAATACTATTACAATAGACAATATCCTAACACCTTGTGGGACAAGAAAGCCGGTTGGTCCAAGAACAGTCAAAGACAAATCAATATTTACATAGAGAAATATTGATGTTATCTTTATAAATAAGCATTTTGTTATATTGGATTGTTCAACAAGGAGTAATAAATGAAAAGAGTCATAGTGGAAAGCCTAAAGGACAAGGTAGAAAAAGAATTAAAATCATATATAGAACGTACAGAAGACAATAAACTTCCAACGGAAGAACAATTGGCTACGCAATTGGGTGTTAGCCGGCAGACCATCAGAGAAGCGTTGGCAAATCTAACCCAAAAAGGCTATATTGCCAAAAGAAAAGGAAAGGGAAACTACATCCTAAAAAGTGTTCTTAAAACGAAGATGCGGGTAGACTTGTCACAGGATTTTGCTACCATCATCGATAGCCTGGGCCTAGAGCCTTCGCAAAAAAGGACCTTTATCCAAGAACGTTCCGGAAACGAAGAATTAGCAAAACGACTGGACTTGGATCCCAATGAACCATTGTTAGACTTTCGTTGGGACTATTACGCAGACGGTCAACTGGCAATCCAGGGTTATGTTTCCATTCCCAAAAAGCTCTTTGCTAAGATTCCTGAAGATGACATGGTCTATGGCAAAGAGAATGTCCAAATCGATAGCCTGTATACCAATCATTGCAGCCAAGATGTCAGCCACAATATCATCAAGGTTAGTGCTACCATTAACTCAGTGACTTCCCAGGCCTTCGGCCTAGACCCTCGTACCATCCTCATGTTCTGGGATGAAACTTTCTACAATTACTTGGACCAGCCCATTGGAGTCTGCGATATCTTTTTCAATCCCAATATCCTACAAATGAGCATGGTCAGTACCCATGAACAGATTTTTCGCTAAAAAACCGGCATCGTAATCGATGCCGGTTTTCTTATTCCATAGTCACCCAGCGCAGGTAGCTACTATATCCTGTTAGCAATACGGTAGAGCTTAGTTCTTATCTTCTTCTGCAACATCGTCGACTTCCACGATGATTTCCTCAACATCTTCTTTCGCTTGACTCTTCTCTTCTTCCACTTTTTGGGGATCCGGCATAATAATTGCCATAATGATATACAGCAAGAAGCCAGTTCCATAAACCAAAATCGCCAACGCCCAAATAAGCCGGATAACGGTGGGATCAATATTAAAATACTCCGCTACACCACCACATACACCGAATATTTTCTTATCCTTTGACTTGGCTAATTTCTTTTCCGCCATAATAATACCTCCTTCGTTATACTACGTTACATTATATCAAAGAAATGTTCCAAATGCCTCTAATTCCTCCCCCAACTCAGAAGATAGCCATGGTTTTTAAGCCAACCCTGGTGTTCTAGGTAGTCCGGCACATAGCTAGCAACCAGCCCATAGAATGCCCTTGAATGATTCATATGAACCAAGTGGGCTAGTTCATGCACAATTAGGTAATCGATGACCTGAGGCGGCGCTAGCATGATTCTCGCATTTAAATTAAGGTTACGCCGGCCGCTGCAACTTCCCCACCGTGTTTTTTGGTCCTTGATTCTAAGCGTATTGTAGGTCAAGTCCATTTTTTGAGCCCACTTTTCTGTTCGCTCGTCCAAATAAGACTTGGCCTTTTGCCTAATAAATGATAGCAAGGCTGTTTTGGCATTTTCCTCATCTAGAGCAGCAATTTCCAAATGCCCCTTTTCAGAATCCACAGTTACAACGGGATCCTTGCTCCTCGTTCGTCTTACTTCTAAATCCCTTCCCAAAAAGGGGAAATAGCTACTATCGGCTAAGGTAAGAGCCTCTTCTTGCAGGCGTCGCTTCTCCAGTTGCTGTCTTGTACGTTCTATCCAAGCACTCTTCTCCTCAACAATACCCATAATCTCTCGTTTGCTCATACCAATCGGTGCACGGACTATTAATTTGCCATCCTCCAAGCACTGAAGTGTTACGGATTTTCGCTTGCTTTTCTTTATCGTAATCTTCTTTATTTTATCCATAACAATAGTATACAATTATTTTGATTTCGTGTAACTTTTCACTACTCATTTTGCCATTCTTTTTTTGCAAATTTCGAAAAATAATTTGCTTTTTCTGCACTTTTATACTATTCTTAATTTGTACCTTGAGGTTGTAGTAAGTATTGTTATGTAGAAGCGGAATTATTGGGAGCTGTTTAGGCGCAAAATATTTCAGGTCTTAATGATGACATTTACCAAGTTTAAGGATTAAAAATTTTGGAGGAAAACATGGCAAACGGTAAAGTAAAATGGTTTAACAGCGAAAAGGGTTTTGGTTTTATTGAATCTGAAGATGGTACTGATGTATTCGTACATTTTTCACAAATTCAAAAAGAAGGTTTCAAATCCTTGGACGAAGGCGAAGAAGTGACTTTTGATGTAACTCAAGGTGCTAAAGGACCTCAAGCAGAAAACGTAGTATCCATCTAATTATAGCAACTACGAAAAGCAAAGACTGTGGCATATGCCACAGTCTTTTTATATGCTTTCTTTACTGAACTCCTCACTGCTTGTTCTCCCGAATGGCTTCTAAAAACATTTCAGCACGCTCCTTAGGCAACATACCTTGGTAGGCACCCAAATTGGCTCCATCCGTAGCAATAAAATAAGTTGTCGGCACACCACTGATTAAGTACTTTCTGCTCAATAGCGCATCCGGATCCAACAAGATGGTCAAATCATAGCCACCTTCTTCAGCATAATCCTGCACACTTTGCAGGTCTTCACCCACGTTGACAACGATTACTTTAGTATCCTCATTTGCTGCATCCACTTCTTCTAAAAGAGGCAACTCCTCTTTACAAAAGTGTCAGCCCGTGGAAAAGAAGGTTAACAGTACCATTTGACCTCGGTAATCCTCTATTGAGACCTCTTCACCATCTAGACTAGTGAGTGTAAAACTAGGAACCGTCTCTTCAATCGCGAGTTCCGTACCGTCGTCTACATAACTCAGAAGCTCTACCTCGGATACCGGCTTTGAACAACCGGTTACCAAAAGAAACGTCAGCAATAGCAATCCACCACGTCTCCAAAATTTTCTACGCATTTATCCTCCTAACCAAACAGCGAGGCTACTCTGCCCATCTGTTCAAACAGCAACAACAATGCAAATAGCACCATCATTATTCCACCCAGCTTGGGCAATAGCCGAATCAAGCGTTCATTCCTGGCAATAAATCCCTTAAATCGGTCAATAAAAAAGGCGGTAAGTAGAAAGGGAATACCCATACCCAAAGAATAGATTAAAAGCAACAACATGCCGTGTCCCATCGTGTCAGACTGTCCGGCGAGCATTAATATGGAAGCCAAAATAGGTCCAAAACAAGGAGTCCAACCTGCCGCAAAGGCCATACCAATCAGGATAGACGTTGGCCAGCCTCCCTTTTTTTTCGGTCCTTCCAATCTCTTTTCCATTTCCAAAAAAGGCAAATGGATAACACCCAGCATCTGTAAACCCAACACGAGTAGCAAAGCGCCACTGATTCTAGTAAACCAAACTCTTTCCGTTAACAAGAATCGCCCTATGGCACTGGCCGTGGAACCCATTAAGATAAAGATAAGGCTAAAGCCAATGACAAAGCCCAAAGTCCTTACCATGGTCCTACTGCGATTCGTTTTCGCTTCTGCCATGGTCGTACCAGAGATATAAAAAATATATACTGGGATCAAAGGCAAAATACAAGGACTAAAAAAAGACACCAGGCCGGCTCCAAAGGCTACTAGCAATGATACATTTTCTGCAAACATAGTCACACCTACCTGTCCATTTTTAGCAGTTTTGCGATAAGGGGATATTCAATTTCGATGGCACCCACAGGGCATATTTCTTGACAGCAGAAACAACGGATGCACGCATCATAATTCCAATGGGGCTTTAGTCCGTTTTCATCCACAAAATCTATTACCTTGGGTTTTTCAGGGCAAATATCTCCACATCTTTTGCAACTGATACAAAGTTCAGGCTTTAATACAGGTTTAGGGGCCGTTAGCTTCTGCACGATTTGTCCCGCAAATCCTTCATTGAAACGCACATTGCTACGTCCTCGAACTCGGACAAAATGCTCCGGTTCCATATCCTCAATGCTTTCACCCAAAATCTGAATCTGTGAAATTTTTGTAGGTCCGAAACCACTCGCTTCTGCTTCCCTCAGGTAGGGAATATCGTTCGGGTCATAGCCAATCAAGGTAGCAGCCACCGTATCTACTGCACTTAAACTATCTCCCAGTATCAATGTTTCCATCGGATTCGGATGTCCATTCTTAGGACCGTTTCCTTCCATGGCCACGATACCATCTAACACAGCAAACTTAGCGTCAACCAAGCGGTTGAGATCGAGAAGCATACGAGAAAAATCCCGAATTTTCGGCATCCTGCCATGCAAAGAAGCCTTCTTGAGTCCTGGAATACAACCAAACTGGTTTTTAATGGCTCCGGTATAGGAAGTCATGCCATGCGTTTTTAACCTGGGGAGGGATACCAAAACATCGGTCTCTAGCACTGCACTCGCAATGTCGAAGCGTGGCACCAAAAGATAGTCTTCTAGGGTAACCTGCTCAAAAGATTCAAACGGATCAAAGTCTACCCCGTATCGTTTCGCTACTTCAATTAATCCACAGGATTCAGCCGCCTTAAAAGCATGACCAAAACCAGGGGAATCGCCGAAGCTAATGGAACCAGCGTAATCTTTGAAAATTCGAATTATTGCTTCAAACGTGCGATAATCTGTCACTACCGGTGATCCCGGCGGCTCACTAGAAAGCAGGTTCGGCTTTAAAAGTACCTTTGCGCCATAGGGGATTAGTTTTCGAATATATTCTTCGCCCCCCAGCAAATCAAACCCCTTACGCAAGGTTTGTTCCACAAGATCTACATCGTATTCTTTACATCGTAATAATGCTACCTTTTGCATACTGTTCCTTTCTATCTGTCAATCAGATTCAATGTATGAATAAAGTAACTTTCCAACATAGCCAAATAAGCGCCATTGGTCTCTTCCTCAGAGATTAATTGCACAATGGAAAGCAGGTCACGCAACTTGCTCATCAACCACCAGTCCACATCCAAGGCCTGGGGCAATACTTCTTTATATCCGTTATAAAAGGCAGTCTGAATTTCCTCATTACCACTAACGCCCCGAAAAAGCTGTCCAATATCTGCATACCGATGTCCCGCAGACACAAACTCCCAATCTAGGAAAATCAACTTCCCTTGGCCGATTAGTATGTTGTCTCCGTTACAGTCTCCATGCACCAAACAAATGTCACTATCCATTTTTTCCAATTCTTTGTGTCTTCTTCTTACTAGATAATTTACACGGTTCAGTAATTCTTCCCCCAACCACTCAGATAGTTTCGACGTATCAAACTCGGAAAGCCAATCCAAAACCGGGGGAAGCGCTTCTTTCACTTCCAACTTTTCATCCAAAAACCCACACACATTAAATGTTTTGGTGCTATGAATGGCAGCCAGCTTCTTACCTAAGTTGAAAAATATTTCCTCTGCATTTCTTCGTGGCATATTCGGCAATATTTCACTAAGTTCTTTACCTTCCACAAAGTCATACAGGGAATATTCCAATCCCTTATCCTTATAACTACACAAACGCTCCGGATGCCTGATCCCCTTATCCAGATTCTTAAACACTGCTTTTTCTACTTCTACGTCTCCAAACTCAAGGATATCTTTCCGGACACGCATAAGAAACTTACCATGGTCTGTACTTAAAAGATAGTTCTGGTTTCTATGCCCTTTTGGAAGTCGGTAATAATCTATTAATCGTTCCTTGGGGGCCAACGATTCAAATAAATAAACCACTTGACTGCTTTGCAAATCGTTATATACATTCTCCGCGTTATCTTGGTAATACAATACGTCCACCTCTAATTCTTTTTATAATCCCATTCTACCTAATGATGCAATAAATCCATAATCTTTCAGCAACCTACGAAAAAAACAAAAAAGAAGAAGGGGGATTCCCCTTCCTCATATCATACATAAACAATCCATTTTACAATTTTTCATTTCGAACTTTTACAATCTGTGCCAAGATACTCAGGCCCACTTCTTCGGGTTGACGTCCTCCCAGTGGAATACCAATCGGCGCATATAGGGCATCCAACTGGGAGGCTTTTATGCCTCTCTTTAGCAGATTGGACTTAATCCGCTCCGCCTTTTTTTGGCTACCCAGCATACCCAGATAAGCATGCGGTTTATTTACCAAAGCATATAATAATTCCTCGTCCGATTTATGTGAAGAACTAGCAACCACTACATAGGTATCTTCATGGAAGGAAATTTTCTCCATACTTTCTGTAAAAGCACCCGCCATGATTTTTGCATGAGGGTAGCGTTCTTCACTTAGAAAGCCGTCTCTGTCATCTAGCATCACAATCGTAAAGTGCAGCATTTCCGCAAGCAGGTAAAGTTGGTAACCTACGTGACCTGCACCAAAAATCAGCAACTGCTCCCGTGGTTTAAAGATTTTGAAGAAAAGGCAAACCTTACCGGAAACCATGCCCTTGTCCGTCTTAATCTCATATTCTTTCAGCTCACACCTGTTTTGTGCGATCAGCTCCTGAGCATGCTTGATGGCTTCATATTCAACAGAACCACCTCCTACCGTACCAGAAATAGTCCCGTCTTTTTTGACCACCATCATGGTCCCAGCCATCCTAGGCGTCGTGCCTTCCGTCTTCGCCACAGTTACCTGACAGATTGCATGACCTTTCTTCAATTCTTCTTGCATCACCATTAGGCTTTTCGATTCCATATCAAACTCCTTACCGATTTTCAGTTCTAAACCTACTAGCTTGCACCTTGCTTATTCTTACTTCGTCTACTATAAAAAATATCAGCAGATAGAATATCTCCGGCTATGAACAAAAAAACCATCTCCATTATACCAGGAATCTGCCGCTTTGGGCTTATATGTCTCCTTTAACAGCCTTTAGAAAAACGGTCCTGTTTAAAAAAGCTTATTCTTCTTTTCCCTTGCATACTAAAGACACCATTTCAGCCAATTTTTGTGCCACTTGTATCGCCGTCTTCATACCAATTTCATCGGCGTCTACACCTGCTGCACCTTGGTCTTTAGACCAAACTTTACCACCATGGTAGCCGAAAGCTTCATTTGAAACCACATTGATTCCACGGGCTAAAAGCAGGTTATTCATCGTATTGACTGCAATCTCTTGTCCACCATTTCGAGTTCCTCCAACAGCAATACTAGCACCGAGCTTATGCCTGGTTATATCTTGATATACGTGATGGAGTGGACGCATGCGTGAAAAAAGAGCCATCAGCTGGGGGGTGGGTTCCATCACATACACTGGACTAAGCATGAGTATACCATCTGCTGTAACAATCTCCTTAATCATATCATTGGCATCATCCTTTATGATACACCAATCTTTTTTGCGTTTACAATAATCGCAGGCAGTACATGGTTCTACCTTTTTCCCTTTCAAAGAGATCAGTTCCGTCTCCATGTCGGGGTATTTTTCTTTGATGCTCGCAAGCGCCACTTCTGCTACATGTTGCGTTGCCTTGTTTCGGGGGCTTCCAGATATTGCAATAATTTTCATAACTTCCTCCTTTTTTCTAAACGTGCATCAGTTCCAATCTTCAAGGATTATATCCTTGGTCTTGTTCAGCATTTCATCTCTTTTATCAGCTGGCATGATCTCCATAAGTCTATAGAATATGACATCGACAATATTCAATAGGGAAATCCTTGTTTCCCCAGTGCCGGTAACATAATTGCCCATTTTTTGGCCCACACCATATATGTGAATACTAGATAGCTCACTAAGTGAAGATCCAATGCCGCAGCAAATCGTAATAATCTGCGCTCCCATCTTTTTAGCTATGCTAACAGCCTCTATGGTGCCCTTTGCTTCTCCGGAAAGGTCAAAGGCTATGACCAAATCTAAAGGCCCGGAGACGGCCGCCTGCATCTTCTGAATGCGTCTTGCTTGGTCATAGTGGCATACAATACCCAAACGAAGCATCTTCTGAGAGAAATCAAGGATTATGGGCGCAACCGCAGAGGAACCAACTAGAAAAATCCGGCTGGCCTGCGCAATGCTTCCAGCAATTTTCTCAATTTGCTGTTCATCCAAAAGATACTGGGTATCGAGGCAGGCTTGGGCGTTGGCGTACATGGTCTTTCGTATTAGACCGACCGCTTCATCCGTTTTGGATTTCGCAATATTTTCTTGGGCTAGATGGAGGCTGAACTCCTTGAATCCGCCATAGCCTAAGCGCCGACAGAATCGGCTTACACTGGCCTTACTTGTCTGCGTTTTGTTGGCCAAGGTATCAATATCTATCGTAGAAGTGGTCTCATTTTCCAAGATATAGTCTGCTATCTTTTTTTCAGCAGGGTGCAAGCGCATATAACTGCTCCGGATCCTTGGTTGCAATCCCAAATCATCTTTGTAATTCATTTCCAGCACCTCTTCTCTCGTGAAAACTTTTTCCATATCATTGTATCAGACCTTTGCCATAGATAAAAGAAGATCCGCTTTTTTTCTAAAAAAAAGGAACCCTGAATCTCAGAGTTCCTTAAATATTTACTTATACTTCTAATTCTTCTAATGCACGTTTAGCTAGTATTTCCTTACGTTCCCGCTCAGCAATCATGTCCTTCACCTTCATCAGACGAATTCTTGAGCCTCTTTCATCCTCATCCAGCTTCATCGTGATATAGCGAATGGTTTCTTCCATTTGCGGAATCATAACGTATTCCAGCGCATTAACACGCCTTCTTGTTTTCTCAATCTCATCAGCAAGCAATTGACAAGACTTCTCTTTTTCAGCCAAATCCAACATAGCCGGTAAAATACCCGACAGATTCTGAATCGCGCCATCTAACTGTTCTGAAGTGCTAGAAAAACTGTAGGGGTAGGGTGAAACATCCTTGTCGAACACTTCCCGGTAGTGAATAACCGGACAGTACACGCTCATAATGTTCTTTTTCCCTACTTCCAATTCCACACTTCTAGTCGGGACCATAATGGCTTCCTCCAGTTCTTGTTCCGGAGTAACCGCCCGTGTGAGCACAAAGCTCTGTAAAGCAGCCGCAATCTTCACTTCGACCTGTTCCCGAAGAGCCCGATTTTCCTTAACCAGCTCTAGAAACTGACGTACCATCTCATCTCTCTTATCCTTCAAGAGTTTATGACCTCTGCGGGCAACCTTAACACGGCCCTTGATGCGCGATAGCTCCATTCTTGTTGGACTTACATTCAACAATTGAGCCATAGGTTATTCATCTCCTTTGCCGTTCAAAGACGGCAGATATTTCTCGATGTATTCCTCGCGAATCCTCTTAAGTTCATTTTTAGGCAAGATATCTAGCAACTTCCATCCCAAAGATAAGGTGTCTTCAATGCTACGATTGGTTTCATAGCCCTGGGACACATATTGTTTCTCGAATTCATCCGCAAACTTTGCAAACAGCTTGTCGGTATCAGACAGGGCGCCTTCCCCCAGAATAACAGCCAATTCCTTGGCTTCCTTACCACGTGCATACGCCGCAAACAACTGGTTCATGGTATCTGCATGGTCTTCTCTGGTCTTATCTTTACCAATTCCTTTATCCTTCAAACGAGACAAGGAAGGTAACACGTTGATAGGCGGTTCAATACCAGAACGGTGCAATTCTCTAGATAGAATAATCTGTCCTTCTGTGATGTAACCAGTCAAATCAGGAATGGGATGAGTCTTGTCATCCTCCGGCATGGTCAAAATAGGAATCTGGGTAATAGAACCTTCCTTGCCTTTAATTCTACCTGCACGCTCGTACATGGTTGCCAAGTCAGTATATAGATAACCTGGATAGCCACGACGACCTGGTACTTCTTTTCTCGCTGCCGATACTTCACGCAGAGCTTCAGCATAGTTGGTGATATCTGTTAGGATTACCAAGACATGCATACCCTTTTCATACGCCAGATATTCAGCTGCGGTTAGAGCCATACGGGGAGTCGCGATACGTTCAATAGCTGGGTCATTTGCCAGGTTCATAAATAGCACTGTACGCTCGATGGCACCGGTCTTACGAAAATCAGAAATAAAAAATTCTGCTTCTTCATACGTAATTCCGATGGCGCCAAATACTACAGCGAACTTACTGTCTGAGCCCAAAACCTTCGCTTGACGCGCAATCTGCGCAGCCAATTGAGCGTGAGGCAAACCACTTCCTGAAAATACGGGAAGTTTTTGTCCGCGCACCAAGGTATTCAATCCATCAATGGCTGAAATACCAGTCTGAATAAACTCAGATGGATAGTCTCTAGAAGCTGGATTCAATGGTTCTCCATTAATATCTAGTCTTTCCTCCGCAATAATGTCCGGGCCACCATCAATCGGCACACCCAGTCCTGAGAATACTCTACCCAACATATCTTCTGATACGGCTAACTCGATACCATGTCCAAGAAAACGACATTTGGAACTAGAAATTTGCAATCCTTGCGATCCCTCAAACAACTGAATCATCGCTTTATCGCCATTTACTTCCAATACTCGTCCCTGACGAATTTCACCATTTTTCTGTTCAATTTCCACTAGCTCATAATATTTAACACCGTCGACACCATCAACTAGCATCAAGGGGCCTACTACTTCTCTAATTGACTTATATTCTTTAAGCATACGGCAGATCCCCTTTCGGAATTAGTTCTGCTACTTCATTCTTGATTTCCTGAATCAAATCATCTAGCTCTTCAATCCGCTCCTCGTGTACATACTTGGCACGGCCAATTTTTTCACGAACTGGCAACTTGAGTAGATCCTCAAACTCAGCACCTTCCCTAAAAGCATTGGTAGCCTCATTGTGGAAGCTTAAGATTAGACTCATCATCTTGTATTGTTTTTCTAAACTAGTAAAGGTATCTACCTCATGGAATGCATTTTGGTGCAAATAGTCTTCACGAATCGAACGTGCCGTTTCCATTACCAAGCGGTCAGTTAACGACAGGGCATCAACACCAACCAAACGGACAATTTCTTCCAACTCAGCTTCTTTTTGCAAAAGGCTCATTGCTTCGCGTCGTTTGTCATTCCAATCTTCATGCGTTGCATCCCCCATCGCCTTAGCTAGGCGATTGGTATACAAAGAGTAGCTGTTCAACCAGTTAATGGCTGGAAAGTGTCTTCTGTACGCAAGCGCTGAATCCAAGCCCCAGAACACTTTTACGATTCGCAGTGTTCCTTGCGATACCGGCTCCGAAATATCACCACCTGGAGGAGATACGGCTCCAATGGCCGTAATAGCTGCCTCACGCTCGTCTGAGCCTAAGCATAGAACACGTCCTGCACGCTCATAGAACTCCGCCAAACGGGAGGATAAATAGGCTGGGTAGCCTTCCTCACCAGGCATTTCTTCAAGACGGCCAGACATCTCACGCAATGCTTCTGCCCAACGTGAAGTAGAATCCGCCATAATCGCTACAGAGTATCCCATATCACGGAAATATTCAGCAATGGTAATCCCTGTGTAGATCGAAGCTTCACGAGCAGCCACAGGCATGTCCGAGGTATTGGCAATCAAAACTGTACGTTTCATCAAGGCCTCGCCAGTTTTGGGGTCTTTCAACTCTGGGAATTCCATCAAAACATCGGTCATCTCATTGCCACGCTCGCCACAGCCAACGTATACGATAATATCGGCATCAGCCCATTTTGCCAACTGATGCTGTACCACCGTCTTTCCGGATCCAAACGGTCCAGGAACAGCAGCGGTACCACCTTTGGATACGGGGAAAAATGTATCGATAACCCGTTGTCCAGTAACCATCGGAACTTCCGGAGAAAGTTTTTTCTTGTATTGTCTTCCAATCCGTACAGGCGTTTTTTGACGCATAATTACGTCTTTCACTTCGCCGCTTTCCGTTCTTACCCGGCAAACCGGCTCAACAATGGTAAAGTCTCCTTCAAAAATTGCCTCAATCGTACCTTCCGTACCCACGGGTACCATGATACGATGCTCTACACTGAGTGTTTCTTGGACGGTTCCGATAATATCACCTGGAATAACCACGTCGCCTTCTTTTTTAACGGGTTTAAACGCCCATTTCTTTTCAGTGTTCAAAGGACTTACTTCCACACCACGTGTGATGCGGTCACCAACTTTTTCTCTAATTTCAGTCAAGGGTCTTTGAATGCCGTCGTAGATGGCTTCAATCAATCCTGGGCCCAACTCAACACTGAGCGGTTCTCCCGTTGATTCCACCATTTCCCCAGGTCCAAGCCCAGCTGTTTCTTCATATACCTGAATCGATGCTTTGTCACCACGCATTTCGATAATTTCACCAATCAAACGTTTATCGCTTACTCGAACTACGTCGTACATTTTTGCATCGGCCATTCCGCTGGCTACTACCAACGGTCCGGATACTTTTTCAATCCTACCTTGCAAGGGACTCTCCTCTCTTTCTGACAGATTTAGTCTTCCTTGAACAGAATATCTGTTCCGATGGCCTTCTCTACGCTTTCCTTGATTGCCATCATACCTATGCCGGTTGAACCTTTGGCTCCCGGAATCAAAATAATGGCTGGAAAAGGCCTGCTTGTATATTTGTCAATCGTCTCTTTGGCTTTCATGGCCGTTTCCTCAGTAATAAATATTACCGCATAGTCATTTCTGGCCAAGGTGTTGAGTGTATTCGAAATTTCTTCTTCTTCGTATGCGGCAAACACATCTAATCCTAGGGACTTAAATCCCAAGATGGCATCTCTTTCACCTACTACTCCGATTTTATGCATAGCACTCACGCAACCTTTCCTTGATAACCTCTTTTGGCAGTCCGTTTAATTTGCCTACCATGATGAGTCGGACAGCCTTGGCTTCGTATTCTTTCGCAAGTAAATAGCCAAGAACTGGTTCTATACCCGAATAGTTATTTTGGGACAAGCGCTTGATTTCCTCCAGCATCCTATTTTGAATGTTTCGTTCCAAAATACTGAGATTACCGCTATCCCTATAGAGGGCTAATGACTCCGCAAACATGTCGCGGTATTCTGTGCCGGATAAGACATCTAGCTCTAAATCCATATTTTCATCAATTCCCTTCCAAAAGGAACGTTCATTGATAGTACCTCCCGGTATATATACTCCGGAAAAGTAATGAGAACCGAAGCCAGCCCTATTGGTTCTAAAAAAAGATAAGATATTAATCCAATCAATCTCTTTGCGAAAATAATTCATAATTGCAGGCATCTTTTCTTTCTTGGCAATTCGTAGAATCTCCGCATACATAGCCCGGTCTAAAATCACATCCATTTTTTGGGGATCAACTTTTTCATCCATTTCCGAACGAACATCGTAAATGGCCTCTTGTAGATATGCCGGCAAAGCGGCAAAATCATCATCCTTGAATGCTTGGTTGAATACCACCAAATCTATGGCACCAAAGGGAGAAATAAACTCCGGAAATTCACGACCAAGCGTTTTTGCTTTAATCATCACCTTGACATTGTTAACATCATGGTGCATGAAAAATAAGTTGCTGACTGCCAGGTTTGGGGAAATCTTCTCAAGCAGTTCCTTCAGAGATTTCAACTCAGCTTCCAGAACCTTTTCATATTCCCAAGGGCCCTGTAAATCTGACATTGCGGCTCCATATTCTCCGCTTTCTCCCAGTATTTTCAGTGCATCCTCGGCAGAAGCAGCCTCTACCATTCGCTCAATTTTCATTTTGTCCATCAATTGTGACTCTAGCGCATGAATTCTCGCCACGCTATAGGTGTTGCTAGGTTGAGCCATGGGCATACCTCTCTTTCTACCAATCTAACTGAATAAGACACTAGCGACTTCTGCTTCCAATGATTTGCGCACTGCCTTAACCAAAGCATCTAGATTGCAGTTAATCTCAGAAAGTTCTCCCTGAAGTACAAAACCCTTAGCGAACTCTCCGGCTTCTTCAACCAATCTAAGCTTTCCAACCTTGCCTTGTTCTTCGAGTTTCTGATTAACCTTTTTCAAAAAGGCTTCATCCACTAAATCCTTATCTCCTTCAGATACTAGGACTCTTTCTTCTCCTGTTTCCGCATAAGCCAATATGAGGTCGGATAGCCACTTACCATATCTATCTTTATCCATTTCCTCAAACGCTTCAATCACATTAGAGAAGGCCAAATCAATGGTTTCTTGTTTGGCAGCCAAGCGCATTTTGCGTTCTTCCAAGGCAGCGCCCGTAAGCATACGTGCCTTCTTTTTGGCAGCTTCTTCCGAATTATACTCCTTGCGAAGTGCAAGCTCCTTTTCAAGCTCTTTTCTTTTGGCCGCTATCTTCTCTTCTGCGCGCGCATTGGCCAGTTGGATTTGTTTATCGGCTTCAGCCCTAGCATCCCGTAAAATTTCACTTTCTATTGCTTTCAGGCTATTACTCATTATATTTACCCTTAGATGAAGTATACAACTAGGAAGGAAGCAAGCAAGGCCAATACAGCGTATGTTTCAACCATAGCCGATAGAATCATGGCTTTTCCGACTTCTTTAGGTCGTTTGGCGATTACACTAACACCGGCAGTGGATACTTTACCTTGTTGTATAGCAGAAATTAGTCCAACAAATGCAATCGGTAGGGAACCTGTAAGATAGAGCATACCTTCCGATACGGTTACCGGGTCCATACCACCAAACACATTGATCTTGGTCATGATGATAAAACCTACCAAGAGACCATAGATACCTTGGGTACCTGGGAGCAATTCAAGAATCAGAACCTGACCAAACTTATCTGGGTCCTCGGTTACAACGCCTGCACCAGCTTCACCAGCATTCTTAACACCCATTGAAGAGCCGATTCCTGGTAGAATTACGGCTAGAGCTACTCCTAAAATTGCAAGAACTTGTCCAGTTAAAAACATTTTATTTTGCCTCCTCTTTTTCAAATGAAATATATTTTGGTTCCTTATGCAACGGCTCGAATGCATGACCACCGCCCATGAAAAACTTGCTGAAAAATTCAACATAGATTAGCCGGCTGCCATGCACGAAGGCACCCAGTCCGCCAATAAACAGATTAAACGCATGGCCTAGAACAAAAACGATTGCCGCAAAAAAATATCCAACGACATTGGTGCCCACCATAATCGCAATTTGATTGAAAACCATGGCTACAACCGCGGACGATAATAGCAAGGCGAACAATCGTGAGTAAGATAGGACATCACTTAGATAACCAGTAATACCATACAAACTACCTAGCCCACCTAGTATCTTGCCGAAAATATTCTTTTTCTCTCGACCTGCTGTTAAAAGTAGGCCAAGCGCTCCTGCGATCGCCAAATACTTGCCCCAGGAAAAAATTGCCATCATGGGTAAACCAAGCAATAGCAAGTACCAGAATCCAACGTCAAACAGCGCATCAAAGTATTTTTTCTCTTTAATGAGCATATAGGCTTTCACACCCATACCGACTAGGACATGGATAAAACCAATTCCCAAGCAAATTGCCAACATATTAACGGGTTTGTCCATGGGATTTAGAAGCAAGGGTTTGACGCCTAAACGTGTTCCCATATCTCCAAAATAGCTACCCAACAACACACCCCAGATAATACTGGCAATGCCACCATACATTATGACGCCGCCGAGTTTTTTTGCACCGCCTGTCGCTTTTTTCTTAAATAAGAATCCACCAATCGACATGAGTAGGCCATATCCGACGTCACCCATCATCAAGCCCAAAAACAATGCATGGAATGGTGCTACCACATTGTTGGGGTCAATACTATTCGAAGCTGGAACACTATATAGATTGGTAACCATTTCATAGGGTGAAACCGGAACTACATTTTCCGTATATACCGGGAACGGTTCGTCATCTTCTGGTTCAGCAAATGAAAGCTTATAGAATTCAGTCTGCTCTTTTATGAGATCTTCCAATTTCTGTTTATCGCTATCTTTTACCCAACCTTTCAGTGCAAAGGTCTTTTCACTGATTACCGCCTGATTGGCGGCCTTTTCACGTTGCAAATGCATCTGCAAGACATCTAGCAGCATCATCAGACGAGGCCGTTTGCCTGCCAATTCCTCTGCTCTATCTTGTAATAAGGTCTTTTGTTTAAAGAGTTCTTCAATCTTCTTTTCAAGTTCTCTAATGATTTCTTCAGGAGTACCTTTTTCATCACCGAAATTCACCTGGGTAAAATCGTACTTTTTGGTGGCTTCACGGGCTTTATCCCGGAGGCTCTTATGCAATACGATGAAGAAATAGGCATCTTCTTTTTCTTCTCCCAGATCCTTGAGTTCTGCCAAATCATACTGGGCCACCGTTTCAATAAACTCTGCAGCCATGGCCTTGGGAACACTACCAGCACGTACAATGACATGGGCAGTATCTTCAAGGTCTTCCAATGACAAGTTCAAGCCCAACCAAGGTATGTACTTGTCCACTTCATTACGTAGTCTATGACGTCTACTGTCAATTTCATTTTCTTCAGTATCAAAGTCACGACAGACCTGAGCAATGGATAAAATTTCATCCTTGTCCGCCCATATATCATCCAAATCACTGGCGCGTACAATAATTTTTTTCTCTTGCTCCGTTGCAACCCGGTCACCTAAGAAGCGTAAGGCAAACTCCACTTCAGAGATTTCTCTTTCCAATCGTTCAATGGTTTCGTTAGCCGTCTTAAAATTCAATGAAGAAAACCATTCCTCATTCTCCACTCCTTCTAGACGTTCCATTTCCACGATTTCAAGAAATCCAGTATCTTGAAAAGCTTGTAGAATTCTTTCCTTGTCTTTTGCTAGGCCGATTAAATCAACCTTGCTCATATCAATGATGGCCAAGTGAATTCACAATCCTTTCCATAATCAGGTTTGTGGCCTGATCCAGATTTTTTTCTCCATTCTTTTTGATATCCATGCATACTTTCTCGTTTTCCGCCTTTGATAATTCAATTGCCGCGAATGCTTCCTTTTCGGCTAGCGAATCTTTCTGTTTGGCGTCGAGTTGTCCCTGTTGTGTGAAATCCAGCGTCATCTCAGCGATTATCTCGTCTGCTTTTCTCATCAATTCTCTGGTTTCTTCACCAGCCTGATTGATAATTTCTTCCGCTTCCGCTTCCGCCTGATGGATTGATTTCATCATTTCAAGAGCCAATCGGAATCACCTCTTTTCCTATCAAAATAATAGGCATATTTAAAGCCCTTATGCAAAATAATATCACATTGACCATTAAATTCAATAGCTAAGCCCCTAAAGAACTTGGTATTGTTTGCCTAGATATTAATGACATTCACAATGCCTGCAACGGTCTGACCCATTTTCCAACTCCCCGCCTTGCAAAATAGTTCATTTTAACTGTCAATGCAATTCCGTTTGTGCATTTGTTCACTTTTAACCGGCTTTTCCTAGAATTTTCACATGCTTCTACACAAAACCTGCCACTGCAAATCAGAATCCAGTATATTGGCCTATTTAAGTCTGACTAGGACAAATGGAGCCTTGCGTCATATCTTTGCATAAAAAAACCCGGGAATATATCCCGGGTAGATTTTTAACGTTTTGAGAACTGTGAAGCTTTTCTGGCTTTTTTCAAACCATACTTTCTTCTTTCTTTCATTCTTGAATCTCTAGTCAAGAAACCAGCTTTTTTCAAAGGTTTTCTCAACTTATCATCTGCTACTAGAAGAGCCCTGGAGATGCCCAGTCTAACTGCACCGGCTTGTCCTCTTACGCCACCGCCGTGAACTTGTGCGATTACATCAAATCTTGATGCATTCTCTGTTAGTTCGAGAGGTTGCTTAACAATCATTTCCAGTGTTTTTTTGCCCAAGTACTCAGCCATAGGACGATTATTGATAACTACATTTCCTTCGCCTGGTACCAATCTTACTCTTGCAACGGCGTCCTTACGACGTCCCGTGCCTCTGTAATAAACTACGTTTGCCATTTTGACTCCCCCTTTCCTAGCCTATTTCCAAAACTTCAGGTTGCTGAGCTTCATGTGGATGCTCACTGCCGGCATAGACTTTCAGTTTCTTAATCATATCACTGCCTAGCTTGTTGTGAGGAATCATACCACGAACTGCAATCGAGATAATACGCTCAGGATGCTTTGTTAGCATCTCTGCGTAAGGAATCTCTTTTAAGCCGCCCGTATAACCTGAGTGTCTTCTATAGAGTTTCTGACTTGCTTTATTACCAGTAACAACAACTTTCTCTGCATTGATTACAATTACGAAATCCCCCGTGTCTACGTGAGGAGTATATATAGGCTTGTGTTTGCCTTTTAGTACGCTAGCAATCTCTGTAGCCAACCGGCCCAAAGTTTTGCCTTCAGCGTCCACGATATACCATTTTCTTTGCACATCTTGTGCCTTTGCCATAAAGGTACTCATGATTTGACCTCCAATAATATTTCTTTTATTTCAATTACCTTCTATAGAAATCGTACAAACGGGGCTCTTGTTTATACAACCGCTACAAACAGCGAACTTAATTATATTGAATAAGCACTTACTTGTCAACCGCACCCGTTGATTATTCCCTATAATCCACCTTATGCAGGTACAAGCCTTGCGGAGGTGCTGTTTCACCCAGTAGAGAACGGTCTCCAGAAATTAGTGCCTCTTGAATTTGCTCTTTCCTAACTCGTCCTTCCGATACTGCCAATAGCGTACCAACAATAATCCGGACCATGTTATAAAGAAAGCCATTTCCTTCCACTTCAACATATACCATGTCGCCCACCTTGCTGATTTCCATCCTATAGATAGTCCTAGTAAAGGTCGTGGCGGAACTACCGGAGGAACAAAAAGCCCTAAAATCATGCTTTCCAACCAACAAGTTCGCAGCTTGTTTCATCGCCTCTAAATCCAACTTCCTAGAATACTCTAAACATCTTCCATTTAAAAATACATCGCGGTCAGGCGCATTATGAATCATATAGCGATAGGTTTTTTTCTTGGCATTGGCAATTGTATGAAAGTCCTCGTCAACTTCTCGCGCATCTAAAACCCAAATATCGTTGGGAAGCAAACCATTTAAGGCTCGCTTAAAGCGATCCGTCGGTACACTAGACGCCGTGCGAAACATCACAGGCTGGTCTTCTGCATGTACACCACTATCCGTCCGCCCAGAGGCAATGACTCGTATGTTTTCTTTACATAGCACCTCTAGGGCTTGTTCTAACACCTGTTGTAAGGTAGGTTTTGGACTTCCATTTGTCTGAATCTGCCAACCACAGTAATTGCTGCCGTCATACGCCAGACGCAAAAGAATCTTTCTCATGTGCACCCCTATTATAGAAAGAAAAAGGCCGCAACCATAGCTGTTCCCATCCCCAGCGTTACGATTAGGTCTGTCTTTCTGTAAACCAATTGTTTCATGCGAGTACGTCCTTCACTACCACGGTAGCAACGTGCTTCCATGGCCATTGCTAGTTCATCCGCTCGTCTAAAGGCACTGACAAACAAGGGTACCAGCAAGGGAATCATGGCCTTGGCTCTCTGCCAAATATTACCGGATTCAAAATCAGCACCTCTTGCTTTTTGCGCCTTCATAATTTTATCCGTCTCATCAATCAGGGTTGGTATGAATCTAAGTGCAATACTCATCATCATGGCCAGTTCATGAGCCGGTAAGCCTAGCTTTGCAAAGGGCGTTAACAGCTTCTCTAGCCCGTCCGTTAAACTCATGGGTGCCGTGGTTAGCGTAAGCAAGCTAGCAAATAACACCAAAAAGATTAATCGTAGGGCCATAAAGGAAGCCTTCATAATTCCTTCATAGGTAATTGTGAGCGGACCCAGTTCAAGTAAAATTCGCCCAGGCGTTAAAAACATATGCAAACCCACAGTAAATATTAAAATAATAAAGATGGGCTTCAATCCTTTTAAAAGGTAAATCAAGGGAATCTTAGCAATCAAAATAACGGCCAAGGTCAATCCCAATATGAATAGGTAGGAGTATAAATGTTTGACTCCAAAGATGCCTATCATGAAGAAAAGTACCGACAGGATCTTTGTTCTAGGGTCTAGGCGATGAATAAAACTATCTCCTGGAAGATACTGCCCGATGGTGATATCTCTAAACATGAGAAACACCCCCCTTGATTGCAAGAATCTCCTGTGTTGCTTCTTCTATACTAAAGATTTCCGTATTGACATCGTAGCCTTTTTGTTTCAGTTTAAGCATGAGTTTGGTGACAGAAGGAATATCTAACCCCATATCATAAAGCATCTTATATTCCTTAAATACTTTTCTAGGTTCATCGTCTAGGACAATTTGACCCTTATTCATAACCAAAACTCTATCGGCATGCGCTGCTATATCATCCATACTATGTGATACCAAGATAATGGTAATATTCCTTTTTTGGCGCAACATATCGATCCGAGATAATATTTCTTCTCTGCCCTTAGGGTCTAATCCAGCTGTCGGTTCATCCAATACAAGAATCTTTGGCTGAGCCGCCAGCACACCCGCGATAGCCACCTTACGCATCTGCCCACCCGAAAGGGAAAAGGGAGAGCGGTCCTTATATTTTTCATAGGAAAGGCCTACATCCTCCAAGGCATTCTGGACTAGTTCTTCAATCTTTCCATCGCCTAAATTGAAATTTTTAGGAGCAAAGGCCACATCTTCAAATATGGTCTCCTCGAATAGCTGATCTTCGGGATACTGAAAAACCATTCCCACCTTTTTTCTTAGTTCCTTATTTGGTTTTTCTTTGCTGAAATAGTGTATTCCATCTAGCACCATCTCACCTGCACTAGGAATCAAGAGACCATTCAGATGTTGTACTAAAGTAGATTTACCACAACCAGTATGCCCAATAATCCCGATAAATTCTCCTTCACTCACCGTAAAACTGATGTCTTGGATGGCCTTCGTTTCGTAGGGAGTACCTGGTTTATACACATAGCTAATATTCTTCATTTCTATCAACATATTGCATCCACCATTTCATCTACCGTGAGAATCGTCCTATCCACTTCCACACCTGCATCATTCAACCTGGATGCTAGTTCCGTCATCGGGGGAACGTCCATGCGCAACGATTTGAGTAGTTGTACCTGGGAGAATATTTCTCTTGGTGTTCCTTGGGTCACAATCCTACCATTTTCCATTACCACCACACGGTCAGCATGGCTCGCTTCTTCCATATAGTGGGTAATATGGACAATCGTCAACCCCTCATCCTTGTTTAACCGTTGAATGGTCTCCATGACCTCTTTACGGCCTCTAGGGTCAAGCATAGCGGTAGGCTCATCTAATACTAGGTATTTGGGTCGCATAGCGATAACGCCCGCGATAGCCACCCTTTGTTTCTGACCACCAGATAGGTAATGTGGTTCTTTGGTGCCAAAGCCAGCCATGCCTACGGTTTCCAAGGCATCATCCACACGCTTACGGATTTCTCCCGACTCAATACCCAGGTTTTCACAACCAAAAGCCACATCATCTTCTACCGTAGTTGCGATCAGCTGATTGTCAGGATTTTGAAAAACCATACCCACTTTAGAACGAATATTCCAAATGTTATCTGGTTCTGTGCTTGAGAGTCCGTCAATGTACACCTGTCCCTCGCTAGGAATCAGCAAGCTATTCAAATGTTTGGCCAAGGTTGATTTACCAGATCCATTATGCCCTATAATCACAAGGAACTCCCCCTCATGAATGGTAAGAGATATCCCGGCTAGTGCCTGGACCTCATCATCAGTTTGTTTTTTATATGTGTGTATCACGTTCTCGATTTTTATCATAGTATCCTCTAACCGTCAAATATTTGCAGATTTCTAACTATACAATAATACCCCTAAGATTCTACGCTGGCAAGAATTAAGGGCGGGGCAGTGGGCCTAGTTTCTCACGAAGGATAATTGTATCGTTACAATTTACAAGCCCAGCATGCTTGTCATCTGCTTTCTGCTTCTCAACTAGACCATACTCCGGGCAATACTCACCTTGCCCCTACACTAACAAAGCAAAAAAAAGACTCCCTTACGGGAGTCTTACATTAATCTACCAATTCAAGAATTACCATCAGCGTAGCATCACCACGTCTATGGCCTTTCTTTATAATCCTAGTATATCCGCCATTTCTTTCAGCGTATTTGGGGGCTACTGTGTCGAATAATTTAGCGACAACACCCTCTTCTGTTATATATGCCAAAGCTTGTCTTCTCGCGTGCAGATCTCCTCTTTTACCAAGAGTAATCATTTTCTCCGCGATCTTTCTCGCTTCCTTGGCCTTAGGCTCAGTGGTCTCGATACGCTCTTCTTTAATTAGAGAGGTAACAAGATTTCTCAAACAAGCCCTACGGTGACTGGTATTCATTCCCAGTTTACGGTATCCCATGGCCTTAACCTCCTTCTTTAGAACTTAATTCTTACTCGTCGCTTGACTTCTTAAGTGAAAGGCCTAGTTCGGCCAATTTGTTGCCAACCTCGTCCAGAGATTTCTTTCCAAGGTTTCTGACTTTCATCATATCGGCTTCGGTTCTGGTAACCAGTTCCTCTACCGTGTTAATGCCAGCTCTTTTCAGACAATTATAGGAACGTACGGAGAAGTCAAGTTCTTCAATCGTTAGTTCGAGAACCTTATCCTTCTGCTCTTCTTCCTTCTCTACTAAAGGTACTTCAGCAGAGTTTATCTGTGACAATCCCATAAATAACTGCAGGTGATCATCTAAGATCTTAGCGCTTGCGCTTACAGCTTCTTCGGGACTGATGCTTCCGTCCGTCCATACTTCCAAAGTCAAACGATCAAAGTCCGTCTTTTCTCCTACCCGTACGTCACCTACTGTATAGTTGACTTTCGTGACTGGAGAATAAATGGAATCCACATAAATGGTTCCAATAGGATCTTCTTCTTTTTTATTTTTCGTACCGGCGACGTAGCCTCTACCTCTGCGCACATTGATTTCCATAAAGAGTCTGCCGTCAGCCTCTAAAGTAGCAATATGCATATCAGGGTCGAGAATCTCTATCTCGGGATCCGCAATAATATCTCTTGCTTTAACCTCGCCTTCACCCTCTGCTTCAATTCTCAATGTTTTCGGCTCAGAACTACTGCTTGCAAGGCGTAATGCCTTCATTTCCAAGATAATGTCTGTAGTGTCCTCGACAACCCCTGGGATGGTAGAAAACTCATGTAGTACTCCGTCGATCTTAATAGAATTGACAGCGATTCCCGGTAGCGAAGACAAAAGAAGTCTACGAAGAGCATTACCTAGCGTAATTCCGAAACCTCTTTCAAGAGGTTCTACCACAAATTTACCGTAGGTCTTCTCATCGTTTCCTTCGACATAGCTCACATCCGGTTTTTCAATTTCAAGCATACATGCCCTCCTTTTGATCCAGTGGTCTCAAAATAAGTAAGCAACAACTTATCTTGAATACAATTCAACAATCAGCTGTTCGTCGACTGGAATCACGATGTCTTCTCTTGTCGGCAGAGCTACTACTTTGCCAAAGAGGTCTTGGGCGTTAACGTCCATCCACTCAGGCGCCTTTTTACTAGCAGCCAACTCAGATAGGGCAACGAACTTCTCAGACTTCGCACTCTTTTCACGAACGCGAATTTCATCTCCAGCTTTAAGCAGGATGGAGGAAATATCCACCTTTTTGCCATTCAGCTCAAAGTGAGCATGTCTAATTAATTGACGCGCCTCCGCTCTAGAAGAAGCAAATCCCATGCGGAATACCACATTATCCAGTCTTCTTTCCAAAAGCACCAACAAGTTGGAGCCGGTTACGCCTCTTTGTCTTTCTGCTTCTTTATAGTACAGTCTAAATTGTTTTTCCAAAATGCCATAGATTCTTCTTACAGCCTGTTTGGCCCTAAGTTGAGTACCGTATTCAGTTACTTTTACTCTACCTTGTCCGTGCATACCTGGGGCATAGGCTCTACGTTCCATGGCGCACTTGTTTGAATAGCAACGATCGCCTTTTAGATAGAGTTTCATACCTTCTCTTCTACATTGACGACACACCGCTCCTGTATATCTAGCCATTCGCGCTATACCTCCTATACTCTTCTACGTTTGGGTGGTCTACATCCATTGTGCGGGATGGGAGTTACGTCTTTAATCAACGTTACTTCGAGACCAGCTACCTGCATCGCTCTGATGGCAGCTTCTCTGCCGGATCCAGGTCCCTTTACATAACACTCTACTTGTTTCAAGCCATGTTCCATTGCAGCTTTAGCAGCTTTTTCAGCCGCTTGTTGTGCAGCAAAAGGAGTACTCTTTCTTGAGCCTCTAAAGCCCATTCCACCAGCACTGGCCCAGGAAATTGCGTTACCGCTTTTATCCGTAATGGTAACCAGTGTGTTGTTGAAAGTTGACTTGATGTGCACAACACCGTATTCGATGTTTTTCTTATCCCTTTTTCTCGTACGGGCTTGTCTTTTTGCCATATCAGTCTACCCTCCTTTACTTCTTCTTCGCAACCGCGCCACGCTTAGGACCTTTTCTGGTTCTAGCGTTGTTCTTGGTATTTTGTCCGCGTACAGGCAAACCTCTTCTGTGGCGCATTCCGCGGTAAGATCCAATCTCAATTAGGCGTTTGATGTTCAGTTGAACTTCTCTTCTCAGATCCCCTTCAACTGTAAAGTTCTTTGAAATACTCTCTCTCAGTTTACTGACTTCATCTTCAGTCAGATCTTTGACTCTGGTATCCGGATTTATGCCGGTTTCTGCCAGAATCTTCTGAGCTGTAGTTCTACCAATACCATAGATATAGGTGAGTCCGATTTCAACTCTTTTTTCTCTTGGTAAGTCAACTCCAGAAATACGAGCCATTAAGCTATACCTCCAATAATTTCTATTAAATATCTATGATTCCAACGCAAGTAAGCCCTTATGGGCTCTCGTTAAAATCGTGAACAGTCGGGAATTCACTTTCGTGATAGCCGCTCCCGGGTCTGATTATCCTTGCACTTGTTTATGCTTAGGATTCTCGCAAATAACCATTACTTTGCCTTTTCTTTTAATAATCTTGCATTTCTCACAGATGGGTTTTACGGACGGTCTTACTTTCATTTCCGATACCCTCCTTTTCTTTATTTATCTATTTATAGCGATAGGTGATTCTTCCTTTGGTCAAGTCATATGGCGACAACTCAACCGTAACTCGGTCTCCCGGCAGAATACGGATAAAATTTACCCTAATTTTCCCAGAAACATGAGCCAAGATTTGATGTCCATTGGTTAATTCCACCTTAAACATTGCGCTAGGAAGGGATTCTAGTACCTTTCCCTCCATTTCAATTACATCTGCTTTGGACATGTATTCAACTCCTTTGTTCCAAATTACGATCTGTAACCAGTTCGTCGATGACCTTCCTGAGTTCAGTATTGCTCGGAAAAGTCCCTCCTTGCAATTTTACACGTATATCATTTTCTGTCAACCCTGTAAGGCTCAAATGTCTTATGTTTTTCCGTTTTGGGTTATGCAAATGCCTTAACTTGCCATCAGACACAAGCACCGTATTCGGGTCCAGGTCTTGGATAACCAAGTAAGGCCTGCCGAAATCTCGGCCAGCGGTAGAAAAAACCAACATACCCAAACGGTCTTTCATTTCTTCCATTTTAATATCCTTATAGTTTTGTCATAATTTGCGGTCCTTCAGCTGTAATTACAATCGTATGCTCGAAATGAGCCGATGGCTTTCCATCCAAAGTTTTAACAGTCCAACCATCAGAGAGTACCTTAACATGATGTTTTCCAAGGTTGACCATGGGTTCAATCGCTATGGCCATATGCTCTTGGAGTCTTAAGCCGCGATGCGGTGGACCGTAATTTGGCACCTGTGGATCTTCATGCAAGTTTTCTCCAATTCCATGTCCCACATAATCCCGGACAACAGAGAATCCATTTTTTTCACAATGCGATTGCACTGCGTGTGAAACATCTCCTAGGCGGTTACCAATCCTTGCCTGCTCGATGCCTTTGTACAATGATTCTTCTGTTACTTTGAGGAGTCTTTTTCGATCTTCATCGATTTCTCCGACTGGTAAAGAAATTGCCGCATCCCCATGAAAGCCATTCAGATATGCGCCTGCATCGATGGATACGATGGTTCCTTCTTTCAGGAGTAATTCTCCTGGAATACCATGAACCACTTCATCATCAATGGAAATACACAAACCTGCTGGAAATCCTCCATAGCCCTTAAAACTAGGTTCTGCTCCCGCTTGGTAGATCAATTGCTCTGCAGCCTGGTTAAGTTCCGCGGTACTGATGCCCGGTCTAACCATCTGCCGCATTAGGTCGTGGACCTGGGCAACGATTCTTCCAGCTTCTCTCATTTTCTTAATGTCTTCATCGTTCTTAATAGTAATCAATTTTCTACCTCTCAAAAACATCCTGATACGATGCGTTCGGTTGTTTCATCAATCGATAGATTCCCCTCAATGGTACACAGCAGGTTCTTCTGCTGGTAAAAATCCACCAGCGGACGTGTCGCATCATTGTAGATGCAAAGCCGTTTCCGGACTGTTTCTTCAGTATCGTCTTCTCGATGTACGATTTCTCCACCGCACGAATCGCAGACGCCCTCTACTCGAGGTGGTTTTTCCTGCAAATGATAGACAGCGCCACATACTCCACATATCCTTCTTGCTGTTAATCTAGAGACAATGTCCTGTGTGGGTACATCTAGATAAATCACACAATCAATGTTGTTGCCTACGTCGTGTAAAATGCTGTCTAAAGCTCGTCCCTGTATAAGGGTCCGAGGAAATCCGTCAAGAAGATAGCCTTCTTGGCAATCTTCCTGACTGAGTCTCTCTTTCACGATGGCCTCGGTAATCTCATCGGGAACCAGTTCGCCTTTATTAATATAGCGGGCAGCTAGTTTTCCAAGTTCCGAGTCCATTTTTATGGCATCTCTAAACATTTCTCCAGTAGATATATGAGGGATATTCAGTCTATCTGAAAGTATGGCCGCCTGAGTACCCTTACCCGATCCGGGTGGGCCCATCACCAGCAATCTCATATCTCTTACCTTCTTTCATCTAACCCATGAATCCTTTATAGTGCCTCATGAGTAATTGGCTTTCCAATTGTTTCATGGTATCAAGCGCTACACCAACCATGATGAGCAGGCTCGTACCACCAAATTGGAAATTTACACCCGTTGTTGCCCAAAGTACGTTTGGCATCAAGGCAATTAAGGCCAAGAATACAGCGCCAGAGAAGGTTACTCTGCTGACCACTTTCTCAATGTGTTCCGCCGTATATTTACCTGGTCTGTAGCCTGGAATAAATCCACCATGCTTCTTCAGATTGTCTGCTACATCTACCGGATTGAAAGTCATAGCCGTATAGAAGTAGGTAAAGAATAGAATCAGCAAACCATATACCAACATATACCAAATCGATGTAAAATCGAATATTCGGCTAACCCATTGTGCAAAACCACTATTCGGGAACCAAGATGCAATCGTTGTCGGAAACATTAGGATACTCATCGCAAAGATGATTGGGATTACACCCGCTTGATTCACTTTTAAAGGAATATGCGTGCTTTGTCCACCATATATTTTTCTTCCAATAACGCGTTTTGCATATTGAACGGGAATTCTTCTTTCACCTTCGTGAATTGCAATAACACCCATGATTACCACGGCTGCAACCACTAAGAATCCTACCATGGATACCCAAGATAACTCACCTGTTTGTAGGTATTTCACGGTAGATACCATGCCGCTCGGTAGTCTGGAAACAATACCAGCAAAGATAATGATGGAAATACCATTACCTATACCACGCTCGGTAATCATTTCCCCAAGCCACATTAGGAAAGCAGTACCTGCAGTCAAGGTCACTACTACTACCAAATAACTCCAAATACTTGTCGATTTTAGCGCTGGTTTCAAGTAAATCGTCATTCCGATTCCTTGTAAGGTGCCTAACACAACAGTTCCATACCGTGTTAGTTGTACCAGCTTTTTCCGGCCTTCCGGTCCCTCCTTGGAAAGATTCTCCAAGTAAGGTATCACTACAGTCAACAGATTCAAAATAATGCTTGCATTGATGTAAGGCATAATTCCTAAAGCAAACACGGTGAAGTTCTTAAAAGAACCACCTGACATAATGTTTAAGAATCCAAAGAAGTCACTTTGGAACATAGATGCCAGTGCCGCTTTATCGATGCCTGGGACAGGAATCGCTGCTCCCACACGATAGACTAGAATCATCAATCCTGTGAAAATCAGCTTATCCTTAATCTCTCCAACCTTGAACGCGTTCCGCAACGTTTCAAACATTAGATCACCTCAGCTTTTCCACCTGCTGCTTCAATTTTTGCCACAGCTGATTTGCTAAACGCGTTAGCCTTGACGATGAGCTTTCTTTCAAGTTCTCCGCTACCCAGAATCTTAACACCGTCGCCCAATTTTTTTATGGCGCCGGATTCTTTTAGAAGTTCCGGGGTAATCTCTGTGTTGTCTTCAAATCTGTTGAGTTTATCAACATTAATACTAACAATATTCTTGGCAAATACATTCGTAAATCCGCGTTTAGGTATACGGCGGATCAACGGCATTTGGCCACCTTCAAAACCAGGTCTCACTCCGCCGCCTGAACGGGACTTCTGTCCATCTTGTCCACGGCCTGCAGTTTTGCCTAAGCCAGATCCTACGCCTCTTCCCTTACGGGTAGCTTCGGTTCTAGAGCCTTTGGCAGGTTTCATTTCATGAAGTTTCAAAGCATCCACCTCCTATTCGTCGATTTCTTCCACTTTTACCAAGTGGGCTACTTTTTTGATTTTGCCAACGATGTCGGGCGTAGTAGTTTGAATAGCAGAGCTACCCAATTTCTTGAGACCAAGACTTTTTACAGTTTCGCCTTGTCTCTTAGTACGTCCGATGGTACTGTTCACGAGTGTAATTTTAACTTTATTCGTCATGACAATACCCCCTTAACCCAACAACTCTTCAACGGATTTACCGCGAAGCTTGGCAACACTCTCTGCAGTCTTCAAAGATTTCAAACCTTCCATGGTAGCGTATACCATGTTGTTTACGTTTGAAGATCCCAAAGATTTAGACAGGATGTTCTTAATACCAGCCAATTCCAATACCGCTCTCGCAGGGCCACCAGCAATAACGCCAGTACCTTCAGATGCCGGTTTCAGAAGCACAGCTCCTGCACCGAATTTGCCTACGATTTCATGCGGAATACTGGTGCCTTTCAAAGGAACAGTGATCAGTTCCTTCTTAGCCTTTTCAATGGCTTTCTTGATGGCTGACGGTACTTCGTTTGCTTTCCCGTAGCCAACACCTACACGGCCTTTTCCATCGCCCACTACTACCAAAGCGGTGAAGCTCATACGGCGTCCACCTTTAACTACTTTGGATACACGGTTGATGGAAACAACCTTCTCTTCAAATTCACTTTTTTCGCGCTTATCTCTTCTTTGCACTCGGTTGCCCTCCTTTTAAAATTCCAATCCGCCTTCTCTAGCACCATCAGCCAGAGCTTTGACTCTTCCATGGTACAAGAAACCACCACGGTCGAATACAACGGATTTCAATTGTTTTGCAACAGCTTTTTCAGCAACCAATTTACCTACAGCTGCTGCTGCCTCGATAGTACTGCTTTTTTCCAGTTTGCCGGCATTACTCAACTCTTTGCTAGATGCAGCCACCAAAGTCACACCTGCTACGTCATCAATCAACTGTGCATAGATGTGCTTGTTGCTACGGTATACCGCAAGTCTGGGACGTTCAGGAGTACCACTGATATTTCTTCTAACTCTTCTTCTTTTTTTGATTCGAAGAGCTTTCTTATCATCTTTCTTAAACATATATTTACAGCTCCTTTAAATCGGTTTTGTGCCGAACGCCTAAGCGCCGGTCTTACCAACTTTTCTGCGGACATACTCGCCAGCGTATTTGATTCCCTTGCCTTTGTATGGTTCAGGAGGTCTTACCGCTCTGACGTTGGCCGCAAATGCGCCCACCTTAGCTTTGCTAATGCCTTTAATACTGATTTTTGTCGGTGCAGGTACTTCCACCTGCAGATCATCACCCGGGTCCATCTCAACAGGATGCGAGTAACCAGCATTTATTACTAGTTTCTTGCCCTGCATCTGCGCCTTGTAACCAACTCCGACCATTTCAAGGTTCTTTTCAAAACCTTGGGTAACACCAATCACCATGTTGTTGATTAATGCTCTGGTCAAGCCGTGAAGAGCTCTATGCTCTTTCTTATCGCTAGGACGCGCAACAGTGATGACACCGTCAGTTAGGTCAATCTTCATGTCTTGATTGAAGGTATCCTCCAAAGTTCCCTTAGGACCTTTGACAGATACGTAGTTTTCATCGATTTTCACTTCAACTCCTGCAGGTACAGCAATTGGAGCATTTCCTATCCTTGACAATGTTTACACCTCCTGTCTACCATACGTAGCAGATGATTTCTCCGCCTACTCCATTGGTTCTGGCCTGCTTATCGGTCATAACACCTTTGGAAGTAGTAAGAATTGCGATACCCAAGCCATTCAAGACTTGTGGCACATCATCTTTACCTACGTGTACTCTCAATCCCGGTTTTGAAATTCTCTTAATTCCGGAAATTACATGTTCTCTGTTCTCACCGTATTTCATGTAGACTCTGATTACACCTTGCAACGAGTCTTCCACGAATTCCCAATTCTTGATATAGCCTTCTTCTTTAAGAATTTCAGCCAATGCTTTCTTCATCTTTGAAGCAGGAATTTCTACAGTAGCTTTCATAGCTGTATTCGCATTACGAATTCTGGTTAGAAAATCCGCTATTGGATCTGTCATTACCATGATTCTACCTCCTTCTGGAACCTACCAACTGGCCTTCTTAACGCCAGGGATTTCTCCTTTGTATGCACGCTCACGGAAACAAATTCTGCAGATGCCGAATTTTCTAATATAGCCGTGAGGTCTGCCGCAAATAGCGCAACGATTGTAGGCCCTTACGCTATACTTAGGAGTTCTCTGTTGTTTGGCGATCATTGATTTCTTTGCCATCTATAGTATCCTCCCCTATTTCTTAGAAAACGGCATGCCCATGAACTCGAGAAGCCCAAAAGCTTCTTCGTCCGATTTTGCCGTAGTGACAAACGTTATATTCATTCCGCGGATTTTATCAATCTTATCATAATCAATTTCCGGGAAGATTAACTGCTCTTTAAGTCCCATCGTGTAGTTTCCTCTACCGTCGAATCCTTTTGCGGATACACCACGGAAGTCACGTACACGAGGAAGGGCTGCATTGATTAGACGATCTGCAAATTCGTACATGCGGTCTCCTCTAAGAGTGACCTTTGCACCAATCGGCATACCTTCTCTCAACTTGAAGGTCGCGATGGACTTTTTAGCCTTGGTAACGATTGGTTTTTGACCAGTAATGGCCTCCAAATCAGTTACCGCTGCATCGATTACTTTGCTATTCTGGGTTGCT
The DNA here is from genome assembly GCA_016887505.1 of Clostridia bacterium. Taxonomy (NCBI): domain Bacteria; kingdom Bacillati; phylum Bacillota; class Clostridia; species Clostridia bacterium. Next base: position 2,206,507 of record CP069393.1, on the reverse strand, counting down.
TCTCCAAGACCCATATTCACAGTAATCTTAGCCAGTCTAGGTACTTCCATTGGATTCTTGTAGCCGAATTTTTCAGTCATCGACTCCTTAATCTCTCCAAGACATCTATCTTTCATTCTAGCCAAGGCTGTTAGCCTCCTTTCAATCCTACTACTTATCTACTACTTCGTTGCATTTCTTGCAAACACGAACCTTGGAACCATTGTCCAAGAAGACATGGCCCACTCTTGTGGTCTCACCACAGGCTGGGCATACCAGCATAACATTCGAGACAGAAATAGGTGATTCTTTCTCGATGATGCCACCTTGCGGCATTTGCTGGGTTGGTCTTTGGTGTCTCTTTGCAACGCTAACTCCTTCAACGATTACTCTGCTTGAGCTCGTAATCACTGATAGGATTTTTCCTTCTTTGCCTTTGTCTTTACCAGCAATTACTTTTACCTTATCACCGGTCTTGACTTGCATTTTAGGAGCCATTGTATTCACCTCCACATTTCTGCTGTTCTAAAGCACTTCAGGCGCCAAGGATACAATTTTCATGTAGTCCTTTTCACGAAGTTCTCTGGCCACCGGGCCAAATATACGTGTACCAACCGGTGTACCATCGTCTTTAATGATAACAGCTGCATTTTCGTAAAAACGGATATACGATCCATCTGCTCTTCTGAGCGGACGTTTGGTGCGGACGATAACCGCTTTGACTACTTCGCCTTTTTTAACAACGCCGCCGGGTGTTGCTACTTTAACGGCAGCGACGATTACGTCACCAACTCTTGCATATCTTCTTTTCGATCCACCTAGAGCTCGGATACATAGTACCTCTTTCGCTCCTGTATTATCTGCAATTTTTACTCGTGATTCCTGTTGAATCATCTCATTAACCCCCTCTTTGGCAGTTCTTTAGGCAACTATATGGCCTTGCCCTTTTCAATGATTTCTATAACTCTCCATCGTTTGTCTTTGCTAAGGGGTTTGGTTTCCATCATTTTTACCTTATCACCAATACCGCAAATATTGCCTTCGTCATGTGCTTTAAACTTCTTAGAAGTCTTTACGCGACGACCGTACAATGGATGTTTTTTGAAGCTTTCAACGGTTACAACCACTGTTTTATCCATTTTATCGCTTACGACGTAACCAACACGTGTTTTACGATTCGTATTTCTTTCTGCCATGGATAATCCTCCTTTTTCATCTTATCAATCTATCAGCTACATTGCTTTCGCTTGAGATACTTCCCTTTCTCTGAGAACGGTCTTTGCACGAGCAATATCTTTTCTGACCTCTTTGATTCTCATCGGGTTATCCAGTTGAGCAGTGGCTGCTTGGAATCTTAGATTGAAAAGCTCTTGTTTGAGCGCGCCAACCTTCTGAACGATTTCTTCAGATGTCATATCTTTGATTTCATTTGCTTTCATTAACCTTCACCACCCGCTTCAGAACTTATAAACTTGCACTTATTTGGTAATTTAGCAGCCGCAAGGCGCAGTGCTTCACGCGCTACTTCTTCGGGAACTCCCGCAATTTCAAACATTACACGACCAGGTTTAACAGGTGCTACCCAATACTCAGGAGTACCTTTACCTTTACCCATACGGGTTTCAGCCGGTTTTGTCGTAATGGGTCTGTCTGGGAAAATCTTAATCCAAACTTTACCACCTCTTTTGGTATAACGAGTCATCGCAATACGTGCCGCTTCGATCTGTCTTGAAGTAATCCAAGCAGGTTCTTGGGCCTGTAAGCCATATTCGCCATAAGTAACAGTATTGCCCTTTAAGGCTTTACCTGTCATCTTTCTGGGTCTATGTGGTTTGCGATATTTTACTCTTTTTGGCATCAACATGATTACTCAACCCCCTTTTGAACATCCTTACTGCTCTCAGGAAGTATTTCGCCGTGGCAAATCCAAGTTTTTACACCAATTTTGCCATATGTTGTGTTAGACACAGCTGTTCCATATTGAACGTCAGCACGGATGGTATGCAAAGGAACTTTACCCTCGCTTGCCCATTCGGTTCTGGCAATTTCAGCACCACCAAGTCTACCTGCTACTTGAACCTTGATACCTTCGGCACCTTGTCTCATAGCTCTTTGTAGGGCTTGTTTTACAGCTCTTCTGAAGGAAACTCTGCGCTCTAGTTGGAATGCAATATTTTCAGCAACCAATTGAGCATCAATGTCAACCTTCTTAACTTCCACGATGTTCAAGTTTACTTGACGATTGGTCATTTTCACCAATTCTTGTCTTAATGCGTCTACTTCTGTACCGCCTTTACCAATAACAACGCCTGGCTTTGCAGTGTGAATAGTCACTTTTAGACGATTGGCAAAACGCTCAATCTCAATGCGGGAAATGCCCGCTTCATATAATTTTTTCTTGATATATTCACGAACTTTAACATCTTCGTGAAGCAATTTTGCATAATCTTTGTTTGCGTACCACTTGGCATCCCAGTCCTGGATCACACCAAGTCTCATGCTTTTTGGATGTACTTTCTGACCCACGCTGTTATACCTCCCTTTCGCTAACTACCACAGTAATGTGGCTTGTTCTCTTACGGATCATGTCCGCTCTTCCCATGGCTCTAGGCTTGAAACGTTTCATCGTCGGACCTTCATCAATGAAGATCTGAGAAACGTACAAGTTATTAATATCCAATTCAAAGTTATTCTCGGCATTCGAAACCGCGCTTTTCAAGACTTTCTCAATCAAGAATGCGGCTTTTCTTGGAGTGAACTTCAATATGCCATAGGCTTCTCCGACATTCTTACCTCGGATCGCGTCTGCGACCGAACGTGCTTTGAGCGGAGAAATTCTTATATATTTTGCTACAGCTCTTGTTTCCATTACATAAGCCCCCTCTCTACTATCTGCTGGTCTTGGAGCCAGCATGTCCTTTGTATGTTCTAGTCGGTGAAAATTCGCCCAACTTATGGCCAACCATATCCTCACTCACATACACAGGAATATGCTTTTTCCCGTTGTGCACTGCAAAAGTATGTCCTACCATCTGTGGAAAAATAGTGGAACGTCTGGACCACGTCTTGATGACTTGTTTGTTGTCTACTTCGTTCATAGCCTCTACTTTTGCTAGTAGTTTCGGTTCGCAGTAAGGGCCTTTTTTAACTGATCTTGACATTGTCAGCTACCTCCCCTCTTACTTAGAATAGCGTCTTCTTACAATAAACTTGTCAGAAGCTTTCTTTTTCTTCCTAGTTCTTGCGCCACGTGCTGGTTTACCCCAAGGTGTAACTGGGTGTTTTCTACCAACAGGTGAACGTCCTTCACCACCACCATGTGGGTGATCGTTTGGATTCATTACAACACCACGTACGCTAGGTCTGATTCCCAACCATCTAGAACGTCCTGCTTTACCAAGAGTAATATTCTCATGGCTCAGGTTTCCGACTTGACCAATGGTAGCTCTGCAACGAATGTGAATCATTCTTACTTCGCCAGACGGTAATCTCACTTGCGCGTAATTGCCTTCTTTTGCCATTAGTTGGGCCACGGCGCCGGCTGTTCTAACAAGCTGACCGCCTTTACCTTCTTTAAGCTCGATGTTGTGAATTTGGGTACCTACAGGAATGCTGCTCAAAGGCAAGCTATTACCTGCTTTTATGTCTTGATCGACACCAGAATAAATTGTAGCGCCAACTTTTAGGCCTACCGGAGCCAAGATATATCTCTTTTCACCATCTGCATAGTGCAGCAAAGCGATGTTGGCGGAACGGTTGGGGTCATATTCAATTGCCGCAACCTTAGCCGGGATATCGTCCTTGGTTCTCTTGAAGTCGATGATACGATACTGTCTTTTTTGTCCGCCGCCCTTATGTCGGACGGTCATTCTTCCCTGGTTGTTACGACCGGATTTCTTTGGCAGCGGAGCAATCAAAGATTTCTCCGGAGACGTTTTCGTAATTTCCTCAAACGTGGAAACGGTCATTGTTCTGATACCAGGGGAAGTAGGTTTGAACTTTTTAACTGCCATTTTTTATTCCTCCTTCAAACTGATATCTACAGGTTATCGAACAGCTCAATTTTGCTGCCGGCCTTTAGCTTAACTATCGCTTTCTTGCGGTCAGATGTTTTGCCCACGAAGCGCCCCTGTCTTCTCTTTTTACCTCTAACTGTTACAGTTGTCACTTTTTCAACATCGACATTAAATTGCTTATGTACAGCATTTTTAATTTCAATCTTGTTGGCATCCGTATCAACGAAGAAAGTATATTTATTTTCTTCCATCATACGCAATGCTTTCTCAGTGACTACTGGACGAATCAATACATCTTGAGGGTTACGCATTTGCCAGCACCTCCTCAATTTTCTTAATAGCTTCTTCTGTCATAATCAATACATCTGCATTGACTACGTCGTATACATTCATTTCATCCACAATGGCAGTCTTAACGCCTTGGATATTACTTGCTGAACGTACTACTGCAGATTCCACTGCATTGGTTACGACCAACGCTTTTTTATCTACTTTTAGGTTTCCAAGAACCCGAATCATTTCTTTGGTCTTGGGTTCTACGTTCAATGCATCCAGCACAATCAAGTTGTCGCTAGCCAATTTGTCAGACAATACAGATTTCATTGCCACTCTTCTAGCCTTTTTAGGCATGGTGTATGAATAATCTCTAGGTTTAGGTCCAAATGCGATACCGCCGCCCTTCCAAACTGGGTTTCTTGAACTACCCACTCTGGCACGACCTGTGCCTTTTTGTCTCCAAGGCTTTCTTCCGCCGCCAGCTACTTCTGCTCTGGTTTTGGTAGATTGTGTACCTTGTCGCTTGTTGGCCAATTGCATCACAACGACATTGTGTACAGTCGCTTCATTGAATTCAGCAGCGAATACGGAATCGTTAAGTTCCAAATCGCTAACTTTTTTTCCTTCAATATTCATTACGGCTGTTTTAGCCATGGTTTTTTCCTCCTTTCTCAGATTACTTAGCTTTTACAGCGCTACGTACAGTTACTAGACCTTTTTTTGATCCAGGAATCGCGCCCTTAACTAAGATAACGTTTTTGTCAACATCCACTTTTGCAACTGTCAAGTTTTGAACAGTTACTCTGTTGCCACCCATGCGTCCTGGTAGGGGTCTACCTTTGAATACACGAGCTGGGCCCATCGCTCCTAGAGAACCTGGTCCTCTATGATACTTAGAACCATGCGCCATTGGTCCACAGTGGAAATGATTCTTCTTAATGACACCTGCGAAACCTTTACCCTTGCTCTTGCCAATCACGTCTACAATCTCGCCATCTTCAAAGATGTCCAGTTTGATTTCCTGACCTACAGTGTAGTCCGCCACATTGTCCACTCTGAATTCTCTCAGGTAGCGTGTGGGTGCTACGCCTGCTTTAGCAAAATGGCCTTTGGCTGGTTTGTTGACATTTTTTTCCTTGACCGGAGAAAAACCGACTTGAATTGCCTCATAGCCGTCATTTTCTTTGGTTTTAATTTGTGTGACTACGCAAGGCCCTGCTTCGATTACTGTCACAGGAATTACCTTACCGTCTTGGAAGATTCGCGTCATTCCAAGTTTTTTGCCCAAAATTCCTTTAGACATACTTAAGCACCTCCATATCCTTTTCTTTACTTTTGCCTACAGCTTGATTTCAATATCCACACCTGCCGGCAGGTCGATTCTCATCAAAGAATCCACCGTCTTCGGTGTAGGTTGGATAATATCGATCAACCTTTTGTGTGTTCTCATCTCAAACTGCTCTCGTGAATCTTTATTCACATGAGGTGATCTGAGAATGGTGAAGATGTTCTTCTCCGTAGGCAATGGTACTGGACCGGATACTGTTGCACCAGTATTCTTCGCTGTTTCCACGATGTTATTTGCACTTTGATCCAAAAGTCTGTGATCGAATGCCTTCAGTCTGATTCTGATCTTCTCGTTAGCCATATTACTTCCTCCTTCGCCCGTATTTCATGCGGACATACTCAGTGGAAAAACCTAGGTTCCTTTAGGAAAAAAGGACTAGCAACCTCCCACATCATCGCATATCAAAACATAGTTCTAAAACGTGGCAAGAGTCAGGGGCATACTGCCCCTGACTTTTTGCCGCAACATTGCCATTATACTACTCAGCTACAGAAGATACAACCCCTGCGCCAACAGTTCTTCCACCTTCACGAATTGCGAAACGCAGTCCGGGCTCAATTGCGATCGGCGTAATCAGTTCTACGCTCATCTCAACTCTATCGCCAGGCATTACCATCTCAATACCTTCTGGTAGATCTGCCATACCAGTTACGTCTGTCGTTCTGAAATAGAACTGAGGTCTGTAACCGTTGAAGAACGGTGTATGTCTTCCGCCTTCTTCTTTCGTCAATATGTATACTTCGCCGGAGAACTTCGTATGCGGATGAATGCTTCCTGGAGCCGCAAGTACTTGTCCTCTTTCGATGTCTTTTCTATCTACACCACGCAACAGTACGCCGATGTTGTCTCCTGCTTCTGCTTGATCTAGAAGCTTTCTGAACATCTCTACGCCAGTTACAACCGTTTTTCTGGTTTCTTCTTGCAATCCAACGATTTCTACGTTGTCGCCGATTTTAACCACGCCACGCTCAACTCTACCAGTTGCTACTGTTCCACGGCCGGTAATGGTGAATACGTCCTCTACAGGCATCAGGAATGGTTTGTCGGTAGCACGCTCTGGAATTGGAATGTAGGCATCTACTGCATCCATCAGTTCCCAGATTGGACCACTGAACTCGTTTTCTCTGGTTCCATCACCTTTTTCGATGGCCATCAAAGCGGAGCCAGTTACGATTGGAGTGTTGTCTCCATCAAAATCATACTCGGTCAAGAGTTCTCTTACTTCCATTTCAACCAATTCCAACAACTCAGGGTCGTCTACTTGGTCGGATTTATTCAAAAATACAATGATGTAAGGCACGCCTACTTGCTTAGAAAGCAAGATATGCTCTCTTGTTTGAGGCATAGGGCCATCTGCTGCAGATACTACCAAGATAGCTCCGTCCATTTGAGCAGCACCGGTGATCATGTTCTTAACATAGTCGGCGTGTCCTGGGCAGTCTACGTGTGCGTAGTGTCTGTTCTCAGTTTCATACTCAACGTGTGCAGTGTTGATGGTGATTCCACGTTCTCTTTCTTCTGGCGCATTATCAATGGATGCATAATCCTTAATTTCAGCCAGGCCAGCTTTTGCCAAGGTCATCGTGATGGCCGCGGTCAAAGTAGTTTTGCCGTGGTCAACGTGACCGATGGTACCGATATTAATATGGGGTTTCGTTCTTTCAAATTTCTTTTTAGCCATTTTAATAGCCTCCTTTAAAAATACTCTTAGTATTACTTACCTTGTCTTTTTGCAATAATCTCTTCTGCAATATTCTTTGGCACTTCTTCGTAGTGTGAGAACTGCATCGTGTAGTTTCCACGACCTTGTGTCTTAGAACGTAGGTCTGTTGCATATCCAAACATTTCGGACAGCGGCACATCTCCACGTACAACCTTAGCACCAGCTCTATCTTCCATGCCCTCAATCTTACCACGACGGGAGTTAATATCACCGATAACATCTCCCATGTATTCTTCAGGCATAACCACTTCAATTGACATATAGGGTTCAAGTATTTTCGCGCCGGATTTTCTTAGACCTTCTTTTAAAGCCATGGAACCAGCCACTTTAAACGCCATCTCCGATGAGTCAACATCGTGATAGGAACCATCTACAAGACGAACCTTGATGTCTACCGTTGGGAATCCAGCTAAAACACCACTTTGCATGGCTTCTTGGATACCTTGGTCAACTGGTTTAATAAACTCTTTCGGAATGGATCCACCAACGACTTCACTGATGAACTCGTATCCTGTTCCACGCGTAAGAGGTTCCAATTCGATGATAACGTGACCATACTGGCCTCGTCCACCAGATTGTTTTGCAAATTTTGCTTCGGAACGAATGGCTTTACCCAAGGTTTCTTTGTAGGCAACCTGAGGTTTACCAACTGTTGCATCTACTTTAAACTCGCGCATCATACGGTCTACGATGATGTCCAAGTGCAACTCTCCCATACCAGAAATAATGGTTTGTCCTGTGTCTTCATCTGTATGGATTCTGAACGTGGGGTCTTCTTCAGAGAGTTTCTGAAGGGCTACACCCATCTTTTCTTGGTCTGCCTTGGTTTTTGGTTCAATTGCAACGTCAATAACTGGATCGGGGAATTCCATTGATTCTAGAATTACCTGGTCTTGCATGTCGCAAAGGGTATCACCAGTACTGGTGTTTTTCAGACCAACTGCAGCAGCAATGTCGCCTGCTCTAACTTCGTCGATTTCCTCACGACTGTTTGCGTGCATCTTCAACAGACGTCCGAAACGTTCTTTTTTACCCTTGCTGGAATTCATCACATAACTACCTGAGGCAGCTACTCCGGAATAAACCCGGAAGAATGTAAGTTTTCCTACAAAGGGGTCAGCCATAATTTTAAATGCCAATGAAGAAAATGGTTCTTCATCTGACGCATGACGCAAGACTTCTACATCAAGATCATCTACATCATGTCCCACAATAGAAGGTACATCCGTTGGGGCAGGTAGATAATCTACTACTGCGTCCAATAATGGTTGTACACCCTTATTTTTGAAGGAGGAACCACAAAGTACCGGGATAATCTTAACCTCTAGGGTAGCCTTACGTATGGCGTTTTTGATTTCCTCAACACTCAGTTCTTCTCCTTCGAGATATTTCTCCATTAGAACATCATCGCTTTCAGCTACTGCTTCCAGCATGAATTCATGCCATTCTTCTACCGTATCCACGAGTTCTCCAGGAATTTCAACCTTCTCGTTGGTCGTTCCTAGGTCATCTGTATAAATGATTGCTTCCTTGGTTACCAAGTCTACAAGTCCGTGGAAATTTTCTTCTGAACCGATGGGGATCTGCAAGGGAACAGCATTGGCTCCCAAACGTTCTTTAATCATATTAACGCCATTAAAGAAATTAGCGCCCATTCTGTCCATTTTGTTGATGTAAGCCAAACGCGGAACGTTGTATTTGTCCGCCTGACGCCAAACTGTTTCCGACTGGGGTTCTACCCCTCCGACTGAGCAGAAAACGGCTACAGCGCCGTCTAGGACTCTCAGAGAGCGTTCTACCTCCATGGTGAAGTCAACGTGTCCGGGTGTGTCGATAATATTAATACGATGTTTTCTCCATTCACACGTCGTGGCCGCAGATGTAATGGTAATTCCACGTTCCTGTTCTTGGGACATCCAGTCCATGGTGGCTGCACCGTCATGAACCTCACCAATTTTGTGGGTCCGTCCGGTGTAGAATAAAATTCTCTCGGTAGTCGTCGTTTTTCCGGCATCAATATGGGCCATAATTCCTATATTTCTAGTTTTTTCCAAACTAACTTTTCTAGCCATATTTTTCTCCTCTACCTATTGCATAGCTCTACTCTTCTATCTATTACCATCTGTAATGGGCAAACGCTTTGTTGGCTTCAGCCATTCTATGTACGTCTTCCTTCTTCTTAACAGATGCTCCAGTGTTATTTGCTGCGTCTAGTAATTCCAAAGCTAACTTTTCTTTCATGGTCTTACCGCCGCGTGCGCGAACGTTCTTAGTAATCCAGCGAATGGCCAGCGTTTGTCTTCTGTCCGGTCTTACTTCGATGGGTACCTGGTAGTTTGCACCACCGACACGTCTTGATTTCACTTCCAAAACGGGCATAACATTGTTCATAGCTTGTTCAAATACTTCCAATGCGTCTTTGCCTGTTTTTTCAGCAATGATATCAAAGGCGCCGTAGCAAATCTTTTCGGCTTGCCCCTTCTTACCATCCAACATGATTTGGTTTACCAGTTTGGTGAACACTGTTGAATTGTAGATAGGATCAGGCAATACTTCTCGCTTTGGTACTCCTGCTCTTCTTGGCATATCGTTTCACCTCTTTTTTCTACAATCTAGTTTATTTCTTTGGTCTTTTGGTTCCATACTTGGAACGGGATTTCTTTCTATCCTGAACACCAGATGAGTCTAATGCTCCTCTTACGATGTGATAACGTACACCGGGAAGATCTTTAATTTTTCCACCGCGAATCAGTACCACCGAGTGTTCTTGAAGAACGTGACCAATACCAGGAATATAGGATGTTACTTCAATTCCGTTGGTTAATCTCACACGTGCCACTTTACGAAGTGCTGAGTTTGGTTTCTTTGGAGTCGTAGTATAGACTCTGGTACAAACACCTCTTTTTTGCGGACAGTTTTTCAGGGCTGGTGAGCCTGACTTTTTGATTGCCGATTTTCTTCCTTGTTTTACCAATTGGTTAATCGTAGGCATTCTTTTCCCTCCTCTCATTCAATGAAATGGCAAGCAGAAATATGCTTTCTGCTCACCTTTTTCTTAGCTTCTATTGTTCATCACCAATGATGGTGGCAACGGCTGCCTTCACTTCAATGCCGACATGCCTGCCTAATTCCAACATGGTGGATACACCCTCTATGGAAATCTGATTCTCTTGGCAGAGTTTCTCAATTTCCGTCTGCAGAAATCGATCCGCGTCTTTGGCTAAAAATACTTTCTTAGCCTGTCCCTCTGCGATTGCTCTTATCGTTTGCTTGGTGCCAACGACGTATGTAGTCGCATCATTTAATTCATGTAAGGACATATACACACTCTCCTATTATGCAGCTTGATTAGGATACCACCAAGCCACTTAGATGTCAAGCGAGGCTTCTGGGGTTTCCAAGATTTCATCCGAACCGACAAAATCCTCCACCAACGGTGGTGCCACTTCTTCTTCTTCCACTTCAATTTCCACATTACGGTATTCTTCAAGGCCTGTACCAGCAGGAATTAATTTACCAATTAGCACATTCTCTTTTAGACCAATCAGTGGGTCAACCTTGCCTTTAATGGCAGCCTCGGTCAAGACTCTCGTAGTTTCTTGGAAGGAAGCGGCTGAGAAGAATGAGTCCGTTGCCAAGGATGCTTTCGTAATACCCAACAACATCGGTTTTGCAATTGCTGGTTCTCCGCCTTCCTTTAGGACCTGTTCATTGGCTTTTTTCAATTTACTTTCATTGATTTGCATGCCAATACTCAATTCCGTATCGCCTGGTTCCTCGATGGTTACCTTCCGTGTCATCTGACGAGCAATAATCTCAATATGCTTGTCGTTGATGTCTACACCTTGCATCCGGTAAACCTTCTGTACTTCTTTCAATATGTATTCCTGCACTCCTCGAATTCCCTTGATTTTCATCAGTTCTTTAGGATCGATAGAGCCCTCGGTCAATGTATCTCCAGAGGAAACAACATCACCATTTCTAACTTTAAGTCTAGAATTGAACGGAATCGCATAGGTTTCAAGTCCAGAGTCGCCGCCAATAACTTCTACAACTCGTTTTCCATCTTCCATTTCCTTGATTGCTACTTTACCGGTCGTAGAAGATAGGATTGCTTTACCCTTCGGTTTCCTTGCTTCGAAAAGCTCTTCTACCCTAGGAAGACCCTGGGTAATATCATCTCCGGCTACACCACCAGTATGGAAAGTACGCATGGTCAACTGGGTTCCTGGTTCACCGATGGATTGTGCTGCAATCGTTCCAACCGCTTCTCCAAGTTCTACCTTCATGCCGTTTGCCAGGTTTCTACCGTAGCATTTAGCACATACACCATGCTCTGTTTCACAAGTACTAACCGAGCGGATTGTAACTTGCTTGATTCCCGCGTCTACTATTTCAGCCGCCGTGGTTGCATCAATCATCTCGCCGCCCTTGACAATTACTTTACCAGAACTCTTATCGTAAATATCTTCTAGTGCATAGCGGCCTTCAATCCGTTCCTCTAACGGCTCAATCATGTTGTTTCCTTCTTTAATCTCGGAAACGGTGATGCCTTTTATGCTGCCACAATCCATTTCACGGACGATGACGTCCTGTGAAACGTCAACCAAACGTCTGGTTAGGTATCCGGAGTCAGCAGTACGTAGTGCCGTATCCGCCAAACCTTTTCTGGCACCGTGTGTTGAAATAAAGTATTCCAAAACCGTTAGGCCTTCCCGGAAGTTTGCTTTAATTGGTATGTCCATAATTCGACCAGATGGGTCTGCCATCAAGCCACGCATACCAGCCAGCTGACGAATTTGCTGTACGTTACCACGTGCACCAGAATTGGCCATCATGTACACAGGGTTGAATCGGTCAAGTGATTTCATCATGGCATCGGTTACATCTTCCGTCGCCGTAGACCAAAGACGAATTACTTTGTCATAACGCTCTTGCTCACTCAAAAGACCTCTTCTGAATTGCTTTTGTATTTTGTCAACTTCTATTGTAGTTGCATCTAGAATGGCCTTCTTATTCTCCGGTACCGTAATATCTGCTACCGAAATAGTTAGTCCAGCCCTTGTTGAGTACTTGTAACCCAAGGCTTTGATACCATCTAGTAAGTTTGCTGTTGCATTGGCGCCTAGCTTTTCGTAACACTTGGCTACCAATTGACCCAATTTTTTCTTGCCCATTTCCTCGTTATAGTAACCTAGCTCTTCTGGAATGGGAATTTCAAAGTTGAAGATCAAACGGCCGATGGTCGTATTCAACATATGTCCATTGACACGAACGCTCACCTTGCTATGCACGGTTACTTCGCCAAACTCATAGGCCAACATGGCTTCGGTGTAATCCTTGAAAATCATGCCTTCGCCCTTGGCGCCATCTCTTTCAACTGTCAGGTAGTATGAACCCAAAACCATATCCTGGGTTGGCGTAGCCACTGGCTTACCATCCTTGGGGTTCAAGATGTTATTAACTGACAGCATCAATAACCTAGCTTCCGACTGAGCTTCTAGAGAAAGAGGCAAGTGAACTGCCATTTGGTCTCCATCAAAGTCGGCATTGTATGCAGTACATACTAGCGGGTGCAAGCGGATGGCTTTGCCGTCCACCAAAACGGGATCAAAAGCTTGGATTCCCAATCTGTGCAAGGTAGGTGCACGGTTCAATAGTACTGGGTGGTTTTTGGCAACTTCTTCCAAAACATCCCAAACAGCATCATGACCTTTTTCTACCATACGTTTGGCACTCTTGATGTTATAGGCTATACCATCGTCTACCAATCGTTTCATAACGAATGGTTTAAATAGTTCCAAGGCCATCTTTCTCGGCAAACCACACTGGTTCATTTTTAGATCTGGACCCACAACGATAACAGAACGTCCTGAATAGTCCACCCTTTTACCGAGTAAGTTTTGACGGAAACGTCCTTGCTTACCTTTAAGCATATCCGACAAGGATTTTAATGGACGGTTTCCTGGTCCGGCTACCGGCCTGCCTCGTCTTCCATTGTCTATCAACGCATCCACCGCTTCTTGGAGCATGCGTTTTTCATTTCTCACAATAATATCTGGCGCCATCAGATCAATCAGACGTTTCAGTCGATTGTTCCGGTTGATGACCCTTCTGTACAAATCATTCAAGTCAGATGTAGCGAAACGGCCTCCATCGAGCTGGACCATCGGTCTCAGTTCAGGCGGAATCACGGGAATTACTTCCATTACCATCCACTCAGGATGATTGCCAGAAGACAAAAAGCTATCTACAGCATCTAGTCTTCTAGTAGCCCGTATCTTCTTTTGTCCTGTAGCAGTCTTCAGAATTTCTTTCAGCTCGTGGCTCTCTTTTTCGAGATCCACTTCTTCCAGTAGCTTACGGACACTTTCAGCACCCATACCTGCTTGGAAATCTGCACCGTATTTCTTTCTAAAGTCTCGGTGCTCCGTTTCCGTCAGGATCTGTTTCCGAATAAGTGGCGTATCACCAGGATCTGTCACAATATAGGATACAAAGTAGAGTACTTTCTCTAAAGCACGAGGAGAAATATCGAGCAAGAGACCCATTCTGCTGGGGATTCCCTTGAAATACCAGATATGTGAAACTGGTGCAGCCAATTCGATATGGCCCATTCTTTCTCTACGTACTTTGGATTTGGTCACTTCCACACCACAGCGGTCACAAACGACACCTTTATAGCGTACACGTTTGTATTTTCCACAGTGGCATTCCCAGTCTTTGGTAGGCCCAAAGATTCTTTCACAGAACAAACCATCTTTTTCTGGTTTGAGTGTTCTATAGTTTATGGTTTCCGGCTTTTTGACCTCACCGCTAGACCAAGATCTAATCTGTTCAGGCGAAGCCAATGAAACTCTAATCTTATCGAATTTGTTAGCGTCCAACAAAGTCACTCCTTTCGCTAATAAAGCAACTACTCTTCTTCATCTTCCAAGTCAATTTCCAAGAAATGCTCGGAAAAATCCGTATCGTCCTCATCCAAGTGAAGATCCTCAAATATAGAAGTATCGACGTCCTCATCTTCCGTCTTCTTCTCTTCTTCGGTATCGGCGTCATTTTTGTCTTCCTTAGTATAGCTGCTGTCAAAACTCAAGGAGTCATCTTTACGGTCATCGTCATCATCATCTGTCTTCAACTCAATTTCTTGATCAAAGCGATTCAAAATTCTGACATCAAGGCACAAACTCTGCATTTCCTTAATCAGTACACGGAAAGATTCCGGCACACCTGGTTCAGGAATGTTTTCTCCTTTTACTATGGCTTCGTATGTTTTCACCCTACCCACCACGTCATCAGATTTTACAGTCAGGATTTCCTGCAATGTATGCGCAGCACCGTATGCTTCAAGCGCCCATACTTCCATCTCACCAAAACGCTGTCCACCGAACTGAGCTTTACCACCCAACGGCTGTTGGGTAACTAGTGAATACGGGCCAGTACTTCTGGCGTGAATCTTATCATCTACAAGGTGGTGCAATTTCAGCATGTAAACATATCCAGCAGTTACTCTGTTGTCAAAAGGTAATCCAGTACGACCATCGTACAGTACCGTTTTGCCAGTATCGTCCATGCCTACTTCTGCCAACCATTCGTGGATATCATCCTCGCTAGCACCATCGAATACTGGTGTAGCAATCTTCTTACCTTTGATCTTGGCAGCCATGCCTAAGTGGGTCTCTAGAACCTGACCGATGTTCATACGTGACGGTACACCTAGTGGATTCAAAACGATGTCTACTGGTGTGCCATCTGGAAGATACGGCATATCCTCTTCCGGTAGAATTCTAGAAATTACACCTTTATTACCATGACGTCCAGCCATTTTGTCTCCAACGGAGATTTTACGTTTTTTGGCGATGTATACACGAACCAATCGGTTTACGCCAGCAGGTAGTTCGTCATCACTTTCACGGTCGAAACGTTTCACATCGACGACGATACCCTCTTCACCATGAGGAACTTTTAATGAATTGTCTCTGACTTCTCTAGCTTTCTCGCCAAAAATGGCTCTCAGCAATTTTTCTTCAGAGGACAGTTCTTGTTCGCCCTTTGGTGTTACTTTTCCTACCAAGATATCACCCGGATGCACTTCCGCACCGATACGGATGATGCCTGTGGCATCTAAATTTTTCAGATTTTCTTCGGACACATTGGGAATATCTCGAGTAATCTCTTCACTACCCAATTTGGTATCCCTTGCATCACATTCAAACTCATCAATATGGACCGATGTATAATAATCATCTTTGACCATCTTTTCAGATAGAAGAATCGCGTCCTCGTAGTTATAGCCTTCCCAGGTCATAAAAGCAACTAGTACGTTACGGCCTAGTGAAAGTTCGCCACCTGCGGTAGCAGGACCGTCAGCGAGTACATCTCCAGCTTTAACTTTTTGTCCCTTCTTAACGATTGGACGCTGGTTGATGCAGGTACCTTGGTTGGAACGCTTATATTTATCCAAATGATGTTTTTCCAGCGTGCCATTTTCCGTCTGCACCACGATTTCATCACCTGTCACGCGTACAATCTCGCCATCCGCTTCCGCCATTTCGCATACACCGGAATCTTCGGCAATCTTTTTCTCCATACCAGTTCCCACATAGGGCGACTCTGTTAAGAGTAGTGGAACTGCTTGACGCTGCATGTTCGCACCCATCAGGGCACGGTTGGCATCATCGTGTTCCAAGAAAGGAATCAATGCCGTAGCAATACTCCAAACTTGTTTAGGCGTTACGTCCATGTAGTCACAGTGTGACGGGTCCGTAATCAATACATCCTCGCCATGACGCGCATTCACTCTTTCTGAAACGAAGTATCCGTTTTCATCTAGAGGCGCATTGGCCTGAGCGATGGTATAGGCTTCTTCCTCATCGGCAGTTACATATACAATTTCTTCCGTAACCCTGCCTTTTTCTTTATCTACTTTTCTGTATGGTGTCTCAATAAAACCAAATTCATTGACCTGACCATAGGTACCAAGAGAACCAATCAATCCAATATTCGGACCCTCTGGAGTCTCAATAGGACACATTCTTCCATAGTGGGAATGGTGTACGTCACGCACCTCAAATCCAGCACGTTCTCTAGACAAACCGCCAGGACCCAAAGCAGACAATCTTCGCTTGTGGGTTAGTTCCATAAGGGGATTGGTTTGGTCCATAAACTGTGACAGCTGTGATGATCCAAAGAATTCCTTAATCGCTGCGGAAACCGGGCGAATATTAATCAAGTTTTGCGGACTAACCGCTTCAATATCTTGAATGGTCATACGTTCCTTGATGACACGTTCCATACGAGACAGTCCAATACGGAACTGATTTTGCAACAGTTCGCCAACACAACGCAGCCGACGGTTACCCAAATGATCGATATCATCAGAGGCATGTTTACCATCCATAAGTTCTAAGAAATAATCCATAGCAGCTGTGATATCTTCTAAATCGAGCTGCCTATTATAATGCTTGAACTTTTTATCTTCGTCGTTCTTAAACAAGGGCGCACCGTGTTTAAGCTTCTTATTAATCTTATAACGGCCCACATTACCCAAATCGTAACGTTTAGGATCGCCGAATAAAGAACGCAGAAGATTTTCTGCACTGTCAACTGTCGGGGGTTCACCCGGGCGTAGTTTCTTGTAAATCTCTATTAAAGCTTCTTCTTTACAGGTGGTATTGTCCTTTTCCAGGGTATGGATAATCCGTTCGTCATTGTTGAATCTCTTAAGTAGTTGTGCGTCTGTCGAGTATCCGAGCGCACGAAATAATACCGTCGCCGGTATTTTCCTTGTACGGTCTATCCGTGTGAACAGATATCCGTCTTTATCCGTTTCATATTCCACCCAAGCCCCACGGTTGGGGATAATGGTAGAACTGAACATGTCATTTCCATCAGGGTTCATTTCAATCTTGTAGTACACACCTGGTGAACGTACAAGCTGAGAAACGATTACTCGTTCCGCGCCATTGATAATGAATGTACCCGTCCTTGTCATAAGGGGAAACTCTCCAATGAAAACTTCCTGTTGTTTGATTTCTCCCGTCTCAGTATTGATCAGGCGGACCTTTACTCTCAGCGGTGCAGAATGGGTAACATCCCTTTCTAGTGCTTCCGCTACAGAATATTTCGGTTCTCCCATGGAATGCTCAATGAATTCCAATCTCAAATTTCCCGTGAAGTCCTGAATGGGAGATATGTCCTGAAACATCGCCGCAAGACCCTCATTCACAAACCAATCGTAGGATTTTCTTTGAATATCAATCAAATTCGGCATATCTAATACTTCTTTAATCTTCGCAAAAGTGTGCCGCTCGGCACGAACGTCAGTTAAAGAATTTGCCATTTAACCACCCCCAGCATTTCTATAATCTACTCCACATTGCTCTTTTATAACCGGCTTAGCAAGCCAAAATGAGCGCACGACTACAGCCTAATCGTGCCATTTTAATATCTTATCACACATGTACTATTTGTCAACAGAAAAAAAAGCACCCACAACAAAGTGGGTGCGAGTTTCTGAATACTACTTCAGTTCTGCGCTTGCACCAGCTTCTTCCAATTTAGCTTTAGCCGCTTCGGCATCAGCTTTGGAAACGCCTTCTTTAACTGGAGCAGGAGCTCCGTCAACTACTGCTTTCGCTTCTTTCAGTCCAAGACCGGTAAGCTCTCTAACAGCTTTGATTGCGTTAACTTTCTTATCGCCAGCAGCGGTAAGGATTACGTCAAACTCAGTTTGCTCTTCAGCAGCAGCGGCAGCAGGAGCAGCAGCAGCAGCTACAGCTACAGGAGCAGCAGCAGATACGCCGAACTCTTCTTCAAACGCTTTTACTACTTCAGACAGTTCCAAAACGCTCATTTCTTTTACCATATCAATAATTTGGGTTACTTTTTCAGACATTGTAATTCTCCTTTTAATTTTAATATTTTCTAATCGCTTTATGCGTTGGCTTCTTTTTGTTCTTTCACTGCACTCAATACACCTACTAAATCTCTAAGCGGCGCATTCAGCACTGATGCGAAATTGGTAAGTGGTCCTACCATGCTTCTCAGCACCATAGACAGCAGTACTTCTCTGGATGGTAACTCCGAGAGAGCTTTCAGCTCTTCAGTGGAAATTACTTTTCCTTCTAATACTCCACCTTTGATTTCGAGTTTATCACAATTCTTAGCGAATTCATACAACACTTTGGCTGCAGAAACAGGATCTGGTGAGAATGCAATTGCATTCGGGCCAGTCAATGTATCTTCTAGACCTTCGATACCACTTTCTTTTGCTGCTAGACGAGTCAAGGTATTTTTAAGTACTCTGTACTCAACACCTGCATCTCTCAGTTCTTTTCTTAATTCGGTCACTTGGGCCACATTCAAACCACGGTAGTCCGTTACAACTACAGAACTAGCAGTTTCCAGTTTGCCTTGGATCTCTTTTACGATATCTTTGTTAATTTCTCTTTGCTTTGTCAAGTTTACACCTCCTTCGTATAGGAAAAACTAAAGCCTCGGACGTAGACAGTCCGAGGCTATTTCTTTGCCTTTATCAAACCTCAGTTGGGATTCATTAAGCCTTTCGGCCCCATACCGTCTACAGTCTTTCTATTTAGTTATATCCAAATCTAAGCTCCTGAATATTATCAGATATCTTAGTTTATGTCAATTCTTATTTGGTAAGCTTTGCTGGATTAATTTTCACGCCAGGACCCATAGTGGATTTTACTGTTACACTTTTCAAATAAGTTCCCTTTGCAGCAGCTGGTTTAGCTTTAATCAAAGCACTAATGAATCCTTCAAAGTTTTCATCAAGCTTTTGTTGGTCGAATGATGCTTTACCAAGTGGTACGTGTACGATAGAAGTCTTATCTACCCTAAACTCAATTTTACCAGCTTTCACTTCAGCAATGGCTTTTTCCACGTCCATGGTTACCGTGCCGATTTTAGGGTTAGGCATTAAACCTCTTGGTCCCAACACTCTACCCAATTTTCCGACTACGCCCATCATATCTGGAGTAGCGATAACTACATCGAAGTCCATCCATCCGCTTTGAATTTTAGTTGCATAGTCGTCAGCACCAACAAAATCAGCGCCTGCGTCTAATGCCGCTTTTTCTTTTTCGCCTTTAGCGAATACTAGAATCTTCTTGCTTTTACCAGTACCATGTGGCAATACCAATGTTCCACGAACTTGTTGGTCAGCATGTTTTGGATCAACACCCAATCTTACATGTGCTTCAATCGTTTCGTCGAACTTAGCTTTCGCGTTTTCCTTAACAATTTTCATTGCATCTGAAGCATCAAACAATTCTGTTCTGTCGTACGTTTTCAGTGCATCTGTATAACGTTTACCCTTTTTTGCCATGTTTTCCTCCTTGTGGTACAAACGAGTATTAGTCTCCCACGTTACTATTCAACCACGATGCCCATGCTTCTTGCGGTGCCCTCGATCATACTCATCGCAGCGTCCACATCAGCAGCATTCAGGTCTTTCATTTTCAATTCCGCAATCTCTTTTACTTGCGCTTTGGTAACAGTTGCTACCTTAACTTTATTCGGCTCGCCAGAAGCTTTCTCGATTCCCGCTGCTTTTTTAAGCAACACTGGAGCCGGTGGAGTCTTCATGATAAAGCTGAATGAGCGATCTTCGAAAACCGAAATCTCTACCGGAATAATCATGCCGGGCTGATTCGATGTTTTTTCATTAAATTCCTTACAGAATGCCATGATGTTAACACCGTGCTGACCCAAAGCAGGACCTACCGGAGGAGCCGGATTAGCTTTGCCTGCAGGCACTTGTAATTTAATTAAGCCAATAACCTTTTTTGCCATGTTTCACACCTCCTTCTATTTGTTTTACTATATTTTTTCCACTTGATTAAAATCCAGTTCCAAAGGGGTTTCCCTTCCAAACATGGATACCAATACCCAAATCTTGCCTTGCTCTGCACTGATTTCCTCTACTTTTCCAACGAAATCGGCAAAGGGGCCGGTCTTAACTTTGACGTTTTCTCCAACTTCTACGTCAATCTCAAAAACTCTTGCAATTTCGCCCATCTGTCCAAGCAGTCTATTTACTTCCTGCTCACTCAGTGGCACCGGTTTGGCGCCTGCGCCTACGAATCCAGTTACACCAGGCGTGTTGCGCACAACATACCATGATTTATCAGTCATAATCATTTCCACCAGCACATAGCCAGGGAAAACTTTCCTTGTGACTGTTTTGCGTTTACCATCTTTAACCTGAACTTCTTCTTCCGTGGGTACCACAACTCTAAAAATTTCCTCGGCCATACCCATGGATTCCAATCGTTTCTCTAAGTTGGTTTTCACATTGTTTTCATAGCCTGAATAAGTGTGAACTGCATACCACTCTTTTTCACGATCCATCTTATTCCCACCTTCCATGCTTTGCGCAATCAACTAGATTAAAACTCGAAGAATTGCAGCAATGACGGTGTCCGCCAAATAAATCAATAGCGCAGAAGCTAAAATCGCGCCGACAACTACATAACTGTATGTCAGAAGCTCTTTTCGATTCGGCCAATTTACTTTTTTTAGTTCAGCCCAAACGCCCTTAAAATAGCTGGAACGTTTCTTGGTCACTTTTTTGACGGGCTTCTTGGTCTTCGTCTCTTTGCTAGCCATAATTCTCTCCTACTCGCTACTTGGTTTCTTTGTGAACAGTGTGTGTTTTGCAGAAACTACAATACTTCTTGATTTCCATTCTGTCAGGATTATTCTTCTTGTTTTTTGTTGTTCTGTAATTTCGTCTTTTGCATTCTGTACATTCCAAGGTAATGCCTACTCTCATCAATCCCACCTCCTGTATTTTAAGCCTACAAGGCCAAGTTACTATACCACTGAATAACTTTAGCATAAACCCGTTTGGGTGTCAATAAAGAACTTGTGTTACCACAGAATCCTTGTATTCAAAAAAAAGCGAGCTCCTTGAGCTCGCTCAATGTTTTCTTTACTCAGCTACAGAAGATACAACCCCTGCGCCAACAGTTCTTCCACCTTCACGAATTGCGAAACGCAGTCCGGGCTCAATTGCGATCGGCGTAATCAGTTCTACGCTCATCTCAACTCTATCGCCAGGCATTACCATCTCAATACCTTCTGGTAGATCTGCCATACCAGTTACGTCTGTCGTTCTGAAATAGAACTGAGGTCTGTAACCGTTGAAGAACGGTGTATGTCTTCCGCCTTCTTCTTTCGTCAATATGTATACTTCGCCGGAGAACTTCGTATGCGGATGAATGCTTCCTGGAGCCGCAAGTACTTGTCCTCTTTCGATGTCTTTTCTATCTACACCACGCAACAGTACGCCGATGTTGTCTCCTGCTTCTGCTTGATCTAGAAGCTTTCTGAACATCTCTACGCCAGTTACAACCGTTTTTCTGGTTTCTTCTTGCAATCCAACGATTTCTACGTTGTCGCCGATTTTAACCACGCCACGCTCAACTCTACCAGTTGCTACTGTTCCACGGCCGGTAATGGTGAATACGTCCTCTACAGGCATCAGGAATGGTTTGTCGGTAGCACGCTCTGGAATTGGAATGTAGGCATCTACTGCATCCATCAGTTCCCAGATTGGACCACTGAACTCGTTTTCTCTGGTTCCATCACCTTTTTCGATGGCCATCAAAGCGGAGCCAGTTACGATTGGAGTGTTGTCTCCATCAAAATCATACTCGGTCAAGAGTTCTCTTACTTCCATTTCAACCAATTCCAACAACTCAGGGTCGTCTACTTGGTCGGATTTATTCAAAAATACAATGATGTAAGGCACGCCTACTTGCTTAGAAAGCAAGATATGCTCTCTTGTTTGAGGCATAGGGCCATCTGCTGCAGATACTACCAAGATAGCTCCGTCCATTTGAGCAGCACCGGTGATCATGTTCTTAACATAGTCGGCGTGTCCTGGGCAGTCTACGTGTGCGTAGTGTCTGTTCTCAGTTTCATACTCAACGTGTGCAGTGTTGATGGTGATTCCACGTTCTCTTTCTTCTGGCGCATTATCAATGGATGCATAATCCTTAATTTCAGCCAGGCCAGCTTTTGCCAAGGTCATCGTGATGGCCGCGGTCAAAGTAGTTTTGCCGTGGTCAACGTGACCGATGGTGCCAATATTAATATGCGGTTTCGTTCTTTCAAATTTCTTTTTAGCCATAATATGGTTTCCTCCTTTGGATACACGGACATCGAATCTCAATTACGTATATATTACCTCCTTGCTCGTTTACTTGTCAATCAAAGAAAATGAAAATGTTCTCACAGGTATATAGCCTGTGAGAACATCCACTACTTGTCCTATTTTTTTATCAATATTCTACAGCCCCAGCGCCTTCGCTACCTTATCCTTGGTGGCAGGCAAAGAAGTAATACGAACACCTACAGCATTGTAAATTGCATTCACAATGGCTGGTGCTGCCGGATTAACTGGAAGTTCCCCCATGCCCTTGGCACCATATGGTCCATCCAGCACCGGTTCTTCTACAATCAAGCATTCAATATCAGGGGCATCGGTAATTTTAGGAACACCACACTTGGCTAAGGTCTTCGTTTTTACGATTCCTTTTTCCTGTATGTATGCTTCGCTAGTCCCATACCCGACTCCCATCAGAGTTCCGCCGGCAATCTGGCCTTCAACCTGCTTTGGATTAATGGCTTTACCAAGATCATTGGCTGCAATAATCTTTAAGACCCTATAGTCGCCAGTCGTTTCATCTACTTCTACTATAGCCATTTGGCTTGCATAGCAGTATTGGGAGTGAATCTTATACTCTTGAGGGTCATCTCCCTCTTTGGGCAAGTTGTTGGCCGGTAGTGGAACGGTGTCCGGAGCGGAATGTTCCACTTCAAAGCGCACGCTTTCTCCCGTTTCCTGCAACTTATCACCAATCGTTTGCCAGGAAATAACGTTTCCAGTCCGAGTATCTTCAATGCCTTCGGTTAGATAACGAATTTGAGCACTTTCTAAACCGAAGTGCTTCAGGATAAAGTATCTCAAGTTATCCATAAATCCCTCGCCAGCAGACTTTATGGCATGCCCGGAAATATATACTTGTCTAGAGGCTGTGGTTTCTTCCCCGTCTGGACAAAGACCAGTATCGTTGGAAATGACACGAATGGCCTTGTAAGGGATTCCTGTAGCCGTTGCCGCAATTTGTCCCATTACAATACCTGTACCCTGGCCCATCTCAGATGCTCCTTGGTATACAGTAATCTCCCCATCCACAAGGTCAAAGACTGCCCCAGCCTTATCGTTTAGGCCAGTGCCTAAACCTACATTCTTGTATGCAGAGGCAAAGCCAATACCGATTTTCTTGTTTGGTCCAGAAGGTTTGAAGTTATCCTTTTGTTTTTCCCATGAATCTCGCACCACCTCAATGGTGCCAATCAATCCTGTGCCTGGTTCCACGGTCTGTCCGGTAATGGTCTGCCAGCCTGGTCTCAATGCGTTCTTTAAACGCAAGTCGATAGGATCCATTCCTAATTTTTCAGCCAACATATCCATCATCACTTCGGAAGCAAAAGCTACCTGCGTACTGCCAAAGCCACGGAAGGCTCCTCCTGGCGTATTGTTGGTGTAGTAACTAGTGGATTTGGTTTCCACATTGGGAATACTATATGGGCCTGCTGTGCAGACTCCCGTTCTAAAGGTTACAGGAGCTCCCAACGAATCATACGCCCCGGTATCCACCAGCGCTTCACCCTTGAAGGCCACCAGTGTACCATCCTTCTTAGCACCCAATTTGTAATTTAGCCATTCAGCATGCCGTTTGGTAGAAGCCATAATGGACTCTTCCCTGGTCATGGTTATTTTGACTGGCCTTTTTGTCAAATATGTTCCCAAGGCACAGTGTAACTGAACCGTAGGTTCCTCTTTACCCCCGAAAGCTCCACCGGCCGGGGTAGCAATTACCCGTACCTCATCCCCAGATAATTTCAACATATCCATCATCATGGTTTTAAAGGAGTAGCTTCCTTGGCTGGAACTTAACAAGACTAAAACACCCTTGCTATCATAGTGGGACAAACCACATTCCGGTTCTAAATAAGCATGCTCCACAAAAGGCACGTAAAACTCATTCTCGACGATCACGTCAGCTTGTGCAAATCCCTTTTCTATGTCACCACGGTGCACCTGTGTTTCACTGAGGGTCTTCTTGCCATGAAAGAACACTGTATCCGATTCTATGGCCTCTTGGGGCGTAAACACCCCTGGTAAGTCCTTATACTCCACCTCGACCAGTTTGGCTGCTTGTTCGGCAATTTCTAGCGTCTCAGCATATACTACTGCTACTGGGTCGCCTACAAAAATGACCTCATCTTCAGCTAGGATCTGCTGATTCTTGTTAATTAACCCAAAGCGGTCAAACCCTGGGATATCCTTATGTGTCGCGACAGTTTCTACGCCTTCCATTGCTTCAGCCTTGCTAGTATCAATGGATACTATTTTGGCGTGCGGCCTATTTGCGTATACCAATTTACCGTATAGCATATTTTCGAAAGAACGGTCGTCCGCAAAGATGGGCAAGCCCATCGCCTTGGCCACCACATCTCTTCCATACGGAGACTTTCCTACACCCAAATCGCCCTGTGGCTCATGGTATTCTTCCTCACCCCTGAGAAATCTTCCTGCCAAACGTACCGATTCCAAAATCGCAACATAGCCGGTACAACGACAGATATTAAACTTCAACGCCTGCTTAATTTCTTCATCACTTGGGTCTTGGTTCACATCCAAAAGGGCTTTGGTGGCCATAATCATACCTGGAGTACAAAAACCACACTGAATCGCCCCACCTTGGATAAACGCTTTCTGAATAGGATGCAGTGACCCATCTTTGTGTAAATTCTCCAGTGTCTCAATCACGGCACCATCCAATTTTTCCATCTTGGTCACACAAGCTCGTTTCGCTTTTCCATCAATGATGACGGTACAAGCACCACACTGGCCAGTATTACAACCATTCTTCACACTATACAGATGCGTCTCATTTCGCAAATAGCCGAGGAGTTTTTGCTCTCCGTCCACCTCAGCATGCATCTTCTCTCCATTCAAAGTAAATCTGATCTCTTTCATAATATGTACCTTCCGTTTACTTTTTCTCGAGCGCTTTCTCCGTCGCCTCTACGATTTTTTGGTAGCCTGTACAACGGCACAAGTGTCCAGACAAGGCTCTTCTAACCTCGTCCCTGGTATATTTCTTGCCACTTTCCTTGAGCTCGGTTGCCGAAATTACAAAACCAGGGATACAAAATCCACATTGGACCGCTCCCTCATCAACAAAGGCCTGTTGTACCTCAGACAGTTTCCCGTCTACTTCCAAACCTTCCACTGTACGAATTTCCTTGCCATCCGCCCAAGAAGCCAAATAGATGCAGCTATCGATGCTTATCCCGTCAATTAATACAGCACATGCACCGCATTCTCCGACCCCGCATCCCTGTTTTACAGAAGTAAGACCCAATTTATCACGCAAAACCTCGAGCAAGGACTCCCGCTCGTCAATTTCTACGCTTCTTTTGGTTCCATTCACTGTTAAACTGATTTTTTTTAGCATACTATTCACCCCCGCCTTCAGCTATATCTATGATGGCGCGTTCCGCCAACACTTTGATGAGTTGCTCTCGGTACGCTTTAGAACCTCGCCAAGAATCCCTCGGGCTCACATCTTCGAGCGCTTTTTTACCAATAGCCTGCGCATTTTCCCTTGTCAGTTCAAGGCCCTTCGCAAATTTTTCGGTTATTGGGCAACGAACTGGTGTCGGTGCTGCTACACCATAGCCTAAGCGCAAGTCTTTGATTGTATTTCCTTCTTTTTTAATCATCACAGCACAACCAATGGTTGCAATATCCATAGATTTTCTCTGAGCAAACTTAGTATACTTGCCTTCATACCCGGCATATTCATCTTTCCGGATGATAATGTCAGTCAGGAGTTCTCCCGGTTTCAAGTCTACTTTTCCCGGTCCAATGTAGAATTTTTCAATAGGCAGTATGCGTTGCCCTCCCTCAGAAGTAAGCACTAGTTCAGCATTTAGACATACCAGGGTCGAACCAGAATCTGCGGAGGTAGCACCATTGCAGATATTCCCTCCTATGGTAGCGATGTTTCTAAGTTGGGGGCCTCCCATCGTTCCGCCAGCCTTGCCCAGATAGCCAATCCGTTCCTTAATAATGGCATCTTCTTCAAGCTGCGTGAAATTTACCAAGGGGCCGATATGAATATTTTCTTCGTCGTCTATGGTTATGTGCTTCAACTCTTCAATCTTGATAATACTGACCAAGCTAGCGCCAGCCAACTTGCCTTCTCTGATTTTAATTAAGACATCGGATCCAGCAGCTATGGCTATACTCTTGGGGTCATCTCCTAAATATCTCAATGCCTCCTCGACACTAGTCGCTTCTTTGTATTTAGAAATATCGTACATTTGCTATACCTCCTCAATTAAGCCGGCTGCACCAAAATGCTCAAACAATCCCTGCGGGTTCATCGGCAACTGGTTCACCGTTACACCAGTGGCATGCAAAATAGCATTCCGGATAGCAGGTGCTGGCGTAATGGTAGGCGGCTCTCCGAGTGCCTTATTACCGTATGCGCCTGTCGGTTCATACAATTCCACAAAGCCAACATCCAATTTCGGCGTATCCATGATTGTCGGGAGCTTATAGTCCAACAGGTTGTTATTTCTGGGTGCACCATTTTTTGGATTGTACAGCATCACCTCGGACAAGGCATATCCTAGCGACATACTCATCCCGCCATGCACTTGTCCTTCTGCAAGAACAGGGTTGATGATTTTTCCGGAATCATGGACATTTATCAGCTTGAGTATTTCTACTCGTCCAGTACGAATATCTACTTCAACTTCAGCAGCACTACCACCGAAGGCAATACCGTTGGTTTCCACCGTAGCCGTGATATCTGTTGAAATCGTATCCGCAGTATGCCGGTTATAGTAAGAATCCATTGCAATATCTTCAACACTAGATACTTTTTCTCCGTTGTCTATTCGTATGATGTATCCACCTTCTATGTCCAAATCACCCTTTTCTAAGCTCAAAAGTTCCGCCGCTCGCACTAAGATCTTATCCTTAATAATCAGCCCAGCCTTCTTGACTGCTTTACCGCCGACATAGGTCTGTCTAGATGCATAAGCACCCGTATCGAACGGACAAATATCTGTATCTGTAAATTCTTCAAAATGAACCATATCAAATGTAAGGCCGATGGTTTCAGCGGCCATTTGGCTAAATACGGTAGCCGCACCCTGTCCTATCTCCGTTGCGCCCATCTGCAGGCAGATTGAACCGTCCTGGTTCATAACCATACGAGCTCCAGCAATTTCTAGGGCTACCGGCCAAGTAGAAGTTGGGTAGCTAAATAGTGAAAAGCCCACACCTCGGCGCTTATCACCCGTTTGATGAGCATATTCTGCTCGTTTGGCATCCCAATGAATGTATTCCTTCGCCGTCTTGATGACTTCAGGTAAACCACATGTGTTGATGGTTACACCAGACAATTTATCCTTGAATCCCTGTTTTACCATGTTCATTTCGCGTAGTTTTATTGGATCCATATTCATGGCTTTGGCAATATTATCCACATGGGATTCAACAGCAAACGTAATCTGCGGAATACCATATGCCCGCATGGCCGCCGCCACTGAGCAGTTCGTATAGGCCGTATACCCTTCGTATTTGGTTGCTAGTTCTGCAGGATATGTACGGTAGAAATTGCCTCCCATTTTACCTACTTGTGAATGGCCATGGGCTGCATAGGCACCACCATTGCCATACGTCGTGAGCTCTTTTGCAAGAAAACGTCCATCTTTTCTAACAGCAGTCTTCATATAGAAGCGTGCGCCATGTCTCGTTCTTGTACAACTCATGCATTCTTCCCTGTCCATATCATACATAACAGGTTTACCCCCTAGGGCCAATGACATGGCGGCCACTAGTGGTTCAATGCATATATCCTGCTTGTTTCCAAATCCACCACCAATAATGGGCTTAATCACTCGGATCATACCAGCAGGTATACTTAGTGCCTGAGATAGGATTCTTCTACAAATATGAGGAATCTGGGTGGAACTCATCACCACAAGACGTCCATTACCTTCTGTATAGGCATAGGCTACGTGATTCTCTAGGTGGCAATGCTGCACCGGCTTTACTTCCAATACATCTTCAAAAACATAGTCAGCCATAGCGAATGCTTCGCGGATGTCTACATCTCCCACCGTATAAGAATTATGTCCGATGATATTTTTGCTATTTTCATGAATTTCAACTGCATCTTCCTTCAATGCTTCTTCCGCGTCTAGATAGAAAGGAAGCTCTTCGTATTCCACCTCGATCAGGTCTAGCGCCTTCTTAGCCGTTAATTCATCTACTGCTACAACGGCAGCTACTTCATCTCCATAAAAACGTACCTTCTTCGTTAGTGCCATTCTGTCCGCTATATCTTGATGCGCGGGATCCAAGCTATGTGGATGGCCCGCAGTCGGATATACACCACAGGGAAGATTGTCCGGTGTAAATACTTTAATTACCCCTTCCAAAGCCTCCGCCTTACTTGCATCAATGCGAATCACATTGCCATGGGCGATGGTGCTACGCTTCACTTTGGCATACAACATATTCCGTCTGCCAATATCCCTTGTGTACTGCGCCTTACCTGTCACTTTGGCAGCAGCGTCTTTCCTCTTATAACTCTTACCAACAGTAGTAAAATCCATAACCTCTCCTCCCTACAACTCTTATATCTGTTTCCAGACCTCGATTGCTCTTTCTCTGGATTTGGCATAGATTGCTTGCTCATCAATGCCTTGGAGAATTCTGTCTTTCATAATGATCTTGCCGTTAATGATAGTCGTATCAACCTGTCTGCCCATTACCCCAAAAAGTAAGTGGCTGTTCAGGTTATCCGAATTCATTGGTGTGGGTGGATTATAGTCAACGACAATAACATCTGCATAGAAGCCCTCTTTCAGTTTTCCAACACGTCCGGAAAAATGCTGATTGACGATGTTCGCATTTTCTTCAAAGAGCATCTCAGGCAACTCACCCCATGCAACATTAGAATCTTGCATCACATGCTTATGGATAATATTCCCTACCTTCCAAGATTCAAACATATCAAAGGTATAGCCATCCGTACCGAGCCCAAGATTCACACCACGCTGCTTCATCTCCAGTAACGGAGCACACCCTACAGCATTGCCCATATTGGACTCTGGGTTGTGCACCACTTTAACTTTACTCTCGCTTAGGATGTCAATTTCTTCATCGTTCACATGAATACAGTGAACGGCAATGGAATTCTCATTGAGTATGCCAAAATCATTCCAACGAGTAATAACACGTTTGCCGTACTTTGCTATGGCATCGTCTACATCTTCTATACCTTCGGCACAATGCACATGGTATCCTGCATCTTCACCAGCCATAGCTGCCAAACATTTATCCATTGTTTCATCCGAAATGGTCATCGATGCATGCAAACCAAACATCCCTTTAAACATATCGGAGTCATCTGCCTTACCAGCTCGGATAGCCGCCATATTCTCCCGGATACCCGCCTCTGCTATTTCTATTCCATCACGATCAGATACCTCATAGCAGGTCGAAAGGCGAACGCCAGCATCTTTTCCTGCCTCCATGATCATACCTAGTGAACCATCTACGTGATAGGGACTAGCATGGTGGTCCATCACCGTAGTTACACCATTTTTTATCCCCTCAATCAAGGGAACAGCAGCACTATAATACACATCTTCCAAGGTCAGCAGTTTATCTAGCTTCCACCAAAGGTTATTTAGAATATCGCTAAATTTTCGTGCAGGAGGAACATCATTGGCCATTCCTCTAGCCAGCGTACTATAAAAATGCTGGTGCGCATTTATCATGCCCGGCATGATAAGTCTTCCCCTGGCATCCATATATTCTGCTTCTGCATACTTCGCTCTTAGCGTTGCCGTCGCACCGACTGCTTTAATCTTGTTGCCTTCAATCACTATCGCTCCGTTTTCCAAATAAGGATTTTCCGAGTCCCTAGTAATCAGTCGACCATTTCCAATAAGTAACATCGTTGCCTCCATTCTCTTGTTAAACATCTATACATATAGTATATTCGTAAAAACAGAAAAAACTCCTTCCAAAAATGCATACTTTTCAAAAAAAGGGCTGAATTTATCTCAGCCCTTTTTCCATGTCGTGTCTATGATGTTTTACACTTATCATTCACGTTCAGTTATTCGGAAAAGAGCCAAGAATAATCGAGATAGCACTGATAAATCAATGACGCAATGTCCGCATCCAATAATGCATCATCACACTTTCCAGTATCGTCGAATTCAATGACCGTTTCTTCTTCCAAACGAATCTTGAACTTAGGATTAGCACCACCCCTTAACAGTAGGAATCCCTTATTCTCTGAACTCTGGAAATCCTCTTCACTCCAAAACAAAGTGAATTTTTCTTTATACGGTGCCCCGCTATATGGACAGAAGATTTCACAGTTGCCACACTCATTGCACATCCCGTCAATGTGGATGATTTGGACTCTGCCATCAATTTCTACCGCAACATTCGCGCGATTGGGGCAAACCTCCATACAAATCTCACATACTTCTTGACATCCCAGGCAACGTTCGCCCTCGGATGTGGCTTCTTTTCTCAGTTCCAAATTACCCTTGCGTTCCCATATCTTCTCTTCTCCTAGATCAAATCCTTTAATAGACAAGTCTATCTCAATCTTTTCTTTAGCAAGAATATCTTTGGCGGCAGCTGTTGCATCCGCAATCGCTTTAACCACAGTAGATGGGCCCTTCTTCATATCCCCACCCAGGTAGACATTCTGCACACTAGTCTCGCCAGTAACCGAGAGTTTGGCTAGACCGTTTTCAGTCCCAATACCCAATCGAGTGAGTAAAGCATCATCCACTTTTTCACCAATCGATGAAATCAACGTAGTGCAAGCCAAGTCTACAAATTCGCCCGTTGCTTTTGGACGTCTACGACCACTCTCATCTAATTCTCCCAGCTCCATTACAGCGCAATGTAATTTTCCATCGCTCAAGGAATCCGGATTCAAGAGTTCTTTAAAGAGTACGCCGTCTTCTAGTGCCATCTTCAGCTCTTCTGCATCCGCCGGCATTTGTTTTTTAGTACGTCTATACACAATGGATACATCTTTCACACCTGGAAGCCTGGTGGCCGCTCTTGCCGTATCCATAGCTGTGTTACCAGCGCCTGCTACGACTACGTGTTCTCCTAAATCAAACTCTTTGCCTTGTTTGTAATCTTTCAAGAAGGAGATGGCATTTAGAACGTTCACATCGCTGTGAGACAGCTTAATATTATTTTCCTTACAAGCACCCATTCCTAAAAAGACATAATCATATTCTTTCTTTAGGTCCTCTAGGGAAAATTCAGGTTTCACACCCAATTTAAATTCCACACCTGCTTTACGAATCATTTCTACATCTGTCATCGTCGTTTCTGTTGGAATTCTAAAATCTGGAATTACGTACCGTACCGTACCGCCTGCTTCAGATTCCTTGTCCATTACCGTAACATTCAATCCACCTTTTCTTAAAAACCAAGCGGCGGCCAGGCCTGCTGGGCCAGCACCAATCACAGCGACCTTCGCATCACCAGTTAAGGAAGCTGGAGTCAATTTCTCGATAGAAGCTTTGGCAGCATGGTCAAAAGCGATTTTTTTCATTTCTCGTATAGCCAAAGACTCTTCGTAATCTAGTCGTGTACATTTGAACATACATTGGTGATCACAGATAGTACCGGTTATCCCCGGAAGAGGATTTTTAGTGGTAATTACCTCAAAGGCCTCATCATAGCGTTTTTCACTAACCAGTTTTAAATACTGGGGAATATCTTGTTCAATGGGGCAGCCCACAGTACAAGGGGCAATAAAGCAATCCAATAAAGGTAGTTCTAAATCCGTCTTTCTTGAATCAACAGGTCTAAACTCTTTGCGGTGGGTTTCTTTCGAAAAAGCCTCGTCAGCCAACTTTTTAAGTGCCTTAACATCAATGATATCTGCTTTTTGTGTATCAGCAAACAAGGCAGCCATCTGGTTCAGTCTCATATAACCACCCGGCTTTAAGATCGTCGTTGCCAAGGTGATTGGCCCAATACCAGCATCGTAAATAGCTTTAATATTGAAAACATCAGCCCCACCAGAATAAGAAATCGGTAGCTTTCCATCAAATTCTGTGGCTACCCGAGTCGCTAGATTGATAGTCAAAGGATAGAGAGACCGGCCGGACATATACATCTCGTCGCCAGGTAATTCTCCACGTTTAATCTGAACAGGTAGGGTATTGGATAGCTTCACACCAAAACCAAGGTTCAACTCCTTGGCATAGTCCATAATGCGATGCACCATGGCGATGCCATCGGCATACTGCAGGTCATGGGTGAATGATTCTTCCTTCAACACAATATAGTCATAACCCATGTCATCAAAAGCTTTTCTCACATAGTCATAGCCTAACAGCGTTGGATTCATCTTAATAAAGGTGTTGAGTTTCTTTTCACCCAATAAATAGCGGGTAATCGATTCAATTTCTTCAGGTGGGCAACCGTGCATTGTAGAGAGAGTTGCTGAGCTACAAATATTAGGACTGATTGCTTGTACATAGGAAGCGTCCACATTTTCAAACTCATCAATACGATCTAACAAAGTCTGCTTACACTCTTTAAAAATATTCGTGTCACTGGCATTTTTCATACCTTCAATATAAGCATCCACTTTGGGCGTCTTTATGCCTTCCAAATCGTATCCTACACTCATATTAAATACGAAAGACTTGTCTTTACCCAATCCCAGCTCTCGCTCTAGAACATACAAAAGAAACCAACCTTTTACATATTCTTCGAACGCTCCTTGTACGGAAAGTTCCGTAGACCACTCCGTGTTATAGCATTCGTCTTCTGCGCGAATACAAGGTTTGGGAAATTCTAATTCATCTAAAATTTGTACGGTTTTCAGCTCAAAGAATCTTGAGCCAGCAAGATAGGATGCCACAATATTTTGGGCAAGCTGCGTGTTTGGTCCTGCAGCAGGGCCGATTGGAGTTGCTAGTTTTTCTCCAAACAACTTCATACCCTCATTTTCAGTTCGATAAAACTTCTCTTTGGGGATGCCGAAAATTGCTGATTCGCTCGCATATTCTTGCAAGCACCAGTCCAGCAACTGTCCAAAAGGAATCTGTCTCATTTTGTCACTCACGGGTAAACCTCCTCTTGAATGGTGGAGAGGGTTCCAGTTTAAATGAATTTAAACCGGAACCCCATAAAAAAGATGTTTGTTCACTTAAATTTATCTGCCGCCCATCGTTAAAGCCATGACAGCTTTTGCGGTATGCAATCTATTCTCTGCCTCATCGTAGATTACAGATTTTGGTCCGTCAATTACGGAATCTTCTACTTCATTATTCCGGTCAGCCGGCAAGGCATGCATATATATACATGTATCTTTGGTCATGTCCATTCTTGCTTGAGTACACTTCCAGTCTTTATTTGACTCCAAACGATCATCGACAACTGCTTCACTTTGGTCGGCAACCCAGCTACCCCAGTTTTTAGGAATAACTACATCTGCATCGCGAAAAGCTTCGTCAATATCATGGGTGATGCGGAAGGTTCCACCGTTTTCAAGAGCATTCTGTTTTGCTTGCTCAATGGCCCAGTCGGGAAGTGGATATCCCTCAGGATATGCTAGCGTAACTTCCATACCATACCGCGGGAATAAAAGTGCCTGCGTAAGTGGTACCGAAATAGGTTTCTTGTGGCTAGTCGCATAGGCCCAAATGATGGAGACTTTTTTGCCTTTGAGATCGCCTAGTTTCTCGATCATGGTCATTAAATCAGCTGCGCCTTGCATGGGGTGATATAAGTCACACTGCAAGTTTAAAATAGGCACTGGAGAGTGAGCAGCCATTTCACGGATATATTGATTTCCGATTCCCCAGAAACAGTTTCTACAAGCAATGGCATGACCGTAGCTACCTAGTATCTTTGCCGTATCTTTGGCTACTTCACCGTGAGAAATCTGCATGGTGCTGGTATCTAGGAAATGTGCGTGTGCGCCCAACTGGGTAGCGCCGGCTTCCATAGAGTTTCTTGTTCTGGTAGAAGCTTCAAAAAACATCAGAAATACCGTCTCCATGGGAAGGAGGGGTGTCAACTCGCGCATCGCAAATTTTTTCTTCAAATCGAACGCGACTTCCATCAAGGTATCAATTTCTTCTTTGGACCACTCTTGCAAGGTAATAAAGTGCTTTCCTCTGAATAACGTTTTCATAATATCCTCCTAAAATTAAATTAATAATTATTTAACAAAGTTCTGGGTGTAGTTGATGGGAATCGCTGCATACATAGCTGCAGCTTTCACCAACTCGCTCTTCCAAGTTTTTTCGTTAGGAGCATGCGCTTGGTCCTCATGGCCAGGTCCAAATCCGACTACCGGAATACCATGTCTTCCCATAATGGCTACGCCATTGGTTGAGAAAGTCCACTTGTCGATGACTGGATCTTCACCAAAGAGTTCTTTATACGCTGTTGCCAACGTCTGCGTTGCAGGATGTTCTTCTGGAATTACCCATGTTGGGAAGTAACAATCCGTAGGATAAACTAAGCCAGTCCAAGAAGGTCTTTCATACTTGTAAAGACTAACTACTGCTCCTGCCTCTTTCACGCTCGGCAGTCTTCTTACTTCTTCTAATGCTTCTTGCCATGTTTCGCCATCCGTAAGTCTTCTATCGATAGAGATAGTACAACCATCGGCTACTGCACAACGAGAAGGTGTTTTTCCGAAAATTTCAGATATAGCCAAGGTTCCTTTACCCAAAAATTCATCGTAATGTAAGTTTTCGTTTAGAGCTCTCAGCTCATTAATAATCGGTGCCATCTTGTAAATTGCATTGTCGCCACGTTCCGGCGCAGAGCCATGACAAGAAATACCAGTAACTTCTACCTTAATTTCCATTCTTCCTCTATGGCCACGATAAATGCGGCAGCTTGTAGGTTCCGTAGAAACTACGAATTCCGGTTTGATACCGCCTTGTTCGATCATGTACAGCCAGCATAGGCCATCACAGTCTTCTTCTTGAACAGTACCTGCTACCAAAAGAGTATATTCATCTTCAAGTCCCAAATCCTTAATAATTTTACCTGCGTAAACCATGGAAGCCATGCCACCTTCTTGGTCGCTACCGCCTCGGCCCCATATTTCATCGCCGACAACCTTGCCTTCATAAGGATCACATTCCCAGTTTTTGATTTCACCGATGCCAACAGTATCAATATGCGCATCCAATGCTACCAGGTGCGGGCCATGACCTATGTAACCTAAAACGTTACCCATGGGGTCGATTTCTACTTTATCGAAACCAACTTTTTCCATTTCCTCGGCGATTCTTTTGACAACTTTTTCTTCGTCACAAGATTCGCTCGGAATGGCAATCATGTCGCGCAGGAACTGAGTCATGTCCTCTTTGTAGCCTTCAGACAGCTCTAAAATCTTTTTGTAATCAATACTCATCGCAATCCCCTTTCAAACTCTCTTTTTGAAGTAAAATCTATTTCCTAACCAATCGGAATTGGTAGGCATCCCCATTAAAATACTGAACTCCATAGTTTATGGGTCTGCCATTGTAGGCCAAAATTACTCCACTCATTTTAATTAGCGGAGCGTTCTCCTTCACTTGGAGAAGATCTGTCAATGGTGCTTCTGCTAGTACAGCCGTCAATGTACTATCATATTCGGATGGTGTATATTCAGTAGCATTTTTTAAAAACTCTGTCATACATTCGAATTCAGCTCGCTGCTGCATTTTTTTCAGACTGTCATTGACCACATAAGCAGGTATTACATCGTAGCAATAAATCACCGGAACACCGTTCGCTTTTCTCAGACTTTCAACCACAAAGCCTCTGGTCTTAGGTTCAAGATCTAGCATCTTGCATTCTGACTTGGATAATTCTTCTTCACGAATTTCTAGAACCTCGTCTTCTGCTTCATAGCCAGCATTGCGGATGGTCTCAGTCAGTGCTTCTAAGCGCTCAATTCCAGCAAATACCTTATTCTTTGTGCGTATGAAAGAACCTTTTCCGTGTTCTCTAATTAAATATCCGTCTTTTTCTAAGATGCCCAATGCTTCACGCAGTGTACCTCTACTTACACCAAACTCTTCCGCCAAGTCTGGTTCTGATGCCAATCTTGCCCCATCTTCATATAGACCATTCTCGACCCGGCTCTCCAACTCATTCACAATCTGCATGTATAGGGGTTGTCTGTTTACAATCATTTCTCCCTCGCCTTCCTGTCATTGTTCAGATGTTTAACAACTATATATCTAATTCTATGCGAAAGTTGAAAATCCTGCAAATAACAGAGTCTTTTCTACTCATATTATGTTTGAAGTATACCAAACTTCTTGCCTAATGTCTATATGTCTAACAACTTAAACCAAAAATGGCTCTTCCATCACGGACATCTGCTTCTGTAGGCTCCAGAATGAGGCTGTTTTCCAATCAATTCATGATAAAAAGAAAACGGCACTAGATGCAACTGGATAGACCCAATTGACCTAGCACCGTAACCATTTAATCACCAAAACACTACAGGGAGGTCAACAGGGCAACCTCTAGGCATTCCGGATTAAAATAAACTTCACAATAGCAGATTGCGTGGTCTTCAATATCGTGGTAGACTTCCTCCCAATCCTGTATGATTGTCTGGCTAACCCCAAAGCGTGCGGCCACTTGAGGCCGTTCACTAGCATTAATCCAAGATATAAAATAGGCCAAATCCTTGTCACAGTAGTTGGCTACAAATTCTTTGACGGAGAATTCGTCGCTATCTTGCGGTTCACGCAAAAAATACTTTTTGGGAATCTCTTCTGTCGCAATTACAAAGAGCGTGTCATCCAGATAGTATTCCCAGTCCCAGCGATAGACCTCTTCACCAGCCGCAGAAGGCAACCTCTTCACCATCTTTTCTGAAGCAGGAGCAGTACTGTAGGGGCTTGCTTTAATGCTAAGCGTTTTATCTGGATCGTTTAGCAAGGATCTAAAATCCGGATCGTAGTCGATGCGGTAAGGTACCTTGAGTACTGCCGGATGGGCATAATTCCCTTTTCCGTGTCTCTTGCTTACTACGCCCTGGAGGATCAAATCGTGCATCGCCTCACGCACAGTAGAGCGACTAACACCCAATTGTTTTGTTAATTCCTCCTCGGAAGGTAAACGATTATTACCTGGTTCCATGCTCATAATATTTTGTACCAAAAGATCTCTAACCTGAATATAGAGTGGTTTGGCTTTTCGTAGTTTCATCATTTTTTGGTCCTCTTCCGTGGTAACCCCTAGTATAAGCAGCATCTAATTAGGTTCATAAAAAAGGAACATTTCCCTTTTTTTGAAATATAGGCTCTAGCAATTGTATTAAAGCGGCCTAACTTGGGCATTGAAACCAGATAGGTCGCAGAAGGTATCGCCTTTGGTAACCAAATCAGTCATGATGTCACCGACTACAGCTGTCATGATAACGCAACTCTTAAAGCCTGCTGCTACCAGTAGCCCTTCCGGGCCTACTTGTCCCAATACTGGCTCCATGGTATCCGTATAGGGAGATACCGTAGACCAAGCCCGTAGTAGATTCATATCCTTCAAGGCAGGGAAATATTCGCTGAGCGCCTCCTTGGTTTTTATAAAATGCTCATACGAGCTACGTCTTGATGCGTCATCTGGAAGTACGTTGCCAGGCTTACTCGTCTCACCAATCAATAGGTTCCCAGACTGAGTCTGTCCCATGCACAAGCTCATTCCCACACCATCCACGTCATGTGCTTCCGTAAAAAAGGAAGCAGATGAATAGTAATTATTCAAAAAGGGCTTGAGCTTTTCACTTACAAAACCTTCTGCTCTTACGTATTCAATTGGTACCAGTAGTCCTGCCGTCTTACAGAGTTCCTTGGTCCAAGCACCCGCTGCTATGATGACCTGTTGTGCAAAAATGGTCTTCCCACTGGTAAGGGTCACACCCTTCACCTTACCGCCTTCCATATAGAGTTCTTTTACTCTGGTCTGCTCTTGTACGCTAAGGCCATACTCTCTACCTTTTCGCAAAAAGGCATACATTAGTTTAAATGGATTCAAACGTCCTTGTTTAAAATACGTGGCTCCCAAAAACTTGTCCACATTCATATTAGGCTCAGCCTTTTTCAGCTGCTTCGGGCCATACATATGAATATCTAGTCCGCCCTCAATCTTTCCACGATATAAGGTGTCCAGTTCTTGCATCTCCGCTTCATTGACAGCCGCAATTAAGGAACCAACCGAGGTAAGTTCTAAGTCGGTTTGCAATTCCTGTTCATAGTTCATGACTCTCGGGAAGCTCCTCATGGTCAGATCTAGACTAAGTCCCAAACTGGCATCCTGCACCTGAATACATCCGAAATTCCCGCCGGACGCGCCACTGGAAATCTCTTTTTTTTCTAGCAATAAAGTCTTGACTCCAGCTTTGGATAAATGGTAGGCGATGGAGCAACCGGGATAGCC
The DNA here is from genome assembly GCA_016887505.1 of Clostridia bacterium. NCBI lineage: Bacteria > Bacillati > Bacillota > Clostridia > Clostridia bacterium. Next base: position 2,167,571 of record CP069393.1, on the reverse strand, counting down.
ACCTCCTACTACAATTGCTTCAAATTTATTCATTGTGTTTTCTCAACCTCTATTCTTCCTCGCTTGATATGCTCTTTACCGCCACAGGTACAATCGGACTTCTCGGGGTATCTATGTCTATATCTTTCATATCCCGTACCCCTTTTTCTTGTAGTATCCGCATAATCAGTTTAGAGCAAGTCCGGCCTTGGCATGCACCCATGCCAGCTCGAGTTTGGCGTTTGATGCCAGTAACTGTAGTTCGTCCATCGGCAATGGCTGCTTCAATCTCTTCCTTGCTTATTTCTTCACAACGACAGATAATTTCACTCTTCTTGTCCATTCTACTCACCTGCTCCCAAGCGTTTCATAAAACGCACTTCGTCTACTTTATCCACTGGTACACGGATGGTAACGAGTCTAGTCTTATTCATCATTTTGGAATCCACCACCTTGATTACACTGGCAGCGCAGACCTCTTTTCCAGAACGATCTACTGCAATAATTTCCATACCAACTTCTGGGATGGGAAGATATTCATAGGGAAAGGTTACGCTACCTACCTCTTTCGATTTATCTACGACAAAGATGGACTGTCCGGGACAAGCTGCTATGCAAAGTCCACAACCAATACATTTTTCCTCAATAAGTTGGGGACGTTTAACCAAGCCATCTAGGACAATTGCGCCATGTGGACAAGCATCCTTACAGGGATTACAAGGAATCTCTTGCATGCATTCAATGATGGCGACCGGACCCTTTGTGAAACGCTCTTTGCTTGGATAGTTTATATCCTCCAAGATATCCTCGACTTCGATATACCCTTTTTCTATTAAACTATTACTCATCACCAGCTCCACTCCTTCATGATTCTTTCTTTACAGGCCAGTCGTTTTTCGCCAAATGTTCCCATGCGTAAAGCGCAAAGCCCCGCATTGAATTCTTCCTTCCTTGCATCCGTGACTTCATCACCATAGCCCAAAGCTCTAGCTGCCGATAGACCTGCTAATCGTCCTTCATCCAGCGCTGTATTCGCTTCTTCCACACCGGCAATATCGCCACAGACATAGACATTTTGGTTGCTGGTTTTCATTTCTTCATTGTGTAGGGGAAGGTGGCCCCCTAGAGCTGGTTCAACGGTAAGCTTGCAACCGGCCATCCTCGCCAACTCTACTTTTGGGGTTAGACCTACTGCTAACAAGATGGTATCTACTTCTAGGGAGCGTTCCGTTCCAGGAATCGGCTTGAATTTTTCATCTACCTGCGCGATGATTGCTTCTTGAACGCGCTTATCTCCCCTTGCCTCAACAACCGTATGGGAAGTCCAAATAGGGACACCAGCCCGCTTTATTTTTCCTGCATGTACCCCATATCCAGACACTCTGGGGACGACTTCGACTAGTCCTTTTACAGTAGCTCCGGCCTGCATCAGCTGGTAGCTTACAATAAGGCCGACGTTTCCGGTCCCTACCATCAGGATATTCTTTCCCACCAGCGTGCCGTACACATTGCTAAAGGTCTGCGCTGCACCAGCTGTCATAACACCTGGCAAGGTCCAGCCTGGAAAGGAAACAGCATTTTCTCTTGCTCCGGTCGCAAGAATAATTTTTTTGGCACCGATATGTGTTAGCCTGCCCTTATCCAGCACAGCCATAGATCCATCATCTAGAAGTCCAAGAGCCCTTGCGTCTAACATCACCTCAACACCTAAATCCTTAGCTTGTTTTAATAGTTCTTCGCCAATTTGGAATCCTCTCACCCCAGCATAGTGCTGTTTGCTTCCAAAGAATTTATGGATTTGCTTAAACAATTGACCACCGGCTTTTTTGTTTTCATCCAACAATATAACCTTGGCTCCTAGTCTAGAAGCTTCAATGGCTGCACCAAGTCCTGCTGGTCCAGCTCCAATAATCAATATCTCCGCTTTTTTCACTCAAGCTCACCTATCTTTCCCAAGCCTTCTTGCGTGTTGATGACCATGCCTTCTTCAACCATCGTGACGCAAGTTCTGACATTCGGAATGCCGTTTACTTCCATAACACAGTCGTTGCACTGACCAATGCCGCAAAATAAACTCCGTGGGCTTTTTAACTTTTCTGTTATGCGAAATACATCCACGCCTGCTTTAAACAAAGCGGCTGCGATGGGTTTATCCTTGGCAGCCATCATTTTTTTCCCATTGACAGTAACTTCGACTAACCTATCTTCTTCAAAGTCCACAATGGGGTGCATCTTTTCATTATCCACGTGATTTCCTCCTCCATAAACTCGTACCTACGTCCTATGTCTAAATTGTACAACCAGAATTCCAGAATGTAAAGAAGCGAGTTGCCTCTTCCATCCATTTTTAGGCACAAAAAAAGGAGCAGCCCTATGACTGCTCCCCAATCCAACGAAACTTCATTTGCTCTTCCCAGCTTCTTTTTTTACCCAACATGGCTGCTTCCGTATTTCCATAGGTTCCACGACTAGAATTCATCTAGCGCCTTGTACTTTACAGTTACATCCAAGCAAGAAACTAACCACTAAACTACTCGGTTCCATTAACACTTAACCAGCAAGGGCTTCCCTCGCTTTTTACCTATCAACAAACTTTGTAACTAGAGCATTAGGTTATCCTTGGATTGTAATATAATTATACACCCAGACTAGGAAAATGCAAAAAATTAGACAATTATTAGACAATATTTTTAAAAGAATTTTTTATGTTAGAACGGTCTGACATTATTCTTCTTTTGTGCTCAAAATATAACCATATTCGTTGGGATAGCGGTAGTAAGCAGCCAATACTCTGCCATCATTCAAAACAGCAATCAAATTGACCGAGGCCTCTTCTATCTTGAGGATATTGGCCTCTATCTGGTCTGTTTCCGTGTCTATCCTATGTATATAGGTAGTATAGGTTTCGGCTTCTGTAGTTGCATAAGCAATAAATTGACCCGAATCAGCATACATCAGAGAGATGTCTTCTTGTGCGCCTTTTACTTCTGTGGTATCAAGGGAGCGCTTTTCTTCTTTGGCTAAGTCATACAGCATGAGGTTCGACTCGCTAGTCGCTATGAGCAATTGCCCTGCCTCGGAAAGATAGGCAGAATATCCATATTCCCCTACCTTTAATAAGTGTCCACTCATGTTTTCAAGATCATACAGGTATCTGTCGTAAAGCTCTTCATAGCCGCTCATTGCCGTAAGGATCTTGTTGCCTCCCGAAACGAAATGACAATCAATATAGTAGGAGTAGGGTAGTAGATCGTAACCTAAATCTAGTGTCTTACTAAGAAGTAGCACTTCCTCACTCCCTGCATCCAATAGTTTCAATCCTTCTTCGTCTGCATAGCAAAAATGTTGTAAATCTGGCGAAATATCGTAATCTCGAAAGAAATGAACAATATTATTTGAATCGTCATACGTAGTACCCTGGTCAATGGCCTGCTTGAGAATTATTGGGAGCATAATCTTTTGCTTTTGTTTTAAGGAATCATCCAATACAACGACTGCATCCGTTCCCTTCACGATAATCTGCCCATCTTGCCAGCTGACTCCGTATTTTACCTCGATCTCTATTTCCGTTACCATACTCATGTCCTTTAGATTTAAGACGCCTAGGTAACTTACATATTCATTTTCCTCTTTTTTTTGTCCCACTACTAAAGCTCGGTTTTCATCTAATTGTGCTACAAAATTCGAATCACCTGATGTTTCATGGCCGCCGATTGATGTATACTCTGTATAGTTTCCTTCAATCTTCACCAGGTGGTTATCTGGGTGCTCCTTGGTCCCGCTGATGAAATACCAACTTCCGTCTTCTCTGCGTCCCAGTTCATACCGCCAATAGGTTTCTACTAAGGCTTCTTCTTGGTCTACATAGTCCACTAAAGTAGCCCTATATCTTCCATTGGATAATTGTTCCAACTTGTCAAACCGGATTCCCCAAGCTGTATTTTCCGTATAGTCAGTGGGTTCTTCTATCGACATATAATAGCCAAACGCCTTTTCATCTGGAAGATAGCTATAATCAAGTTCACTAACTTTTGAAAAATCTAATTCCTCACGGTCAAGATACCGTTCCGATATTTCCAGAATCTGTGACTCCTTAATTCGCTTTCTTTGATCTTCACCAAGCTCTAGGGCTTCTTCGCCATAATCTCGTTGGTATCGAAAGAAAGCATACTGCGCGATGGTTTCAACACTGAGCTCGCTTGTTGAAGCAAAACTTTCTTGGTTGCCAATACTCGTAATGGAGTCGTAAAGTAAATCCTGCCAAACCGACTGTAGCATTGCTTCATCTTTTACTTCAACCGCTTTTACAGGTGTCGTATCCTGCTCTTGTCCAAAAAAATCTTCTGAGCTAGGATTTTCCTTCTCAGGCCTTTCTTTGTCACTGCATCCACTTGCACCGATGATGAATATAACTGCTAATAGAATCGCTATCTTTTTATACATCTTTTTCTCCTAAAGGTTAATTTCTATTAGTATAGTATAGTATCCTGTCAAATAAAACAAGAAGACCCCTAAAAGCCTCCTTGTCATCTCACATCTTCTATTCTGTCATCACGATTTCATCCGTATCCCCTAACGCTTCTTGTAAAACCAGCAATCCTTCCATCATCACAGGAAAGCCAGCTGTCGGTGCAGTAAGGAGAATCGCATGTTCAACTTCTTCACGAGTGCAACCACTCTTCAATGCTTTTCTAATATGCGTTTTCAGCGCATATGGATTTTGACAACTCGTCGAAGTGGCAATCTTGACCAGCCACCTAGTCTTCTCGTAAGGGGGCCACCTTGTTCATGTAAGGTCTTCCCATAGGCAACATAGGCCTCATAGATATCTTTATGTTTTTCCTTGAAATAGGCCAAGTTTCTTTCAATCGTATCCATATAGCACTTCCCTCCAAATAACTATTTAATCTTCGCTACTTGCTACTTCTTGCTATATCCTTAGATTCCTTCTTTATTCTTGCTATGCGGTAACAATAGGAAATTCCTCCCTCATCACACCATCTTCTTTATAAAAGCCTAAACTGATTGCACTATTTTTTTGACTGAAAAAGTCTTATACAATTCTCTGTAGTCCCTGTTATCAGTTCTGAAGCATTTCGAATTGATTCTTTATAAGTCATTGGTTTCTCTTGAATCGCAAAAATCGCACTAATGCCTATATCATATAAATCTTGGGAAATTTCACCCAAGCTTCCAGATAACACTAGTAATGGCACGCCATGTTTTTGGCATAGACGTCCAAGTCCACTAATTACTTTTCCATTTTTACTTTGGGCATCCGTTCTCCCTTCTCCAGAAATAACTAAATCCGCTGTAAGAATTTTATCTTCTACCTTGAGCATTTCTAAAACCACTTCTATCCCAGGCACTATTTTCGCGCCTAAGAAGAGTTTTAATCCCGCTGCAGCACCGCCGCCAGCACCCATTCCTGGTATTTTTCCCAATTCAATCCCAAATGTATCCTTAGCCAGCAAGGACATATTTCTCAGGCCTTGGTCTAATTCTATAACTTCTTCCTTTGTCGCTCCTTTTTGAGAAGAATAAACATACGAAGCTCCCTCAGGGCCATATAATGGATTATTCACATCGCAGAGTACCCTAAATTTTTTTCCCAATATTCTCTTATCCAAATTTGAACTATCTATTTCACAAATTCGCTTCAAATTTTCTCCAACTGGCTGCAACTCATGTCCTTCACGATCACGGTAAACTGCACCTAGCGCCGCACCCAAGCCAATTCCAGCATCACAGGTAGCAGTTCCCCCTACTGTGACCAATATTTCTTCCGCTTCTGTGTTTAAGCATTGTTTAATCAGAAGTCCCGTCCCATAGGTACTCGTACGCATAGGATTTTTTTCCTGTTCAGCAAGAAGGTCAAGCCCAGAAGCACTGGCCATTTCCACAAGCAAGGTCCTGCCAGAATTTAACATACCCACTCGGCATTTTATCGGTCTACCTAACGGGTCTAGTGAATTCATCCATATTATTTCCCCTGCACAGGATCTGGTGATAGCTGCAATCGTACCTTCTCCCCCATCACCCAATGGAACTTTTAAAACCTCAGTATCAGGCTTCACTTTTCGTATTCCTGCTTCAATAGCATCTGCTACCAACATCGAAGATAGACATTCCTTATATGAATCTGGGGCTACTACAATTTTCATTACCCTTTCACTCCGCCGTTAGATAGTCCTGCTATTAGATATTTTTGAAGAAACATAAATAGAACGATTACTGGAATAGCACTAATTACCGAACCAGCCATCAACAAATTCCATTGGGTGTCATATTGCCCCATAAATGACCTCAAACCAATAGGGAGTGTTCTGAGAGCTGGCGAATTTATGAATGTTTGTGCGAAAAGAAATTCATTCCATGCTAAAGTAAAAGCATTGATGGTAGTAGCTACAATGCCAGGTGCTGCTAAAGGTAAGGTTACACAAACAAAAGCTTGAATCTTTGTGCAACCATCAATCATAGCAGCCTGTTCCATGTCGTCAGGAATACTTTTGAAGTAATTGGTAAGCATCCAAATGCTAAATGGCAATACAAATGAAGTATAAGCCATGTACAGTGCCAAATGACTATCTAGTATATGTAAAGCACCCATTATTCTAAAATACGGCGTAATTAGAAGCACTAGTGGGAATAGTTGGGCAAAGAGCACAAATATTTGGAATTTTCTGCGTCCGATAAAATCAAATCTTGCAAAAGCTAATCCAGCACAAATAGAAATAGCCATAGTTATAGCCGTAGTTATACCTGCAACTTTCATACTGTTTCCAAAGTATGTCAGGAATTTTCCACTCACCATAACATCCACATAGGATCTCCAATAGAAATGGTTTGGTAAAAATTTAGGGACACCCATTAAAATCTCATTGTCTGGTTTTACTGAAGTAGAAACCATCCATAAAAACGGAAATCCAGCAATGATTACTATCAGCGCTATCAGCACATATATTATAAAAATCCACATTTTTTTCCGGTTCATTTTACTTCCCTCTTCACCATTAATCGTCCGTATACAATTACTAAGCCAAGCAACATTATGAACATTAATACAGCCAATGAAGAAGCTTCACCAAGGTTAAAGGCTTGGAAAGCCGTTTTATACACCATGGTAGTAAGAATTTCGCTTGCATGTGATGGTCCACCCTCAGTCATTAACCAAATAGTATCAAAATTATTGAATGTCCAAATACTAGTTAAGAGCACGGTCAAAGACAACGTGGGCCATATTTCAGGCATAGTAATGTGCAAAAATTTATGTATTTGGTTCGCCCCATCTATTTCTGCTGCTTCATAAAGGTATTTTGGAATAGTCTGCAAGGCTGCCAACAACATCAGCATAGAAAATGGAAAATTCTTCCAAGCATGTGCTACAATAACTGCTGGAAAAGCAGTAGAATATTGGCCCAGCCAGGCAATAGGTTTTTCAATAATTTGGGCATTCACAAGAATCTTATTGATTATTCCCATCTGGCCATCTAACATCCAACGCCAATTTAATGCTGCTACCACACCAGGTGTAACCCAAGGTATAAGAATAATTCCTCTAAGTACCCCTCTAAATTTAATTGGCGCATTCAATAGCAAAGCTGCACCAAGCCCCAATATTATCTGTATAGATACCGAACACATTACCCAAAGAACAGTATGACCTGCTGAACGCCAAAAGATTTCATCACTAAGCACCTTCTGATAATTTTCTATACCAATAAACGGGGTTCCCAGCTGTGGTTTAGTTAGAACGATTTTTTGAAAACTCATAAAAATATTCAATCCTAAAGGATAAATAATAACAAAGCCTAGAATTAGCAATGCTGGCATTACTAATAAAAATCCAATTCTTTTCTCGTTTTTTCTCCACCTAGGCAGTGGATTCATGTCATTTATCACAGTAAGAACCTTCTTTCGTTGGAATTAAGGAAGAGGCGATTAACCACCTCTTCCTCAAACATTCTAATCAGACAATACTTCTGAATTTACAATCTCTGCTGCCTTATTCATTTCCTCTTCGATGTCGCCGCCTTCCCAAAGGATTTTGGCAAATGCTGGTTGAATAGTATCATAATCAATGGTGCTCCATTCTGGAATAGTCGGTCTAGGTCTAGCATCTTCCAAAGCCTGAACAAAGACTGCTATACGCTCATCTTCTTGTGCCATTTTCTGATTGCCAGAATCCTTTCGAGCAGAAAGTCGACTATAAGCATCCATCATGTCTAAATTATCAGCGGATGTGATCTTCTCAATCAATTTATAGGCCAATTCAGGATTTTCACACTCATTACTAATAACAAAGTGACCACCGCCCAAGGTAGCAGCTGCTTCTTTTTGTTTTGGAAGTACAGCTACACCCCATTCAAAAGTTTCATCTAATTTATCAAGTTTACTGAGCATGACATTCATGCCTTCACACATACCAATGGTACCGCTAGCAAATCCAGCAGTTAGTTCATCCCATGATTTCCAAGACATAGCTGCATCAGGCACTACCTTATCTTTAAGAATAAGATTTAGGAAAAATTCAGTGGCCTCAATACCTTCTTGAGAATTGAAAACCGCTTTTGTCTGGTCTTCATTCAAAACACTACCACCGTTTTGCCATAGCCACGGCAACCACTCGAAACTTCCAGTCCATCCAAACAATCCTCCGAAACCATACTTACCATTTTCTTCATCAGTAAGGGCAATTGCATCATTCCTAAATTCATCCCAGGTCGTGGGTGGAGCATTTGGATCTAATCCAGCTTCAGCAAATCTAGTCTTATTGTAGAACAGTACCATCACATCTACATGGAAGGGAACACCATATATCTGTCCTTTATAGGATCCAGCATCAATGGTGCCATCAAAGTATTCATCCCTACGATCAGCAAACATATCATCAATAGGTTTGATTAGTTCCATCGATGCTAATTGCGGTACCCATATATTATCTGATAGAATGATATCAGGTCCAGCGCCGCCTGTTGCCGCTTGAATAAACTTATCCCGATAGGAACTTGATCCATATGGTGTGGGAATAATGTTTACTTGTACATTGGGATTTTCGTCCATAAATTCATCAACGACACGTTGGATTGGAGAAAATTCACCATCACTATAAAACTCATCATAAATCCAAAGTTCCAATTCTACTGGGTCGGCATCGGTTTGTGATGATTCCGGCGCTGGTTCTTCTTTTGCAGAACAGGCAGGCATAGCTAACAACGACATTAGTAGCAAAGCAATAAATACTTTTTTCATTCCTTTCATTTCCTTCACCTTTCTTTGGTAATATTTTTTTTCAACGATTCCACTAAATTATTTGACCCCCTCCCCTATATTTTCTTTCCAGTGGCACAATCAAAGAATTTCATCTGCTCTACATCGATATCAATATTGAATTTTTCTGAAATACCTACAGCTTCTTTACTACTACATTTGACAATCAGATTGGTATCGCCCTTTTCAGTATGCAAGAAGGAATCTCCACCAATAGTTTCTACAACCTGTATTTCTGTTTCCAACGCTCCACTACCATCAGATAAATAACAATGTTCTGGTCTAATACCTACTGCTATTTTCTGATTTTCGTATGGTTTAAGTCGCTCTGCGACCGCAACCGGAACAGGTACTTTCAGTTCATTATTCTGAATAAATAGACAATTATCTTGTTCTACTACACGGCAAATAACAAAGTTCATGCCCGGTGATCCAATAAAACCGGCCACCATCATATTTGCAGGATTTTCATAGATTTCCAATGGCGTTCCAACCTGTTGAATTCGACCATCTTTCATCACTACAACCCGGTCGCCAAGAGTCATCGCTTCCGTTTGATCATGGGTAACATATACGGTGGTTGTCTTTAAACACTTATGCAGTTTTGATATCTCCGCTCTCATTGATACTCTTAGCTTCGCATCCAAATTCGAGAGTGGTTCATCCATCAGAAACACACTTGGCTTTCTGACAATTGCTCTTCCCAGAGCAACCCGCTGTCTCTGACCTCCAGAAAGTTGTTTGGGTTTTCTGTCTAAATATTCTTGTAGCCCAAGAATATTAGCCACTTCATTAACCCTTTCCTCAATTTCTTTTTTTTGTTTCTTCTGTAACTTCAGTGCAAATGCTAAATTTTCATATACATTCTTGTGTGGATACAAGGCATAGTTTTGGAAAACCATAGCAATATCTCTATCCTTAGGTGCCTCACCAGTCACATCCTTATTTCCAATCCAAATACTTCCTTTAGAAATATCTTCCAAACCGGCAATCATTCTTAGTGTTGTAGACTTTCCGCATCCAGATGGTCCAACTAGCACAAGGAACTCTCCATCTTTAACTTCTAGATTTATACCAAAAACAACCTGGTTATCTCCGTAATACTTGTCAACATTATCTATTACCACTTTAGCCATGCGAACATCACCTACTTCACTGTATATTTCTCAATGCGATCCGTGTCAAATTCCATACCTAATCCATGTCCTTGAGGAACTGTTATGAAACCGTCCTTGATTTCATGACCATTTCTAAGCAGATATGAACTAACTTCAAAATTCCATCCGGGTTCTTCATAAGGAAACTCAAACCATGAGCAATTTGGAAGTGAAGCTGCTAGCTGAAGATTAGCATTTAATCCAATACAGTTGCTCCAAGTATGAGGAATAAATTCCTTGTAGTTTATTTCAGCATAGGCTGCAATTTTCCTAAGCTGGAACATTCCTTCTGAGAAGCTGGAATCACCTTGCAGGATATCAAAGCAATTATCATCAATCAGTTGTTTGAACTCATTCGCCATTTGATTTTTCTCACCACCGGCCAATTTCAAATTCAATTTTTCATTGAGAAATTGAAGTCCTTTATAATCAAATCTGGATAGTGGTTCCTCCAACCATATTACGTCATAACGCTCCAGTTCCTTGCCAATTTGGTAAGCTAGCTTATAGTCCCATGCAAAGAATTCACTCGATCCAGGAAGTGCATCTGCCTGATTAGCATCTACCATAATACCGAAATCATCACCAAGTTCTTTTCGCACCATTTCTACGCATTTTAAATCTTCTTTAGGTTGATTATTCCTAAACCTTAGCTTCACCGCAGCGAATCCCAGGCTCTTCAATTTTTTAACTTCATTAATGCGAACATCTAATGGCTTGTTTTCTCCTAAACTCGCATAAACAGGAATCTTGCTTTTCTCGCCTCCCCACATTTTATGAATGGGTAATTTAGCAATCTTCCCAACAGCATCCCAGACAGCCATTTCAACACCCCAAGGCCATGTCATACGTAAACTAGCGTTTCTTAGCAATCTTGAAATCTTTTCGGTTTGAAATATATCTGTTCCCACTAGTTCAGGCTTAATGAAGGTATCAAATCCAATCACGCCTTCTTTCCCATTGCAAGGTATCGCACCATAGCCAAGGGTTCCGTCTTCCACTTCAATCTTGATTAATGTCATAGGAAGCTCCGTTTGAACTAAGCCAGTACCCCATGTTGGCCTAAATTCACCTGACAAAGGATGACGTAGAAAAATTGCTTCCGCATTTACTATTTTCATATTATTCTCCTCTAATCAATAACAATGGTTTGAATCTCCAGCAATCTACCAAATTCAGTTATTTGATCAACCATATTGCCATATGCCAAACCTAAGTGATGTTCAAATCCTTCATACATAATAGTATCTACCAATTTTTTGCTATCTCCATTTAGATGAACCACACCGCCGGTTCCCCCCATAACTTCACGGTCTGGCAATACTTCGCCTTTTGCTAAAAGAATCTTATACTCACCCTCAATTTCTCCCAAGCGGAACAAGGTTACTTCACCAGGCTTAATTGTGAATTCCAAATTCATACCATTAATACCAAATGTCTTACCAAAATTTATATTTTTTGCTGCTGTTTTTGTAGGTGCGGAGCCACAATGCCAAAGAACAAGTTCATTACTATCGAAATCTGCTTCCACTAAATCAGCCATGAAAGGTCTCTCATCAGATAATTTGTCCTGAATCATGGAAGTAATCGTTCCCAATATATCCCCTTCGCAGCCGGCCATGATGCCTTTATCAACCAAACGACTTAAGCTACCACAAACGCACTGCCCATAATCCACAATAAATTCACTCCAACATTTAATGGCCACAGCATCAAAATTATATTTCTCTACAATATGTTCAAACGCTACGTTAGTTCTGCAGAATAACTCATTTTTTTCTGCGCCCATTTCTTCTGAGTTATCCACCAAACTCTTTATTTTGTTTAGGGTAGAACTCAGTTGATCCTTACCAATAGATTTTGACTCGCTATAAACCTCAGAAAGGTCTACGTGTTGGATGATTGGACCTATCTTTTTTTTCAATTTTAATTCATTTAATCCAAATGTATAAAAACCTGGTGTATGATACCCAAACAAACCAATGGTTGCATTTCTAAGGTATTTGATGGTATCCACTACTTTGAGCCAATCTTCCATTTCTCGTAATAGCTTTTCATCCGGTTGGGCATAAAAATATTTATATTTTCTTCCCAGATTTTTAAGTAAACTAGCATTAAGATTTACGCCACAGAGCGAATTAAATTGTAAGCGATTCTTAATTTTAGGTTCAGGAATTCCCCATAAGGCTATAGGATCAGGTAAGTTTTCTACCAGTCTAACCAATGATTCTCCAGACCCAAAAGTAGAATTCTGGATTATTAAAACGTCAATCCCTTTATCTAAAAAAATACGGTTCGCTTCAATTGCCATTTGTGGGTTCGTTATTGTTTCTTCAATCGATACTAGCTCACTATCTTTGATGCTTTTCAACAGCTCAACACTCTTAGCGTATTCATCTTTTCCAGCTTCATAATTGAAACTATACAAATCCGCAAATCCTACAAATCCAATTTTCATATTATTCTCCTTTTATAATCATTACATCTGGTCTAATATATTTTTTACCCTTATATTCAATTTCAATCATTGGCCACTCTCCATCAAGACCAATTATTTCCGGCTTATTTCCATCCAAGAAAAAAGTCTCTTCTGATTTAAAACCATTTATTGTCGGATTCCACGCAAAAGCCTGATCACACAAGACAAGGTCATCCGATTCCGGTGTAGCCACATATTCTCTTCCTAAATATCCGGTCCTCCCTCCTTGATGATGCTTTTTCCACTCATCCGGCCAACCTTGTATGGCATACTCATCTATGCCACTTTGCAAAATTTGACCACTTAATTTTTCTGGCTTTGTATTCTCAAAATAAGCTAAGTCAACTTTTAGTACAGAAATCTTGTCCTTCTTTTCTTCCTCACTTAGTTTTCTTAATGCAATCTCTCTGGTCTGGGAAACGACAAGGCCATTCCGCATACCACATATAGATACACTTACAATTTCTTTCACCTTTTTACTAGATGGAATTGGATGTTTGCATTCTTTTCTTCGTTCATCAGATGCAACAAAAATTGCTTGTGGCAAAATTCCTTTAGATATGAATCCCTCGGCTATTCGACCCGCTATTTGTAACTCAGTCTGTCCCTTCCTAACACCACCCAAAACATGGTGCAAAATCTCTGCGGTTTCATTTGCAAGTTTCCGGTAATCATTCTTTTCTCTCGCATTTAATTGACTACGTAAAATAGTCATATCTTGAGCAATACTTACTGCAAACTCCTGATTACGGTCACTACCAACCCTCTTACCAGCCATCATATTTTCTACAATCAAATCATTGTAGCCCTCATTCCAGTCATAGCTAACCAATTCAAAGCCCAAATCAAACACTTCTTCATTCATTATTCTGTATGATTCATTACTCGCAGCAACAACATATTTATCAGTTCTAGTTAAAAGAATTCCAAAACTTCCCCATGGAGAAGTTACGTCAACCCGATTGTATCCACCCTCAGTTAACCATGCGATGTTCTGAGGTTCTGAAACCCAAACTGCCTCTAGGTCTCTTTCATCCAATAAATTTCTCATTCTAGCAACTTTTTTGTTCACTTCTTCAATTCTTGACACAATTACTCTCCTCTCACACAGAAAAAAAGTCATTCAGTGCGGTCATTGTCGCCCCTTTAATTGGACCATCTTTTGCTTGTTCAGAATATTCAATATCAATAATATCTTCCAGTCCATTCATCGCTTTCTCTTTTACTTCATTCAGTATTTCAAGCTTCTGGTTAGCTCGTAGATATCTCGGCCACCCATTGATAACGATTCGTTCAGGAATAAATGTATTCACTACATTAACTAGGCCAATGACTAGGTAATCCATGCATTCTCTTATCGCTTTCACTCCGTCTTTTTCGTCAAGAAGAATTGCCTGTACCATCTGGTCTTGTTCATCAAAATCTGCTGAAAAATCTCTAATTTCCTGGTTTTGTTGTTTCTTGTAACGGAGATAGGATTTGCGCAAAGCTCTTGAAGAAGCCATGGCCTCCCAACAACCATATTTACCACAACTACACAAGTCTCCTTTAGGGCATATAATGGTGTGTCCTAATTCTATAGAACTGTAGTATGAGCCCCGATAAATCTGATCATTTAAGATGTAGGCTGCACCTATACCTTCTCCTATATATAGATATATGAAATTCTTTAGATTTTTTCCATGACCTTCCCAACGTTCTGCGATCATAGCTGCCGTAGTTGTGTTCTCTAAATAAACAGATACATCTATTTTTTCATTAATTAACTTTCTTAGTTGAACATTTTTCCAATCTAGATGCGATGAATAACGAACCACACCATTTAGGGAATCAATTAATCCTGGAACAGCAATACCTATCCCAACCAAATTTGACATATCAATTCCAGTACTCTCAATAAAATTCCCAAGTTCATCAATTATATATTTAACCGCATCGGACTGATTGCTTTTAATTTTCAAGGGTATTTCGATACGGTCCAATATAATTGAATACAAATTGCTTCGAACAAACATAACTTTATCAGGCTTTATGTCAACTCCAATGACATACCTAGCATTCGGATTTATTCGAAGGCATATTGGCTTTCTGCCTCCTTTAGAAGTTCCGATACCTACTTCTTGAATCAGGCCAGCATCAATTAACTCTGCCACGATTCGGGATATACTAGGGGCTGCTAAACTAGTTTCCTTAACCAGCTCCGCTCGCGAGATATCGGGTATTTCTCTTAGGATTCTAAGTATTCTCTTTCTGTTGTATTCTCCAATATCTCTGACTCCAAGCCGCTTACTCATAAACTTTTCCTCCAAGGAATTTGTTTCTGTATCGTTCAATATTCTGATTCAAACAATCATTATCTATTGTTCCGCTCTCCATAAACGCCAGAATTTTATCCTTTTCCATTATTGCGCTTCTGCCGCCAACACCCAGGGTGCTTACCGCTGCTGAAGCAGAGGCAAACTCACAAGCTTCCCTGTCTCGCTTTCCATCTAGTAAGGCAGCTACATAGGCTCCGTGAAAAACATCCCCAGCACCCAAGGTATCCTGTACTTCCACGCTATAAGCAGGTAGGGTAAATATATTTGAATCGCAAGATGCAACAAGTCCTCTATCTCCTAGCGTCAATATTACGACCTTAGGTCCTAATTCTGAAAGCTGTCTGAGAAAGCTTTCAATCGCTACTTGCCCCTGGCTTTTTTGGTAATCTAGATAAAATTCTTCAGAAACAATCAAATGATCAATATAGGGAATAATTTTTTCAAATCCCATATCGAAAAAATCTCCGTCGAAGATAGTCTCACATTCAAGCCTTCTGGCTACCTTCAACCATTCAAGAGTTACCTCAGAATAATCAGCGCAGTAAAAATATCTGCTTGAGCCTAATAGCGAGTCAGCTAGCTTGCCGTCAGATTTTTGACTACATCCATGTCTCCAAAGAATGCTTCTAGACTTAGTATCCCTATTGGTTAAAACCACAGAAAAGGATGACGGAGCATTCAAACGATTTACATGCTCTATGTCTACGCCAAATTCTTCAAGTTCCTTAATAATCCTATCTCCAAAATTATCTTTTCCTGTCGAACCTATCAGTTCAGTTTTGTATCCCATCTTTCCTAGAACACATAAAGCAGTTGCCACCTTTCCCCCGCCTTGAGCACTGTAATCCTCTATTTCAAGGCTCTCATTGTCTTTGGGCAAAAAAGGTATACCTATAATGAAATCTATACACGGATCACCTAAACCTACAACGTCAATTCTGCGTTCCATATCAACCCTTCCCCTCTGCTCCCAGTGCAGCAATTTTTTGTTTAACCAATGTTTTAACTTTATCCATTCCAACACCAGTTATTTCGTTCGCAAATATACAGTCCGGATTAGATTTTATTGCTTCTTTAATACCCGATACCATATTTATGGATAGTTCAGTAGCAAAATTCACCTTAGTAATGCCACATTTAATCATCCTACTAAGCTCCTCTTCAGCAACATAGGATGAACCATGTAATACCAATGGAATATCTGTAATCTCACTAATTCTTTCCACTCTTGAAAAGTCCAACTTTGGTTCTTCCTTATATATCCCATGGACTGTCCCTACAGATATAGCCAGAGAATCTACATTGGTGTCTTTAATAAAAGAAGCTGCCTCCTCAGGTAGAGTTAGTACATTTTGCCCTTCTGCACCTTCGGCACTACAATCTCCAAACGAAACATGTCCCAATTCAGCCTCAACACCTACTCCAACACAATGGGCAATTTCTACAATTTTTTTGCTAATACGCACATTATCAGCGTATTTATGAACTGATGCATCAATCATCACACTTCCAAATCCAGCAACAATGGACTGCATTATGCCTTCAAGATTCTCGCAATGATCAAGATGAAGGGACACAGGTATGTCCGCTGCCTCTGCTTCCGCCTTTACAATGGAAGCAATGCTTTTTGCTGATATGACACCCATATCAAAGTATCCTGGCCATATCTGAATCATTACCGGTGCCTTAGCTTCAGAAGCTCCTTGAATAACGGCTTTCACTGTTTCAAAATTGTAAACATTAAATGCCCCAATACCATACCCCTGGTTCATGGCTTTTCTTAACATTTCTGTTCCATTTACATAACTCATTTTTTTACTCCTTATATCCCAATATTAAGGTACAATCTCCATCTTTTTGGGCCTCTATATCTATCCTTTGCATCAAAAAGTTCCCACCAAGCAGAATTGCTGGCAAAGATTTCTGACTTCCTATTTTCAGAACCTCGCAAGTATCACACTGGATAATTTTATATTCTCCCCTAAATTTGAGTCCAATTTTCTGTCCCTTAGATAATCCTTTCAGAGAAACAATTATTCGGTCTTTTTCCAAGTTGTAAGCAACCTTTACCCCTTCACTCGATTCAAATTCACCTAAAACGCCTGGATAAATTTCAAAAACTAAATCCGGTCTCGATGGTTTTTTTCCATTTACCGGCTCAGTCGTCATCATGGCTTGGTCATAGGTGGCAATAATAGCGCCTTTTTTAAGAAATAAAGGTGTCTTAGTCAATTCAGCCTGGATGCAATATGCTTTATTTCCCTCATAGATTTCTCCACTCCACCAGTCACACCAGTCGCCTTCTGGAAGATATACTTGCCTTTTCGTGCCTCCAAAACAAATCGGGCAACAAAGAATCCCTTCACCGAAAAAGTATTCATATTGATTTGCTACATTTTCGTATAGCACACTATCTCTTGGATATTCCAATGCTAAGCCGCGCATCATGGGGATTCCTGCATTGCTCGCTTCCTTGGCGCTTGCATAGATATAAGGCAATAATCTCATGCGCAATTCCGAATATTTTCGATAAGTCACCAAGGTCTCTTCATCATATTTCCACGGGTCGTGCTCTCCCATGCCGTGCAGTTGCATAACAGGAGAAAATGTACCAAACTGTGTCCACCTAAGTAAAGTTTCCTTGTCAGGACTCGAAAAGTACCCCCCTATATCGCTGGTCCAAAATCCAAATCCGGAAAGGCCCGCCGTGATTCCAGCTGTAATAGCACTCGGCAACCCACTCCATCTGCAAAAATCACTCGTCTGATCACCGGCCCAAACACCTGGTATACTCTGAGAAAATCTCCATGCTGATCTACCTAACAGGTAGCCTTTTCTTTCCTTTACAACGTCCCATGTTGCCTTGTTGTATAAGTATGGAAAGATATTATGCATTTCTCTCCCAGACTTTCCATTGTAAAATACGGCATCTTCATCAATCTGCTCACCAAAATCTGTCTTAAAGCCCGCAACACCTATATCCATTAATTTTGAAATTTTTTCTTTCCAGTACTTGATAAAACTCGGATTTGTAAAATCAAAACATGTTCCTACAAATCCTGGATCGTTTCCTAATCTTGTCACATAAGGATTTCCATCCTTGTCTTTTACTAAAAATCCCTTCCTATGCATTTCTTCATAACTTTCTGATTCCAGAGACATCCAAGGAGCAACCCAGAGTATGATTTTATAGCCCATTTTTTGAGCTTCTGCCATCATTTTTTCAGGAAATGGAAAGCGTTCTTTGTGAAAATCAAAAGTTATATAACTAGACTGCCAAGAGGCATCAATCAATTTTACGGTAGCAGCAATACCTAGGTTCCTTTGTTTATGAAAATCATTGTGGACTGATTCCTGATTTTCCAATTGCCAGTCCCTTGATTTCCATGGACCGAATACCCATTCTTCTGGTAATTCAGGTTTACCTACGCTCTCCATATAAATCTTCAGTATTTTTTTAAGGTTATCTTGTACAATAAGACTAAAATCAAATTTTTCATCAGCACTCACCAAAGTAGCACTCTTTTTTTGGTCAGGACACTGTAGTCTACAAAGGCTTCTCCTATCTAAATTGATGCTCAGCCCATAACCTCTTGGGTTTAAGAAAAAAGGAATAGGTTTATAGCGATATTTACCAAACGCTCCATTCGTAACCCATAGATCCACTTCCATACCTTTTTGGTCATAGGATTCAAAGCTTTCTCCGAATCCCAAATAATGGTCCTCGTCACCTGCATCGATAATTATTCCTATCCAATCATCTTGTGATACACCTTCTTCTTCACCTTCAATTATAAAATTGTGTTTATCTGACCCAAAATCTGCCTGGATTATTATTTCCTTATTGGATGAGTCGAAGCATTTAACATTTCGGTTCGATATTTCTCTTGGAAAATACTCAGTTATGACTCCTGTTGTATTTTTAATTATTGGGCGAAAACGAAAAACTTCATCTTGAGCTAATTCAATGCTTATCCATTCATTATTATCAATATACATATTTTACCTGTGCTTTCTTATTCAACTACCACGCAAAATCTTCTAACTGCAATTCCAGTAGTTTGCCATGTGTGGGCACGCCCATTTCGTCCCACCCCATCATGGCGTAATAGTCTTTCTTCGCTTGAAGATAGTCTTGTTCTTCAACTAAATCTTTACCCTCAGGTCCTACCGCGACCTTTTTAAATCGTTTTGGCATTTCATCATCTAAAACACTCAGACCCTCGCGTAAATTAAATAGTCTGGCATAATTGATGCTTCTCTCACCAACCTGCATTAATTCAAAAATTGTGGTATTCCAGCCAGTAGCTGCATTAACAATTTCCTTAATGGTTTCGTTGCTGTAGGGCATAAAATAGCACATTACCAAACTATTGAAGAGACTAAAATGATAGTGGCCGAAAACTAGCATTCTAACCTTATCCTTATTAAGCACTTCTTTTGGAATTCCCTTATGAATTCCGAATGAATCCATAAGAGCCATTCCCCAACTACCCTCTTCATATTGTTCATCAAATATATTATGATTATGGTCCGCACCAGTCGGAGACATAACATAACCAATGCCCAGCCCTTTTTTTATTCTGGGATCATGGAAGGCTGGGGGCTGACCCTTGATAGTGAGCACTGCGTCATCATCCGCAAGCCCTATCAATCTAGCAAAAGAATCTATTCCTTTTGATAATTCTCGCCCAACACCTTTCTGGTTTACAATCATTTCTATAAGTCGAAGCATGGCAACAGCATTGCCGAAAGAGTAATCTTCACCATCTAGATATTCCTTAGGTATTTTTTTCTTTTCAAAGAGTTCCATAAAAAAAGCTACTACATTACCAGTTGTAATAGTATCTATTGAATAAGCATTGCATAACTCATTCGCCTTGCATATGTATTCTAAGTCATCCACACCACACATGGATCCGAATGCTGCTAGTGTCTCATACTCCGGGCCACCATAAACAGAATCGACTTTAATCCGTTCGTTGTTAATCTTAACTACTTGCTTGCAGCGTACTGAACAAGCAAAACATGTATCCCTACCAACTAGATACTTTTCATGCATACTCTCCCCGGAAATCTTCTCAGCACCTTCAAAACATCCTTCTTGAAAGTTTCTTGTTGGAAGCCCACCAATTAAGTTTTGCACCAATAGCGACCCTGGTGTACCCATACTCTTTGCCCATCCCATGGTTATATCGCTAGTTTCCTTGAACCATTTGGCAATCCTCTTAATTTCTTCAGGAGCCGCCAATTCAACCTTTCCAGTTCCCTTAACTGCAACAGCTTTTAGATTCTTAGAGCCCATAACTGCCCCAATTCCATTCCTTCCGTAAGCATGGACAATGTCGTTTAAAATGCATCCATATTGGACTAATTTCTCAGCACCAGGTCCTATTATGGCTGTTCGTACTGTCTTATGAATGCTCTCCTTAAGATATTTATCAACATCAGCAACTTTCTGGCCCCAGAGATTTCCTGCATCCTCAATCCTGATATTTTCATCCTCAATAATCAAAATTACTGGCTTTTTCGCTTTCCCTTTAATTACGAGGGCGTCATAACCCGCTTTCTTCAATTCAGCGCCAAAATATCCTCCTGCTTCTGCTTCTCCATATCCACCAGTAACTGGTGATTTAGCACCAACACTATTCCGACCACAACCAGCCAGTGGTACTCCGGTCACTACTCCAGTTGCAAAAATCAACAAATTGTCTGGAGCCAAAGGGTCAGTATACTCTGGCAATTCATTCATTAGATAATGACAAATAATATTGCGTCCACCAAAATGCAGTCTATAAAATTCATCATCCTTGTATTCAATCTGCACCTGGTTGGTACATAAATCTAGTTTAATTATTTTTCCGGTATAGCCAGCCATTATTCCCTCCATTACTTAGTTACAGTATGTAAGTATCTATTTAGTATTGAATATTCGACATTACAATAAAAAATCCTCCTACCTTTTTATAAATTTATAAAAGCAAAGGCTCCTTGGCTTAAATTATAAGCCAAGGAGCCTTTGACAAAACTTCAGTTCATAGATTCTCCATCTAATAAACCACCTATTCTTCTAGTAGCTACAGCATTTCTATTGGTAATTCTTCGAAGTTGCTATTTTATGTTTTACCTTCCAGATTCAATTTTTCCGCTTCTAAGTCATTTTTGCAAAATAGCATATATCGAAATAAAATTCCCCCCTTATTGTACCAAAACATAGTCTTCGGGTCCTGACAGCACATTGCCTTGAGCATCTGTAATAATCTCCCAATTATCCATAATCGCTTCTTCGTAAATAACATCATTGTTATTGGATGAATCAATTCTTATATCATTGATGACAATACTGTGCACGAGTCCCAAGGAATCCTGACCCACAACGATAAATCGTAGTCTCTGTGATGGATCCATCTTGAAGCTTTGATCGATATGAAATTCAGGTAGAAAAGATTGTTCTTCGGGGGAAAGAGCTTACTCCGTCGATTCCTTTTCTAGGCTAGGTTCAATATGTGAGATCACGTTTCCATCTAAAGTCACTATCAATTCAACCGATTCAATTGTAATACCATGTATACCGTCCGGCTTGACATTTATATCTACTATACCTTCCGTCTGATAGGCACCATTTTCATAGGTTCCCTGACCAAAATCATGGTAGAATGCATAGAAACTGGGTAAATATTTTCTCCTTATTTCTCTCGGTTCAAAGTCCAACGATTCAATATTGTCTGTGCCTGCAGCGCTAAGATTAATTCTACAATCTTCCTCTTCAAATAAACCAATATCGAATGTAGTCGTAAATCCCGCTCCCTGAGCCTGCATTTCTACAGTCCTATCTCCATAATACAGTTCCGCTATCATGCCTTGACTCTTTTGTTTGGGTACTACTCGAAATGTTACTGGGGCACTTAAGGTTTCTTCATCCAGCATGCCAATCTCATATTCAAAGGAATCCAGTATGCTCGACTGTTGTTCTAGTTCATTCTTTATTCTACTTGAAATGCTGGACATTTCATTTCTAAGGTCGTTTCTTTCCGAATTTAATTGGCTTTGCATATTTTGAATTTTCACTTCAAGATTAGATACTTTGCTAATTGTGATTAGTTGCAATATGATTAGTCCAATTATTGCCATAGAGGTTATTTTTTTTTCATTATTCTCTCCCTTTTCCCTTACTATATATATGTCAATTATCCCTATTATAACAGTAATTCGCTTAGAAATCTTCTACTAATCTCCCCTCGGCCCATCACCAACCTATATGCCTTTCTCTTGTTTGTCCAAAGCACTCAGCTACTTATAGCCATATAATAACTTCCATAAGAAAAGGATGGGTTCTCTCCGTATGATACGGAGAAAATCCATCCTTAACATCTTTTTTTAACAAGCTAACAGTCTAGTCTAAACTAGCTCTTACTTTTCAGTGGGATATCCTGCGTCTACCCAAGCAGCGTAATTACCAATAAGTCTATACACTGGGGTAAATCCTGCATCAACTAATTTTACTGATCCAGAAATGGAAGCGCTGTCAACGTGACAATACACTAGATACGGTTTACTCATATCCAAATCAGGTATTGCATCGTCTAATGAACCGTCTCCAACGTAATAGTTGATGGCTCCAGGAAGGTGACCTTCGTCATACTTCGGAGAAACGTCAATAATCATTAAATCTGGCATGGTGTCTATCAACATTTTTGCTTCTTCCGGTGTTACATCTAGATAGCCAGCATCCGTCATCATACCTACGGTTTTATCCATCATTTCTTCTGCTGGTTCTTCCATCATTTCTTCTGCTGGCTCCTCCATCATCTCTTCAGCCGGTTCTTCCATCATTTCTTCAGCATCAGGTTCTGGTTCAGCAGTTTGGGCACACCCTACAACTAGGAAAAGTAATGCCACTATAGTCAGGACAATCAGAAAACTCTTTTTCATAATACTACCTCCTCACCAATCTTTATATTATTACTATACGCCCTGATCGCGTCAAGATACTTTGGGATTAAAAAGATAGAACTCTCCCACTGTCAAAATTTATCTAAATGGCTCGTACTGCACTCAATGCCTTGAAAAGACTGGTGCGCTTTCCAATCCCCAATACCGTTAGATTTCCGACGTTCATGTAGTAGCTAGAACTAGTTCTCTTGAGTTGGATGCGCTTGTCCAATCGCTCTATTCTCTCCTCAACTTGAACCTGTCGTTTTCTGTCCATCATCAGATCGTATACGTTGCCACCGTTTTTGCTGAACACTCGCAAACGCGCCATTTGGTCAGCACCCTCAACACTCCAACCAAGTGGTCTTGAACTCATCCTGGCGGAATAAATATGGCTAACATGAGATTCAGCACTACAACCGTAATAATCCTCACGCTGTCTTTTCAATATTGCTTCCCAGTGTCTGAGGATATAGTCTCTAGCAGTATAGACGGCTTTGCGCTTGCTCTTTTCCTCTGTACCATGCAGAATAGCTTCAAACAGGAATCTCAGGTTATCTAGGTCTCCCTCGTTAATATACTCCCACATGAATCGTCTCATGAATGGCATATGGCCTGTGGCGACCATCACATACTTCTTTAAGTGGTATCCGTCCAGAACGAATTCACTTCCCGGAATCCACTGAATACCGCTCTTTATCCAGGATGCACCATCTCCAGAAAGATAGATGTGCTCGACCGCGTCTAAGTCGTAGACCTGTTCCAGGTAGTCTGCTACCTCCAGCCACAAGTCCTCGCTCTTAGGGTATACGCCGCCAAAATAACGAGCGTTAATCAGTTCTCTGCGATCCTTGCCTGGTTGTCTGTACCCTTCGTGAACATAGACGATTTTAGGCTCTACAACTCGTCCGTTCTGCAATGCTACATGGTCTTCATCCGCTTCGATGTACAGTGTTTGAAGCTTCTTTTTTTCAGGCAATTTGGAAGATAACTCAACCTCATCATTTTCTACTTCCCCAAGTTCCCGTATGGTGTTCATCACCGTCTGCGGGCTGAACTGCAGGGATTCAGCAACTGAATCGCCGCTCTTACCATATGAAATATCAATCGCTTCCTCCACTAGCTTTGCCTTCAAGGAGGTGTCCATACGGTCATGCGGTGCAAGTCCCGCCATCTCATCAGCCAAATAGCAGCACTCACCAGTAATCTTGTTCTGAAAACAAGTTCTGGCATGCTTCGCTTGCCCGAACTTGGTACAAAGGGTCTTATTGTCCGCCTTGTTCTTAACTACCCAATACCTTTTCCGTTCCTCACTATCCACCAGAGCCTGGTTCAGTGCCTCCATAGCCTTACCCACAAGTATGCCACCCACTTTATCGAGTGCTTCACCAAAGCCAATGATGCTACTTGAGATATCATGTCCTCCAGCAGTCAAAAGGTCTATCTGATTTCCGAATTCCATAGTGATAATTTCTGCGATTTCCTGTATAATGTCGTTCATAGAAGGTCTCCTTGTGTTGGTTTTTTCGTCGAAATTATAATAACACAGCTTAGAGATCTTCTTTTTATTTTTATATCATTCGTCCCATAGTAACTTTACACTAACATACGCCCTTATGAGGTGGTTTACTAATATTCGAACTACCATATAATAATTCTGTCTAATCTTTAAAATTCTTTTCGATAGCATTTTGATTTTCTTTAACACAATTAATTCTTTTCAATTTCAGTTACACATTCGGTCTTTATTTTCCCAACTAAAAACTGTAGAGCATCAATAACATGAGGCCTAATATCTCCTCCAACTAACACGTACATGATGTCGTCTCCTACCGACAAGTAGCCCTCGTTTAACCATACCCTGATATGGAATATTCCTTCCAGTTTGTAGGCCTCTTCAATAGCCTCATTCACTTTCTGCTCATCAAATGAAAACTCCATACCAGTAACTTCAGAACCATTGTCTATTCCCTGACGCACTTTGACCTTCGGAGTTCTTCTTACTACGCCATTGTGAACTAAGTACATTCCATTTTCCAATGCCTTGGGATCTTCTTTTGCCTCTTTTAGCCATGCATCGATAGAAGGTATTGCTCTTGAAGATTGTTTATCTGCCATGATTGATTCCTCCTCTACTTTTTCTCAATATATTATTTTTAAAAATTGCTAAATTTCATCATTTCATACAATTGCTTGGGCTGTTTTCAATCTCCCTCAGCCTAGGACTCACATCAATCAATAACCGTAATTAGAACAGAGCCATTAGCAGGTAGCACGGCTTAACCGTTTGAGAGCAACTTAGTTGTGCCATAAAACACCCTGCAAAGATTCTCTTTATGACTTTATTCTATATTCTATACACAAACAATGCTATATAAATGGGCGACAAAATTACTATCTAAATACTTCCTTCGAATGAATTGTAAAGATTTGCAAAATATGGCCCTAACTTCACCCATATTCAAGCAAAGCTAGCGTCTAAAATTTGAATACTGCTTCTGGTGATTTACTGATTAACCTAAGATGAGTCCTACCATCCGTCATCTTCCACAAGACCAACTCATCTTTCATTATCTTCGTAATGCCCCTTCCTTTTATTTCGATTTAAATCTTACCAGCAGCAATTAAATGAACTTATGTAATCGTGGGCGAGCAGAACACAACTCAATCCTACTTAGTCATTTTCCGTCTAATGAATATCGAAATTTCTCAAGGTGGAGTTCCATTTATTTACCGATAGAACTCACCATGTTCGTGCAATCCTATATAAACCACTTTCTCTTCACTCAACCTTTGTAGCAAAAACACCTTTAATACCTTCATTGGAAAGAATAGATAAAAAAAATAGTAGAACCTTTTCCATATAAAAAGGTTCTACTATTTTTTTCCTTATTTCGGTATTAACCCCCTAGGTCCACGAACCCAGGGGACTTAACCCACTAATCTACTGTTTTTCCCATATGATTGAGCCGAACGAAATCAAACCATAAGGCTCATTCGTTAGCCTCTTTAGCTAGGGTAATCCCAAACTAGCTAGTTAGACAAAAGATTGTAGAGTACTTGCACCATCTGTGCACGAGTAGTCGTTGCCTTCGGGCTAAGGTAGCCCTTATTGCCACTGACCACACCGGTTTTCACCAGATACTCCATAGCCTCCTGCGCATAGGTAGAGATGCTTGCCCTGTCTGTGAAGTCAGAGAGACTTGAACCAGAATCTCCCTCAGGCAGTTGCTCCATAACCGTCAGAGCATTATATAGTAGCGTGAACATCTCCTCGCGAGTAATGGCTTTTTCTGGTGCAAATTGATTGTCGCCCACACCACTAGAAATCGTCAGTCGTTTTGCTGTTGCCAGATAACCCGTGTAATAAGTATTCCCCGCGTCTATGAAGTTATCGGAGGAAGAATCGTCTGGAGCAATATCATAAGCCCGTAAAAGCAGGGTGATGAACTGTCCTCTACTTAGGGTCGCGTCAGGACTGAACGTGTCTTCTGTCGTGCCAGAAGTAACTCCCCGTGCGGCAAGATATGTAACTGCATCAGAATACCACGCTAGATCAGACACATCGCTAAATGCAATCTTGTTGTAGCCCACGGCATAGGTTGAAAAATGACTAGTGGTAAATACAAGGGCTTCTGTTTCAAAATCGTAATAGCAGTTTCGCATCAATTCCAACTCACCATCCGCATTGACATAGTAGGCTACAATCGCATTTTCATCTTCACCCTCAGCCAGAGCGTAAGGCAAGAACACCTTCACCGCACCATCAAATTGAGCTATGGTTTTTCTACCACTAGTGACGCTAAGATCATACACCGGGCGGTTGCCCACAACTTGCTTAGCCTCATTGGAAAGACTGCTACTTTCTAGGCGCGTAATGCGAAAGGCCACGTCGTCAGAAGCTTCATCACCAATCGTAACGAGAGCCTGGGCATCCAAGGTCATGTTTGCAAGAGAACTTGATAGCGTCAAAGACCCTATTTCGCCTGTGACCAAGGCTTGAACGCTAGTTCTTGGCAAGAGGGTTTCCAATGTGCTTGCATCAGAAGCGCCAGATACTTGAATCTCCACCTGGGGAACTTCACTCATTTTTACAGCAGCTTTTTGCGCCGCTGTAATAGCCGTACTCATTTGGGACTGTCTAACCGAAGCCTTCGCCATACCATCTGAACCAGTTTCTGCTGCTACTGTACTTATAGCCCTCGAGCCCTTAACACTAGGAGATGGCGTGGTCGTGCTACTTCTGCCACTACTAGAAGAACTGCTACCAGAACTGTACGGATACACTACGATACTGCCACTTAGGGTATTATAGTGAATAGTATCGATCGGTGTGAACTGCCATAAATATGCAGTATTTTTCTCAACTCTAGTCGTATTGTTTAATACCCAGGCTACCGTTCCTGGCACGCTAAAGCTTCCCCCTTCCGTAGTAAGCCCTGCATCGGATAGGGTCTTATCACTTGTTGTAATTTGTGTATATTGGGGGCTACCAGTCGGTGTAGCCTTGCTAAGCGTTACCGTGATTAGTTGGCTCACATCGGCATACGTATCAACGTCGGTGGGGACAAATGCAACCATAACAAGATTCGGTCCGATTGCCAGACTGCTTGTATCACCCACAAAACTCCAAGTCCCAGTCACCGGCTTATTATCCACCGTGGCAGAACCTTGAATCAGCAAAGGGTCTCCATAGGTAGCAGAAATATCCTCAACCTCAACAGACGGTACTACTTTATCAATCAAAGTAACAACCACATGGAGCGTAAAGTCCTGGTAATTTGGTGTAGACACAATGATTGGTATAGTAGCAGTATTCCCAACCATACCTCCATTAAGCGAATAAGTCACTTGCCCACTTAGATCTACCGACCAGTCGCCAATAATGTTGTTTCTATCGGTCTCGGTACCTTTTGCGAAAGATACCGTTCCCGCATCAGATGGAACCAAGGCCGCTATGGACAGTGTCTTTTCACCGGTCATCATATTTCTATGGGAAACTACTTCATCTGGTATTATTGGCGCTATCCCTTTGGCAATGGTCTGATTCGTCAACGTATAGTTGCCAGCAAGGATATAGTTTACCGCTTTTTCGGTATTCCTAAGCGCTATGTCTATCGAAACGCGTTTATTACTTCCCGCATTTTCATCGTCAAACTCGCCTGTCACCACAAAATCCGTTCCGAGTAGCATATTATCCACATCACCGTCCAAGGTGATGCTTGAAACCGTAGCTGTCTTTGTGCCATCATAGACCTTTGATTCAACGGTTGCACCAGTAATCGTCAGTTCCAAGGGGGTAACGCTAAAGTTTTTTGTGACGCTTCCCTGGTAGTTCCCTAGACCAGTTACGGTTACACTACCACCGCTAGGAACGGTCGCCTGTTCACTATACGATACTGAATAATCTGTATCTTTCACCAGCAGCCTTTCGTCCGTTACTGTTACGCTCGGCATAATCTTCTGACCGGTATAACTTTGAGGGCCAATCTCAGCAATCATATCTTGTGTTATTGTTTTTGGCCTAATGACCATCGTCGCAATTTCAAGGTTATCTGCCGCAGAATATACATCATTTTCCGCCACGTTTGCGGTAACTTTGTATCTACCCGCATCAGTAGGGGCAATAGTAGAACTTGTATACATTGTTGAATCTAGGCCCTCATAATATATGCTTGCTTCCATATCGGATGGCATCGTGTAGGCTTTTGCTGAGCCGTCGTAAATCAAGGAATCTGGTGCCGTAAAATCTGTCGCTTTTGGCGCAAGGGCTACCGTCACCTTGTCCAGTGGAACAAAAACATCCGGTTCAAAACTGGTAACGAGCAAACCACTTATGTCGTTTTGCCTTGCCCATTCAGCACTGCTGACCGGACTTTCCTCACCGCCCATTTTCCAAAGATAGAGATTTGTCGACGTAGCACTGCTCTGTTTCTGGGTAAATGCCGCTCGGTCCACTGCAATCAACATGCCTGTCCCAGTAATGTCGCTTTCCGTGAAGCTAGCGCTTCCCACATAAATTATGCTTGCAAATGATGAACCAGGCGCCAGTACAATACCGCCTGATATCTCAATCGTTCCAGCAAAACTGTTCTTTATAGCAACTCCGCTAGAAGATATGACCTTGCCCCCATTCACTCTGATCTTGCCATTTGAATTGTTCGATATTGCTGCGTTATTGCCAGTATTTTTCACTGTACCACCATTGACGACAAGGCAATCTGCTGTATCCTCATCAGAATTTATCTGACTAATCGTAGCATGAAGATTCGAGTCATTTTCGACAATCGCATTTCCGGACACCCGAACAACACCAGTGGAGTAGTTGCTTACAGCGGAACCAGTGGCAGCTGAAACAGTACCACCAGATATGCTAATCCCACCGGCGGAATTGTTGTAGATGGTACTTTTAGTGCCTTTATTTTTCACTGTACCGCCTTCAATAATAATACGGTCTGCCGCAATGTCCGTTTCGGGCTTATATTGTATTATTGTGGCTTCACCTTCATTTTGAACGACTGCATCACCAGATACCCTGATGACACCGGTAGAATCGTTACGTACCACAAAGTTACTTATGGCCGAGACGGTGCCTCCAGATATGCTAACAAGGCCGGTAGAAATATTGTATATGGCAACACCAATGCCAATATCTTCAACCCTACCACCGGATATAGACATGTTTCCAGTGGATGCATTGTATAGGGTATAACCGCCGTTAGATGAAACTATGCCGTCAGATATTCGGATCCCACCAGCGGATGCATTGTAGATGGCATTGCTAGAATCATCATTTTGCACCCTACCACCCTCAATAATAATACGGTCTGCTGTGTCTACTCCAACATCATTTTGCATTATTGTAGGGCTATATTTTGCCTTGTTTTTTACGATGGCATCACCCGATATCCTAACGACACCAGTAGAATTATTACATATGGCACTACCATTACCTGTATTTTCCACTATACCGTCAGAAACCAGGACTTCGCCAGTGGAATCATTCCATATAGCGAAGTTTTCAGATGAAACGGTACCACCAGAAACCAGGACTCCGCCGGTGGAACGGTTGAATAGGGAGGTGCTACGGGTGGATGAAATCATACCGCCTTGCGCCACTTCTAAAACGCCGTCTCCAAAGACAGTCACCAAATATCCGGTAAACTCTTCCGTCGAGCTGATGGATGCTTTCCAAATTACCCTTACGTCTGCGCTAATTTCAAGAGTAAGTTTCTGTGTTGCATCCGTCACATTTCCCGTGACGGTGACGGTGCTTCCATCTGCGGATACCTCAGCCGACAGGCTTCCTATCCCACCCGTGTACGCTTCAATAGTACTCTTTATGGTGTTGGCATCGTCTGCTAATGCTACCGTAGGCAACATGAACAACACCAAACACAGTGCGAAAAATATGCAACTGATCTTTTTCCAGTTTTGTTTCATTTCTTAGAATACCTCCTCATTATTCATTGCTATCCTGCTTGTTTAGCAAGGCCATAATTTCGCCTAATGCAAGACGGGTGCCATCTCGCCAGTAAACACTTTGTCCATCGGTACTTGGGCGGGGAAGGAGCTCCAGATCCCGCAGCTTGTCGTAACTGGAATTTTCTTTAGGCAGGCGCTTAGTATCAAAGAGGATTAGATGACCGTTGTTTAGCTCTACATCTAGGGTTTGTCCGTCTAAAATATCCACTCGAATTATTTGCAACACGATATATCACCTCATCTCCACCAGATATTTCTACATACTCGTCATACTGTAAGCCTAGCAAAAATAAACTTTTCTGTGCAAAAGGTTAAGAAATCTTATCTGTTTTTGAAAGGTTTCCAGCTTCCTTTTATACAATAAAATGTGCTAAACTTACTATAAGAATAAAGAGGTGAAACCATGAAAAAAGCAAGGTTATTGCTGATTGAGGATGAAACCGAGGTATTGGAAATCAATAAGGAATATTTTGAGGGAAAGGGCTATGAAATAATCTGTGCTCCCACGCTTTCCAAAGCACGCTTTTTTCTAGAAGAGCACGCCCCTGATCTAATTCTTTTGGACGTAATGATGCCAGATGGCTCAGGCTTCGACTTCTGTCGTGAGCTACGCCAAAAAACAAAAATTCCCATTATCTTCCTGACCTGCAGGAATGAAAATGAGAATGTGGTAAAGGGACTTTTGCAGGGCGGGGACGATTATGTTACCAAACCCTATGATTTAAATGTTTTAAGCGCACGCGTTGCGGCGCAACTACGCCGCAATGGCTTTATGTCTGCGGGCATCATTGAGCTTCCCCCCTTGACCATTGATTTTTTGGCAGGAGAAGCTGTGCTGGACGGCAAGAGTATTCCTCTAACCATGAAGGAATTACAACTTCTCGGCTACTTTGCCCTATTTGCAGGACAGCGGCTGAGTGTGGATGAAATTTACCGGCGTGCCTGGGGCACGCCTTCCCCTGGTGCTGTGGGAACCGTCAAGACCCACGTGGCAAATCTACGCAGAAAGCTTAAATTAGATGACGGTGGCTGGTTTGAACTTTCTAGTGCAGGAAAAAACGAGTATATTTTTAGCAAGGTTCAGTATTAGTAGCAAGGGGCAAGGTGAAAAAGACAGAGGTCCCCTTACCTTCTTCGCTTTCAATCCAGATGGTTCCACCATGCTCTTCCACGATATGCTTGCAAATATATAATCCCAGTCCGGTGCCGGTATCCTGACCGCTACCGGATTTTTGTTTTCCTCCATAGCGCTCGAACAGGCTCGCCTGCTGCTCCGGTGCAATACCAATCCCTGTATCTGAAACACAGATACAAATCTTACCCTCCTTCTGCTTCGCAGAAATGGTAATGATCCCGTCTGAGGTAAAACGTACCGCATTGGAAATCAAGTTCACAATTACCTGCGAGATGCGGGCAGGATCAGCCCAAATATCTGCCAATCCCTGTTCAATCTGAATTTTCAATCGGTTTTGATTTTTATTGAGCATAGGATAGTGAATTTCGACAGCCCCGTGGATGATTTCATCGATGTGGCAAGAGCGCTTTTCCATCACCATGCGTCCTTCTTCCATCCGCGTCACATCAAGAATATGGCCCACCATCAGGGAAAGGCGCTCTGCTTCAGAGGTAATTAGCTTCATCCTCCGAGAGATTTCACTGCCATCCACCTCCCCGGGACGATCAACCAGTTGGTTCGTAGTCTGTGCGTAACCAGACATCACGGTAAGAGGTGTTTTGAGCTCATGAGAAATATTACCTAAAAATTCAGTTTTCAGACGATTGAGACTTTCCAGCGCATTCTTTTCTTCTGCCAGTTTTTGCTCCGTTGCCTTTGATTCAGCAAGTAGACTGTTATTCATCAGGAATAGTGACACCGTCTGAGCAAGCACGAAAATCATCATGGCGTCTTCAGAAATTGGTGTTTTGGGATGTTGGTAGCCAAATATATTGTTGTACAACAAGATATCACCTATAGCAGCCAGATAAAATACGGCCATGCCATACAAGGCAGCCGACTGTTCTTTGCTAGGATAACGCATCGACCAAAATAGGGCGGATATCCCGGGAACAATACAAAGCACCAACAAGATTTGGTAATATATCAGGATGGAAGTATACAAGACTGAGTCACCAAACAAGACGCATAGGCCATACATCAAAGAGCCGATAATTGCCGTATACTGAATCGTATGTAAAAATCTGCCAGTAGCATACTGGCCAAGATATAGAGATAGGAAAATCGTAAGTAAGACGACACTTAAATATTCAAGCATAAATGATATATTTCCGGGTAGAACAGAAAAGTATGTCCACGCCTGGCTTTGGATGCACTCACGCAAGGCCATGGTAAGACAGGCTAGTACAAAGTATAAGGTCGCTTTCGTATGCGACAGGAGGAGATAGATGCACAGTAGTATTGCCGCTGCGCACAAAAATGCACCCATAACAAAAAATCCATGGGTTTTATCACTTAGGCCGCTGTTTGGCGCAGCAGCCGTATTTTGAAGACTCAAGCTAGCCAGTTGCGCACCACTGCGATAGTGGTAAAACTGGGCTGACTGTAAAATGATATCCATTTCCCCGTTTATCGGTGAGGCATAGCAGGTCAAGTTGTTCTCCCACACCTCCGTATCCTGCTTGGTAGTCCCAGGCTGCCCTGACTGACCAACCAGTTCACCATTTACATAGACTCGCATGGCGTGGCGGCCTGACAAGGAAAAGGTCAAAGAATAGACATCGTTATTTTCTGGCAAGGCTACTATGAAACGTTGGGATAAAAAATCGGCTTGCAGCGTCTCAAGTTGTGTCGTGCTGATCGGCACCGCAAACTCAACCTCCTCCGGTGTCAGCAGGGTGTTAGGATAGTAGATATGGCTAGGTGGTAGCATGACGGTTGCGTCCCAATCTGTAATGTTTTTCAGACTAAAAACACCATCTACCTCTTGGACAGTAATATTTTCAGGTTCCTTATCTATCATACCCGGAAGCCGGACAAAAAGCATGAGAACCATAACGGTTAACAATGCAGCGAGTATTATAATAAGCAATCGATACTTGTTTATGAGACCTTGGATAACAGTCACTTCCCCTCATAACTTTGTTAAAATGATTATATCAGAGTCTAGTATATTACTCCATAACGCAACAAATCCGAATCCTCTCCCTCAGGAAAGAATTCGGATTATATCGGTATGGTGGAGAATAGGGGAATCGAACCCCTGACCTCCTGACTGCCAGTCAGGCGCTCTCCCATCTGAGCTAACCCCCCACATCAAGATGTAGTCGGTCAAACGTACATCCATAAGAATTGTACCGTAGAGGCAATAACAATGCAAGAATAAAATTAATCTTAGTAGGGTTTTAGGCGGGAGAAAATCCCGCCTAAAACCTTTACATTAAGGCAGACTTATACTGCCATAATTCCAGTTTCCTCAAAGGTCAGCATCTGTCTACTCAATTGAGATGCCGCTTCAATGATTGGGAAGGCCAACGCTGCTCCACTGCCCTCACCTAGGCGCATTTCCATATTCAACATAGGATCTAATCCCAACAGATCAGAAGCTGTTTTAGCACCCTTTTCACAAGACGCATGAGAAGCAATAAGATAATGTTTTACCCGTTCATCAAGTCTTTCAGCAACCAAAGCAGCAATCGTAGAAATATAACCATCCACAACCACAGGCACTCTATTTGCAGCTCCGGCAATCATTACCCCTGCCATGCCAGCAATATCTAGGCCACCAACCTTGGCCAATACATCAATGATATCCTCTGGATTGGGGTTATTTACTTCAATGGCTCTACGAATCGCTGCGGCTTTTTTACTTACCTGAGCTTCAGGCAAGTTTGCGCCTACACCAACTATCTCTTCTACTGCCTTACCACTCAGTACGGATAAAATAGCTGTACTCGTACTCGTATTTCCTATACCCATCTCACCAGTTCCCAAGATTTTTCGACCCTTTTGAATTTCTTCTGTAGCAATTTCAATACCGATTTCTATTGCTCTCACAGCTTCTTCACGACTCATCGCCGGACCTTTGGCCATATTATCTGTACCTGATTTCACTTTTTTACACAATACACTTTTTTCACTCACATCACCGTCCACACCAATATCCACGGTAATTACATCTATACCAGCCGTCTTTGATATTGCACGCACCCCACTCACGCCAGAACCAATGAAATTCGTCATCAGGAGGGTTACATCTGAAGGGGCCGCCGCTACTCCTTCTTCACAGATACCATTACTGGCCGCCATAACAATAATCGCCTTATCATCTAACTCAGCATGCAATTTTCCCGTAATACCAGAAATCTGGATTGCCAAATCTTCTAGTCTACCCAAACTACGCATAGGCTTAATCAGATTATCCATGCGCTTTCTAGCCTGATCCATAGCATCACGATCCAAATCTTGAATTTTTTCAAGTGTATTCGTTAGTAGTTCCATAGTTCCTCCTTGCTCCTTCGAGCTCACGTTTTTTCTTCGAAAGCAGACGCTTGAAGACCTATGCAGGCAACAAAAAAAACCCACACCAAGTCTGGCATGGATTTTCCATCATCCTCACCTAAGCTGATCGTGCTATCGAAATCAGCAAAGTCGTCTTGGGCAGGTCTCCTGGCTCAACGTCATCATCGCATTCGCCTTCCCTCTTACGAAGTGGCACATGAACACGACTCAGTCTTTACAGTGGCGGGCCCGCTCGGGATTCACACCCGATTCCCTTATTCTCCCCTACAGGGCACCCAAGGCTCTATTCATTTAATAGTATTGTAGCAAGAAACCACTCTTCCCACAATATACATTCCTTACAAGACTCCATCTATATAACAAATATCTTTTGTCATTTTTTCTAAATACAAGAAACCAAGTATGCCACAATCACCCTACCAATTTTTTTTAGATTAACTTGCTAAAAGCAATTTCTTTGCTACCTTGACCGCAGCCACAGCATCTACTGCAAAGCCATCCGCCCCTACATCATCGGCAAATTCTTGCGATACAGGAGCACCACCAACCATTACTTTAACCTGATCTCTTAAACCACTCTTCTCTAACGATTCTATGATTAACTTCTGATAAGTCATTGTGGTAGTTAATAGGGCAGATATCATGAGAATGTCCGCACCATTTTCCTTGACAGCCGTCACAAAATCCTCATCCGAAACATCCGTACCCAAATCAATCATTTCAAATCCAGCAGAAGTCATCATCAGCTTAACCAGATTTTTACCAATATCATGCAAATCACCTTTGGCGGTTCCAATTACAGCCTTACCCACCGGTTTCACATCTCCATCCAATAGCAAGGGCTTTAAAAGCTCAACCGACTGTGTTAGGGCCATAGCAGCTACCAAGATTTCAGGTATGAAGACTTCATTTCTGGACCACTTTTCAGCTATGATGTCCATGCCCACGATCAAACCTTTATTCATGATATCCAAAGGACTCATCTTCAATTCAATCGCTTCTTGTGTTTTCGCAATTGCTTCATCAGGTTTTCCCAATTCAACAGCTTCTGCCAATTCCTCTAAAATACTCATATCGTTCACTCCTTACGTTTCTGTTAGGATATCTCCTAAAAACATCATCTGTGCACAACATCACCCGCTACCAACTATGAATTTCTCTCTATCAATTGCTTCCGTGCCAACCTAGCTGCCGCACCCGCCTCAGCTGAAAACAAATCTGCTCCGATTTGCTTGGCAAACTGGGAAGTGACCAAGGCGCCACCAACCATAATAAGATGCTTATCTCGAATCCCTCGGATTTCAAACTCATCAATAACCCATTTCATATTAATCATGGAGGTCGTCAGAAGCGAAGAAATACATACTATATCAGCACCAATTTTCTGTGCTTCCTTAACAAATTGTAGCGGTGCAATATCTACACCTATATCATGCACTTCAAACCCGATCCCCTTCATCAGCATACCCACTAAGTTCTTGCCTATATCATGAATATCTCCCTGTACCGTCCCTATGACAACCTTCCCCAGGGGCTTAATATTTTCTTCTGCAAACAATGGTTGCAAAAGAGCAATGCCCACATTTGTCGCACGTGCTGCTAAAAGCACTTCCGGTACGTAGATCTTATTTTTGGTAAATTTATCACCAATCACACTCATGGCGCTAAGAAGCCCATCATTGAGTATCTCCCTTGCTGAAACACCTTCCTCAATTGCCTTTTGTACCTGCTCTTTTACTGCTGCCGCCTTACCATTTTGCACCGCTCGTACAATTTCTTCGAGATACATGATATTCCATTTTCCTTTCACTAGCACTCTAGCAACATGGTATAACATATTTAGCGTATTATCTCGAAAATTGGTTATATTTTTGGTAATATTTCCATATCTTCAAATATATTTTTTTATTACGTGATAAAATTAGGTATATTCTTTTAAACAAGAGGGGTTTTTTATGATATTTAACCAAATTGGGCCAATCGACAGAGAACGACTACAATATATGTTGGAAACCTACTACTACAGCACCACTATTTCCGTAAAATATGTTGATGCAAGTGGCAAAACTTCGTGCAATATGTGCGACGAAGTTTCATTCTGCAACCTATTCCAATCCATCACCGATGGAGGACAGCTCTGCAATCAGACCCACCTATATGCCGGCAAACAAGCCCATACCTTAGGAGAAACTTTTATCTTTTTCTGCCCGGCCGGTTTAACAGAATTCTGCTATCCCATCATTATCGAAGGCGTTCACGTCGGTACCTTAGTCGGTGGTCCTGTACTCATGTCCTATCCGGACGATCTTCTGGTCGATGAAATACTAGAAAAAAACCAGTTAGATATATGTTATAAAAAAAAGCTCTACCCATATCTACGAAGCCTTCCCGTAATAGATCCCAAGCGGGTTCGATATTTAGGCATTCTTCTCCAACTATTAGGAGATCGCATGATGGGGCAAAGCCAACTCGAAATGAAAATACTATACAGTAAAAAGGAACAACAAAAACAAATTCATGACAGCCTCCTCAACATCAAAAAAGAGGGTAGCTTATCCTCCCAATATCCCTACGAAAAAGAAAAAGACCTTCTCATGAAGGTCCGAAGCGGCGACAGCAACGGTGCACGAGCCGTCTTGAACGATTTACTAGGATACATTTTTTTCGATACCTATGCTGACATCGAAGTCAGCAAATCCAGGGCACTAGAAATTTGTTCTCTCATTTCTAGAGCAGCCATTGAAGGCGGCGCCGACCTAAACCTAATGTTTGGTATGAACTATCATTTCATTCAGGACCTAAGCAAAATAAAAACCATGGACGACCTTTCCTATTGGATGATGCAGGTATTGGACAGATTTACAGAACACGTCATCTTGGTAATTGATTCAGACCATCCCAGCACCATCCGGAAAGCACTCAAATATATTAGCGCCAATTTCACGCAACATATCACCTTAAAGGATGTAGCCAAGGTAGCCGAATTGAGTCCTAAATACATGTCGTCCGTATTCAAAAAGGAAACTGGTAGCTCACTTACCGAATACATCAACCACCTGCGCATTAATGAGGCCAAACGTCTTCTAAGTACGACAAACCTGAGCGTCATGGAGGTCGCACTTTCTACAGGCTATGACGACCAAAGCTATTTTACAAAAGTATTCAAGAAAGAAAGCAAGCTAACCCCCCTGCAATACCGAAAAAACATAAAATAGTCGGGTTAAAAAAATGGATAGGCAAAAGCCTATCCATTGAATCTTACTGTATGCACGTACACTATTGGGCACCTTCCAGAGCCTGGTCTACTGCATCTAGAATTGCCGTCGAACTCATCGTAGCACTCGAAACCGTATCTACGTCAGTAGATTGCCTATCTAGTATGCTGCTTAGAATCGATGAGGCTCGACTTAAGAAGCGCGGCGTTTCATTGTCTTCAACAACTTCCACACTCATGATGCTACCATTTTCAACGGTTACTTCCACCGTCAGCTCGCCACCATATCCTACACCTACACCGGTATAAACGCCATCCGCATAACGACCAGAATCGTCTACTTGAATACTATCCTCTTCACTCGTGGGCTCAATTTCAGGCTCAATCTCAAGCTCGCTATTTTCATTTTGACTAGTAGTATCTTGCTGCACAGGCTCTGATACTTCCCTTTCACTCTCAACTACCTCTACGCCCTCAGACTCTACTTCCGTCGTATTACTAGTCGTAATCAAGGCTTTCTCCAAAGCATCGCTCACTGCTTCCATTATTCCTTCTGAACTTCTGGTTGCACTAGACACAGAATCCACTTCCGTTGATTGTTCCGTTATAATACTGTTTGGAATCGTTTCAAACGCGGCTTCATAGTAACCAATCGTTTCATTATGGCTAGTTATCTCAATATTGGTTATCTGGTTATTGTCTATGGTAATTTCGACCATTAAACCGGTATTAAAGCCCGTTCCTTCCCCCGTATATACTCCAGACTCATAGCTACCATCTAGCTGGGTTGAAACAAGAGGAATCACACTTTCCGCACTGCTTTCAGTCGTCTTATCTGATACAACCGCTGCGGTAAAGATACTCAAAGACACAATTATCAATAGAACAGCAATTATGTTTTTCGCATTGATTTCAACTACTTCTTGAAGACCTTTCGTACCTTTTAACTGAACCGTATCCTCAACGGGGCAAGCATTGTCTGAAGTACATTCAAGGCAAGAAATACACTGATGATCTCGCACAATCTTACTTTCAGCTACTTCAATATTCATGGGACATGCCCTACTACATTTCTTGCAGTGAATACACGTAGGCTCATTTCTAACAATGGCCTTAACTCGAACAATATTGAACAATCCTAGTAATGCACCATATGGGCAGAGATACTTACACCAAGGTCGAGCAATAAATACCGAGGCGAGTGCTACTATTAGCAAAACGATTAATCCAATAACTGCAAATTCACCTACAAATAAGTTCAACAGTGCATGGTATGGATTTACATTTTCAAGCACGGTTACGGCCGACTTGGCTGTCATATAGAAGACGATTGCCAGTGACACATATCGCAGGTACCTTAATTTTTTATCCACTTTCTTATCTATATATCTATTGTGCTTATTTTTTACAATTCGTTTGCCTAAATTATTCGATACTAGGTCTTGAAAACCTCCAAAAGGACAGATCCAGCCGCAAAATATGGGACCAAACAATACGGCCACCATTATGGATCCCAGAATCACCCAAGCGACAGGGTTTGTAAGCTTTGTCAACCAATCTGCACTTGATGCAAAAAACTGGTATATGGTCGTAACGCCACAGATGGGACATACATAGTGTATATAGCCACTGGAAATCCACGAAATCCCCTTGCCTACTTCTACCAATGAATGGTTCACGGTTATTAAGATTGCCATTATTATAAAGGCAAACTGCACATCTGACCTGTTTAATTTCTTCTTTTTCACATTGCCCCCCCGAACAAAAAGCATCTATTCTTTATCACCTTCCAAGCAGTACTAGCCTTTCCAAAAGAGGCAGTACCTGAATCCTTGGATTTGGTTAGCTGTTCGCCGCTACTTTGGATAGTTTCATACTACCATCTGCATCCTTCTCAATTACAACCCATGCCAGCCAGTCCGTATCGTTTTGTTCAGGAAAGTCTTCTCTATAGTGGTTGCCCCTTGATTCAGTCCTATACAAGGATGCTCTCAGTTTCATTTCGGCATTTAATAGCATATTTCTCGTCTCATGAACCAAACGCAACTCATGCGCATCACTAGCAACCATCATATTACCATACTTTTCTTTCAAATAGACCACATTGTCTAAGGCCGCCTGCAATCGATCCGCCTTTTTTATATATAAGGCGTAGTAGGGAATCGTATTAAACCGAAGCATATCCGCCACCCAGGCAGGATCGAAACCTTCCGTTAATTCCCTTGGCTTAAACATTTCTTCTTTAATACTCGTAATCGTATCCTCTGCTATCTCTAGCGCTTCGTTGGACTGTATAAACTCAGCAGCTGTTTCACCAGCCAAGGCTCCTTGTGTTGCAGAAGCTGCTAGAGAGGTACCATTTACGCCCACATACTTTGCACCCGCGAGCATTGACGACAGGCTGTCACCAGCAGCAAATAGCCCCTTGATATTGGTTCCGCATTTATCATCTGCTGGAAATAATCCTTCACACTTGTGAACGCCAAGTCCAGCAGAAGCGCCACCAATCTGAGTCCCTTCCCCTGAACCGGGTGCACCACCGCCACCTGGTCCTCGTTCCATTTCGCCACCTTCAGAAGCCCCTTCTGGACCTCTTCGGTTATCTGATTGCTCGCCCGGCAAGTCCGACTGTTCCCCAGACATGGCATGGGCTGCATGGTACATCGTCAAATCGAGTCCACCACCATTTACTTCTGGGCCACCACTTTCTTTCATCATGCCAGTCTCCCACTTGTCTTCCCAATTTCCCCAACAATAAGCGGGATTGACCGATCCGGTGAAGTGGGTATCAACATATTCTTTTCCTGAAATCTGTCCGCCAATTCTATAGGCCATGGCATCCCCATCACTAGTGAGGGAACGCACTTGGAAGCCATTGGGCTTGAAGGCGCCTGCCCCTGTACAAAGAATAACCGCACTAGCTTTAATGACCACAGCCTCTTCACTGTCTAATTTAAAACCAACAGCTCCTGCTACCTGACCATTTTGCTCCAACAATGTTGTAAGCATCGTTCTTTCAATGATTTCCACGCCCTC
Organism: Clostridia bacterium; assembly: GCA_016887505.1. Taxonomy (NCBI): domain Bacteria; kingdom Bacillati; phylum Bacillota; class Clostridia; species Clostridia bacterium. The sequence goes on along the minus strand of CP069393.1, from coordinate 2,126,224 downwards.
TGCTTGTACCTTGGCTCTTAAGACGGCGCCAAAACCAACATCGGTAGCACCCCATGATTCTAGCTCTTCATAGATATCCTTTGAATAGTCCATAAAGTTATCCAAATAGCCACTATGGTGAATTCCACCGGTCACTGTGTTCCAGTCCTTGACCCAGGTTTCCCTATCGTCACCATTATCTTCATCGAATACTCTAAATCCATTGGCAAAGGGCGTTTGACCTGATCTGCCAACACTGCCCTTATCTACTAAGGTTACATTCGCACCGTTTCGCACTGCCCGTATGGCCGCAAAGATTCCTGCTATACCCCCACCAACAACCAAAACATCGGCATTACCTTCTGTCGCCTTATCAATCATCGTGGCAACCTCTTCCGGTGATTTGTTTTTAATATAAAACGCTGTAGAAGCTACTGCGGCAACACCTACACTAAGAGCACCTTTAATAAATGATCTTCTGCTTATATACATTTCTACCTCACTTCATCATACTACAAGCTTTTCAAACTCTTTTATCATGAATTTTTCAAGCTGCATATTCCCATCATCGCCTTTTTGAATCACGACCCAGGCAAGCCAGTCATTGTCATTGCTTTCAGGATACTCTTCGCGGTAGTGATTACCTCTAGACTCGGTCCTAAATAGAGAGGCCCTCAATTTCATTTCGGCATTAAGCAACATATTCTTCACTTCATGTGCTTTTCGTAAATCATGCAGGTCCGAAGCCTTCAATTTAACGGAGAAATGGTCTCTGAAAAACTCAATATTCGTAAGCGCTGAATTCAGTCTCTTTTCTTCTTTAATATATAAGACATAATAGGGAATCAAAGTACCCTGAATCATATGCTCTACCCAACCAGGTGAATATCCATATTCATTGTTCAATGGTTCAAACATTTCATCAATTGCTTCCTCTACCATACTGTCTGAAACACTTACCTGGCTGCTAGCTTTTATGTATTCTGCGGCTACTTCACCGGCTAGTGCCCCTTGTGTTGCAGAACCAGATACTGAAAAACCACCAACCCCATTATATAGTGGTCCAACTAGCATAGATGACAAGCAATCTCCTGCAGCCAATAATCCCTTAATATTGGTCCTGCATTTGTTGTCTGCAGGGAATAAGCCTTCGGCTTTATGTACACCTAAGCCCGCAGAAGCTCCGCCGATCATCGTTCTCGGATTTCCACCACCGCCTCTTTCTTCTCCACCTTCAGATTCGCCAGGTGGTGGTCCAGCTTGCTCATCCCCACTTTCAGATTCTTCAGGTGGTGGCCCGTCTTGCTCTTCCCCACTTCCAGACTCTCTTGCTGGTGGTCCTCCTTGCTCATCGCTGCTTGAAGAAGTACTAACACCATTTTCATGAACATCGATACACTCATGAAGATCTAAGGCCTGTCCACCACCATCCATGGGTCCATCGGGAATTGCGGGTAAGCCTTGATTCCACATGCCTTCCCATTGTCCCCAACAAAAGGCCGGGTAACTGGTTAAGGTGCCATGCGTATCGACAAACTCTTTGCCAGATATCTTTGCACCAATCCGGTAGGCCATGGCATCACCATCAAAGGTTAGGGAACGAACTTGAAATCCATTCGGTTTAAAGCCACCGGCACCTGTACATAGAATTACAGATTTCGCTTTTATCACTACTGCTTCTCCGCTATCTATCTTAAATCCAATCGCACCGGCCACGGTTCCACTTTCTTCTAGCAATGAAGTAATCATGCATCTTTCCAGTAACTCTACACCTTTTTCCATAATCTTATCTCTAAATATAGAACCGAAACCGACACCGGTTGCATCCCACGATTCCAATTCATCATATATTTCTTTGGAGTAATCCATAAGCACATCCAAATAGGCTGGATTATTCAAATTCTCAGCATTCTCTGCCATAATTTTCTGCCAAGAATCTCGGTCTTGTGTTTCTTCATCAAACACAGCCATCGCACTGGCAAAGGGTGTTTGCCCTGATCTGCCTACGCTCCCCTTATCAACCAGTAAAACCTTGGCGCCATTTTCTTGTGCCCGCAACGATGCAAACACTGCTGCTATTCCTCCACCAACAACCAATACATCAGTGGAATATTCTGATTTTATATAATTAACCATACATTCCCTCCAATTCAGTAATCGTCAGCTCCAGGATAAAACGAGCTTGCCATTCTTCTCACCGGTTAACTCAAGTGCATCAAATTCACAATAGTAAACGCACAAGTTGCACAGTTGACAATCATCTGGATATTTCACAACACAAAGATTCGTCTCTTCATCTAATCTCAATACGTCACAGGGACACGCGAGTACGCATTCTCCACAACTGGTACATTTTCCATCAATAGTATTAATCGCCATATTAAATCTCCTTTGCAAAATTCATGAATAGCCACAAAGACAAAATTGTTATTTTTTAGTTACCGTCAAAGCATCATCGGAATCCAATACTTTTTTTGTTTTATCAACTATTTCTTGTTTGATATCTTTATCCGCTATTTTGACAAAATCTTCTTTCATTTTATTTACTTCACTGATTGTATTCTTAAGCTCTTTATAGGACCTACCAATTTTTTTTACAAAATTAGGCAAGTCTTCTGGTTTTACAGCCAGTAAAACTACAATACCGATCACAATAATTTCTATAAAACCTAGACCAAACATAGTTATTCTCCAAACTTAAATATTTTCGCTATCAAGATTGCTAGAAAAAATAGTATAACTAGCGGTAGTGCTAACCCTACCTGACTAATCACATCCGGCGGGGTAACAATGGCTGCCAGAGCAAAGATCACAATAATGATGTACCGGCTCATCTGTAACGCTGTCTTCCTCTTGATAACGTTAAATGCCATTAACAATACGAACACGATAGGTAATTGAAAGGCAACCATTGACCAAAACACAAAGTACAACACGTAGAAAAGATTGGTTTCATAGCTTAACAACAAACCCACATTGCTCGGAATAAAGCCACTGTTGGTCAAAAAATTGATTGATACTGGCAATATTTTAAAATAGGAAAGATACGTACTTAACAACATTAAGACAAAGCTGCATATCAGGGTAACCACAATATATCTCTTTTGCTTTGGCTCCAATGCCGGAAACACAAAAGCAATACTATTGTATATATGCACTGGCAGTGAAAACGTCAGTCCCATCAATAAGGATACTTTGATTTTTGTCGTCATGCCTTCAACAACCGAGTTAACAAACAATACGTTGTCACCTCCGCTTGGTATCGATGAGTAAAACTTAATGAATGCATCAACAATATAGTCATATACCACAAAGGCGAGAATTAGAAAGAGTACATACCCTACTAATGATATAAATAGTCTTTTTCTCAGTTCCCTTAGATGTTCAAATATATGCATATATTTGTCAGAACGCACTTCCGTTTTCATTTTACTTTTCTCCGTTACCATCAATTAGGTCTTTATCGTCATCCTTAAGCGCCTTGTCAAACTCTCTTCTTGCCTGGCCAATCGATCTTGCCAGTTTTGGAATTGATGATGCTCCAAATACCAATACCACTATTGCCAAAATTACGATTAGTTCTGTTGATCCCATTTTTTACCTCCCATTAAACATCAAATTATTGGTTCATAGCCCATTACACCATACTGGAGTCATATGCCTTCATTTAGGGAAATACCCTTTTTTTGTATGGCACCAATTCGGTTTAAAAAAATAATAATGGATTTATGTTACAGCCATATCACAAAGACGGCTGGGTCCAATTTATTAACAAATTAACAATTATACCTTCTGTCAATATGTTGTAATTTCATCACCGATTACAACATATTTGACTGCATCCCATGCTTGCCAGCAAATCAAATAGGTGTATTCCCTAGTCTAAGATACCTAGACATCGTTCAACATGTAAATATGGACTTGCCATCAAAGACCCCTGCCTATGTGAAAAAGTCTTACATAGGCAGGGGTCTTATGGGAAGTTTTTATAAATCAATTTGCTGCACATACGTTTGCTTTCAATAGGTTAATTACTCGGTCTTGCGCCACCTGGTTCTCTATCTGCTCCCATTTCGGGCCTAGCCATAGGGCTATCCATATCAATTAGATCTGCTTGTGCTTGCGTAATAATCCCCTCTTCAACAGCACCCTCTAACGGATTTACCATCTCATTTGTAGAAGATTCTGACATTTCTTGAGAGGGCATGTTTTCCCTGAAGTACTCATCCAAAGCTTCCGCTTCGTCCTGCGTTAAAACACCACTTTCAACATATTCAGCAAATTGTGACTCTTGCTGCTCTGGCCGGTCAGCATCAGCAGGTACATCTACTTTCTCAGCTGAAGCATCGTTTACTGGAGCATCGTTTACCGGAGAAGCTTTTTCCGTTTCCATTGCAGGTGCATCCGCTTTAGAAGAAGTTCTTTCCTTGTCCGCCGTAGGTGCATCCTCCTTTATAGGTACTTCTTCTGCATCAAGTAAGACCCCCTCTTCTGCTGCTAATTCCTCTTGGTCGACAACTGCTTCTTCCGCTGATTCTAAATCTTCTGCTGTTATTTCCGTCGCTCCCGTGCTACTACAACCTGCAAAAAAGACCAGTACGACAATGAAACATATTGGTAAAATCGCTTTCTTTTTCATATCATTATTCCTTTTCTTTTTTTAACAATCCTTTTCAGAGTTCCTATGCGTGACCAAATATTGTGGACGCTTTTCCGGTTAGGTCCACATTTTCATATGATGTCTTGATTCTTACTAGAGCATACTGTTTCTGCATCATTTAAAGCTTTGTCAATTTCCTTTTTTGCTTCACCGAATGACCTTGCTAGTTTCGGGATTGCTGATGCTCCAAATATCAGTATCCCCATTGCCAAAATTACGATTAATTCTGTAGAACCCATGTCCTCTCCCCCTTTGTAATTTGCTTTCTGCATTTTCAACAGTTCGATACATCGCTTGCCAATTGAAATTAATCCAGATCAAGTCAAGCAAGTACTCGTCATCTATGGTCCTATTCTAAATATTGTTTGTCACAATCTTATAACAATTACAAATTTCAAACTGAATTCTTACAGCCAACCCGTCTGCATTGCAAAAGTATTTCCAATCTGGTCTTCCGATTCCAAAATAAGAATCCTATGCGTGGTATACTATTTTAAGGATTGTTTGGATTCTAGCTGCAAATGAAAGAGAATGTCTAAAATTCAAACCTGGCTAGGGCTTGTGGGATTATTTGTTTGCCTATGTTTTCTTTGCCACAATATTTATGCGCAATCTTTCTTACATTATTGTAAAATAGTTGTAACAAAGCACGTGTAGAATCATCAACATAAGGATGGTGTGATTAAATGAAATATAAAATATTAGTCGCAGACGATGAAAAGCGAATGCGTATTTTGATATCTGACTTTTTGGTAGATGCGGGATACGAGATTATTGAGGCATGTGATGGTGCTGAAGCCATCGAAATTTTTATGGAAAACAAAGACATAAGCCTGGTGATCCTAGATGTAATGATGCCATATTATAATGGGTGGGAAATTTGTGAAGAAATTCGGCGTAGTAGCAAGATTCCAATCATCATGCTTACGGCCAAAGCGGCCGAAAAAGATGAATTACAAGGATTTAATAAGGGGGCCGATGAATACATCAAAAAACCATTCAGTCCATCCGTACTAGTCGCGAGAGTCAATGCCCTACTAGTTCGCACCTATAACAAGACTTCCGTAATAGAAAAAGGCACGCTAAGCATAGATTTAGATAAACACTCAGTCAAAAATGAAGATGTGCAAATTGAACTAAGTCTTACCGAATATAAGTTACTAGTCTATTTGTTAGAAAATGAAAATGTTGTTGTAGGTAGAGATACCCTATTAAACAATGTCTGGGGATACGACTATGAAGGTACTGACCGGACAGTTGATACCCATATCAATAGGCTTAGAGATAAATTGAATCAAGACGTTTCCTACATTAAGACGGTCCGAGGGTATGGTTATAAATTTGAGGTGCCAAAATGAACTCCATAAGAAAAAAATTATTCATATACATCGGTTCACTGGCCATCACCTTAGTGGGGCTAACAATCCTAGCCAATTCATTACTTTTAGAGCCATTCTATGTTTTTAACCAAAAAAAATGGTTAATCGAGGTTTATGATACAATCGACCAGATTAATAATGACGAATATGAGGACCATTCACTCGATTTTTTGTTAATCCAAAATGATCAACGGGTGGACATCATAATAAGAGATGCGGACAACAATTTAATTTATGGAGCGAGTGCCAATGCACCAAACCATATAGGAAACACGCCCACTCCCCGGTTGCCGGCTTTGGAACATCGTATCGGTAGCTATTCGCTACCTACTTCCTATGATGTATATTTGGAAGAACCCATCGATGAAAACACCACTTTTTTGGGGTTTAACGATACCACAATCAATGTTAAGCATCTGGCCTTAGTTGGCTCTTTGGAAAACGGGTATCTTGTTGAATTAAAGATTCCACTATCCATAATTGACACAAACATCAATCTTTACAACAAGTTTGCCCTCATAATTGGTAGCATAATCTTTGTTGTAGCCATGCTCATCGCTTATTTGATTTCCAATAACTTTACAAAGCCAATTATTCAAATGAATAATACAACCAAGAAATTGAGAAATTTGGATTTCAACAGCAAATGCAACGTTAAGACAAAAGATGAAATTGGACAATTAGCACAAAGCATCAACGAGCTATCCTCAGAGCTATCCTATAACATACAAAATTTAAATAATAAAAACAAAGAACTAAAAGTAGAAATAAGCGAAAAGAACCGGTTGGATGAGCGGCGTAAGGATTTACTAAATAGTGTGTCGCATGAATTAAAAACACCTCTAGCTCTCATGCAGGGATATGCAGAAGGATTAAAATTAAATGTATCGAAAAGCAAGGAGCAGTCCGATTTCTATTGCGATGTAATTATGGATGAAGCAAACAAGATGAACCAATTGGTTGAAAAACTGCTAAACATTAATCAAGTAGAATTCGGGGATACAAGATTGTATTTTTCGAAATTTGAAATCAACGATTTCATCGAAAGCATCTTGAAAAAATACATCAAGGTATTTGATGAAAACCAAATCAAATGGAGCATTCATAAATCTGATCCCGTAATCGTAACCGCCGATTTAATTATGTTGGAAAGTGTTTTTACCAATTATATTAACAATGCCATCAACTACGTAGATGACAATAAGGAAATCACAGTAAACATCAGCGCCACTAAAACAATGGCCAAGATTGAGGTATTCAACACTTCACCACCATTTGATGAGCATGACCTTACAAATATCTGGAACAGTTTTTACAAGGTAGATAAATCACGAACCCGCGAAAAGGGTGGTCATGGTTTGGGCTTATCCATCGTTAAGGTAATGCAGGAAGCGCATGGTAATAATTATGGCGTGAAAAACCAGGACAATGGCGTTTGCTTCTGGTTTGATGTAAAGACCGTATAACTAACTTTCTCCTCATACCCCAAGTCTGGGGCGTGAGGAGATTCTCTTTGCTTCCTTATTTCTTGATCCAAAAAGAGAACCCAAATGGGTTCTCTTTTATTAAAGCACCAAGATTAATTGGATTCGGGGAGCAGATTGATGCATGCCATCATCTTTTTTGGCACTACCTTTATCTTACCTTTTCAATTTTTCAGCCAGAAGGGAAGCTCCTAAGGCACCTGCATATCTGCCCATTTTTTGGGGCTCCACCGTATGATTAAGCTTTTTAGATAGTACCTCCGCAAAATACTCATTGTGGCTTAAACCGCCAGTAATAATAATGCGTTCAAGCAAGCCCAAGCGTTGGCAAAGACCCAGCACCTTAGAAGCTACAGAGTCCACTACACCTGCTGCAATATCTTCTTTTTTTCTTCCCTCTCCCATATAATTAATGATTTCTGATTCCGCAAAAACAGTACACAAGGAACTAATGGGGATAATCTCTCCCTGCTTTGCTAAATCAAAAAGCTCATCAATGGCAACATTCAGCCGATTCGCCATTATTTCAATAAATTTTCCTGTACCGGCAGAGCATTTATCGTTCATTAAAAAATCTGTTACCATGCCATTTTCAACATTGATGACTTTAGTATCTTGTCCTCCCACATCAATGATTGTGCAATCTTCCGATACCAGCTGAAATCCACCCTTACCGTGGCAGGTGATTTCCGTTACGACCTTGTCCGCATATTCAACCGAAATACGGCCATAGCCAGTGGCTATGGTTACAACATCTGCAGAATGAACATGAATATCCATCGTCTCCAAACGCTCCCGGATGGCTTTCGAAGTCTCCTTGCTATTCCAACCAGTCGGAATAGTGAAGTGTTCTTCTCTTTCTCCTCGCACAATAACTTTTGACGCTGTTGAACCGATATCAATACCTATATATTTCATCAAAACCCTCTCTAAACTTTAAAAACATATTCAAAACAACGTACAATATAACCTGAGATATTATCTAGGATAGTTGGTTTCTTCGGTTATTCTTTCTTTTGTCTCACCGTCAAAATAATGGATTTTAGCAAGGTTAAAAGAAAGATAGATCCTATCAAGAGTCTGTACCATGACATCCGGGTCTGTTCTTACAATTAAGTTAAACCCATCCGCTTTTAAGTAAATATAATTCTCCGAACCCATTTGTTCCACGACATCTACTTCAGCACTCAGGTAACTTTCTTCCCTGTTTTCACAAACTTCAATATGTTCAGGACGCACGCCACATACGATTTCCTTGTTTTTTGGATAATTCTTCAAAAAACTATGACTGCGCTCATCTACGCTAAACCTTCCACCAGCGAATTCAATTGCGATTTCATCCCCCTCTTTGACTACCACGCCTTTAATAAAATTAATCTGAGGAGAACCAATAAATCCTGCAACAAACATGTTTTGGGGTTGATTATATATTTCCCGTGGGGAGGCTACCTGCTGAATGACACCTTCATTCATGATTACAATTCGATCACCCATGGTCATCGCTTCTGTTTGGTCATGCGTTACGTAAATAAATGTAGTTTGCAACCTATTATGCAGTTTGCTTATTTCTGCTCTCATCTGTACTCTTAATTTCGCATCCAGATTAGACAATGGTTCATCCATTAGGAATACTTTAGGATCTCGAACGATTGCCCTACCTAAAGCAATTCGCTGTCTTTGACCACCAGAAAGCTGCTTGGGTTTTCTTTTCAATAATTCTTCAATTTCAAGTATTTTTGCTACTTCACATACCTTTTCTTCAATTATTTCTTTCGGCACCTTCCTTTGTTTCAGACCAAAAGAAATATTGTCATATACATTCATATGGGGGTAAAGGGCATAATTTTGAAAAACCATAGCGATATCTCTATCTTTCGGTTCAATATTATTTACCAACTTATTATCGATGTATATTTCTCCTGAGGTTGCCTCCTCAAGCCCAGCTATCATTCTTAGCGAGGTGGATTTACCACAACCAGAAGGACCAACTAGAATAATGAATTCCTTGTCCTTGATTTCCAAATTGAAATCCTTCACTGCAGCAAAGCTATTATCGAAGACCTTATTCAAATCCTTAAGAACTAAATTCGCCATAACACCCATCCCCTTTTTGCAGCATCTCCAAAGATTCACTATTCAGCTTACGGTAGCCACCATCAACATATATTTCTTGCTCACGAATGTCTAACCGGGAAATTATTTTCTCAATTTCTTCAAAAATTAGAGTATACTGCTTTGAATCTAGCTTTCCATCTTGACGTTTTCGAACAATATAGGTAAGCGATTCCTCAATTGCTGCCACTACTTCCTTACTCGTAAGATTATGCTCATGAATACACTCTAAACTGTCCTTATCGCCATGGCTAATTAGGTGATTAAAAAGAAGATTAATATTTCTACAAGTATTTATATCTTGCACAACACTATCCTTGGTATTTCTAAACAGTGCTTTGATATTTTCTTCCGCTGTTTCTTCTGGTATAAGACAACCCGAACTCATAACGAAATTATAATAATTTTTCATATCTCGGTTCAAACTGGCAACTTCTTCTACAATTTTCTCTTGATCCAACAGTTTCATGTTTATGGGACTGACATTCCCCATCAGTACAATGTCAGAAGGAACGATATGAGCCATATCACGAAAATCTACCACGCTATCTAGGCTTAAGCACTTGGCACCCGTATTGACTAGCTCCTTCGTGTGAGGCGTTGTATCACCGCACACATGTAAAAAGCCGGGTATCGAAATACATGAATAAATCTCCTTGATGTAATTCCCCGAAAATCTTTTATACATGGCTGGAGATAAGAGCACTGCCGTTGGTTCTGCTATCCAAAAGAAGTCCGCACCATTTTCCTGGCAGGCCTTGGCAATATCCATAATAAAACTTTTTGCGATATGAAGGAGCTCTTCTACATAGGCTGGCGATTTAATACAGCTCATGCAGACATTCTCCACGCCAAGCATCGTACCAACTAAGGTGAATGGACCAAAGCAACCTCCCCCTACATATAAATGAGGATTCCTTGCTTTTAGCTCTTTTAGTTCCTCTACTGTTTCTTCTATAAAGGCTTTCTTCTCAATATCATTGTTTTTTAGTTTCGAAATAACGTTTTCGTCATTGATTTGCCCCTCAACAATAAACTCAAGGTTATTTTCTTCCAACACCTCTGTTCTAAAGCCGAAGCACTTACACATCTCAATATCATTCCGGCACATAAACTTAATATCCGGTTCGAAAAAAGCTCCATGTTTTTCTGTGTCCAGTTGACCGCCGATTGGAGCTACTAATCTTCTGTCAAAACCACTCATATATTCTAAAAGACTGTGCAAAACAATCACCCCTTCATTATTTATCTATTCCTTTAAATACAATCCCTCTGGTAAAAAATCTTTGGCCAAAATAATATAAGGCAAGACAAGGAATGATCGTAAGAATTGCAGCCGCCATTGTCATTGGTAGTGAACTGGTCGTTTCATAGGTATTCCTCAAATAGTACAAGGCTATGGAAGCTGTCCTGTATTCTTCTTTTGTAATATAAATCAAGGGACCAAAAAAATCGTTCCATGTTGTCATAAATGTATAAATAGCAACAACGGCAAGCGCCGGCTTTGACATCGGTATGTATATTTTCCAAAATATCTTGAACGCATTACAACCATCAATTCTTGCCGCATTCGATAGCTCTGCCGGTATTGTTAGGAAGTACTGACGTAAAAGAAAAATGTAAAAGGCATTACCAAAAAAAGATGGGACCCATAAGGGCTTCATTGTCCCATACCAACCTATGAAGTTATATAAAATAAACTGGGGAAAGAAAATCACTTCGCCCGGAAGCATCATCGTGGCTAGAATAAGGACAAATAGTTGCTTTTTATATTTGAATTTTTGGGTTGCAAAGGCGTAGGCCACCAGTGTACAGGAAAACAAACTTCCAATCGTATTTGCGATGGACAGGATGAGTGAATTTCGCATGTACTTTAGAAACTCAAATTCTGTAATAACCCTCGTGTAATTGCTTAGGACTGGTTCATCTGGAATCCATTTTACTGGAAGCTTAAACACATCCACTGGATTTTTAACAGACGTTGAGAGCATCCAAAAAAATGGAAACAGCATCACAAAGCAGCCGGCAATCAACAAGATATATGTAATAATTTTGATTGTGTTTTTCTTAGTTACAACCATACTAGATTACACCCACATCTTCCTTGGACTCATAATAAACCCGGTTCTTAGAAACTTTTAACACGATTATCGATATGATAAATATGATTACAAATAGAATCCATGCCAGAGCACTGGCCATTCCCATCTTATGCCAGACAAAAGCATGATTATAAATATAGTAAGCATAAAACATCGAAGCATTGTTGGGTCCCCCTGCCGTCATAACGTAGGCTTGCGTAAAGGTTTGCAATGCAGCAATGATTCCTGTGAGAGTCGTAAAAAGCAAGATCGGACTCATAGACGGCAGGGTTATATGGATGAACCTACTCATCCATCCTGCCCCATCCATCTTTGCTACCTCATAAAGTTCCGTTGGGATACTCTGTAGGCCAGAAAGGTAAATGATAATGCCGCTGCCAATACTCCATACGCTCATGATGATTAGAGAAATCATTACCCATTTTTCATCATAAATCCACCTAGGTCCGTTAATACCAATCTTGTATAGTAGATTGTTGATTAAACCAAACTCAGGGTGAAATACCCAAGCCCATAAAAGGGCAGCAGCTGTGCTAGATACAGCAACCGGCAAATAGAATATGGTCCTGAATACATTGATAAACTTTACCCCTGCATTTAATAGCATTGCCACAAAGATAGAGAGTACGATTTGCAAGGGCACACTGAAAAAGGCATAACTCAGCGTTACCTTTAATGACTTGAAGAATAATTCATCATGGAAAATTTCGATATAGTTGTCGAGTCCAACCCAGCTAGGACTCGTTAAAATATCCCATCTGGTAAAACTAATGACCAATGACATGACAATCGGAATCAGTAAAACTAGAGTGAATCCTAATAACCAAGGGGACGCAAATCCCAAAAAAGTGAATGATTGCTTCATTGATTTTTTCAAATTTACGCCCCCTTCCAATATCTCTTATCTATTTAGTCGTTTCAGCTTCTTCAAGCATTCTTACCAATCCGTCATGGATTGCTTTAGACGTTGTTGCTGCATCTTGTTTGTTGTCGAGTAATAGCTGCATATTGGGTGTTACAACCTTGGTAATCGTTTCTTCCCAATTCGTTACCATTGCATCGTTGTGAACAGCATAATCCAAGCTAGTTACACGTAGCATATGGTTATCTGGAGCACCAGGAATATCAATTACTTCATCGCTAGAAGCAATATCCTTATTGATAACGGTAATCAAGCCGGAAGCAGCAAGCATTTTTTGTGCTTCATCGGATTGCATAAACTTGGCAAATTCCCAAGATAGATCATAGTTCTCTGTAGTTTTTGAAATAGCATAGCCAGCATAAAGTGCAGGGTTCTTTCTGTCCTGACCTTCTGGAACAGGAATATTTGCTAGACCCCAATCAAAATCTTCAATGTCTTTTCTAAATACCACAGCCCAAACACCACTAAAGTCCATGGCAATTTTCCCACTATCAAAGGAGCCACCCAAAATATCTTTATCTGAATTGGACGGTGCTACTTTGTACTTATGAATCAAGTCTTGCATCAATTGCAAACCTTCTATTGTCTCAGGAGAATCAAAGGTGACTTCTGTCGGCAAATTCATGTCGTCATACCAGCTAGCGCCATAGGAGAAAGTAAATACTTCTTCTAATGAATATCCATCATCAATAGAAACACCATACTGTATTGTTTTTCCGTTTTCATCTTGCTTCGTGAGTGCTGTAGCAGCAGCAACGAAATCATCCCAAGTCCAATCATCATTAGGATAAGCAATACCTGCATCATCAAACATACTCTTGTTGTAGAAAAGTAAAATTGTATCAGCACCGTTAATGGTTGCAATTTTCTGTCCATTGAACGTGAAGGCATCATACAGGTTGGTTCTATATTTTGAATCATCCAACAATTCAGGATTTTCATTGAATTTTTCCGTCAGGTCCATCAAGAGACCTTGGGAAGCCCATTTTGCAAAGTATTTTGGATGACCATATATAACATCTGGAGCACTCTTGCCTAAAAACATGGTGTCAATTCTTTGTGTATATTCTTCTGGAATATATTCCAAATTGACTTTTACGCCAGGGTTCTTTTCCTCGAAAAGTTTAATGATATCTTCATTAACTTTTTTTTCTTCCAATGAACCCCATGTAGAAAAGGTAATTTCACCACTAATTGCATTTGAGCCATCCTCCGCATTGGATGCCTCTGGCAGCTCTTCGCTTTGACAACCTACAAAGTTCAAAGAGCACATTAAAACCAACAGTATTAAGACCAATTTTTTCATTCTTTCTTTCCTCCACCTATCAAATTTATACCTTCTTATATTGCAAGACATACCGTATTGAATTGAGAAGCACCATCTTTTTTCACGATACCTCTCACCGTCAGCAATGCTATCATACAAATTTATCCCATTCAATCGCTTTAACAAAAAGCACTGGCAATATAAATTATTTCAATACTTACATCAAAATTAACGAATAAATTTATACAATATCCACTATTTCATGCTTTTTTTGATATAGTATTCTGCGCTTTATAAATGATACTTATGGATGATACTTTTACTAGCAGACGCGATTGCTTTTATAAAAACGCTATGTTACGATTTTTCTGTTATAATTATCGATTTTTATCTAATACTATATATAAATAGTAGAAATAATTGGAATCGTAATATAGGGGGAGTAGGAATGAGTCGGTTGGATGAAATTTTTCAAGAATTGATAGACAGGCAGAATGACGGATTTATCGAAGTCAAAAAGATTAAGGAACAAGGTAAAAATATAGTTGGTGTATATTGTTTATTCACACCTTGGGAATTAATTGCAGCAGCCAATGCTATACCAGTTTCTCTTTGCAGTAGTAGTGATAGCAATATTTTAGAAGCGGAAAAATGTTTGCCAAAAAATTTATGTCCTCTGATAAAATCAAGTTACGGCTTTGCCATAACAGACACTTGTCCCTATTTTGCTTTTTCTGATTTAATCGTTGGGGAAACGACTTGTGACGGTAAAAAGAAAATGTTTGAGTATATGAAAAAAATTAAACCAATGCAAGTCATGCAACTACCGCAGACTCTAGAACGAGAGCAGTCTTATGATTTATGGAAACAAGAAATGATCCTATTAAAGGAAAGACTAGAAGAGCTATTTGGATTAAAAATCACGGATGATATGCTCTCACAACAAATCGACCTACGGAACCGAGAAAGAAAGGCAAGGCAAGACTTCTATAGTCTATCTAAGTTGGTACCACCACCAATTTCCGGTGAAGAGGTTCAGTTGGTTATGAATAATTCACAATTTAGTTTTGATAAAGAAATTGTTATCGAGAGAATAAAGCACCTTACCGAAGAAGTGACTACCGCCTATGCAAACGGTGAAAGAAGGGTATCTGAGAGTAGAAAAAGAATCTTAATTACTGGTTGTCCCATGGGTGGTGCAGTAGAAAAGATTATTCGAATTATTGAAGAAAATGGTGGTGTAGTCGTTTGTTTTGAAAATTGCACAGGAATAAAGGATAACGAATTCCCCGTGGATGAAAACAAAAATCCGATCGATGCCATAACGGAAAAATATTTAAATGTTCCATGCTCTTGTATGAGTCCAAACGATAATCGGATACAATTCTTGGACCGTTTGCTTGATGAATATCATGTTGAAGGAGTCATTGATGTGGTATTGCAAGCCTGCCACACCTACAATGTAGAAACAACAAGGATTAAAGAATTTAGTAAAGAAGAAAAAGGTGTGCCCTATATGAGTGTTGAGACTGACTATTCAACCAATGACCTTGGTCAATTGAAAACTAGAATCAGCGCCTTTTTAGAGATGATATAGGATTATTCAAAAATCACACCTTACAAAGTAATAATGGTGTAGTGGGGCAAGTTTTGCCCCACTACACCATTATTTAATTTAATCCCTTTTCACTTCAGTGGCTTAACCCTAGGCGCAATACTGATTATTCTGGTATTACACCTTCTATACCTTCTACAAACCAAAGCATAGAATTGATATCACTGTCTTGAATGCTTTCGCCGGCAGGTACAACGATTTCACCATCTTGATTTTTTATAGGTCCAGCAAATACATCGAACGTACCATCCATAATCTCACTTTTTCTAGTTTCGACCAAGGATACTATTTCACTGTCCACTACATCGTTCATAGGAGCAATATCTACGATACCGTCTTCTAATCCGCCCCAGTAGTCTCCACATTCAAAACTACCATCCAAGACTGATGATACAGCGCTTACATAATACGGGCCCCAGTTCCACACTGCCGAAGTTAAGTTCGCATGAGGAGCATATTCACACATATCCGCATTAAAACCAATAGAATAGGCACCTGCTTCCTCAGCAGCTTGTTGTGGACCATACGTATCTTGGTGTTGAGCAATTACATCTGCCCCTGCATCCAATAGACTTTTTGCTGCATCTTTTTCTTTTGCAGGGTCAAACCATGTATTCGTCCAAACAACCTTCACTACTGCATCTGGATTGGCTTCTCGTACACCAATTGCAAATGCATTAATTTCCTGTATGACGATTGGTATTGGGTGGGCTGCAACAAAACCTATTTCATTGGTTTCAGTCATCCCACCTGCAGTAAGACCCGTTAGATATGATGCCTGGTACATTCTTGCATAATATGTACTCATATTATCGGCTGTCTTATATCCTGAGCAATGGAAAAATGCTACATCAGGATTCTTTTCAGCAACATTCATCATGAAATCCATATAGCCAAAACTAGTTGCGAAAATTGCTACACATCCTTCTTCAATCAACTCAGTCATAACTCTCTCTGAATCTGAAGAATCCGGTACATTTTCCACATAAACAGTTTCAACATTCGGCATTTTTTCTTCTACATATTTTCTACCTTGATCATGAGCATAACTCCATCCTGCATCTCCTACAGGTCCGAGAAAAATAAATCCAACCTTTACCTGATCTTCTCCGTCCGCAACAAGTGCTTCCGTAGGTTCTTCAGATACATCCTCGGCTGGTTCTTCCGGCTGGTTGTTCGCACATCCCGAAATTGAAAGAACCAAGAAAAAACAAACAAATACTGCTATCAGCTTATGGTAAATCCTCATTATTTTCCTCCACGTTTTTTTAACTTATAACTACAGTGCGAGAATAAAATACTTGATTCCTTACGCTACGCATTAACTTAGTTGTATGTCTATTTTTTATGCTTGGAAATTATTTGAAAACTTATGCCAAAAACGGTAAGTCTACTTTGTATGCTCTCTTTGTCTTGCAGTTTGGCAGCACACACTGCCTAACACTAGACATTTCAGTCCTACTCTTGCAGCCATTTGCTACACTAGGCAGCACCTCATCGTTCTCTTCACCAGCTCCTTTATTTTTTTCTCTAGTTTACAACTCATTGGTACAAAAATCGGGAGCACTCCGTAAGTGCCTTCTTCCCTACTCAACTATCCCTTGAGTTTTATACCAAATCTATATCTTACTATTCAAGTGTACACCATACAGTCCCCTATACGTAAATGAGAAATTCGGGCATATTCACTCAAAGTATACAGTCGTACTCTACACTCTAGAAACCTAGCATTCTACTAGTTTTCATACCTTTCAGGAAACACCTTTTTACAGACATCATTGGCTTTGGAAGACAGAGCATGTTCATCTAATCCAGGAAACTCCCCCTCTTTCCAAACAACTTTACCATTAACCATGGTTAACCATACCGGACCCGTAATGCCAACGCGCGCAAGTACATTCTTGGGATCGTGGAGAGTACCAATCATATCAACGGTATTCGTGTCAATCATGAATAAATCTGCACCTTTCCCTAGCTCCAAGCTTCCTAGATCATGTCTTCCTAGCGTTTCCGCGCCATTCTTGGTTGCAATTTTCAAAATATCATATGGTGTCGGACAGCCGCCTCTCACTTTCGCAAAATAGGTTTGCATCAAATAGGCCATTCTCAGAGAATCCAATGGGTTGGCACTGTCACAAGTAGCTGAGCCGTCCGTTCCCAAACTAACTCGTACACCTGCCTTTTGCATCTCAAGCATGGGGAGTATCGGAAATCCACCCAATACAGCAGGTCCTGGACAGTGGGCAACCCCTGTACCAGTTCTGCCCAATACTTTGTATTCATCTGGCTGTATGTCCCAACCATGAGCAAGCCATACATCTTCACCTAGAAAGCCAATCTCTTCACACCAAGCTACTGATCGTTTCCCCCATCGAGCAACCATGCCCTCGTCCTCTCCTTCTCCTAAATGAGTATGAAGACGTAATCCATGTTTCCTTGCTAGCTTTGCTGACTCCATAAAAGTCTCTTTATACGAGTTAATTGGTTGACATGGGGCTATCACAATTTGTGACATCGAAAATGGATTGGGGTCATGATATTTTTTTATTAACCGTTCACAATCTGAAAGAAAATAATCAGTAGTCTCTACCATGCTATCCGGTATGGGACTGCCTTCACTATGTGGAATAGTGTTTGTAGCACGACCAGCGTGATACCGTATTCCCAAAAGTTCAGCAGCATCCATTTGCCTATCTACCATTTCCGGGCTTGCAGATTTTGGAAAACAATACATATGGTCAAAAATAGTAGTGCATCCATGCTTTAATGCATCTGCCATAGCAGCAATAGCAGAATGGTAAATAACATCCTCGTTAACCCGTTCAATAATTGGGAAAAATACATCGAGCCATTCCATGACAGATATGTTTACATAATCAATGCTGAGAAGATTCCTCACAAACGTTTGAAAGAAATGGTGATGCGTCGTAACTAGACCGGGATATATGAACTTGTCGCGACCATCAATCACCGTAGCATTATCCGCAATTATATTTTTACCTATTTCAATTATTTTTGCACCTTCAATTAGAATATCGGCATCCTTATAGACCCTATCCTCCGAGTCACACGTTACAATAGCCTTAGCATTTTGTATCAACACTCTTTTTTCCATTTTGCCATCTCCATTCTTTAAACATATTCCAATTCTCAAACCATCCGATATTCCCGGTTCCATCTCTTTTTCTGTCCTGTTATTGTAATACTTCACCTATTTCATCAAGGTCAGTCTCCTACAGTTTGCTAACCTAAGCTTACACCGCGTAGTCAGGCGGATGTAAACACAGTAAATTTAGACAAAAATAGAGGAGTGTACAGTTGAACTGCACACTCCCCTACTAATTTTCCCATTATATACCGAATCATCCATTAAGCCTTTTTCTCAGGACTGCAATAATACAAATAATATCCTAGTGTATCTCCAGGAAGATGAAATGGGATATCTGATTTCTTGATAATGTCTTCATCTAATTCCTCAATCGTCGCAAGCTTATTGGCAACTATATCTTCTTTGAATTTTTTCAAATCATAACTACATTGATTACCTAGTGGATGCATTTTCTTAAAGGTTTCAATGGATTTTATGCCTTCCTTTATATAGGTGTATACACCTGCTACTTTAGTGGATTCATGAAATAAGGGTCTAATATTGGATATCATCGTATCAGAATTGGACCGATTGTAGAAATTTGATGACATAAAATCAATAGCATAATCGATACTTCCTTGTTTAAAGGGATAGCGGTCATCCCCGTTTACAATGAAAAGAATATTATAGTCCTGCTCCAATGAATCGATTCTATTCTTGTACATTTCAATTATTTCCTTATAGGGATCAGCTATGATATACAAAGCATCTGGATCAAGGTATTTTAATCCCTTATTTAGAAAACAGAACAGATTCACATAGTTTTCAAAAACTACTTTATCCTTTAAATCATTTTGTTGTAACCATTTAATGATGCGGTTATGCCACTTTTGAACCAAAGTGATGGTGTATGGGTCAGCATCATAACATTCCCTGTGAGGATAATAAATCTCATACTTTTTATTTATATTGCTGTTGGCCATATATATTCCATTTCGAATATGTGCTGTATAGGAACATTTACAGACCAAGTCTGCATTCATGATTTGATTCTGGTTTATTTTCGCATTCTCTAGTTGCAACATACTTTTGCAGTGTGGGCAAGACAAATAATCCAAAAACTTAATATGGATGCCCGTATGCTTCTTTGGAACTTCTTTGGCTTGTTTAACTTCAACAATCATCTTGTCGATTTCAGAAGTAATTGAATTCAAATGTTCAATCTCATGAAGGTGTCTTGACCTTACTTTTAAAAATGTTTGAACGTAATGATCAATATCCTGCTTATCTACCAGATTTGAGCTTCTTCTGATCGACAATAGCTCATGAATTTCAGAAAGTGTAAAATTTAGTTCTTTTATCCGCAAAATGAATTCTAAATCTTCTACACACTGAGTATCAAAAATAAAATTTTTATTTACCTTATCCGGAACCAAAAGTCCTAGTTCAACATAATATCTAACCGTTGTTAGCGGCATGTTGAACCTTTTTGCTATTTGCCCAATCCGCATCCTACATTTCCTCTCGAAACCTCATACTTACAACAAGAAAGAACCTATGCAACCATCTTTTAATATAATTATACATCATAATTAAGATATTTATATAATCCATAGCAAAATAGGAGGTACCCTTTATTGGGCATAAAAAAAGAGAACCCCTACGGGTTCTCTTGGAGCCAACAACCAGGATCGAACTGGTGACCTCCGCCTTACCATGGCGACGCTCTACCTACTGAGCTATGTTGGCGACTCAACAAATACAATTTTACGTATTTAGTTATGCCTTGTCAACATATTTCTACTTCTTTTCGATTACTTTTTCTAGTTTTCTCTTTACTCTTTGTAGAGCATTGTCGATAGATTTTACATGACGGTCAAGATCTGCTGCAATCTCCAAATAGGACTTGCCTTCTAGGTAAAAGTTGAGCACCTTCCATTCAAGTGGAGACAATACCTTGCTCATCTTTTCCTCAATATTGGCAAATTCCTCCCTGGATATCAGAAGATCCTCCGGGTCTGTAATTTTAGTTGTTGAGATTACATCCAATAGTGTACGATCCGATTCCTCATCGTAGATAGGTTTGTTTAATGAAACATATGAATTGAGTGGGATATGCTTTTGTCTGGTGGCCGTCTTAATAGCCGTAATAATCTGGCGGGTAATACATAGCTCCGCAAAGGCACGAAAGGAAGCCAATTTCTCATATTTGAAATCCCTTGTTGCTTTATATAGCCCAATCATCCCTTCTTGAATGATATCTTCCTTGTCCGCACCAATAAGAAAATAGGAGCGTGATTTCACCCTTACAAAGTTTCGATAGCGGTTAATTAAAAACTCTTGGGCATAACTGTCCCCATCTTGAGACTTAACAACCAACTCTTCATCAGTCAACAGAATATATTCGTCCGTATCCATGCTCATGTCTGAAATCATATGGGCTCCTCCGTATAAACTTCTGCGTAAGAACAATTATAAACCAATATATTACATACTTCAAGAAATCAGGGCCTAAGCATCGCCTTTAGAACCTGCATGACCTCTTCATCCATATCGGCATCCAAATAGTTTCTTTGGCCTGCTTGATCCATAAAATAGTTCTTCTCTTTCCTCTTACTGTTCTTTAAATCCTCCAAGAACTCTCTAGAACTGAGGCGGATCGCTCCAGAACCAAATATACACTTTTGCTCTTCATAATCTGAGGTTACCACCGTAACATTGTACCCCTGTCGCACAAAAGTATCTGTCGCCTTTTCGATATACGTATCGGCCGTCTCATCCTTTTTGGAGTATACAATCTGCAGATGTTTGTATTCTTCTATATCTTCTTTTTTTCCAGCTCCGTCATAGACCAATATGAGGTCTTGCTGTTGAAACCCCGCAAAATTCATGAGTAGCCCCTTCAGAAAGTCTCTGCCATCTTCTAAGCGCTCAAAATCAAACAGTCGCCTCTCTCGTCCATAACTTAACAGATTGTAACCGTCAATAATGATTAGACGTTTCATAGATTAACTCCTAGCCTCGCAATTTACTAGTCTCATAGAGCACAATACCTGTAGCCACTGAAGCATTCAGGGAATTAATGGTACTTTCCATGGGAATCTTAAGTACAAGATCACATTTTTTGCGGGTAAGCGTACTCATCCCTTTTCCCTCACTGCCCACTACAATTGCCAGCGGTCCTGTAAGCACAGTATTGCCAATTAGTGATTCCCCATCAGCATCCGTTCCTACAATCCATAGTCCCTCTTGCTTCAGTCTATCTATGGTTTGGGCCAAATTAGATACACGGGCCACTTTTATATGCATTGCTGCTCCAGCAGAAGCTTTTAGAACAGTTGAAGTGATAGCGACACTTCTTTTCTTGGGCAGAATAATACCATGCGCTCCAAAGCAAACAGCCGAGCGAATGATGGCCCCTAAATTATGCGGGTCCTCTAAATGGTCGCAAATAAGTATCAAAGGTGTTTCCCCTTTTTTTGTTGCGATGGATAAAATATCCTCCCATTCTACATAGCCTAACGGTGCCATCTGTGCTGCCACGCCTTGGTGGTTCTCCGTACCACTAATTCTGGTTAGAGAGGTACGGTCATGATAGTCGATGGGCAAGCCACGTTTTTTGGCTTCTGCCAAGATATCTTTGTTTTTCTGATTATCCTTCAGTAGATAAATCCGTTGTAGATTGGCATCACTCGCCAATGCTTCAAGCACTGGATTCCTACCGTATATCATTTCATCCATTGTATTTCCTAATCCCGTGCCCGAAACAGCTCATCCGTTATTATAACCTCTGCACACTGTTTTAATGGGAACGTTTCATCGTAAGGTATGTCGCTGAAAAGTTCCGGAAAGACTTTTTGGAACGTTTTCAGGATAGGTATGGCCAATTCTCTGGCCTGGGGATGCGCACTTTTATCTGCACGAAGACGTAAAAAATGTCTCCATTCCCGCATATTATAGGTCACTGCAATCTCCGTCTTCAGCGAATTCGGAAGCACGCTTCTTGCTTCTTGAGGTGTTGCCCCAGCCTCTAGCATAGCAAAATAGCTCATTTCTGCGTTTAGACAACCCTTGTGCCATAGTTCATAGCGAGGATCCTCTTTTTCATAAAAACAAGGCTCGATCACCGTAATCTCACTGCCAAATTTTTCCTTGTTATAATTACAATACCGAGTCGATTCTTGCGAATAACTCCCTATGCGATGACGTACGACTTCATGAGTCACGCCACGGTCAGTCACCAACAGCAAGGTAATCTTCTCATGTTCAATTACAGATTCATGCCCATTCCTCATAATACTGCGGATAAAACTATCTCCAGGAGTTGTCTGCATTTTATCCTCAGATTTGTAACAGATTCTAGCATAACGTTCTAAGCGTTTGAGAAGCACCCGGTCCAACTGATCCTCCGGTATCCTCACGGATGCTTTTACGATTTTCATCAGTCAGTCACTCCCCTTTCTGCTCCTCCACCACGCGGTAAAGGCATTCCATAGCCTGTTCCAGCTTTTCAGTCTGTGCGGTCAGCTCATAGTAGCCCACGATGGCCTCAAAACCAGTCGCTAATTTATATTCTGTCATATCAGCGTTTTTACGTGTATGCCTAGATTTCGCGTTTCTACCTCGTTTGGCAATCGTCATATCTTCCGCTGAGGTAATACCTTTCAGCATATGATACGCTGCTGCCTGAGCACTTGCTCGAACATAGGCAACAACCTTTCGATTAACCAAATTCATACGATAACATCCATCCTCTAAAACACGTCGTCTAACCCTGAGTTCAATAACTGCATCCCCAATATAGGCAAGCATCAGGGGTGCAATCTGGCGAGCTTCAATCGGTGTCATTGCTTCCATCTATTTCTCGACTTCCCAGACCGTTCCTTCCCTAGTATCCTTAATGTTGATTCCCAGGGGTTTCAGTCCGTCGCGAATTTGATCCGCCAGTTCAAAGTTTTTCTCTTTTTTGGCATTATTACGAATTGCAATTAACAAGTCCATCAGGCCACCTGCCAAAGCATCGTCTACTTCTTCTACGGCCGGTTCTTCCTCAATAATACCTAAAATATCAATCGCAAAATCTTTCATCAATGACTTAGCCGCTATCAGGTTGTCTGTATCTTTCGTGCGAATCGCCTTATTGATCTCTTTGGTTAGATCAAATAGCAGTCCGATGGTTAAAGCAGTATTGAAATCATCGTCCATGGCCTCTTCCATCTTAGCACGGAATTCTTCCCACCGTTCATCCTTAGCAGAAGTCTCTTTCAAGTCAAGTGCATTCAAACGATTCCATGTATTCTGTAATTTGGATAAAGCTTTTTGGTCCTCATTCAATTTGCTGTCACTAAAGTCCAAGGGACTTCTGTAGTGCGTACTCAGCAAAAAGAAGCGTATCGCCTGACCACTAAATTTCTCCAATACATCTCGTACCATGAAGAAATTACCTACAGACTTGCTCATTTTTTCCTCATTTACTGTGATAAATCCATTATGCAACCAGTAATTGGAAAATGTAGTTCCCGTATATCCCTCTGATTGAGCAATTTCATTTTCGTGATGAGGAAAAATCAAATCATATCCACCACCATGAATATCGAAGGTTGGACCAATATATTTAAGGCTCATGGCTGAACATTCGATATGCCAACCAGGTCTTCCCTTGCCCCATGGGCTATCCCAGGATGGTTCACCTGGTTTTACCTTTTTCCATAAAGCAAAATCCAGTGGATCTTTCTTTTCATCATCTACGTCTACTCTTGCACCCGATTTTAGATCATCCAAATCTCGTCCAGAAAGTTTACCATATCCCTTAAAGCTTCTCACCTCGAAATATACATTTCCGTCTACATTGTAGGCAAGTCCCTTATCTTCTAACGTCTTAACCATATCGATGATATCATCTATATGCTGACTAACCTTTGGATGCATATCTGCCTCTAGAACGCCCAATGCGGAAGCATCCTTTTTGTATTCCTCAATATAACGAGCAGCTAAGGAGATGGGATCTTCTCCTAATTCTGCTGCCTTATTAATAATTTTATCATCTATATCGGTGAAATTCTGAACATACGTCACCTCATAGTTCTTGTAGATCAGATACTTTCGAATAGCATCAAAAACTACCATAGGACGTGCGTTTCCAATATGAATGAAATTGTAAGTCGTCGGCCCACAAACATACATGGAAACCTTGCCTTCTCTTACTGTTTTAAAGGGAACTTTTGCCCTGTCCATCGTATTATATACTTTTAACATATTCTCACCCTATAAGCGAATCGCTGTATTCGCAAATATTCTCTCTTTGACTTCGTCGACACCCAAAACGGGAATCAGCTCATGCATCTCTGGTCCACTCATAACACCCGTTAGTGCAATACGAACAGGCATAAATACTTGTTTGCCTTTCAAATCCATGGTTTTCATGGTTTCCTTAAAGCATTTTTTGACCACTGCTGGCGTCAATTCGTCTTTATCTGAAAGCAACTGAACAAACTGTTTTAGCATGTTTGGTATGAAATCTTGCGAAATAATTTCCTTGGCTGTTTCATCTTCAAGGGGTTTACTGCCAAAAAACAGCTCCGCTTTCTCCGAGATTTGAGACATATGGTCTAGGCCAGTCTTAACTACCGCCACAATACTTTTTATTTTTTGGTAATTGGCTTTCGTTTCAGCTTCTTCCAAATAACCGCTTTCAACCAAGTACGGTATCGCTAACTCAGTCAGTCTATCCTCATCAGCTCTTTGTATATGCTGATGATTGATCCAATTGAGTTTATCCATATCAAAGACAGCGGGATTTTTTGCTACCCGGTCCAGGTCAAACAACTGCTCTAGCTCCTGCATGCTAAAGAGTTCGTCTTCTCCTTCAGGTGACCAACCTAAGAGAACTAAGAAGTTTACCAAGCCCTCTGGTAGAAATCCAGCGTTTACATAGTTCACCACAGAAGTGGAACCGTGCCGTTTGCTCATCTTGCTACGGTCTTTGCCTAAAATCAGAGAAACATGCGCAAACTTAGGCTGTTCCAAACCCAACGCCTGGTAAATCAACACTTGGCGCGGAGTATTAGAGAGATGTTCCTCACCTCGAACCACATGGGAAATCTTCATCGTATAGTCGTCTACTACTACCGCAAAGTTATAGGTTGGTATTCCATCTGACTTAACAATGACAAAGTCGCCAATACCATCGCTTTCAAAAGTAACCTTGCCCCGGACCAAATCATCTATTACGATATTCTCTGCCTGCGGAACACGAAAACGAATAACCGGTTTTCTACCTTCCGCAATATAGGCTTCTTCCTGTTCTTTGCTTAGGTTGCGGCATCTTCCATCGTAACGAGGCATCTCGCTCCGACTCTTTTGTTCCTCACGCATATCTTCCAGCTCTTCTGGTGAGCAGTAGCATCTATACGCAAATCCTTTTTCCATAAGCTCGTTTACATACTGATTGTATAAATCTAGGCGTTCAGTCTGACGATATGGTCCATAGTCGCCACCTACATCAATTCCTTCATTCCAATTGACGCCTATCCATTTAAGAGCATCTTTAATATTTTCTTCTGACTCTCTAGATGAACGCTCTAAGTCTGTATCTTCAATCCTTAAAATAAAATCTCCGCCATACTTCTTGGCAAAAAGATAATTAAACAATGCAGATCTCGCTCCTCCAATATGCAACGGTCCCGTTGGGCTGGGTGCGAATCTCAATCTTACTCTATCCATGCTACTTCCTCCTCTAAAAACATTCATTCTATTGTACCATAAGGGCTCTTTTCATCCATTCTTTTTTGCTTAATGCAACAAACTGCTTGGGCAGCAATGCCTTCTTCACGACCACAAAAACCCAGTCCTTCTGTCGTGGTGGCTTTGATACCAATCCGTTCCAAATTTACTTCCAGGTTTTCTGCAATGTTGCTTTTCATCTTATCTCTGTACGGCATCAGCTTGGGTTTTTCCGCTATGAGTACCATATCTGCATTCACCAGTTCATATCCAGCATCACGCAAGATCTGTCCTACTCTTTTTAATAACACCAGACTAGATACATCCTTAAAGGCCGCATCGCTATCAGGGAAATGTTCTCCAATATCTCCAGCTCCCATTGCACCTAGCAAGGCATCCATCAGGGCATGAACCAGCACATCTCCATCTGAATGAGCAAGCAACCCCATACTGTGGGGAATATCCACTCCCCCTAGCACAAGTCTACGGCCTGAAACCAACTTGTGTGCATCGTACCCTGTGCCAATTCTCATCTCACTCACTTCTATCTTATCCCTCATCCAAGCCAAATCTTCCGGATCAGTTATCTTTTTGTTCATCTCGTCTCCTAGAACAACGTGTACAGTCTGGCCCCAAGCCTCTACCAACGAGGCTTCGTCTGTATATACACCACCATCCAACTTTTCCTTAAAGGCCTTTTGCAAGAGACTTCGTTTAAAAACTTGTGGCGTTTGAACTGCACGTAGCTCATCCCGCTTTAGTGTTTCAATAGCAAGACTACCCCTTACTCTCTTAATGGTGTCTTTAACAGGAATAGCGGGCACTACAGCATCGGCACCATTTTCACAAGCTTCAAGCAATCTATGCCAAAGGACAGGCGAAACAAATGGCCGCACACCATCGTGTACAGCCACAAGATCCATTTGCGGGGAAACTACGCTTACTCCGTTACGTACTGAATCTGTCCGATTGTTAGCTCCAGCAACAACTTGACTGATTTTTCCATAACGAGTCGTAAGTTCTTGAACCATCGTCGGCATTTCCTCTGCCGGTAGAACTAGAACTATTTCATCCGTCGCTATATCATTATTAAAAAAATCTAAACTGTATTCCAAAATGGTTTTATTTCCCACTCGAAGAAACTGCTTCGGAACCGGATGGCCCATCCTCAGCCCCTTGCCACTGGCAACCACCACTACACTAACCTTCATGTTTCACCTACCTAGGTCTGGCAAAAATCATCCGGCCAGCTGCCGTTTGCAATACGCTAGTTACTTCCACATTGATGGTATCTCCTACCAGTTGCTTTCCATTTTCAATGACCACCATGGTTCCATCATCTAGATAGCCGATACCTTGGCTAGCCTCTTTGCCTTCTTTCATAATCTTTACTCTAAATTGTTCACCTGGCAATACAACCGGTTTAAGGGCATTGGCCAGTTCATTGATATTCAAAACTTTTACGCCCTGTAACTGAGCAACCTTATTAAGGTTGTAATCGTTCGTCAAAATTGGCATACCCAAATCCTGTCCCATTTTTACCAATTTCGCGTCGACTTCATGAATATCCGGATAATCAGATTCCTCAATCCGTACCACAATATCATCTTCTTTTTGCATCATTCCTAGGATGTCTAAACCGCTTCGTCCACGATTTCGTTTCAAGGAATCAGAAGAATCCGCAATTTTTTGTAACTCATCTAAAACAAAATTAGGAATCACCAAAGAACCATCAATAAAACCGCTTTTCGCAATATCATAAATTCGGCCATCGATGATTACACTTGTATCTACCAGCTTGTCTATACCCATCGGTTGAACTTGGGGTGATTTCTGTCGTGTACTTTTCCCTCTCGAAACAAAGTTAGGAAAAATACTAATAAAATCTTCACGACGTCTCGTACCAATCATCCACCCAATATAAGCAAAGAAAAATGCAACCAATACATAAATGTATGGTCCCACCAAAGGTAACTTGTAAATAGAATTCCCCAACAGCAAGGCAAGAACCAGCCCAACAACCGTACCAGCCAGTCCACTAAGCATCTCTTGAGGTGACATATTGTCAAAACTAGTACGAACAATTTTAGTCAGCTTTTCTAGTCCGATAAGTAAAAAGTGGGCAGCCACATAACCTGTCAAGGTCGCCCCAATTAACGATAGCACCATGTAACCAATATTAGCTTCTAAATCAGTTGCCAAATAATTACGAAAAGCCACTCCTAGAAGAAGGTACAAAGGTACAGTCAGCATACCAGTCAGTACAAACCTTATTACATTCCTTAGCATTCGATTCTCCTTATGATTTCATATAAAATATAAAAGTATAAATGATAGAAATATTGAATAAATTAGTAAAAAACAAAAATTTGTTGTGACTAAAAAAAATGATTACCTAAAGAATAACCTAGGGTACGCAATTACGCAATACTATTCTTGCTCTTCCCCATTCAAAAAGCCCAAAATAATTTCCTTGGCTTCGTCTTGCTCAATGTCATTGGCTAGCGAAATTTCACTCGTCAAGATGCCAACAGAGTTGTCTAACATCTTCTTCTCACCAGCGGACAGACCTTTCTCGCAATCTCTTAAATACAGGTCTTTGATCACTTCAGAAATCTCTTCAACTTCACCAGTTTTCAGTTTTTCCATATTGGCACGGTAGCGATGGTTCCAATTATCCGACAAGTCGCGACCATCATCTTCGAGCACAGCAAAAGCCTTCTCCATCTCGACTTTATTGTTCACTTCTCTAAGACCCAAATTATCCGCATTATCTACTGGCACCATAACTTGCATGTCATTAATTTCTAAATTTATTATATAGTATTCTTTTTCTTCACCCATGACTTCCTGAGCCTCAATATTCACAATTTCTCCGGCGCCATGCATGGGATATACTACTTTTTGTCCGATTTTATACATAATCAGCCCTCCACATCAGTATATATCCAGTATATCATAAAAAAATAAGAATACATAATATCACACTACTACACCCTATGTCAATTGCTAACTAGTACGTTCAATGGCTTCGCGAATGTTCTTGACGCCTATAAGTTCTACTGGTGCCGTCTTCGCTAGTTTTTCAGCCATCTCCCACGGCAGTAGTACTCTTCTATATCCTAAGTTGTGGGCCTCAAGCACCCGTTTTTCAATTTGGGGAACATTTCGTATTTCCCCTCCGAGTCCCACTTCTCCCAAAGCCAAGGTAGTTGCATCGAATCTCTTTTCTTTTAAAGAAGATACGATCGCCATGCAAACAGCCAAATCCGCTGCGGTTTCCTGGACCTTCATGCCCCCAGCAACATTGATATAAATGTCTTGATCGGCCAGCACATAATGCATCTTCTTTTCTAGAATAGCCAACATCAGATGTAAACGATTCAGGTCGTAGCCACTAGACAATCGTCTTGGATTGCCGAATGGACTCTTGGCACAAAGTGCTTGAATCTCTAGCAAAAAAACTCTCGATCCTTCAAGGGATGGATACACTACTATGCCGGAAGACGTATGCTTACGAGATAAAAAAAGTTCTCCTGGATTTTCCACTCCGATTAGTCCCTTTTCCTTCATCTCAAAGATTCCAATCTCATGTGTTGAACCAAAACGGTTTTTTGCACCGCGTAGGATGCGAAATTCCTGGTTTTTATCTCCTTCTAAATAAAGAACCGTATCAACCATATGTTCTAGAACTCTGGGGCCTGCCAGGTTCCCCGATTTGGTGACATGGCCTACCAGTATGATTATGCGGTCGGAGCCTTTGGCTTCGAGCATCAGTTTCATGGCACACTCGCGTACCTGTGAAACACTTCCTGGAGCGCTCTCGCTTTCTTCTGTATAAACAGTCTGGATGGAATCCATAATAATTACTTTAGGGTTTTCTTTGGTGATTCGATTTAGAATGCGTTCCAGATTATTTTCAGGAAGAATTAAAATATTTTCCCCCCTTATGCCTAGACGTTCCGCACGCATTTTAATCTGGCTCGCTGATTCTTCCCCAGATACATAGAGAAGCGGCTCCTTGGCCGCCAATTTTTCAGCACTTTGCAATAAAAGGGTAGACTTGCCGATTCCCGGATCTCCTCCTAAAAGGACAAGAGAATCCAGGACGAATCCACCTCCAAGTACCCGGTCTAATTCCACCAGGCCACTTTGCATTCTTTCACGGTTTTCCCCAGATACTCTAGCAAGTGATTGGACTTTTCCTTCTTTTAGCGACCGAATACTCTTGGTTGTATTAATTGGTTTTTCCTCATTCAAAGTATTCCAAGCTCCACAACCAGGACACTTGCCCATCCATTTGGGTGACTCCTGTCCACACTCAGAACAAACAAAAACACTCCGGGACTTAGCCATGGTTTTCTTCCTCCTGCTGATGCAGCAAAAACTCGTCTAATAAATGAATCATATCATCTACTTTTTCTGTTTGATTGATGATGTCTCGGTAATGAGCAGCGCCCCGCCCATTCTTAATATACCAGGCCAGCTGTTTTCTCATTTCACGGACGCCAATCCGTTCTCCCTTGAATTTACAGACCAATAGCAAATGTTGCTTGGCCATGCTAATTTTTTCCTGCATATCTACAACTTGGGGAGACTCTCCGGCTAGGACCTGGAGATTCTGACGTATTAGCCAGGGATTGCCAAAAGCACCTCGGCCAATCATCACAGCCGCACACCCAGTTTGTTCTATCATTCGTTTCGCGTCCTCAGGTTTCGCAATATCTCCATTCCCGATTACCGGAACAGAAACTGCAGATACCACTTCTTGAATACAGTTCCAATCCGCTTGTCCACCATAATACTGGGCCCGGGTTCTGCCATGCACCGTAATAGCAGCAACTCCCAGGCTACATATTTTCTTTGCCAAGGGGAGCACTAGGTTCTCATCTCCATAAAATCCCTTTCGCAGTTTAACGCTAACGGGTACCGATACCGCACTCACCAATGCATCTACTGCTCGAAGGGCTACATCCGGTTCAAGCATCAAGGCAGAGCCTTCATTATTTTTTACCACTTTAGGGGCCGGACACCCCATATTGAAATCGATCCACCTAGCGCCTCGTTCCACCATGATTTTAGCAGCCTTAGATAAGGACTCTGCTTCCCTACCAAAAATTTGAACAGCAATCGGTTGCTTTTCTCCGGTGGTATCCATAAGGTCATAGGTCTTTTTATTATTATAAACCAAAGCCTTATCACTAATCATCTCCGTGAAAACTGCTCCAGCCCCCATTTTTTTACTAATTATTCGGTACGCTTTGTCCGATATGCCAGCAAGTGGCGCACTAACAACTTGGTTGTCAATCTCAATGTTTCCTACATTCCACATCTATTTTCTATTCCGATCATAAATTATTTTCAAACCTTTCAAGGTTAAATCTTTATCTACTGCTTGAATAAGGTCTGTACTCAACGCAAACATCTCCGCCAATCCACCTGTAGCTATAACCTTCGGTTCCTCTCCCAATTCTTCGCTTATTCTTCTGATAAGCCCTTCAATTTTGCTCAGATAACCATAAAATATGCCGGATTTAATGGAGTCCGTTGTATTTTTACCAATTACATTGACAGGTTTTTCAATTTCGACAACATGCAACTTCGAAGTCATGCGTCCCAAAGCCTCTACTGACATTCTTGGTCCTGGGCAAATCGCACCACCTAAATATTGACCCTTCCCCGAAACAACATCAAACGTAGTCGCTGTACCAAAATCTATAACCAGGCAGGCACTCTTATATTTATCGTACGCTGCTACGCCATTCGCAATACGGTCAGCTCCTACTTCTTTGGGGTTGTCCAATAAAATAGGCATACCCGATTTAACACCCGGACCTAAAAATAAGGGTTCACTACCACACAGTTTTCTAAGCATCGTGCGATATGGTTTATTTAGCTCCGGTACTACCGAGGAAACAATGCTATCTTGGATTTGACTTGGATCTAAACCCTCCAAGTCAAATAAGCCACGAATCAACACTAAGTACTCATCTTCTGTCTTATGCTTTACTGTTTCAATGCGCCAGCTTTTATCTAGCACATGATGTTTCATCACACCAATTACGGTATTTGTGTTACCAATATCTATCAATAGAATCATCTTGAAATCTCCATATAGCGATTCACCGCTTTATAAATAAAAAATATCAGGACTGCTGCTACAACAACCTCTGGAAGCCCATGGGTCACGACAATCATACCCGCAACACGCCAGTCCGGAAGAAAGCCACGCAACAAGGCCAAGCCAAGCACTCCTATGGTGTTGGTAAAGGTTCCTATAACGGCCGCCACCACCGATCCAAGAGCCTTCTTGTCTAGTCGAGCCAGGGGAATAAAGACAAGGTACGAAGTAAGCCCAATCAGAACTCTGGGGCCAATGGCAATCAGAGGGTCTGCAAACAGGGGGCTTCCTTGTTGGATAAAACTAAACATACCAAAGATTAGTCCCACCAACATACCTACAACAGGTCCTTCTAGAATGGCCGCCAATATGACCGGGATGTGCATAATTGTTGCCCGACCAGCTGGCGAAAACGGTATAGGTATAAATCCCAGAGACGTACTCCCCAGCACCACGGTAATGGCTCCCAACAGACCCACAACAGCAATCTGCCTAGTATTAAATTTCATAAGTCCTCCAACCTTAATAGGTCTAATGTACAGCCGCAAAAGCGTGCCGTCACATTGAGTATAGCAGATAAAAAAGCAAAAGCCTAAGGCTTTTGCTTTCATCATTAACGCCTATTTTCTTGTTGTAAAAACTTGCTAAAGTCCTAAAAATCTTGTTTTTTCGAACCGGCCATCATCAGACCCAATTCCGCTACTGTTGCGTCTTCAGCCTCGATGACTCCCATGATTTCACCTTCATATATAACGGCAATCCGGTCTGCCAAGGTTAGAATCTCTTCCAACTCTGTCGACACCAAAAGAATACCGACACCGTTAGCACGTTCTGCTATCAAACGTTCGTGTACAAATTCTGTAGCACCAATATCCAAGCCTCGAACGGGGTGCGCAGCTATTAGGAACTCAGGGTCACGGTCCAACTCTCTGGCCAATACCATCTTCTGCTGATTACCACCAGATAAACTACCGCCGGCCGTCTCAATGCTTGGTGCTTTCACATTAAACTCTTTTAGAAGTCTTTCGGAACTTTTTTCAATTTCATTCCAGTTTAAGCGTTTTCCTTTGGCAAAGGGTGGTTTGTAATAGTCGATTAGCATCAAGTTTTCCTTAATACTCATTTCACTAATCATGCCCCGCTTATGACGGTCAGCCGGAATATGGGCCACACCACGCTTCATGATTTCCCTGGGATTAGAATTGGTTGAATCTGTGCCGCAGATTTTTATGCTTCCTTTGGTCACTTTTCTAAGTCCAGCAATAACATCGAGCATCTCATCCTGGCCATTACCATCTACACCGGCAATACCCAAAATTTCACCTTTTCTTACCGTTAGATTAAGTCCGTTCAAGGCATTAATACCTTTGTCACCGACGCATTCAACGTCCTTCATTTCTAAGACTACATCACCCAACTGTGGTTTTCCAATGGAGCGGTCTAAATCAATTTCACGACCTACCATTAATCTAGCCAGCTCATGTTTATCCGTATTTTCTTTCAATACCGTTTCGCACGACTTGCCACTTCGAAGTACCGTTACACGATTGGAAATATGCATTACCTCATTTAATTTATGCGAGATAAAGATAACAGTATGTCCTTCACCAGTTAGCGTGTCGATCATTTTGAAAAGCTCATCTACCTCTTGCGGGGTTAATACCGCTGTCGGTTCGTCTAAAATAAGAAGATCCGCACCCCGATAGAGTGCTTTTAGAATTTCTACTCTCTGTTGTTCGCCTACAGTCAGGTTTTCCACCATTTCATAAGGGTCAATCTTCATATTGTATTTTTGCGCCAACTCAACGAAAGCATTTGCAGCGCCATCCAAATCCAGTACTTGCTTGTTTTCGGTCATGCCTAAAATCACATTCTCGATAACAGTCAGTGCTGGGATTAGCATAAAATGCTGGTGAACCATACCAATGCCGTTTTCAATGGCTACTCGTGGTGAATGAATATCCACCTTTTTACCATGCAGCCATATTTCACCAGATGTCGGACTATATAACCCGTACAGAATATTCATCAGTGTGGACTTACCGGCGCCATTCTCACCCAACAAGGTATGAACTTCACCTTTTTCCACTTTGAATGTTACGTGATCATTCGCCAAAACACCGGGAAACTGTTTGACGATATCTCGCATTTCTAAAATATTTTCAGCCATAAGTTCTCCCCCAAACTATCTATTAGTGGTCGCGGAGCGGTGATTTTTCTCCAACTAGTCCGAGCTCTTTTTTCATCTCGTCCCATTTTGTTCTACCATGTTCCGTCACCATTACCGCCTCGGCAACCCCCAAACCTAACCGCCTGATTGTATCTAAACCAATCTCATCAGCCAACACTCCGTCTTTCTTGTTGTCTTTGGTCCATACTGTACCGCCATTATAACAACCGCCAAGACCACCAGATACCAACATTTCATGCATCAAATAGTAATTAATGATGGCCAGATTGGTCATTTCCTGACCCCCATGTCGTGTACCGCCAGTAGCGATTGCTGCACCGACCTTGTTTTGCAAGTGGCCAGGATGCACTAAATACATCGGACGTAATCTGTTGAATATTGCTGCCAATTGTGCTGAAACGTTCATGTCATAAACAGGCGAGCCAATGATAAATCCATCTGCCTTAAGAATTAGCTGCTCTAGCTCCTGTAGATCATCTTTGATGATACACATGCTATTGTTGCGAATGCAGGCATCGCAGTGAACACAGTATCCTATTTTCTTACCACGAACTGTCCAATATAGTGTTTCAATGCCAGGAACTTTTTCCGCTTCCTTCAGTGCCTCATTTACTGCAAAATCGGTAGCCCCTTTACGTGGACTGCCACTAATGCCTAATATTATTGCCATCGTTCTATCTCCCTTCAAATTATTGGAAGGATTGCACCTGCCGTAGCAGGTGCACTAGGAATTTGAATGTTATCAATTTTTCAAGACCGAAAATCGTCACCAGTCTTTTCTTTCTTTATCTTGCAACTTGGTTAGAGCCCTCTCAAGAACTAGCTTGGGTTACCAACCAAAATGCCTCGATCTAGATTTCACCGTAAACCCAATCTAATCCTTGTCGTACGGTTTAGACATAGCTGCTGGTCCACGAGATTTTCCTACAAAACCTGCCAATGCAAAAATAGTCAAAGCGTACGGTAACATCAATAAGAATTGGAACGGTATGGCTGTACCAGCTGCTTGTAACCTGAACTGAATCGCCTCTGCTGCTCCAAAGATAATTCCTGCAAACAGAACACCTCGTGGTGTGTATTTGCCAAATACAACAGCAGCCAAAACCATAAATCCACGACCTGCTATCATATTTTCGGTGAAGAAGCTCAAAAGTCCTAGGGAAACGTATGCACCCGCCAAGCCGCTAAACAAACCTGATATTAAGATGGTTACGTAGCGTACTAGATACACGTTGATTCCCACGGTATCGCAAGCTTTGGGATGTTCTCCCACCGCTCTAACCTTAAGACCAATATCTGTTTTGAACATGATGAAACTGGCAATCGGTACTAGAATCAATGCCAGATATACCAATGCGTTTTGCTGAAAAAAGGCTTGTCCGAAAAATGGTATCTTAGATAATCCTGGAATCGCTATGATTTCAAAGGATGCTACATCCGGAGGTGCCGTATTTAAGCCAAAGAGCGTTCTAGCAAGAGTCGTTGTCAGACCAAGACCTAGGATGTTAATCGCTGTACCGACTACAATTTGGTCTGCTTTCACTGTTACGGATAGGTATGCAAAGATAAGAGCAATGATACTAGCCGTAAACATGGCAAACAATGTGCCCAACATGGCTGATCC
The DNA here is from genome assembly GCA_016887505.1 of Clostridia bacterium. Taxonomy (NCBI): domain Bacteria; kingdom Bacillati; phylum Bacillota; class Clostridia; species Clostridia bacterium. The sequence goes on along the minus strand of CP069393.1, from coordinate 2,089,958 downwards.
GAACCACCAAGATCCAGCAACCGCTGAAAGTGCTCCAACCAGCATCATTCCTTCCACACCAATATTTACGAGTCCTGCTCGCGCACTGAACACAAGACCTATACCTGCAAGAATCAAGGGAGTAGCAGTCCGAAGATCTGCTGCGATAAATTTAGCGATCGCTGTTAGAATTTCCATCTTTATTACCTCCTTGTCTTGCTATTTTTTCCAATTTACGTTTATTGTATACTTTTTCAAAAAATCCACTTGAAATTACAAAAAAGATTACGAAAGCTTGAATGATATAAATGATAGCTATGGGTACCTTGGCCAGCATCTGCATCATGTTGGCACCGCTTCGAAGAATTCCGAAAAGAATTCCAGCAATCAGGATGCCGACTGGAGCTCCGCCACCCAAGAGTGCTACGGCTATTCCGTCAAATCCATATCCAGGTGAAAAATTCTGGAACATTCTGAGCTGAATACCAAGAATTTCGCATGTTCCTGCCAAACCAGCGAAACCGCCAGCAATAAACATAGCTAGTAGCGCATTCTTCGTTGGATTTATGCCCGCATATTCAGCTGCTGTAGGATTAAGACCAACTACTCTGGTCTCATAACCCGTCGTTGTCTTCCATAGGAAATAGTAATAAAAGACAATGGCTAACAGGGCAACCAAAAATCCTGCGTGTAATCTAGTTCCTGGTAAAATTTTCGGCAGTATGGCAGAAAGCTGTGCCTGTGCCGTTTGTGGAAAGCTTCCTGGTGGCTCAATCATAGGGCCTGTAACCAAGTAGCTTAGAAAATGTGTCGCTATATAGTTGAGCATAATCGTGGTGATAACCTCGGCTGCTCCGAACCGAACCTTCAGCCAACCAGCCAGCAGGCCCCATAATCCACCGCCAACAAATCCGGCGATGATAGCCATTGGCAAGTGAATAATCATCGGAAGCCCAGTCAAATAAATGGCGACAGTCGTTGAAAATATCGCGCCAATGTACAGCTGACCCTCTGCGCCTAGGTTTACCAGTCCACAACGTGCGGCAAAGGCATAACTAAGTGCCGTAAAAACAAGTGGTGTTGTCTTTACCAAGGTTTCCGCAATCGCGTTCTTATTGCTTAGTGATCCCATGAACAAACTCTTATAAGCTGTCAGTGGGTCTACACCGATAAATTTGATGACACCCGCTCCGACGAGCAATGCGGCCAATACAGCCACGAAGGGTATCCCCAATTTTTTGAGTAGCATCTCGCCGCCCAATAATCGCTTTTTCTCTTCCAAGTCGTTCCCCCCAATACATCTGTCTTGCAAATCCTATGACTCGCATTCTGCGATCTTCAACATTCCATCCGCGAGATGCGGCATGCAGTGAAAATCATACTCCAAAGCATTAGCAATCGCATTGACAACGGCTGGTGCAACTGGTACTGTAGCACATTCGCCAATGCTCTTTCCCCCATACGGTCCGGGGGTCTCTCCTTCCTCAATAAAATCAATCTTTATGTCAGGCATCATTGATGCCTTGAACATCTTGTACTTTTTCAGATTGTTATTCTTCAATCTGCCTTTCTCATCAAACTCCATCTTTTCAGAAAGTGCATAACCCAAGCCCATTTGGATACCACCTTCTAGTTGTCCTTCCAGTGACATTCGGTTAATTGCTTGGCCTACATCATGCACAGCCACATAGTCAAGAATTCGAACCGTACCAGACTCTGTATCCACTTCCACTTGTGCAAAGTGTGCTCCGAAAGAAGTTCTGCCAGCTATAGAACCATAGGAGGCAGAAACCATTACATCTTCCTCATGTTCTCTATGGGAGTAAAGTAGTAAATCAGCAAAAGTAACTTCTCTGCCAGCTAGACCTTTCACTTTCTTTCCTTCAAGGAGAGTTAGACTACCTACTGGTTCTTCCAACATCTCAGACGCCAGTGACAAAAGTTTTTCCCGCATCTTACCAGCTACCTTGATGCAGGCTGCACCAGTTACGAATACGCCTCGGCTTGAGTAATCTCCGAGATTCCATGGCGTCAAATCCGTATCAGATTCCACAACAGCGATATCCTCAACTTCAAGACCCAGTTCTTCAGCCACAATCATCATTTGAGACGTAATTAAGGAATTGCCCATATCGTGGGTCCCAGTCTGTAAAATCATGGTTCCATCATCGTTCAATTTAAGCCTTAGACCTATGAAATCACGGTGAGCCCCAAAAACGCCATTCCCATGGCAACCAATGGCAAAGCCAATTCCTCTCTTAATCTTTCGAGCTGAATCTGAATGTTCCTTCCTTAAATCTAAATTATTTTCTTCTTTTATTTTTAACTTCCATTTATTTTTAGCTTTCCAGTCAAATAGCTCCAATCCTCGCTCCATACAATCCAAGGGCCTAGGATTACCTACCTTCTCTAAATCCACATCCTCCGGGCGAACTAGATTCTTTCGTTGCAGTTCAACGATGTCAATCCCTAGTCTTTGACTTATGGCATGTAGTTGCCGCTGTTGGGCAAAGATCGCTTGTGGAGATCCATAGCCCCTCATGGCCCCAGCAATCGGTAAATTCGTCAACACCGGTGTTCCAAAATATACCATATTGGGAATCTTGTAGGTCTTGAATACCTTATGGCTCATCGCTCCAATAACATTATAGGCTGCGCTTACATAAGCGCCAGTATTAATCAGTGCATTTAATTGCTGTGCCACAATCGTTCCATCATTCATGACTCCTGTCTTGATTCGAATGATCGAGCCGTGTCTAGTCCTCGTTGCAATCAGATTTTCTTTACGGGTTAGATTAATCTTTACAGGCCTGTGCGTCATCATAGACAAGGCAGCAGCCGGTCCCTCTAGCACCGCCGGGATTTTACTTCCAAACGCTCCCCCTAAAGTTGGTTTAACTACTCTTACCTTACTTTGCGGCATATCGAAGACATCACTTAAGGTGTTTCGAATGGCAAAAGCATTTTGGGTGCTGGAGTATACGGTCAGTTTACCCTGCTCGTCAAAATCTGCAATGCACACGTGGTTTTCCATTGCCATAGGGCTCACAATCGGCGTCCTGTATTCATCTTCAAAGATATGGTCCGCCATGGCAAAGCCTTTCTCAACGTCCCCCACTTGATTGGTGACCTCATTAAGGCGGTTGCTCACATTGTCATGCAATTGGATTGCATCCTCCGCCAAGGCTTCTTCTATGGATAGCACTGCAGGCAATTCTTCATATTCAACCCGTATCAGCTTCGCAGCCCGATCGGCTGTTTTTTGGTCAACAGCAGCAACTGCACATACCCTGTCACCTACAAAACGGACTACCTCAGAAAAGATGGTCTCAGTCCTGGGAATATCGTGGTCTGCAAAACGAAGTGCACTATTGTATTTCTTGTTTGGTGTATTGAATGGTGTGGCAATGGCTACGACTCCATCCATCTTTTCTGCTTCACTAGTATCTATCGAGATTACACGAGCATGGGCTTTTTCAGATAAGACCAGTTTGCCATAGAGCATATTGCGAAACTTCATATCATTTGTGTAGCTAGTTCTGCCCGTCACCTTATTGTATGCATCAAAGATGGGGCGGCTTCCTCCAACTATACGCAAATCTTTATTCATTGTTTTCGCCTCCCATTTTCTCAGCAGCATCTTCAATCGCTTCTACAATTTTCACATATCCTGTACAACGACATAAATTATTTTGGAGTGCAGCTCGAATCTCGTCCCTAGTTGGCTTAGCATTTTTATCCAAAAGTGCTTTTGCTGAAATGACCATACCAGGGGTACAAAATCCACATTGAACTGCGCCCTTTTCGACAAAAGATTTCTGTATCTGATGCAAATTAGGACCATCCGCTATGCCTTCAATCGTCACAATTTCTTTTCCTTCACATTTGATTGCCAATGTAGTGCAGGAATTGACTGCTTCGCCATCAATTAACACCTTGCAAGCTCCACAATCTCCGGTTCCACAACCTTCCTTAGGCCCTGTAATATCTAATAACTCTCTTAATACATACAGGAGGGTATAATTCTTTTCCACTTTGGCTTCATAGGTTCTTCCATTAATTTTCAGTTCGATTGTATTCATAGATTCGCCTTTCATTTTGTTCACTGCTCCAAGTACAGATTGAGCAATCCCAATAGAGAATATCGTGCACGTAATTCAATTCGTTGATGCCCGCTCAACAATATCTGGTTTCACTAGGATAAAAGTCTTTGTTTCTTTCCCCTCTAGCAATGCTAAGAGCATCTCAGCGCCCTTTTGACCTAACAAATCTGTTCTAGAATCTAAAGAAGAAATATTAACAAGCTCAGAAAATTGCGTATTCCCAGAGCCGATCAACATGATGTCTTGTGGTATTTTGAAGCCCCTTTTCTCAATAACCTTAAGAGCTGACAAGGTAATAAAGTCCGAAATTCCGAAAATGGCATCTACACCATCATCCAAGAGTTCCTCCGTTACCTTTTCCATTTCCTTTGGGCTAAAATGACAAGTTTTTACGTGATAGGAGTCCGGTGAAAATCCGGAATCTTGCATAACTTCAATGAATGGTTCTCGGTAAATATCTGATTGAGGATGATTTTTGGCCCCTACAATCAAGCCAATATTTTTGCATCCTTTTTCAATCAACAAGCGTGTTGCCCTTTGAACACCATCTTTAAAATCCGTGCTTACACTCGGATAATTCTTTGGTTCAAAATTGCGATTGATCATCAGGGTCACGATGTTATGTTTTCGAAGCCGCTCGAGATGATCGTCGTTTTGAAAGTCGAATGGCTTGGTCATAAAGATAACCCCAGCTACACCGACTTCCAATAGTCTCTCGCAGGTTTCCATTTCTTTTTCATAATTATTGTCTGTCGTGAACGTAATCATGGAATAGCCTTTTTTTTCCAAGCGCGATGCAATGTTATCTGCAATCTCGGCAAAGAAAACATTTTTCAGCGATGGAATCACCAACGCGATTATTTTGCTACTCCTTGTTTTAAGAGAGACCGCCATATAATTCTTATGATAGTCGAGTTCCTTGATGGCTTCATCTATCTTTTTGGCCGTCTCCTCTTTCACTACAATTTTGCGGTTAATATAGCGTGATACTGTGCAAGTACTGACGCCAACGCGCTCCGCAATATCCTTGATTGTTGCCATATGTCCTCCGTTAATCGTTTAACTTGTTTTAGTTTACCATTGATTTAAACGTTTAACAAGATGTTCATAACAACTCAAATAAAAAAAATCGCAACTTGTTAGACATCTATATAACTTCTACTATTCTTCTTTAGCTGGGCTTTTCCTGCCTTGTGAATAAAATAACTAAACGATTAACTCAATTGGCTTTTATGCTAGACATTGTATCCGCTTTTTCGCATATACCCCTTCTATTCTGGCATTAAAAAAAGCGAACGCTCTCGCGTTCGCTTTTATTGCTTTTCTTAGAATAAACCAGTAATTACACCACTCTCATCAATATCGATGTTGCATGCTGCCGGTCTCTTAGGCAAACCAGGCATCGTCATTACATTGCCAGAAATAGCCACTAAGAATCCTGCTCCAGCAGACAGTCTGACTTCACGAATACTAATTGTGAACCCTTCCGGTCTACCCAATTTTTTAGCATCATCAGACAAGGAGTATTGTGTCTTAGCGATACAAATTGGTAGCTCGCCATAACCCATATCGGTGAACTGCTTAATGCTTCTCATAGCAGCCGCTTCAACATTTACACCACTTGCGCCATATACTTCTTTCGCGATGGTTTCAATTTTTTCCACGATTGGCAGTTTTTCATCATAAAGCACTTTGAAGTTAGACGGTTTTTCAGCAATGGTCTTCAGAACAATCTCTGCTAATTCTTTACCACCTTCGCCACCTTTTGCCCAAACATCTGACAAAGCAACTTCAACACCTGCTTTTTGACACTTCTCAATCACGAGTTCAACTTCAGCATCGGTGTCCGTCGGGAACTTGTTGACTGCAACGATTGCAGGTACACCAAATTTTCCTACGTTCTCAATGTGTTTTTCAAGGTTTGAAAAACCAGCTTCTAAAGCTGCTAGGTTTTCTTCAGCCAAATCTGCCTTAGCTACTCCACCATGCATTTTCAAGGCACGTACGGTAGCAACAATAACAGTCGCATCAGGCTTAAGGCCTGCAAAACGGCATTTCAAATCAAAGAACTTCTCAGCACCCAAGTCAGCACCGAAGCCTGCTTCTGTAACAACAATATCAGACAGTTTCAAAGCAGTCTTAGTTGCAGTAACTGAGTTACAACCATGTGCAATATTTGCAAACGGTCCACCATGGATAAAGGCTGGTGTATTTTCCAATGTTTGTACTAGGTTTGGTTTGATAGCATCTTTCATCAAAAGTGTCATCGCGCCTTGCGCTTCCAAATCTCCAGCAGTAATCGGTTTTCTGTCATAAGTGTAACCTACGATGATTTCAGAAAAACGCTTCTTCATATCCATCAAGTCATCTGCCAAGCAAAGGATCGCCATGATTTCAGAGGCTACAGTAATATCGAATCCATCTTGTCTAGGTATTCCGTGTGCCGGTCCGCCTAAGCCAATTACAATATTTCTCAAAGCACGGTCACTTAAGTCAATAACACGTCTGAACACAATTCTCGTCGGATCCATATTCAGCGGATTGCCTTGCTTTAAGCTGTTGTCTACCATTGCGGCCAATAGGTTATGAGCATACGTAATGGCGTGGATATCGCCTGTAAAGTGCAGGTTGATTTCATCCATTGGGACTACTTGTGCCATACCACCGCCTGCTGCTCCACCTTTAACACCGAAGCTCGGTCCTAAGGATGGTTCTCTCAAGCAGACCATTGCATTTTTGCCCAGTTTTCTCAGGCCATCTGTTAAGCCAACTGAAGTAGTAGTTTTTCCTTCACCAGCTGGGGTAGGATTGATAGCAGTAACTAGAACCAATTTTCCATCTTCACGGTCTGCAAGACCTTTAATGGTTTCCATGGAAATCTTAGCTTTGTACTTACCATAAAGCTCGATATCATCGTCTGACAATCCCAAGCCTTTTGCGATTTCAACAATCGGCAACATCTTCGCCTGTTGGGCGATTTCAATATCTGTAAGCATCTCTTCATCTCCTTAATTTTTTTTAAAGGTTACCCTTTGAAAGTCTAAATTTATAGCCTTTTCCATTTCATTTAAACAAATCTTGCGCCTTCTTGTCAAACGATTTTAAGAAAAGAGCAGGTGAAAGTTTTCACCCGCTCTTAAATATAGACACTCTAATTAAATTAAATCTCATTTTTAGTACTACTAAAATATCTCATTTTCATTGAAATACAAAGCAATTTCCCTTTTAGCACTTGAAGGACTGTCCGATGCATGAACCAAATTCGTAGTTTTGCTAAATCCGTAGGTTCCCCGGATACTGCCTGGTTCAGCTTCGTTCGGATCTGTTGCACCCAACATCTTTCTCATTCCCATCACTGCATTTTCACCTTCTACAACGATCTCGACGACTCTACCTGAGGTTATGAATTCCAACAAGCTAGGGAAAAATGGTTTGTCTACATGTTCCGCATAATGCTTTCTGGCCTGTTCTTCAGTAAGCACCTCCATTTTCATGGCAGAAATGCGGTACCCCTTCTTCTCAATTCTGGACAGAATATCTCCCATCAGATTACGCTCAACCGCATCCGGTTTAAGCATCACATAAGTTCTTTCCATTGTAGGTATCCTCCAAAAGTTATTTATCTAACCTAGGCATTTAATCCTGTTTCCAAGTCTAACGCCCTTTCATCTTTTTTATCTTCCTTAGCCTCTTCTACCACTTCTTTGTTTTCTATCGCAGACTCAGCAAGTTCTCCTTTTTCCATCAGCAAAATAAACTCTTCTGCATCGATGGTCTCACGTTCCATTAAACTATCTGCCAAAAGCACCAGCTTGTCCATGTGTTCCCTTAAAATAGTCTCCGTCCGCTTGTAGCAATTATCCATCCAGCGTTTGGCTTCTTTATCGATATTATAAGCAATTTCTTCGCTGTAATTTCGTTCTCTAGAAATATCACGTCCCAAGAATACCTGATGGTCTGCTTTATTTCCAAAGGTCATGCTACCCAGTTCTTCGCTCATGCCGTATTCCGTTATCATGCTACGGATGGTACCCGTTGCTCGTTCTAAGTCGTTTGAAGCTCCAGTAGAAATATCGTCCAGCACCAAGGACTCCGCAATTCGTCCTCCCAATAGCATACAAACCTGTTCAAACATTTGCTCCTTGGTTATATAATTGCGATCCTCTTCTGGCAGCAATAGCGTATAACCGCCTGCCGCACCCCGAGGAATGATTGACACCTTATGTAGTGGATCCGTATTCGGCAAGTAATGACTCGTAACAGCATGGCCCGCTTCATGATAGGCCACCAGCTTTTTCTCTTTTTCGCTCATTATTTTGGAATGTTTTTCCGGTCCAGCAATGATTCGCTCTATAGAAGACTCAAGTTCCTCCATACCAATGCGCAGTCCATTTTTTCTAGCCGTGAGCAAGGCACCCTCATTCATCAGGTTGGCTAAATCTGCACCCGTAAATCCTGGCGTTCTCTTAGCTAAAACAGATAAATCTACTCCTTCAGCTAACGGTTTTCCCTTGGAGTGAACCTGCAAAATTTCTTCTCTACCTCTAACATCAGGTGCTCCGACTGTTACTTGACGGTCAAAACGACCCGGTCTGAGTAGTGCGGGGTCAAGAATATCTGGTCTATTGGTTGCTGCGATAATGATGATGCCTTCGTTGGTTTCAAATCCATCCATCTCTACCAACAGTTGGTTCAATGTCTGTTCGCGCTCATCATGGCCGCCGCCTAAACCTGCTCCACGTTGTCTACCCACTGCATCAATCTCATCGATAAAGATGATACAAGGTGAACTTTTCTTGGCCTGTTCAAATAAATCACGTACCCTAGATGCCCCTACACCTACAAACATCTCTACAAAGTCTGAACCACTAATGGTAAAGAAGGGCACATCTGCTTCTCCTGCCACGGCTTTAGCAAGAAGCGTCTTGCCGGTACCGGGCGCTCCGAAGAGCAATACTCCTTTGGGGATTTTGGCCCCTAGTTTTGTGAATTTTTCCGGACTCTTTAGAAATTCAATAATTTCTTCCAGTTCTTCTTTGACTTCATCACAACCAGCCACATCCTTAAAGGTGACTTTTTTGGTCATCTCATTTTGCAATTTCGCTTTACTCTTGCCAAATTGCATCGCTTTATTACCACCTTGAGCTTGTTGTGACATGAACACCAACATCCCAATTAAAAGTGCTATTGGCAACAAATAGCCAATCATGCCTAACCACCAAGGGTCTTCCTTAATGGCAGACTTTGTGATTTGTACATCATTCTCTAAAAGCCATTCCGACATATTATCCCACTGTACTGCAGTGAGGATAAAATTGCTTCCATCATCCATAGTACCCGTGATGTCTACCATCGAACCATCTTCTACTTCTAGAGATACTTCTTCCACCTGTCCAGATTCAACCAGATTGCTAAACTCATTGTAGGTAAGTTCACTAACCTCCGGTGTACTTCCCATGTTGATCCGCAGCATGGTAAACAGCAGTAGGGCCAACAGTAGAAAGAAGGTTATATTTTTAGTATTTTTTCCCATCAATTATTAATCCTTTCAAGCTCATTTCCTTTTCGCATATACTACAATATACTAACATATAGGCTATGTTCTTTCAATGTAGGAGGAGCTCAACAATCACAATCCTACTTGTTTTCTTCGTTACCTTAAAATCCGAGTTAATTCTACCACCTACAACCCAGACAATTTCACCGGTTCCTGAACAGATAACCGGCAAGTTTTGATTGGCATACCCCCCTAGTCCCATAGCAGAAAATATTTTTTTAACGGATGATTGACCTTTGGCGCCAAGCATCTTATACGCATCCTTTGGCTGGCGGTTACGAAGTAACAGCCTTTCACCCAACTTGTCTAAATCTGCATGAAATTGAAGTGCATTGCCACACTTTTCGTCAGTCAACTTCTCATATTCTTCTCTCATTACGAGACTTGATTTGGCGATCAATCCAACCTCTAATTCAACTTCACCCGGCAAACTCATTTCCACCTCATATGGAATCTTTTTAATATGTTTTGATCCAACAGTAATACAGTTTTTGTTGATTCGAACAAAGACTCCACCCGGTAGGTCTATTTCTGAACAATGGCTCCATTGTTCTTCCAACTGTAGAATATACTTCTTTTCTAGTCCACATCCGGTGAGAACATAGTAGATTTTTCGCAAAAAACGGGCCCGGAAAGCAAAAGGAGCAGCCTCCCAATGTTCATATCCTACCCGCGCACCCAATACACCATAAACTGTAACATATTGCTTCATCCATTCTACACTCAATGCTTCAAGAGCCTCTTCATCCTTCTGCAAAAGAAGGCTAGTCTCAAAAAACAACTTGTCGACACTAGGATTAATTTCTCTAAGCAGCGGTAGTACCTGGTGGCGCAAGCGATTTCTAGTATAAACAAGGCTACGATTGGATGAATCTTCAACCCATTTAAACTGCTTTTCTAAAAGATATGTTTCAAGCATTTTCTTGCTGCATGATAAAAGAGGCCTAATAATATGATCCCGCTTGTAGCGCATGCCACCGAGCCCACGTAAGGCTGAGCCACGAATCATATGGTGTAAAACCGTCTCCGCTTGATCCTCCCTATGATGTGCAAGAGCAATGGCCTTAGCCCCATACTCTATTCTAACTTCTTCAAATAGCTGGTACCGTTCTTCCCTAGCTTGTTCTTCAATGCCATGACCAAATTCTTTTGCAAGTTGGGATATGTCTCTACTACAGCAAACTAGCTCTACTCCGTAAAAGTTGCAAAGCTCCTTTACGAATTTCTCATCTTCTCCTGCTTCTTCTCTAAGCTCGTGGTTCAAATGAACAGCAATTATGCGGTATCCATGAAGAACCGCAAGTTCACGAAACAGGTGAAAGAGGCAGACAGAATCCATGCCGCCTGATAAGCCTAAGACTACCGTATCATGGTCTTCCAACATATTCCATTGCTGTATAGTCTTTTCCAAATTCTCTAGCAGCATACCATGCCTTTCTGTTTAACAATATAAAAAAAACAGACTGATAACAGTCTGCAATATCGTGGTAGCGGTGACAGGAATCGAACCTGTGACACTACGGGTATGAGCCGTATGCTCTAACCATCTGAGCTACACCGCCACAATAAAAAAAGTGGTTGCGGGAGTAGGACTTGAACCTACGACCTTCGGGTTATGAGCCCGACGAGCTACCAACTGCTCCATCCCGCGACGACAAGACTTATTATCAACGCTTATGTACAGAATGTCAATAGTTTTTCGAAAATTTATTTTTCTTCACCGTCTTCTAGCGTTTCGTCTAGCACAATCAGATGCTCTCCCTGCTTAATCAGGCCCAGTTCCTTCCGAGCCTTATACTCAATATATTCATCACTGCCAACATAATCTTTTAATTCTAGCAAGGCCTCTTGTTCTTCTTGTACTTCATTTAATTGTTGCTGAAGTGCTTCCACTTCCTGGTTAGTCTGAAAGAGGCTCCACTGGGTTTTGGTGATCATGAAAATTGCATAGAGAAACACCAAGCCTAACAATACGGTAACAAATGTCCGCTTAATCTTCGGCTTTCTTTTTTTCTTTTTCGCTCTTCTACCTGGGTCATCGTAGACGCTGTTTTGTTCCCTATTGTCCATAAATGCCTCCGCTTAATTATAGCATAGTATCTTCTACACCATAATATAAAAAATCAGCTATACAAGCAAATGTTCCAAGGAAACAATAAATATATACTTTCTCTTTGCCTGGATGGATTGTGCCTGTTCTTTTGCCGCCATAAAAAAAGTGCAGGATTAATTCCTGCACTCGCGCCAGCAACTTTTTTATTCTCCCTCAGGTTTGGGGCCTACAAAGACACCAATCTTCGGCAAACCAACCAATAATGGTATACCTATAATGGCTGCGCCCAAAGAGAAAACTGATCTCTCAATCGGAGACAGAAAAGTAAGTCCAACCCATACTGTTGCAGGTAGTTGCAACATCAGCAGACCGCCAATATAGTTCGCATAGCCAGCAGCAAGAACAAATCCAGAGAAAGACGATAGCCAAATAGCTACCCCTTTTAGTACATTGTTTGTACCAAGCAACCATTTCTTAGCGAAAATCCCACCAATAATAATGGTAACTGCACCCAAGGAATAGAAAACTGCTGGGAAAATGATTGCTTCTCTACCGATAGGATGTGTGAGCCATAGGCCAGTAAAAATTATCAAAATGCCCAATGGAATCTTCCAGTTACCGCGGGATACAAATCCGGCAATAGTTCCGGTAAAAATTCCAGTAATGAAAGTCGCAATACCCATCCATGCCGTATGAGGAGCCAACATTTGTCCAATGAAGCCTCCAATTGCGCAAATGATAGCACCGGCAGCTGGTCCAAATAAAATACCAGACAATGGCAATACAATCGCTTTTAAGCTGAATGTTCCTCCTGTTCCTATCATAGGAATGGAAGGTAATAAAGATGCTACAGAAATGAGTGCAGCCCAAACCGCATAAACGGCAAAGTTAGTTTTTCCTTCATACTTTCTTGCTTCAGCCAAAATAGTCACCTCTCTTATAAAACCAAAAAACAATAAGGAAACGTCTCAAGCTGGCGCTCTTGAGAAAAAAACAAATTATTTACAACATAGTATGAATTCTATATCAAAGGCTAGATTCCTGCAAAATTTAATCATCTTGCAGAAACTCTTGTTTGGCCTTTTCAAGAACTTGTTTCTCATTCAACAGAAGTCGCTCCAAACCACATGCTAATACCTTTGACATATGCCTAGCACCTCGAACACCAAACTTCGAACCAGCACTCGCAGTCGCCTGCCAACTATGTAGTGGAACACCCAAAGGAAAGCATGTTCCTGAACACTGCATCGTCGGAACTTTATAGGTCACGTGCCCTATATCCGATGATGCACCAAAGGTTTCATTCCGTCCTAGAATGGGTCGGGGTTTACCATCTAGATAGATCCCCTTTTCAACACCATAGACTGATCGAGCATTGTTGTAGTGGCTTTCTGGAAGCGTTTTCACTAGCTCTTCGGCCAGTTTCTTTTCTTCCTGTGTGAACTCAATTTCGCCACACTCTTGGTAAACTTCATGCATCAAATCTTCTAATACCATGTTGTTTTTAGTATCATAGTTATCCGATTGTAATTCTACTCGCACAGACGTCTCTGTCATCATCGCTGCACCGTCTGCCACTTTCGTAAGGCGGTCAAATACTTCATGGACAATATTGGATTTCGGTGCCCGTATTACATACTGAACACTAGCATCCTCCGGGACAGTATTAACGACTTGACCCCCATTGGTAATAATATAATGCAAGCGGGTCCCCATAGGGATATGTTCTCTTAAATAGTTTGCCCCTACGTTCATCAATTCAACAGCATCTAAGGCACTACGGCCTAGTTCTGGATGTGCACCCGCGTGTGCTCCGACACCATGAAAAAAGAATTCCGCCCGCATGAGTGCACTTAATCTGCTAGCTGTCACGGCATTCCATGGGCCTGGATGCCAGGTCAAACAAGCATCGAGATCGTCAAACACGCCTTTTTCATTCATGATGGCCTTGCCCTTACCGATTTCTTCGGCCGGACATCCATAGAAGCGTACTGTTCCAGTCAAACCTGATTCTTCCATGCTCTTTTTCACAGCCACACAAGCTACAGCAGCAGATGCGCCCAACAAGTTATGGCCGCAGCCATGGCCCAAGCCGCCTTCTTCAACAGGCTCCTGTTTCGATGAGACTTTTTGGGACAAACCAGGCAAAGCATCATATTCACCCAAAACACCTACAATGGGGTGCCCAGAGCCATATTCAGCCACCAAAGCAGTCGAAAGGCCTTCTACAGGCAAGACCCTAAAGCCCTGCCCTTCAAGGTAGTCTCGATATAATTTGACAGCATAGAACTCATTTAGCGCAATTTCCGGATGACTCCAGATTTTGTTTGCTAAGACTTCAACGTCATCTTTGATTTCTTCAAAACATTGCATCGCTTTTTTCACTGTTACTCCTACTACTTTCCTTCCGGGATATGTTCCAACACCTTATTTCCCATCTCTTCAACACTAAGCAAAGTTTCATGAATATTCAGTTCTTCTTTCATCCTATTTGCTAGCTCCGTAATCTGAGGAGGACGAATAAAGGTTTTTGCTAAAACTTCGGGTTGTGAGAAAACTTCCTTGCTGGTTCCTTGAAGTAATATTTCCGCATTGCATAACACAATAATCCTGTCACAATATTCCGCCACTAGTGCCATGGAATGGGTAACTACAACCACGGTATGTCCACGCTCATGGAATTTCCGAGCAATATCCATAATTTGATAGCGTCCAATATAGTCCTGCCCACCAGTAGGTTCATCCAAAATAATAATTTGAGGTTCCATTGCTAACACGGAACCAATTACCACCTTCGCTCTGTCCCCTTTGGACAAGGCTGGAGGATATTCATCAGCCAAATGCATAATTCCAATCGATTCCAAGATATAGTCAATTCTCTTATTGACTTCTTCTTCTGATACACCCTGGTTTGTGGGACCAAAGGCCAATTCTTCCCGTACCGTATCAGCAAATAGCTGGCGGTCAGGATTTTGTAAAACATATCCTAGTGTATTGGCAATCACAGCTACCGGTGTCTCTGCAATATCTTCGCCTTTGATGTATATGCTTCCTTTTGTCGGGCGCAGTAATCCAGTTAAATTTTTCATCAAGGTGGATTTCCCAGCACCATTTTGCCCAATAATCCCGACAAAAGAACCTTCCTCAATGCTGATGTTCATATTGTTCACACACATAGGACCGTTTTCAACATAACAATAACTAAGATCTTTTACCTCAATAATGTTATTGGCCATTTGAAGCACCTCCTGTCAATTTGCGAATCAGGGCTTCCGCCTCTTCAATCAAAATTGGATAATCCGTTCGCTCAATATGCTGCCCCTTGCTATTCAAATATGAGGCTAGTAAGGATACCTGTGGCGGTCTGACGGCCACATGTTCTAATAATTCAGAATTACGGAAGATTGCTTGCGGTGTATCGAATGCAACGATTTTGCCATCCTCCAATACCATTATTTTATCGGCATATTGTGCAATGTGTTCACTTTTATGCGTGGTGACCAATACAGTCATACCGTATTCCTCTTTTAGGCTCTTGATTACGTCAAATACTTCATATGTACCAATCGGGTCCAACTGCGATGTCGGTTCATCCAGCACCATTATTTTAGGCTTCATTGCCAAGGTGGCAGCAATTGCACAACGCTGTTTTTGACCTCCTGAAAGTGCTGTCGGTTCGCGATCGCCATATCCTTCCAAACGTACTACCTTGGTAGCCCATTTAATCCGTTCAATAATTTCTTCCCGAGGTAGGCATAGGTTTTCTATACCAAAGGCAATCTCATCATCCACGCGAGTTGTAAAGAGCTGCGCTTCTGGGTCTTCAAGGACTATCCCAATCTTTTGTGCCATCGTCGCAACTTCAACATCTTGAGTATCCAGACCATCGATTACGATATTGCCCCATACTGACCCCCCATGCAAATGTGGAATTACTCCATCGAGTGCTTGGCAAAGTGTAGATTTACCTGCACCGTTTCTACCCATGATAGCAATAAATTCTCCCTCTTCTACTTTGAAATTCAGATCCTTCAGAACCTGATTTTCCCTTCTGGGATAATTGTAGCTAAAATCTTTGGCTTCTATGATTGTACCCATTAGTACCATCCCCCTAAACGATTGTTAAAATACACCAGTCCAATACAAAGAAGCGCAACAATCGCTCCATAAACAAAGTCTTTGGTTTGCATATGTAGCTCTTCTCGATAGGTTCTAGTCTTCATAGCCCCAAAAGCCCTAGCCTCCATAGCCACACCCATAAGTTGGGCCCGGCGCATGGCTCCAACAACCAATGGCACTACTAGTGTGCTATAAGCTCGGAGTTTCTCCATGAATTTACCTGTTTCAAAAACCATGAATCCGCGCATCTTCTGCGCATCCATCACCAACTTCGCTTCATCTTGCAGAGTAGGAATTAGATTCAACGCTGTCGTTGTCATGTAGGCATACTTGTAATTCATACCCAGTTTAACGAGTCCCAAGGAAGTCTCACTTATCGTAGTGGTCATGACAAAAATTGGCATTATACATACTAGAGTCAGGAGTCTAAATCCCAAAATAAGTCCAAACAATATACCATCTAAATAAATTGTTCCGTGTCCCCCGATCAAAGGTACCACATCAGGAATAATTGGATGCAGCAAAATGACTGGATTGTCTCCGCTGGAAAAGAATAAGCCCTGCAAGACAATCAGAAAAGCAACCAAACTGAGCAAAAATTTCATGTACTTTACTATATTCTTCAAAGGTAATGACGCCGTTTTCCAAATTAATAGCACTAGCGCAAACATTGCAACCAATACATAAAAATTACTAATCATGAAAACGACAATGGTCAATAGAATCAACAAAATCATCTTCACCCTGGGATCCATCCTGTGTACAAAAGAATCCCCATAATGATAGTCTAGGATACTCATTTTTTACCCCTCTCATTAAAAATCCGCATCAAGTTTTTTTCCAACCTGGGCCTTGGCCTTGTTACTCAGACCGACCGCAGAATCTATAATCCCGGTTTCATCCACTGTAACAAACTGCTTATCTTGCATAACCATATCTCCGCCGATGATAACGGTATCGACATCTGAAGATTTAGCACAGTAAAATACAGTTTGTAGAACGCCGTTGATCGGTTGCATGTGTACTCCTCTGTCATCCAACAACACTAGGTCGGCTAGCTTGCCTTCCTCCAGTACACCAGCGTCAATATTCATCATTTTGGCTCCCTCTTTGGTAGCCATATTGAACATATCCTCGACGCTAACTTCCAGTGGGTTTTGAGCACTGGCTTTCTGTAGAAGCTGTCCAAAGCGCATTTCTTCGAACATGTCCAGTGAGTCATTAGACGCCGCACCGTCCGTCGAAACCGCCACTGGAATCCCCTGTTTTAGATAGGTTCCAATAGGAGCTATGCCACTTCCCAGTTTCGCATTGCTCTTGGGATTATAAATCACATCTAGCTTTCGTTTCTTCATAATCTCAATATCCTCAGGCTCCACGCAGACACAATGTACTGCATGTACGGGCCTTTCGAAGAATCCCATTTCTTCCAAATAGCCAAATGGCGTATTCCCCGTTTCATCCTTAGCTTGTTCCACCTCCCATTTGGTTTCGGAGATATGTATGAATATCTCTAAGTTACGTTCTTTTGCTGTATCCCTAATCCACATAAGGAATTCGGGTGTACAAGCAAACGGTGTTGACGGGGCCAAAGAAACAGTTAATTTACCATTCTTATGCCACCGTTCAATGATGTCTAATGCTTTTTTCTTTCTAACTTCATCCGGTACCATCAGCTCTTTAGGAACCCATTTATTCACCAATTGCAGTGCTAAATTCCCTCGAACACCAATGTCCTGCCACGCCTGCAAGACACCATCTTGCACGATGTCCATATCCACAAAACTAGTAATGCCACTGCGAACCATTTCCATGGCACCTAAGGCTGCCCAGTGATATCCCAGTTTAGGTTCATCCGTCTCCCGTTCCTCTTTATGGATAATACTGGCAAAAGGAAAGGTCACCTGTTCACACCATGGTTTTAGTCTGAGCCCATCTCCCATACCCTTGAGCATATTTTGGTAGAGATGAGTATGGGTATTTACGAAACCCGGCATGGCGATTTTCCCCTCGCCAGAGATTATTTCGGCATTTCCTGCTTGCGCTGGATCAACCGTACCTACTGCAACAATGCGGTCGCCATCAATCAATAGATCTGCTCCACATAGCACTCGTTCGGCATCCTGAATTAGATAGTCCAGGTTTTGTATCCAGATCATAAATTCATTCCCCCAATAGTTTTTCTGCATTTTTATGATATACTGCTTCAAGCTCCTCTTGGCTCAAGCCACTAGTATCAATGTAGTCAAAATAACGTTCAGGTGTAACCAGTGGATAATCGCTGGCAAACAGTACCTTGTCTAAAACGCCCAATTCCCTTGCCACTCGGAAAATAGCCTTATCATACAAAAATATGCTTGCTGCCGTGTCATAGTAGACGTTCCGATTATTATGACGAATCTCTTTCATCAGTTCATAAAAGGGAAGTCCTCCACCCCAATGCGCAAAGATAAAAGTCGCATCAGGATGGTGCTCTGCCAATCTTGAAGCTTCCAGCGGAGTTGTCGAAACTTTACCTGGATAATAGTGGCCAACTCGTTCGTTGGTATGTACCATAACCGGCAGGTTTCTCTCCGCACAGAGTCCAATTAAAGGCGAGGTGTGCGCTTTATCTGTTATATCCCACTTCTGCCCATCCGGGAACATCTCTCCGATTCCCCGTAAGCCACCCGCATGGCAACGGTCAATTTCGGATTCCAAATTGTGGTCATGTGGCGATACAGACATGAATCCAATTAACCGATCTGGATATCTTTTTATAGCATCCAAGGTATAGTCGTTCACCTCTCGGCACAGTAGTGGGTCCAAAAAAGAAAATCCAAACACTACTGACTTATCTATACCGATTCGATCCATTTCTGCTATCAATCCTTCTGCATCCGTAAAACTGTTTTTCGGACTATCCGCCAATAACTGCCAATACGGTTCCGTTTTCTTAAGCGCTTCACATCTTTTTTCAATACAAGGCGGCGTCAAATGTACGTGTGCGTCAATTTTTTTCATAATCACCACTCCATGAATCGTCTAAGATTTTCACCCATAACCTGGGCATACACTTCTTTAGACAGTCCCATGTTGTTCAAGCGAGCTAGATTCACTTCCTGAAGGTCCCATGGGAAATCTGAGCCATAAGCTACTACATCCGGATGTTCAGCAACGGCCACATAAAATGGCACATAATTTACAACTTCCGAGGCGTCGAGTAAACAGTTCGTAAGACCCTTGACCCGTTCCACTGCCTTAATCCAGTGGTTGCCTCCCATATGTCCAATAATAATTCTTGCATCGGGATACTCTTCAATCAAATCGAAAAGGTTTTCCAAGTCCTCGTATTCCACAGGAAAATCACAATGAATAAATATCGGAAAAGTCTTTTGCTTGGAAGAAAAAGATAGTACCGGCCTTAGAAGTTCTACATGCTCATGTATTCCGATGATTTCGCCGACACCATAAAGACCACATTCCACGATAGAAGCCATTTGTGCTTCTATATCTTGGTCATATAAGTCTACCTTTCCAAATCCATATAGCTTTCCTTTGTATGGCGCGAGTTTTTCGGCCAAATCCCGATTTACCTCTTGAACGGTGCGCTGGCTGCCTTCCTTTGTTTGTGCTCTTGCGACATTTCCAAGCACCATCTTAGCATCTTTCAGCGTCTTCACATTTTCACCCTTGGCCACAGCCGAAGAGCACACAAAGGCTTTGTCTATTTGGTTTTTCTCCATTGATTCCAGCAACAATTCTATGGGTTTAGTATCGTGCACATGAATATCTATCCGCATTACTCTTGATTACGCTTCCTTCCCTGTTCGGCCTCGGCAACGAAAGGCTCACCATAAAGCAACATTCTAGAGGCTCTGTCTGCTACAGCAGGTGCTGTAGTAAATGCTCCCTTGAATCCAGCTACCGTAAACAAGTTGCTCACCTTTTCGCTATATCCCATGACCGGTTTCCCGTCATCCGAGTAGGATGTAGAAACAGCCCAAGCCCTCAGAATGTCCACATTCCTTAGATCCGGAAAATAACTCATCATATTGATTGCCGTTTGTCCAAGTCCGACACGGCCAATCGAGCGGTCATCCGTCATGGTCTTTTCTGTCGCTTGGCCAATGATTATACTGCCGTTAACATGTTGGCAAATGGCTGTACCAATCCGTAGGTCTTCTGCATCCCCACCGGTATCCTCCATTAAGAATCCCCCGCCTACCAAAGTGGTCGTGAGAAATTTCGGCATGGGTTGGGTTACAAATGCCGTTCCTTTATGGGAGCGAATAGGCAATTCATCTCCCACCAGATTGGCAATCTGCTCCGCCCAACCGCCAGCACAATTGATTACAGTGTCCGCTGTATATGTACCTTTATCTGTCAGAACCTTCTCAATTCCTTGCGCAGATTGAACAAGTTCCATCACACATTCGCTAGTGCGAATTTCAGCCCCACTTGCTACAGCCATATCAGCCATATAAAAATTCAGTGCCAAGGGGTCTACCGATCCCTCTTGCCGACAATAAACCATCGCATTTAAGCCTTCTTTTTTCAGTCTCGGTTCCAATGTTTTTGCTTCTTTGGGGGTCAATAGTTCCATGGAAAGCCCCCTTGGTTGCTGAATTTTTTGGACTTCTTCAGCCCTTTCAATCTGGTCTTGCTTCATCAGCAAGATGGAACCTCCATGCTGCCGGTAGCCGATGGCAATCTTCTTTTCCAATTTTTCATAAAAGTCCAAAGATTCCATGGCCAATTCTAGATGCCACGGTTCGAAACGATCCATCAGTGAAATTTGTCCTAGATTTCCTCCCGAAGCGCCACCGGCAATCCCTTGTTTGTCGAGAATCAGCACAGTCTTGCCACGAGCAGAAAGCCTAGCTCCTAACGACGTTCCCGTGATTCCCGCGCCTATGATTAAATAATCGTAACGTTGCGACATGCTTTCACCCACCTGTCTATCTATCCAGCAATGCTTAGAACAAAGATTTCTTTAATTTATCCTCTCGCAATTCTCCAGCTGCAAAGCTGTTGCCAGTAGCAATATTGGTGAACTCATAGCGGGCCACAGTATGAATATCTTTATCTACGATATAGAAGTCGCGTTTACCTTCTTCAAATATATCTATAAAATCTTCTCCAAATCGTCTTGAGGCATTAAAAGGTAGAGAATCAAGAACCGCTAGAATTTCCTCATCCTTACAGTCCACTGTATAACGCACGGTTACGCCGTACAAAAGCGCAGTATTTACCCGGTCCATTGCTTTCACTTCATCTTTGATTGGCGGAGCAATAGGGCAGGTGCCCATACCAGAAATAATATTCTTCAAATCAAAGCCTTTACGGCAAATTCTCCAAGTAGATGCTTCCACAGTTCGAGAACATACTTGAATAGAACCTGTTATGCTACCTGTTCGAGCTGCTAAAATATAGACATTCTCTGGTTGAATATGACATTCCTTGGCAATATGCTCCGCGTCCGCTTCATCCGGCATCAAAGTTGTCTGAGCACCGAAAACACATTCATGATGGATGTCTTGGTAGTCCCAGTGGGATGAAAAAATATCGTTTTTAGCGATGGCTCTAGCTGGTCCAGAACCGATGGAATCCACACCTGTTTCAGGATCTTTCTTAAGCATCTTCCAACCTGAGAACTGTGTAACTAGGGTTGCTTCTTGTGGTCTATCAATATAGACATCTATGGACGGCAGTTCTATTTCACCTAGTTTGAACTCCCCAAACTGCACTACACCCATTCCGCCAATCGTAGCTTCTACGAATAATTTTCCTGCCCTGTAGCCACCGGGCGCATCAATACCCATATCCACTACAGTGGCACCATTCTTCAGCTTGATAACCTTGCAGTTCATCTCCTCTGCAAATGGGATAATTTGTTCTTTTACAATTTGTACCGCTCTTTGGTTAACACTAAACATATCTTCCTCCTTCATTTCATTTATTTATCCAAGAAAGCCACTTCGATAAGCCTTCAGATAATTCATGCAATATGGGTCGTTACCCATCAGGGTATCCATTGCTGTAAGCAAAGGTTTCGATTGGTCATTGAGCACGATGAAAGTAGCATCTAGGCCGTTGGCTACAGCCATCGCCAAATACGTGTTCGTCAATAGTTCGCGTTTCGGTAAACCATGCGAAATATTATCTAGCCCAATGCAGGTCTTGAATTCTGGTTCTTCTTGTTTTATCGCCCGAATGGCTTCTAGCGTGTTTAACGCATTTTTTTCACCAGTTGCTATCGGAAACACAAGTGGGTCCACATAAACCCTACCAAAAGGAATGTTGTGGGACTTAAGAGGAGCTTTCATCTTTTGCACCATTCTTAATCTGTCCTCTGTAGAGGTAGGCATCTTCTTCTCGTCCATCGCCAAAGCAATCACTCTTGCATTGTATCGCTCAGCCAACGGCAACATCGCATTCATCACAGCCGGATCAGCTGATATGGAATCAATAATTGGGTCTGGTGTTTTAATCAAGGACAAACCAATCGCTTGCGCATCAGCATTGGGAGAATCGATGCACATGGGCACCTCAAACTCGGACATAATGCTACGCACCATCCACTCGATATCATCTACTTCTGTATTAATGCGTGTGCCACAATTCACTGAAATTACTTCCGCACCAAAATCTAGTGCTTCTCGAACCATTCGGAATAAGGCTTCTTTATCTCGTTGCTCAATAATATCGTCTATTCCGGGTCGACTGGTATTAATAGATCCACTAATTACTAGCATCTGTTTCCGCCTTTCTTAACATTGTAAATTTCATAAATTCTGGATGAAAATGGGCTAAGGCCACACAAACAACTTCATCGTATATATTGTAGTAGTATTCTTCCCACATAATGAGTGGTTCATTGTGCTTCATCTCCAGCATCTCTGCTGCTATACCACTTGCAAGTCTCGGTTCGAATTTTATGATGGTTTGTTCTATTGTCTGATTACAAAATGCGTCTAAAAATTTGAAAAGGGATTCTTTGATTTCTTTGTCAGGGTCATCTAGGATGATGTCTTTGGGTATGTATACTTGGGTAAAAATGGCGGGTTTTGCATCTGCATAATAAAGGCTTTGCAAATTAATTAAATCTTCTTTGTTTTCAATATTTAAGTTCGAGGAAGCCTTTTCAAAGAATTCATCTTCAATCAGAACATCCTTGCTGCTTCCAATCTTTTCCATGCGAGCTTCATAGCCACCGGATTCAATCATTTTCACAAAATCTTGAATGGTGTCTATGCGCATTTTGGTCTCTATTGCGCTTTTGTGGACAAAATTGCCCAAACCATGTTTTTTACTGATGATACCCTCCCGGGCAAGCGTCTGCATTACTTCGCGTATGGTTCCGCGACTGACGCCCAAGCGTTTGGCCAAATCAGCCTCAGGCGGTAAGCGATTACCAGCCAGCTTCTGTCGGGAGATAATATCTACAAGTTCTTTACGAACCTGAAAATAACGTTTTTTAGGCATCGTACCTCCTATAGGTCTTACCTTTGCATCTAATCTTTCCATTAAACCTATAGTACCACATGAAATAGTCCTCTGCAATATGCTTGTGTACAAAAAAATTAGGCTTATTTTTTATTACATAATACAAGTTCTAAAAACTTTTTGGGACTCTATTTTGCCTTCTTCCATCTCCAAGCTAAGACTGTATGCTAAGGCTTCCATATCAAGCTTACTTCTGCTTTTTCTGAATGCCGTCCTTATATTGTCCATAAAAAAAGGACCCATACACTGTAGCTCCTCGTAACGAGCGTCTAGTCTATAGGACCAATCCCTTAAATCCATTCTTCTTCTTTTTTTTCTTCATTGGTAAGAATCGTATAGAGCGTTTCAGCCTGATCCGCCCTGATTGTATTCGGTGTATCTAACACTTCCACTGTTAAAATGCGTCTACCAAACTCAATAATCAATGTATCGCCCGCCTCAATGTCGTGACCTGCTTTGGCAACCCTTCCATTGACCTGAATCCTGGCATTATCGCACATATCTTTGGCTATGGTTCTCCGTTTAATAATGCGCGATACTTTTAGGAATTTGTCTAATCTCATAAAAAAAAGCCAGGATAACCTGGCTCAATTCCTATTGGTTTACTTTGTCTTTTAGAGCTTTTCCAGCTTTAAAGGCAGGTACTTTAGAAGCTGCAATTTTCAATTCTGCACCAGTCTTGGGATTGCGTCCCACACGCGCAGCTCTCTCTCGAACCTCAAAGGTACCAAAACCGATGATTTGTACTTTATCACCAGCTACCAGAGTTTCTGTGATACCATCCAAAACAGCGCCTACCACTTTCTCTGCATCCTTTTTGCTCAGTTCAGCCTTTTCTGCCACACTAGCAATCAATTCACCTTTGTTCAAAATATTACCCTCCTAAAATAAGTTAGTTTAAAACCATTAATAACAAACACTAATATAACATTCTATCACTGACGGTGTTTTCCTCCCCGCCAGAGCAATAAAAGTCATTTTTTTTAAGAAATCCCCATTATTTAGGCCTTTTAGCCTATTGAAGTTCCTTCTTTGCCTCTTGCCACCAGCTTTCTAGCTGCTCAAGCCTTAGGTCGTTCAAATCCAAAGAACCATCCTGTGCCTTGGACTCCATCATTTGGAAACGACGTACAAACTTGTCATTGGTAGCTTGTAAGGCATCCACTGAATCCATGTCCATTTTTCTAGCAATATTTACCAGAGAAAAGAACACATCGCCTAATTCTGCTTCAATTTCCTGCCTATCTTTCTGATCTATGGCCGCTTTAAGCTCAAGTATTTCTTCATCTACCTTGCCCATGGCCCCATCTAAATCCGGCCAATCAAATCCAACTTTGGCCGCACGTTGTTGTAATTTTTCTGCTCGGTAAAGAGGGTCCATCGCTTTGGGAATATCCATCAAGGTTTGATTTTTACGTACGCTTTTTTCTTCCTTCTTGATTTCTTCCCAACGAATTTCTACCTCTTTTGCACTATTAACCGAACTATCCGCAAATACATGAGGGTGTCGCCGAATCATTTTTTCCTGAACACCATCAATCACATCATCCAGGGTGAATGCCCCTGATTGTTCCGCTAGCGCACTGTGGAACACTACCTGCATTAGCACGTCACCAAGCTCATCTTGGAGTTTTTCCATGCTATTTTCTTCAATGGCTTCATAGACCTCATAAGACTCCTCAATCAAGTAGCGTTTTAAACTGTCATGAGTCTGTTTCCTATCCCAAGGGCAACCATTCGGCGAAAGCAACCGCTTCATAATTTCTATAAATTCTTCCAGTTTCTTACCTGTATTAAGATTCTTCATCTACTTCCGGCTCTTCTACAGATACAAAATTTTCAATATCTGCATTTTCATTTAAATTCATTACATAGTCACCGAATATTTCATCTTTTTTATTTTCCACCAACATGGTGATTATATCTTCTTTTAATAAATCGAAGTCTTCAATTTTTTCGTCCAATTTGATGATATGGTATCCAAACTGGCTTACAACTGGTTCCTTCGTATATTCACCAGCCTCTAAATTGAGTGCTGCTACTGTAAATTCATCTACATATGGAGAGTCAATCATGGAGAAAGAGTCCCCTAATTTTCCACCATTTGCAGCAGAACCATCATCCGACATTTCTTGCGCTACTGTAGCAAAATCATCACCAGCAGACAGTCTGGCCATGGCTTCATCAAAACGGGCCTGTGCTTCTGCCCTAACCTCATCTGTGGCTTCCTGCGTATTAAAACTAAACAAGATATGGCTGGCTGTGCCCCGTATGAGTGAGCTCTTATTGGCTTCAAAGTAATCTCTTGCCTCATCTTCGCTTACTTGAACATCTGCCGTAACCTTCTCCCGAAGAGCAGTAAGTGCTTCATTGAAAGCAAAGTCCTCGATAAAGGTTTCCTCATCCACACCATTCATAGCTAAAAGGGCTTGGTACTGTTCCTCACCATACATGGATTTCATACTGTCCAAGTACTCAAGTGCGCCATCTTCACTAATCTCAATATCGTTGGCTGCCAATTCTTGATGTAAAAGCACCTTGCGAATCATAATATTCAGAACTTCTTCTTTGAGAATCCTTTGGTATTCTTCATCTTCAGGATCTCCAAGTGAAAGCCCAGAATTAGCAATGTTTTCTTGGAACAAAGCCACTTCGGTCTCTAAATCCTCCATACTGATTTCATCACCGTTAACAATTGCTGCATTATCAGCCGCTGAACATGCGGCCATTGCTAGCAACGATAGTATTAGCAAGAAGCTAATGATTATCCTTTTTTTCACGCTTAAGCCCTCCCTTTCATTCTATCCCATTATGCCGTTTTTACCTTCTAGGTGCAAGTGCTTTCTCTAACTACTCGTCCAACAAGATAAATAGTTTTATAATATGTTCTATCATTTGCTCATCTGTTCGGTCTTTCTTTCTTAAACGCAATAGCAAGTTTTCACTAGGTTGAATTAGTAAATCTCTCTTAAAAGCTTCTCCAGGGCGTAACAATGTCTCCGCATCAAAAGGATTCCCATCGAACTCTAGCTCAATCATTTCGTTTGTGCTGGTAATTCGAACCAGACCCATACGTTTGCCTTTTAAGCGGATTCTAGCAATATCAATTAGGTGCTCCGTTTCAATCGGCATAGGACCAAAACGGTCCTCAATTTCCGTCTTAATATCTGTCAACTGAGCTTCGTCATGGGCCCTCAGGATGCGGCTATACAATTCCATCTTGAATGTAGGGTTTCCAATGTAGGCTTTCTTGATATGCGCACTCACATTAAGCTCAACCTTAACTTCGTTTTCCGGTTCATGCTCTTCCGGAGACTGACCACGAAGCTTGGCAACTTCTTCTTCTAAAAGCCGGCGATACATTTCGAATCCAACAGATAACATATGGCCATGTTGTTCTGCCCCTAGGATATTACCTGCTCCTCGGATTTCCAAGTCCCGCATTGCTATTTTAAAGCCAGCGCCAAACTCTGTAAACTCCCGAATCGCTTTAAGGCGTTTTTCTGCTTCCTCACTCAAAATCTTGTTTCGGCGATACATAAAGTACGCATGCGCTACACGTGAACTTCTTCCAACTCTGCCTTTAAGTTGATATATTTGGGATAATCCTAAATGGTCTGCATCATTTACGATCAAGGTATTCACGTTCGCGATATCGATGCCACTTTCCACAATGGTTGTACACAAGAGCACATCCGCTTCTCCCTCAACAAAAGTCATCATTGCTTGCTCTAGCTTTTTTTTGTCCATCTGTCCATGTGCTATCACAAGACTCGCCTCTGGAACCAAGCGTTCTATGCGCTGTTGCCAAGCTGGTAACTGCGCCACTTTATTGTGAATAAAATAAACCTGGCCACCCCGTGCTAGTTCTTTACGGATGGCATTTTGCACCAGCTGGTCGCTGTATTCTAAAACATAGGTCTGTACAGGATGCCGCTCATCAGGTGGTGTTTCAATAATGCTCATATCACGCGCACCAGATAGGGACATATGCAGCGTCCTAGGTATGGGCGTTGCACTAAGGGTTAAAAAGTCTACTTCTTGTCGCATATCTTTCAAACGTTCTTTATGAGCCACCCCAAATTTTTGTTCTTCATCCACAATAACCAATCCTAAATTTGAGAATTCTACATCCTTTGAAAGCAATCTATGCGTGCCGATTAAAATATCTATTTCGCCCCTTTTTACCTTAGCGAGAATCTGCTTTTTCTCTTTACTGCTGATAAAACGATTCAGGACAGCAATCCGGATAGGCCAATTTGCAAATCGTTTCTCAAAGGTTTTGTAGTGTTGATTGGATAAGACGGTAGTTGGAACCAGCAAGGCAACCTGTTTCGAGTTGTTCACCGCTTTAAAAGCAGCACGGAGCGCTACTTCTGTCTTACCATACCCCACGTCGCCAATAATGATACGGTCCATTGGTCGCATCGATTCCATGTCTTCCTTGGTGTCTTTTATGGCTCTCAATTGGTCGTTCGTCTCGCGGAACGGAAAACGATCCTCAAATTCCTTCTGCCAGGCCGTATCAGCATCATAGGCAAAGCCAATACTCATCTGTCTTTTGGCATACAAGGCCAAGAGGTCGATGGCAATCTCCTTAACCGCCAAACGGACTTTCTTTTTCACGTTCTCCCAATCCTTGGTTCCCAAGCGGGACATCCTAGGCTTGTATCCTTCTGCACCTACATATTTTTCCAAAATCTCCAGTTGTTCAACCGGAAGAAAGAGCTTATCCTCTTTGGCATACTGAATCTCTAGATAATCTTTTTCACGACCATCGGTTTCAATGGTTGTTATGCCCAAATACTGCCCTACACCATGCTGATCATGCACGACATAGTCGCCCACATTGACCTCGGTGAAGGCCCGAATAGATGCCTTGGCACTTTTTTTCTTTTTACGTTTCTCCCTGGTGCTAGAAAATATTTCTCGTTCACCCACCAGGACCAGTTTATCTTCTGTTAGTTCTGCGCCTGCATTTAATGGTTCATCAATGATATATATGAGTCTATTTTGGACTTCTTGGTCAAATGAATCGTCAACCAAGGTATACGGCAAGCCAATCTCCTGAATCTCTTCTATTAGCATCTTCCGCCTTCGTTCATTTTCGACGAATAGAAGTATGGCATTTTTTTTAACCCATTGTTTAAGATCTGCCAAAAAAAGAGCCGTCTTACCTAAATAGCTACTCGCATTTCTTCCATCTAGTTCTAAGATGCGCTTGGCCTTATTGGGTCCTTGCACTACCGGCAAAGGAGCAAAATGAATCGAAAAAACCGAATCCAGTATGTCTGAAAACACCACCGGTTCTAGACGTAAATCCAGATATCCCGGCAAAACCTTCCCTTTTTCATACGCATCCTTATAGGTTGCCAAGTAGAGATCATACTCCTCGGTATAATTTGCCAACATACGATTTAGATTTTCTGTCCATAGCAACGGTTCCTGATTAAAGTAATCGAGAATACCGGATAAAGAATCGTAGAAGTAAGAAGTATAGCGCTCTAATCCTTCGCCTTGGGCATCCTGCTGCAGTAGTTCGATATCCTCTAACGTATCTTCTCTAAACTGCTTTCTTGCCTCTTGGAATTCAGGACCGGAAAAAAGAATCTGCACAGCCTCTAGCGCTGAGCGTAGACCCTCTATGCCTTTTTCCCGTGTTTCCGAATCCAATAGTAAGTCTCTCGCCGGAAGCAAGCGACAAGAGTCCATCTTTTCAATCGATTTTTGGCTTTCAATATCAAACATGCGAAGTGCTTCCACTTCCACATCAAAAAACTCAATTCGAACCGGGTGCTCATAGGCCAACGAGAATACGTCGATCAGTCCACCTCTATGGCTAAACTGACCTGGCGATTCCACCAAATCACACTGTTCATATCCGAGCATGGTCAACCTCTCGATTAGCTCATCTGGTTCTGCCATCTCGCCTAGTTTCAGCGTAAAAGCGCTCTTTAAAAAGCGGTCTTTTGGCACAGACCGCTCCAATAACGATTGCACTGTGGCAATCAATATATCTATTTCCCCAGCTGCAAGCATGAACCTCGCTTGAATTCGCTCTCGTTGAACGTCATTACTGCGGGCCAAGGTCCTATATACCAGCAGGTCTTCCGCTGGATAGAAGATGGCTCTTCCTTCTATGCGTTCACTAAGTCGTTGTGCCAAAGCCCTGCCTTCCCGCTCATCCGAAACGAGAATCAGAAGCGGACGACGTTTCGCCATAGCCGCTGCATATTCATAGGAAATATTTGTGGGCA
Source organism: Clostridia bacterium (assembly GCA_016887505.1). Lineage (NCBI taxonomy): Bacteria > Bacillati > Bacillota > Clostridia > Clostridia bacterium. The sequence continues at coordinate 2,060,402 of CP069393.1, read as the reverse complement.
ATCCGAAGACTTGAACATTTCCTGCCCCGTCTAAAAACGCCCTTTCGATTTGTTGTAGCGTATCACGCTGTTCGATTGCTCGAATTAAAAAGCTCATAGTTATCCATTATACTCATTCATCGCCTTGTAAGTGCCTTCTTTTAGTAAGTAGAGCACTGCTTCAGCTGCACGGTTTACGGCCTGTTGCGCCGCATCCCATTCTTCATCGGAAAAGTGACCTAGGACATGTGGTATTGCCGAACCATACTGTGGTTTCCCAATCCCCATCTTAATGCGAGCAAAATCTTGAGTGCCCAAATGCTCAATTACACTCGCAATGCCTTTTTGGCCTCCCGAGCTTCCCTTGCCTCGTATCCGAAGCACCCCAGGATTCAAGGTCAAATCATCCACAAGGACTACCAGATCCTTCACATCCACATCGTAATAATCACGCAGGGAACGTACTGCTTCGCCGCTGGCATTCATAAACGTCAGCGGTTTGACCAAAAGTAGTTTTTCTCCATCGACTAGCGCACTAGCCACCATGGCGTTATGCTTTTTTTTCTCTACAAAAGAAGCACCCAACTTTTCAGCCAACAAGTCCAATGCCATAAATCCCATATTATGTCGGGTTGATTCATATTCTTTGCCTGGATTTCCCAGGCCTACAATTAACTTCATCTCTATACTCCATAAGTGAACAAGGCCCCGGTCGAAACCGGGGCTTTTTTTTAATCTTCAGATTTCAGTTTGGGTTTCGCTGTAAACAATACACTAATCGATTCATCACTTGCAATACGGTCAATGGCCTTCGCAAATAAGGGAGCCACTGAAAGAACTGTCATCTTATCTAACAGATTCTCCTCATCAATATGGATGGTATTGGTCACGATAACCTCAGAAATCACAGAGTTTTCCAAACGTTCAAACGCCGGTCCGGAAAGAATTGGGTGGGTACAGCAAGCAATAACTTCTTTAGCACCCCGCTGCATCAAAGCTTCAGCACCTTTGGTAATGGTACCAGCCGTATCAATCATATCATCTAACATGATACAGGTTCTGCCTTCAATTTCTCCCAGCACATTCATGATTTCTGCAACATTCTCTTTGGGTCGTCTTTTATCAATAATCGCAATATCTGTACCAATACGATACGCCAAATCTCTAGCTCTAGTCACACCGCCCAAATCTGGAGCGACCACTACTGGATTAACATAGTCCCTGTCACAGATATAGTCCGCAATGATGGGGGCTCCTACCAAATGATCAACAGGAATATCGAAAAATCCCTGAATGGCTTTCGCATGAAGATCCATTGTCAACACTCTTCTTGCACCCGCTGCCGTAATAAGGTTGGCTACCAGCTTTGCAGAGATTGGATCTCTAGATTTGGATTTTCTTTCCTGCCTAGCATAGCCGTAGTACGGTATAACAGCCGTGATACGTCTGGCTGAAGCTCTACGCATGGCATCAATCATAATCAATAGTTCCATCAAGTTGTCGTTAACCGGTCTTGATGTTGGTTGAACGATATATACATCAGCTCCGCGCACGCTCTCTCCGATATTTAGGAAAATCTCCCCATCGCTGAACTTTTTCACCTCAGCGATTCCAAGTCTAGCACCCAATTCTTGTGCTATTTCCTTGGCCAATTCCGGATTAGAATTACCAGTAAATATCATTAACTTCTGTTTGTTACTCGTTTCGCACATGTCTCCCCCTAAATCCCCTTTTTCTTTCTCCAGTCTGGCAGGTTCTTCTGTCTCCCTCTAGCAACCGCTAACGTTTCACCTGGAACGTCATCGGTAATGGTCGAGCCGGCAGCTACATATGCCCGCTTCTCTAGATGAACCGGCGCGACCAGATTGGAATTACTTCCAACAAATACGCCGTCTTCTATCTTGGTCTGATACTTATTCACCCCATCATAGTTGCAGGTGATGGTTCCCGCACCGATATTCACACCTTTGCCAATGATGGCGTCTCCGATATAACTATGGTGTGGAAGTTTGCTGCCTTCATCCACGCTGGTTTTTTTGATTTCCACAAAATCACCAATTTTTACCCGGTTTGCAAGACTTGAACCCGGTCGGATATAGGCAAAGGGCCCAATGGTACAATCATCCTTCATGGAACTGTCTAGAACGATAGCAGTATCAAGGTGGCAACGTGCCCCTATATGTGCATTTTTCAGTCTGCAATTTGGCCCTAAATATGTCGCTTCTCCCACGACGGTATCACCTTCTAAGATAACACCAGGCCAAATCTCTACATCCTTAGATAGCATAACATCAATTCCAATATATACACAAGAGGGATTTACCATAGTAACACCCTTTTTCATCCACTCTTCATTGATACGCATCTGCATTTGTGCTGCTGCCTCGGCCAACTGAACTCTGTCGTTAATTCCAGCTATTTCTGATGCATCCGATGCCAGGTAGGCTCCTACTTTATCCCCTTGCTTATACAGTATGGATAATACATCTGTAAGGTAGTATTCTCCCTGGGCATTTTTAGGCTCAAGTTGGTCTAGTACACTCAACAGTTCTTTCGTCTGAAAGCAGTACATCCCAGAATTGATCTCCTGAATAGTCCGGACCTCTTCACTGGCATCCTTTTCTTCTACAATGCCAGCAACCTGCCCCGCTTGTTTAACGATTCGTCCATAACCATATGGATTATCCATAATTACACTGAGCACAGTTGCCTTATTACCCTGTAGATTATGCTCTGATACCAAAGAAGCAATGGTCTCCTTACGAATAAGCGGGGTATCACCACACATCACGATAACTTGATCACTTCCTGCAATAGCTTCTCGGGCCATCATCAGACCATGTCCCGTGCCCAGCTGCTCTCTTTGCCAAACTGTCTCTGCACGGTCTTCCAAAGCCTCTTTGACCTCTTCACCACCATGACCAATAACCACCACTGGCTTTTCATCCGTCTGACCGGCCACCGCCTCAAGAACATAATGAATTATTTCTCGGTCTAAAATTTTATGTAACACCTTCGGAACGTCGGATTTCATACGTGTACCCTTGCCTGCTGCCAAAATAACTGCTTTTATCTTCATCTATATCTCCTCACTTCGCAAATTCTCCTGCCATATTCTACCATATTCTACTAATATCTACAGATACTACCTTGAAAAAATACCTAAATTCAGTTATTAAAATCTACAATTCTCCTCGTCACATTATTACCGACCCGTTCGTTAGGCAAAGCAATCATCCGCAATCACAAATGGGACTCCCTTTTAATAAAAAAAAGAGTCCCGAAGGACTCTTGAATTCAATTATTCCACAACCGCTGCTTCTTCCGTATTCACTTCTTCCTCAACAAATACTTCCACTTCTTCTTCCTCTTCTTTTTCAGCCTCCAGTTCTGCCAGGGCACGGTCATAGGCCTCTAGAACATTCTGCTGAATAATCGAACGAGCTTCCGAATTGATGGGGTGGGCAATATCTCGGTAGTCGCCATCGGGCATCTTACGGCTGGGCATCGCCACGAATAGGCCATTCTGCCCTTCCACTACTTTTACGTCATGAATCACAAAAGCATCATCAACTGTCACTGAAACAATCGCCTTCATTCTTCCTTCTTGGTTGATTCTGCGAACGCGTACGTCTGTTACGTTTACCATACTGTTTCACCCTTTCTCAACGTTGTTATTAATGGTTGCTCAACCTACTCTTTCGACAGATGGTGCGTAATTCCTGCAAGAATATGAATTTAATATGATATTGTTTGCACTAAATAGCATCGATATCCTGCATCAAGGTAATCTTTACATGCTTTTTCTCTGTCCTTCCCATCCTCAAAGATGCCCATGACAGTGGGGCCACTACCACACATCAAGGCGACTGCTCCTCGATTTTCAAGGCTAAGAATCAACTGACCTACTTCAGGACTAAGCCCACAGCTTATCTGTTGTAAATCATTATGAAGAAAATCCTTCAACCTAGAAAAACGTATCCTCTTTCTTTCCCTTAATTCATTTTCAATAGCTCGTGAAGCGTATCGCACCTTATGCTCTCGTTTATCAAATTCGCGATATACTTTTGGGGTCGATAGGCCGAAGGATGGTTTAATGAGTAACATGTTCCACCGGCCAAAGGAAGGAATTTTTCTCACTTTTTCTCCTCGCCCAAAAGCAAACGCCGTACCGCCTTGTATACAATACGGTATATCCGACCCGAGTTCAGCAGCCAAATGTTCCAATTCCTCCGGTACAAGCTCTAACTTCCATAGGTGGTTCAGCCCTCTTAACGTAGCCGCTGCATCTGAGCTGCCCCCACCCAGTCCAGCTTGAACTGGAATCCGTTTTAGCAAAGTAAGGTCTGCACCCTTTTTGACTGAATATCTTTTTTTTAGCAATCTAGCTGTCTGCAATACCAGGTTATCTTCTGGGTCACTCGTCACCGCCTTTTCGCAATCGAGATGAATCTGTTCATCGTCTCGCAAAGAAAGGATAAGTTCATCACAAAGATCCACAGATTGCATGACCATCTCCACCTCATGATATCCATCCGGACGAACCCCCAACACATCAATACTTAGATTTATCTTGGCATAAGCCAACTCCCTTAGTTCCTTCATATTATAGTCCCTGAAATCTTTCCTTCCGGAAATCGGCAATTACCAATTCTATCTCAGAAGCTGCCAAATCCTCTGGCATAGAATCCAAATGAAGCATAATATATCGGCTTAGATTTCTTGCTTTTGCAGCCCAAGCACTACTTCCATCGATTTCAAGCAAGTCACCAATATCAATCAACAGCAACCCTCGGGCAAGGCCTTCGCTTACAGCCCTTTCTATTAGTGCTTCACAGGAAGAAAGTTCTTCCTCATTGCGGGGACGAAGCCCTAGTCCAGCCCCATAACGTTTGGCAATCGTCAGCATGGCATCGAAATCCTCCATACGAACGTCACCAATCAAGGCGTTCCCACTAGCAAGCATGAGTAACCTTTCCAAATGTTTTCCACAAACCCTAGAAAGCACCAATGGCAAATTCAGTGGACCATTCAAACCTAGCATCAGTTGGGTAGCCAGCTCTTCGCTTAGATATGATTCTGGTAGAGCGATATATAAGCAGTTGGCTCCGCTTTTGATTTGTTTTCTCAGAATTTTGGTTAACCGCCGGCTGTCTTCCGCTTGGCACAAACTCTTCGTCTCTTCGCCAGCTTCGAGACTGGCCGCCCTAATCTGTTCCTCTCCCAATACCTTGCGTACTCTTCTAGAGCATAACGCAACTGGCTTTTCTCCAACTGGTTCAGCATAAACACATTCCGCACTAGCCATAGCAATCGCCTTGATATGCTTCGGTGTTGTACCACAGCAGCCACCCACAATTTTGGCGCCAGCCTTTACAAATTCTGGCACAAAAAGGGCCATGGTTTCTGGCGTTTCCCTATATACTACATGATCATTTTCCATCTCAGGTAACCCCGCATTCGGTTGGACAGTTAGCGGCACATTGGTCACTGCACCCATACGTTTGACTACAGCTAAGAGTCCCGCAGGTCCTGTAGAGCAGTTCACACCAATATAATCTGCACCCATTCCTTCCATGACCGAAGCTGCGATTTCAGGTGTCGTTCCCATTACTGTAGCCCCGCAATCTGTGTATGTCATCTGACAAATTACTGGAATATCGGGAGCTACATCTCTTGCGGCTAAGTAAGCTGCCTTCAGTTCTGTAATCTCCATCATGGTTTCAAGTAGATACAGGTCCACACCGCCATCCGCAAGGCCTTGCATCTGCACCTGAAACGCTTTTAGTACTTCATCAAAGCTGTATTCTCCCATTGGTGCAATTAGCTTTCCAGTAGACCCCACTGATCCAGCGACCAAGGCTTGACTGCCTGCTGCCTCTCTAGCGATTTGAGCTCCTAATTTGCACAGGTCATACGCTCTATCCGCCAAATCGTATTCACCAAGCTTCAGGGGTGATCCCCCAAAGGTATTGGTCTCTATAATATTGGCTCCACTTTCTATATACGCTGTATGGATATTTCGGATTACCTCAGGGTTGGTTTCATTTAATAACTCCGGGCAGCTTTTAATTTCAACCCCAGACTCATAAATCATGGTACCCATTGCTCCATCACATACCAATATTTTTTGCTTGTCAAATTCAATTCTCATGCTGTTCCTCCTTTATGGGTAAGCAAAACCATACCGTTGTTCCTTGCGGTTCATGGTCGACTATACCTAGTGTCCCTTGGTGCGCCTCTACCACATGCTTGACAATAGATAGGCCTAAGCCAGTCCCCCCAGTTTCCCGGGATCGGTTCTTATTAACACGATAGAATCTCTCAAATACTCTTTCTTTTTCATCATCTGGAATACCAACCCCTTGGTCTGTTACGCGTATGCAAACAGAATTTTTTTCTTGGTCATAGGATATCTGTATGTTGATATTTGTTCCATCCTCACTATACTTGATGGAATTTTCCAACAGATTGACCATTACTTGATTAATCCATATTTCATCCGCTTCTATTTCAGGTAAATTTTCCACTATATCTACCGTAAGATTCAAGTTTCTATCCATCATCATCGGTTGGAACTGCTCTTTTAGTTTCTGGACTGTCTCTTTTACATTAAAAGGAAGTCTCTCGATTCTAAGCGTCTTTTTCTCTAATCTTGCAAGACTAAGTAGGTCTTCTGCCAGACGAACCAGTCGAGTAGTTTCTTTATCAATGATAATCAAAAAGCGTTTCAAGGTTTCCTTATCGTCCATGGCTCCATCTAATAATGTCTCCGTAAATCCCTTGATGGCCGTAAGCGGTGTCTTCAATTCATGAGAAGCATTGGATACGAATTCCGTTCGAATTATTTCCGCTAGCTTGATCTCAGTGATATCGTAAATGGAGACTACCACGGACTCTAGTTCGTCCCCATTTAGAATCGGTATCATCACCAATTCATAATACCTTCGGCCTTCACCCAACCAATCTAGATTCAAGTGCTGCACTTCATGGGTCTTTTTAAGCTCACAAAATCCCCTATCAATCGTATGGTTCTTCAATGCCTGGAGATGATTCTGTCCCAAGACTTTTTCAGGAACCACATGGAAGATTTGACCGGCAGGTTGGTTTATAGCCCGAATCTCTCCACTACAACCCAGCATTACCACACCATTACTCAAATTATTCAGAATGCTCTCCAATTCTATCCTCGCACTGTGCAAACGATTCATTGTTCCCTGCAAGCTTGAAGTCATCTGATTTATACCCTGAGCCAACATGCCAATCTCATCTCTACTTTGGGGATATACCTTGAGATTAAAATCACCTTGTTGCACCTTTTTGGTCACCTCAGCAATTTGCAGAATCGGCTTTGAAATGGTCCTAGACAAGTAGCCTGCTGTTAGCAAGGCGATTAGGCTAGCCACCAGCATGGACAGTCGAAGAGAGATTGCCAATTGTTCCGGCATGCCCTTCGCGCCTTTCAGGGTTACACTCAAGCGGACGAAGGCTACTAGTTCACCCTCTCGATATACTGGACGAGCAACATAGATATATTCTTGACCCATGGAGACAGAAGATCGAACTTCCATACCAAGCCCATTTTCAGCCGCATCAATAAATTCTTGGCGGTCTATGTGGTTTTCCATGGTATCCTTGTTGCGATTCGTCTCAATAAATACTTGTCCCTGGGGATCGATAACCGTTACCCGATAGCCAACCGTATCGCTAAGTGCTTTCATATATTCTTCAATACGAGCGTCATCCAGACTTGCTTCTTCATCTGCTAGTAGTACCTCTAGTGTCTGCATGATAGATAGGCTTTGGTCTTCTAGCTCTTTATGGATAACCTCCACATTATAAGAGCGATAATAGCTGGTAAACATCAGGGCAAACACCAAAAAAGTAACTACGATGATGCCTAGATAACTGGCTAACAGTTTATGACTTATTTTTTTCATCTATTTCTCCTGTAGCTTATATCCAACACCACGAATGGTCACAATATATTCAGGATTACTGGGATCTAACTCAATTTTCTCTCTTAGATGTCGTATGTGCACATCAATGGTTCGAGTATCACCAAAAAAGTCAGTGCCCCAAATATATTCTGTCAAGATATCCCTGCTCATAACCTTGCCGGGATTTTTTAGCAATAGCTCAATAATTTGATATTCAGTAAGTGTCAAAACAATTTCTTTTTCTCCCAGCAAAAACGTATGCTCCAGGGGAAGTAAGGTTAATTCCTTGAACTGTATGATGTCCCCCTCCTGGCTTTCTTTGCTTTCCACGGTGCGGCGTAATACTGCTTTTACCCGAGCCACTAGCTCTCGCACTGAAAAGGGCTTGGTCATGTAGTCATCTGCTCCTAGTTCGAGGGCTAACACCTTATCAAACTCCTCGATTTTTGCACTAATCATCATGACGGGAATATTACTTTTCTCCCGAATCTTTCGGCAAAGCGACAAGCCATCAATGCCTGGCAGCATAATATCCAACAAAACCATATCAAAATAGTTCTTTTCAAGAAGTTCCCAAGCTGCACTACCATCCGGTGCACTCGTGACCTGGTATCCTTCTTTCTTTAGATTGTACGTTATCAGTTCGACGATATTCGGCTCATCGTCTACTACCAAAATCTTTTTCATGACTGTTTCCTTTCGCTTACTGAGCTTATTTTATCATAAAAATAGCGAAGCAGAGATATCTCTGCTTCGCTTACTTTTTCTTTTTATAATTTGAATTCGGTCCAGCGAAGAATTTGGTCTTTTGCAGCCTTCACTTCATCCGGTCTACCAATTACAGTGCAACTCGGAGCATTCTTAACTTTATCCGTTTCCTCAATGCACTCTTTGGCAATCTTGGCCATTACATCTGCAAATTCATCCAAGGTTTCCTTCGATTCTGTCTCAGTTGGTTCAAACATCATAGCCTCATCCACAATCAAGGGGAAATAGATTGTAGGTGGATGGTAGCCATAGTCTAGCATCCGCTTAGCAATGTCTGTGGTATGTACACCGTATTCATGCTGGCGTTTCGATGTCGCTACGAACTCGTGTTTACAGAGACGATCCTGCGCAATTTCATAATGTTCAGATATCAATGCCTTTAAGTAATTGGCATTCAGAACTGCCATTTCGGCAGCTTCTTTGATACCAGCTGCACCGAGAGCCCGAATATAGCAATATGCTCTCACCAATACAGCAAAGTTACCATAGTAGGCTTTCATACGGCCAATGGAATCTGGACGATCGTAATCGAAATAGTACTCGTCTTCAATATCATTGTATTCCACTGTCGGTTTCGGCAGGAATGGAGCCAAGAAGGCCTTCACGCCTACAGGACCTGCGCCAGGGCCACCACCACCGTGTGGTGTACTGAAGGTCTTGTGCAGATTTGTGTGAACTACATCAAAGCCCATATCGCCAGGACGAGATATACCCATGATGGCATTGGCATTGGCACCATCGTAGTAGAGTAAACCGCCGGCATCATGTACAATTTCAGCAATTTCCTTAATTTGGCTTTCAAACAATCCCAAGGTGTTGGGGTTGGTAAGCATCAAGGCTGCCGTATCATCACCGACTACTGCTCTTAACGCTTCCACATCCACTTCGCCATTGGAGTTTGATTTAATTTCAATAACGTTTAGTCCAGCCATTTTGGTGGTCGCTGGATTCGTGCCATGCGCTGAATCCGGTATAATTACGTTGGTTCGCTTAAAATCGCCTCTTTTATCGTGGTAGGCCTTAATAACTTTAATACCAGTCAGTTCGCCATGAGCTCCTGCAGCAGGCTGTAAAGTCATCTTGTCCATACCCAAAATTTCTGCTAAAGATACATCCAGTTCGTACATCAGCTGCATTGCGCCCTGCACGGTTGAAGGATCTTGATAAGGATGCAACCAGATGAAGCCCGGCATTCTAGCCATTGCTTCATTAATCTTGGGATTATACTTCATAGTACAGGAGCCCAAAGGATAGAAACCCGTATCCACACCAAAGTTCAAGTTAGACAATCTAGTAAAGTGTCTAGCAACGTCAACTTCGCTTACTTGAGGCAGTCTCGCATCAGCTTTACGAATCATTTCTGCCGGAATCATCTCCTCTACTTCAACCTTGGGTGTAGTACCTTTCGGTAAAAAGTAGGCTTTGTGTCCTGGTGTGCTTTTTTCAAATATCAGTTTTTCTCTTTTACTTAAACAGCTGTTCATTGAAGATCACCTCCATGTATTGAGCGGCCAAATCGATTTCTTCTTTGGTTCTGAATTCGGAAAGGAAGAACAAGCCCTCGTTTACCCGTTCTGGGTAGAAACGGCTCAAGTCGACACATCCAAAAATTCCTTTTTTCAGCAAACGCTTATTCAATAGTTTAGCTGGGACCGGTAATTTCAAGGCAAATTCATTAAAGAAATGACCCTTGTTAACCAGTTCTACACCTTCAATGGCTGTAAATCTCTTCATCGCATAGCTTGCATTGCGCATACTTTTAAGAGCCATCTCTTTCAAGCCCTTGGTTCCCAAGGCACTGAGTGTAATATTCGTAGCTAGAGCATGTAACGCTTGGTTGGAGCAAATATTAGACGATGCTTTTTCCCGTCTTATATGCTGCTCTCTGGCTTGCAAGGTTAACACAAACGCTCTTTTTCCATCTTTATCTTCTGTAAGGCCAACGATTCGGCCAGGTAGTTTTCTTACATTTTTCTTGGTGGTTGCAATTAGACCAATCGATGGGCCACTGAAGTTAATGGGACCGGCAAGGCTCATTCCTTCGCCAACCACGATATCTGCACCCAGATTTCCTGGTGCTTCCAACATTCCCATGGAGACAATATCTCCTACCACAACGATAAACATGGCCTTGTGCTCATGTGCTAAATCAGCAACAGCTTTTAGGTCCTCAATATTACCGAAAAAGTTGGGGTACTGAACTGCGACCGCACCAGTCTTATCGTTGATGCTAGCTTTCAGTTCATCCATAGAAGTAATCGTGCCGGCAAGACCAGCCTTCTTAACTTCAATACCCAAGCCATTCGCATAGGTCTCAACCGTTTCAATATACTCAGGGTGAATCGCTTCGGAAAGGATGATTTCTTTTTTGCGATCACAAGCCATAATCATGGCTTCACATAATGCATTCGCACCGTCATAAACAGATGCATTGGACACATCCATGCTGAAAAGCTCACAAACCATAGTTTGGAATTCAAAAATACTTTGCAAGGTACCTTGGCTAATCTCTGGTTGGTAAGGAGTATAGGCTGTATACCACTCAGAGCGGGACAAGAGATGGTCCACCAAGGCTGGCATGTAGTGGTCATACGCACCACCACCCAGGAAACTAATTACCTGGTCCATGTTTTGGTTCTGACTACTCATGCTCTTTATTTTCTTTTTAAGCTCATACTCGGACATACCCTCCGGTAAGTTCAAGGGACGGTTTAGTTTTACATTATCCGGTATATCCTTGAATAGGTCATCTACGCTATCAAGACCTATCCGCTCAAGCATTTTCTTTTTGTCTTCTTCAGTAGCTGGTAAGTAATTCATTATTTCACCTCCAATTTATTTGCTGCGTTTATAGAACGGCGTTTTCACTACTTTGGCTTTCACCTTCTTGTTGCGGATGATTACATCAATTTCGTCATCCACGGCGACTTTTTTCGTTTCCACAATGGCTAGGCCCAAACTTTTTTCAAAGGTTGGAGCATAGGTACCAGTAGTTACACTTCCTACTTCCTCGCCATCCTTCTCGATAATATAGTGGGCTCTAGGTACACCGCGACCAACCATCTCGAAGCCTACAATTTTTCTAGGTCTACCGGCTTCCTTCATCTTAGCGATGGGGTCTCTTCCGATAAAATCACCCTTATCTAATGATATGAAGCGTCCCAGTCCAGTTTCCAATGGATTGATATCTTCCGTCATCTCATGACCATACAAGGGCATCTTCGCTTCAAAACGAAGTGTATCTCTCGCACCCAAACCGCAAGGCATGATATCTTCTCCGCCTGCTTTTAGCATCTCATCCCACAGGAATTCTGTATCTTTAGCAGCACAATAAACTTCAAATCCATCTTCACCAGTGTAACCAGTTCTTGAGATGATGCAGTCAATTCCACTGACTTTTCCATTTACGAAGGAATAGTAAGGGATGGGCTCCAATTCAGTTTCCGTAAGAGTCTGCAGAATGCCAATAGCCATCGGTCCTTGAATCGCGATCTGTCCAAACTCATCTGATTCATTGGTTAACACCAACTCTTCATCCTGCTTTTGTTCGTTAATCCAAGCCCAATCTTTCTCAATATTGCCTGCGTTGACGATTAACAAATACTCGTCATCGCCCACATGATAAACTAGCAGGTCATCCACGATACCACCATGTGGGTAACATAGCACTCCGTAACGTGCCTGTCCTATGATGGAGTCCGATACGTCGCTCGTAATCAATCGTTGAATGAAGCTTAGAGCATCTTTACCTTTGACACGGATTTCGCCCATGTGGCTTACGTCAAACAAGCCCGCCTTGTTGCGTACAGCGTGGTGTTCTTCTTTGATTCCGGAATACTGGACTGGCATATCCCAGCCACCGAAATCTACCATCTTGGCACCCAACTTGCGGTGCGCAGCATTTAATGGTGTTTTCTTGATTTCAGGCATTTCTTTTCCCCCTTTTATCTCCCAATTGTCCAAACGTGAAAAGAAGGACATGGGAAAACAGCAAATTTGCATGTGCCCTTTTCCCCTGTCCTTTTTACCTGAGAGATTACCAATCGGCTTTCCCCTTTGGTGTCTTGCCGTAGCAATCCTCTCCAGAGGCAGTGTCTAGTTACAGTCCTTTTGCCTGAAAGTTTCCCGCAGAGTGCACGCTCTATCGGTTGCTTCTTCGGCGCATGATTCCATGTCTCTCCCACAACTATTCATCCACAAAATATTCATTTGTACCCTAAATATATAGTTACTTTTACAGTGACGCAACCAAACAGCCTATTAAAGAAAGTTATCTTTTTCACAACATCTTTGATTGTCGAAGCTTTTTCTTTCTTTTTTCTTCCTCCTCGTGTATTATGTATATATATAGATATCTCTATATAAGGAGGGCGTATGGTATTTAATGACAGTTTCAAAGCCCTGGCGGACCCAACCAGAAGGCAGATCCTAGAAATGTTAAAAAAGGGCGATCTCAGTGTAAATGAAATTGCTTCTAAATTTGAAATTTCTCAACCGAGTATATCTAGGCATCTTAGTATCCTAAAAACGGCCGATTTGGTGTCGGATGAACGAAAAGGACAGCAAATCATCTATTCTTTGAACACTAGTGTATTTGAATCACTAGTCGGATGGTTCATGTCCTTCAGAGACAAAGGAGAGACACATTATGAATAAAAAGAGAGTAGTTTCTTTTAAAAAAGGTGATGCGATTCTAGTTGCTTTCATTGGGCTGATGTTTGTAATCGGGCTTTTAGCCTATCGGCATTTGCCTGCGCAAATACCAATCCATTGGAATATAAACGGCGAAGTAGATAATTATGGCAGCCGAGCCTTCGGCGTTTTTGGCATTCCGTTCATTACACTAGGTGTATTTTTGTTATTTTATTTTCTACCGAATCTAGATCCAAGAAAACACAACTATCCTCAGTTTGCCAGAAGCTACCAAGCCATTAAGCTTGTGACTATTGTATTTATGTTCATGCTCTACTGTGCGACTATCCTTTATTCATTAGGCGTCCCGGTTAATATCAGCTTGGTCGTCAATCTGCTAGTGGGGATTATGTTCATCATCATCGGGAATTACTTAGGTAAGGTGAAGCATAACTATTTTGTAGGCATCAAGACACCATGGACACTGGCAGACGAAGAAGTCTGGAAAAAGACCCATCGCCTCGCCGCTCCCTTCATGGTCATCGGAGGGGTAGTATTCATAGCAGGTGCCTTTATCCAACAGACTGCGGTATATATTCTTTCCTTCACCGTGCTCATGATTGCCGTCCTGGTCCCAACAGTCTACAGCTACCTATTGTTTAGAAAATTGCATCCCAACAGCAAAGACTAATTACAGCAATATTGATCATATAAATAAAAAATGCCATCGCTCTATGCGATGACATTTTTTTATTCAATATTTTTTCATGACACCTTGTCTCTTCTTTTTGCAACATAAAGGATGACGAGGCCAACGATAACGCCTAGCAAACTGACTACTTGAGCTACCCTTAGCGGACCAAACATCAAGGAATCTGTTCGCAGTCCTTCGATAAAAAAGCGTCCCATCGAATAGAGCATAAGATAGCCAGCTAAAATACTTCCTTTGGGTTTGGTTTGCCTTAAACTAAGGTATAGTAAAATAGCAAATACACCCAGGTTCCACACGGATTCATAAAGAAAAGTCGGATGGTGGTAGTTGCCGCCAATCAACATCCCTTCTTGAATGAAATTCGGGAAATGACTAATATAGGCTTTGCTGACAATGCCCCCATATGCTTCTTGGTTAATAAAATTGCCCCAACGACCAATCGCTTGTGCCAATATAACGGCAGGTGCTAAGGTATCAAGCAAATGCAACAGATCCATCTTCTTTCTTTTGCTGTAAAAATAAAGAAAAATCAAGGCAGCGATTACACCACCATGAATAGCCAAGCCACCATGCCATACCTTAATAATCTCGTCTGGTCTGTTCATATAATAGCCTAGATTGAATATTACATAATATAACCTAGCACCCACAAATCCAAACGGCAACATATAGATACAGGCATCGATTACCTCATCTGTATCTAAGTTTGTTTTTTTGCTCAAATTAAATACTACTAGCAGAGCCAGGGCGATGCCAATACCAATCAAAATACCATACCAATGTACCGATATCGGTCCCAGTTTAAATGCTATCGGGTTCATACTACTCCTCCAAAAAAAAGAGAGCACACAGCTCTCTCATCTTTAACTTGCGCTTATTTCCAATTCAACTGTTTTGGTCAACACATCAATATAGCTAAATGACATGCGCCTTCCAGCTTCATCTCGGCTGGCATCCAACAATACTACAAATACGTTGGGATAGGTCTGCTCGATGATTCCACTTTTTTCAACAATTCTCTTTCTTCCAGTATTGGCTCGAATGACAACCTCACTGCCAATGTTATCTTTGAGATTATCTCTGATATCGGATATTTCCCGTTTGTTGGCCACAAGAACACCTCTTTTCTTCCACAATATAATGATTATAACATATGGTCGAATAAATGTAAAGCTATATTTTACTTTAACAATTACTGATTGTCAACACTATTTTTAAATTGATACAGTCGATTGCTTAGAGATGCAAATTCTTCGATGGCTAATGTTTCACCCCTTCTACCCGCTTCAATCCCTAGTTCCACAAGCATCTCACGCAGTTCATCTTTCGTGATAAACCCTAGGTTATGGGACAAGGCGTTGAGTAGCGTCTTGCGCCGCTGTTGGAAAGCACCCTTTAGCACACTAAAAAACATTACTTCATCTAGCACTTCAACGGGAGGCTTATTTCTAATCGTAAGGCCAATAACAGCTGAATCAACTTTGGGTGCGGGGTAGAAGGATTGCGGTCCAACTGTTGTCAACACCTCGGCAGAAGCATAATAACGCACAGCTACCGACAGAGCTCCATACTCCTTCCCCCCGGGATTAGCCTGCATTCGCTCCGCTACTTCTTTTTGAGTCATGACCGTGATGGAACTGATATTTTTTTGTTTTTCAAGAAGTTTCATTATGATGGGCGTCGTAATATAATACGGCAAATTGGCAACCACTTTATACTGTTTTGCCCCAAAACGTTCCATCACTTCCTGATCCAAATCTATTTTCATCACATCCTGGAAAAGCAGTTCCACATTTTCCATCGGAACAGTTTCCGCCAACAAGGGTTTTAGTTTTTCGTCTATTTCAACCGCTAAAACAGCTTTGGCTGCTTCGCCCAAGCTGTTAGTCATGGTCCCCATACCAGGTCCAATTTCCACAACTACATCGTCTAACCCAATATTAGCGCCTTGAATGACCTGTTCTACCACCTGTTCATTTAAAAGGAAATTCTGGCCGAATTTTTTTTTAGTATAAAACCCATACTTTTTTTGCAACATTCTAATGGTGGAAAGGTCCGTCAGCTTCATCTATTTCATTCCTTTCATCGATAGCGATACCCGTTCTCTAGCTATATCTATGCTCAATACTCGTACTTTTACTTGGTCACCTACACTAACATGTTCTAGTGCATTCCGAACAAAGTGATCGGACAATTCCGAAATGTGGACCAAGCCATCTTGGTGCACGCCAATATCTACGAAGGCACCAAAATCCACAACATTTCGAATTACACCCTCTAATTCCATTCCTGGTTTCAAGTCCTTTAAATCAATTACGCCTGATTTAAATACAGGTTTCGGCAATTCCTCACGAGGATCCCGTCCCGGTTTTAGGAGTTCTTGTACAATATCCTTCAAGGTTGGAACCCCAATATCTAGCGCCTCCGCTTGTGCCTCAATATCTAGGGCTTTCAATGCTTGTTCATCTCCCAGTTCAATCTCGTTTTGGTCTAATAAAGCTTTCGTAGCCTCATAGGACTCAGGATGGACTGCCGTATTATCTAATGGATTTTCTCCATCAGGAATGCGCAAGAAACCAGCCGCCTGCTCGTAGGCCTTGGGGCCTACACCTTTTACCTTAAGAACCTCTTTCCTGTTGGAAAACAGGCCTTTTTCTTCCCGGTAGGCTACAATATTTTCTGCTGTTTTTTTGGACAAACCACTTACCCGTAAGAGTAAGGGCACACTAGCAGTATTTAGGTTCACCCCAACCAAGTTTACACAGTCTTCAACTACTCCATCTAAAGAAACCGCCAAACGCTTCTGGTCCACATCATGCTGATACTGACCTACACCTATGGCTTTGGGGTCTATCTTAACCAATTCCGCCAAGGGGTCGATAATTCTTCTCGCTATGGATACGGCACTTCTCAAGGTGACATCTAAATCAGGAAACTCTTGCTGACCCAGTTTGCTAGCAGAATAGACCGAGGCGCCTGCTTCATTGGTGATGGTGTAAAGGACATCCAAATCCATATCCTGTATCATTTCCATCAGGAAGGTCTCACTTTCACGGCAAGCCGTTCCATTGCCCAAAGATATGGTCTTAGCCTGATGCTTTTCTAGCATAGAGGCCAGTTTTTTGCGACTTGATTCTATCTTATTGTTCGGTTCAGTTGGATAGATGACCCCTGTATCTAGCACCTTGCCTGTAGCATCTACACAGGCAAGTTTGCATCCAGTCCGAAAGGCTGGATCAAAGCCAACCACACTACTATCTTTAATAGGTGATTGTAAAAGCAGTTTGCGGGCATTTGCAGCAAAGACCCCAATAGCATGTTCTTCCGCTGTCGCACTCAACATATTGCGAATTTCTCTCTGCAAGGAGGGAACCAGCAATCGCTTATAGCCATCTAAAATACTTTCTTTAACTTCTCGCAAAAACAATACCTTCTGCTTTAGGTTCTTTTTCAGGATGCTTTCCATAATCTGGAGATCTGGGAATTCAAAGCCCACCTGTAAAACATTTTCCTTTTCTCCTCTATTCAAGGCGAGCATGCGATGTGGGGCAACCTTAGCAATCTTCTCGGCATACGTATAATACATCTCATAGGGAGTACGTTCTTCCTCCGGCACCTTATTGTTTGAATAAATCGTGCCTTGAGTCATAATCATTTTTCTAGCTTTTTTGCGAATCTCTGGGTCATCCGTAAAACGCTCTGCCAAAATGTCCATCGCACCTTGAACCGCATCTTCATAGGTTTCCACTTCCTTTTCAGGATTTACGAAATTTTCTACCAAGGTTTTTTTATCCCCTTCAAGGGTTACCAACATAAGATCTGCCAAAGCCTCCAAACCTCGTCGTTTGGCTTCTGATGCTCTCGTCTTTCTCTTAGGCCGATGTGGACGGTAGTAGTCCTCAACCTCTACTAAGGTTGTCGCCTTACTAATTTTCTCAAATAGTCCTTCCTCTTGGATGTCGTTCTCCTGAAGAAGATGGAGGACCTCTGTCTTTCTCTTTTCTAGATTTCGCAAATAAGTCAGTCTTTCTTCAAGGCGTCTTAAGATTTCGTCATCTAGCGTTCCTGTCATTTCTTTCCGGTATCGTGCAATAAAAGGAACCGTGTTGCCTTCATCGAGTAAGGCAATGCTGGCCTCCACTTGTTTATGACGAATATTAAGTTCCTGGGCAATCTGAGTAGCGATATCCATTTTTTTCTCCTTATATGTCAAATCTTTGCGTATTGAAAAGGTGTTGCTTTCGCAACACCCCTTATTCTAATACATCATATTCATACTGGCAAAGTTTTGTCCTCCATTGCCATTCAATAAGACTACCAGATCTCCCTCAGAAAGGCCTGAAAGGATTTCTACATAAGTATCCCCCTCGGCGCCAGTCGTCACTTCCAGTGGTTCTGGTTCACCTTCTGCATTCAACTGCTGTACAATGCCTAGTCCCTCATCCATAATGGTAATGGCTTCTCTGGGGACGCGAAGCACATCCTCTTTCTTCTCAACAAAGATATCTGCATCCCCACTCATTCCAGGCTTAATGCGGTCATTGCCCTCAATCTGGATTTCAGCTCGGAAGTTGACACTTCCATTTTCTACTTCTCCCCTTTGTCCAACCTTGCTAACTTCCCCGCTAAAGGCTTCATTGCCAAACGCGGTAAAATAAACATCTGCTTTTTGCCCTACGTATACTTGCCCTATGTCGTATTCGTCGATAACCACTTTCATCTTAAGCTGACCCACGCTGGCAATAACTGCCGCGTCCTCTACAGCAGAAAGTGTTTCACCCTGTGTTGCATTCAACTCAATCAAGGTTCCGTCAAACTCTGCCCTTACCACATACTGGTCTAGCAAGTCTTTCGCTTCGCCAAGAGCCAGTTTAGCCTTTTGCAGTTCCATCTTCTGCTCCAAGGCTCCGATCTTAGCGGAGGAAGCGTCCACTTCCGCCAATACCGTCTGCGGACTAACGATATCTCCCACAGAAACCTTCACCGAAGAGATTGTTCCCCGCACACCAGCTTTGACTTCAATCGCTTCAACAAAACGGGTTAAGCCACTTCCCATAGCGACAATGGTCCTACCATCTTTTTCCGTCTGGATTATGGCCTTTTGCCCGTCATCCAAGCCACCTGGATTTTCGAAAACAATGGTCACATAGCGAACCCGACCACCGCCACCTATGGGCGTATCTGCACTATCTATTTTGCTTATCTTTCCCTCTAAAAAGCTCATAAACTGAGGAAAATAAACCTGCACAGCATCTCCTTCGTTGAATAGGGCATAATCGTTGATGCTTAACGCGTTCCTCACTTCCAAATAATCTTTATTTTCTATTAACGCTACTACCGTATCCGGAGTAACCTCTGTGCCTCTATCAATATTCAATTCTTTCAGCTCACCCGATGCCCCTATCACAATCTGATTGCTTCCGGTGTTTTGGCTACCGTTTTCTGAAACCATTTTCTCATACTGCAACAATTGCAGTTGATAGTTCATTCTTGCTTCGGTATCATCCAATTCGTAGATTATATCACCCTTCTTCACCGAATCGCCTTCTTTGAAGTTCACCCGGAGTACCTTTTCATCGGGTACACCCGTGACAATTTGCTCCTGATCAGCGGTGGCGTGTCCTGTTACATAGATGGTGCGTTTCACTTCGCCTCGTTCAACCGGCACCTCTTGGTAACTCATGGGAAATTCATCTATCATTGGAACTTCTTGTTCATCGCTTTTCTGCCATCTCATAAACCCAAATGCAATCAAGACTAGCAAAAGCAGTACTAGTATCTTTCTTGATTTTTTGAGTCCCTTAAACCAGGCGAAAGGTTTCTTCCATCCAAATTTTGTTTTCTTTTTTTGTTCACTCATTTCCTTCTCCTACTCATTTCGTATTGCTTCTAGAGGGCTAATTTTCGCTGCTTTTCCTGCTGGATAAAGTCCAGCAACAATTCCAATAACCAAGGAAAATCCCATGGCTGCTAAAGTCAGCCATAGCGGTATCACAGCAAGCGCAGAGCTCAAATTTTCCCCGACCATATTCTTTGCGATTATGTTGACAACGGCTACCATACCATAACTGCTTATGATACCTACCAATCCGCCAAGCAAGCCGATTACACCAGACTCAATTAAAAACATCAGCTTAATATTCGGAATGGTTGCACCCAATACCTTCATGACACCGATTTCCTTATTACGCTCCAAGATAGACATGGTCATCGTATTGACTATGCCAATAGTCGCTACCAGTAAGGCGACTGAGCCAATACCACCCAATATCAACTGAATAATTAAGAAGAACTGATTCATCTCTTCCAGCATATCTGTTGGCGACCAAGTATCAAGACCTTGTTTCCGGATCTCGTCCACAACTCCTTGTACTTGCTCATTGCTCACAACTTTGATTCGTACATTGTCGTATCCAGTTTCTTGCTCCCTACCTCTTCCGACACCGCCTTCACCAGTTTGCCATTCGTTCATACTCTTAACCAATTCGAGCGGAAGATATATAATGGATCCCCATTCACCGGCTCCCTCTTGGAAGACGCCGGATACATGTACTTTATACTCTTTCTTCTTAATATTGTCGTCTGCTAAATACTGGATCTGTGAAAGAGTCAAGTTTTTGCCGGCAACCGGAAGACGGCCTAGGTTATAGTTGTATTCCACATTATCCATGTATGCCTGTTTGGAATCTTCCGCAGTTTGATCATTCCTATTGGGTCTACTCTTCGTTTTTTCATAAAAATTATCTGGGAAGCCATACGACACTGCAACTTCTCGAAGCGAGCCATCTGCCATGGTTCCTTCCAAAACTTCATATCCAAAGGCCTCTGCCTTACTAAAGTCGATGCCAGAAATTCTAGCATCATTATATTGCCGCCCCATCGTAATCTCTATCGAACCATAGAAGTCTACACTAGGCATGACTGCCTGCACCCCGGGGATTGCTTCTAGACCTCGCATCTGCTCGTCTGTAATTTTAGCAGATTCCCCCGGCTCTACGTTGGACCAATTGGGATAAACCTGCAGTACACTCATATCCCCGAAATCACCGAGAGATTCCTGCGCATTCTTTTGGAGCCCTAAGCCTAGAGCAAGCATGCTGACAATGGCTGATGTTCCGATGGCCACACCTAGTGCCGTCAGAATCGTCCGGCCTTTTCTTTTCTTCAGGTTCCTGATGGAAATCATCGCACCATCTTTAATACGCATGATGATCCCTCCACTTCTCAACGACTAGTCCATCTTCTAAGAAAATGGTATGGTCACAATTTTCGGCAACCTTAGGGTCATGAGTTACGATAAGAAAGGAACTTTCTTCTTCTCGGTTCAAGCCCCTCAACAATTCCATTATTTCCAAACCAGTCTGTCTATCTAGGTTTCCGGTAGGTTCATCCGCCAGTACGACCTTCGGTTTCGTAACTAGTGCTCTTGCCACAGATACACGTTGTTGCTGGCCGCCTGACAGCTCATTCGGCTTGTGATTCATTCGATCTGCTAGTCCCACCTTAGCAAGCATTTCTTCCGCTAGCTTTTTTCGGCGGTTTTTTGGTTCTTCACCAAATATTAAAGACAGCTCCACATTTTCTAATGCTGTAAGATACGGCATTAAATTATAGGATTGAAAAATAAATCCTATTTTTTCCCGCCTAAAAAGACATAGATGATTCTCATCCATGAGCGTGATATCTTGTCCATCTATGAGAATTTTCCCTTCTGTTGGTTTGGTAAGTCCACCTATTAGATTTAGTAGCGTAGACTTCCCTGATCCAGAAGCACCACAAAGCGCACTGAAATCACCTGGTTGCACGGTAAAATTCACCCCATGCAAAACTGGAACATCTAGTTTTCCAAGTTGAAATGTATGTTTCACATTCAACGCTTCGATTGTCCCACCTTTTTTCTTTTCTGCCATAATTCTTCTCCTAATTATTAAGTATTCAAACTATATTTTGCTACTTTCCATCTATTATATCGTATCTACCGTTAAAAACCATATGCATTTCTTACCATAATTTGATATAATTTCACATGAGTAAGAAAAGGAGCAAGTGAATGATAGAAAACTTGGTAAACGACAATTTACGCAATATGAAAATCGTATCCGGCTTTGAGGTTAAAGCCAAGGCCAAAGCTTATGAAGAGGCCGGGCACAAGGTTATCCATCTAGAATTAGGTGAACCAGATTTTGACACCCCTTCGAATATCGTTGAGGCCGGTGTCAAAGCTATGCGTTCAGGTTACACCCACTATTCTCCCGCGATGGGCCTTCCCGCCTTTCGCCAGACCATCTCAGATTACGTCAATGGCTATAAGAATCTAAAAAGCACCCCGGACAACATCATCGTAACCCCGGGAGCAAAGCCCATACTGTACTACACAATTTTGAGCCTAGTAAAGCCAGGAGATGAGGTTATTCTGCCTTCTCCGGGTTTCGTAGTCTATGAGCCTTTGGTGAAATATTGTGGCGGCACACCGGTAGCCTTGCCACTTAGAGAAGAGTTTGAATTTCGCTTCAACCCTGAAGATCTAAAACATCTAGTTAATGACAAAACCAAGCTGATTATTTTTAACTCTCCACACAACCCAACAGGAGGGCTTCTAACGAAAGAAGACGTAGAAGCAGTAGCTGAAATCATCGATGGAAAAGACCTAATGGTATTGTCTGATGAAATTTATGACCGCATGGTCTATGTAGATGAAAAACCTGTCTCCCTCGCTTCAATTGATGGCATGGCTGAAAAAACGATCGTCCTCGATGGTTTTTCCAAAACGTATGCCATGACCGGTTGGCGTCTAGGATACGGTGTCATGCCCAAACGCATGGTTGAACTACTCTCTCCTCTCGTGGTTTCCTCTAATTCCTGTACCGCGACCTTCAGTCAAATGGCTGGTATTGAAGCATTAACTGGAGACCAGAGCAAACCGGCAGAGATGATTAAGGCCTATAAAGCTCGTCGAGATTTCTTTGTTGCTGGTTTGAATGACATCCCTCGTATCTCCTGCGTGATGCCAAAAGGTGCTTTTTATGCCTTCCCCAACATTAAAGACTTGGGCATGAGTAGTCAAGAGGCAGCCGACTATTTACTAGAAGAAGCTAAGATTGCTAGTATTCCTGGTTCATCCTTTGGTGAATACGGTGAAGGATACTTACGTTTCGCCTATGCAACCAGCAAGGAAAATCTTGCAGAAGCTTTAAATAGGCTCGAAGCAGCCGTAGGCAAACTCTCCAAGTAGATAGACGCATCTAGTACAAAGAAGTTCCAAGTACGGAACATATATTAAAAAATAGAATGCCTGATTCCAAGATTAACTTGGAACCAGGCATCTTTTTTAATTCGTTTCTATTCTAAAAGTAAAATTCTTCTTTTTCACTTGATGGTCCCTATTACTCTTTTTCGTACGGTTGGCCATCCGCAGCAGGGGCATTGGCCGATCCGACCACCCCAAGCAGAATTACTAGGGTCATGACGTAGGGAAGCATATTCAATAAATCAGTAGATACCTCAATGGTTGTTCCACCCAAATAAACTACTAGAGCCTGGGCCAAGCCAAAAATTAGGCAAGCACCTAGCGCACCATGCGGCTTCCACTTACCAAAAATCATTGCTGCTAGTGCGATAAAACCTTGACCTGATATGAGTGTCGGAAAAAAGTTTGAAGCCACGGCCAGACTCATGGATGCTCCACCTAATCCGGCTAATACACCTGAGGTGATTACCGCTCCATACCGTATTTTTCGAACACTTATACCCAGGGTATCAGCAGCTTCAGGGTTTTCTCCCACTGCCATAATCCTTAATCCGAGTACAGTCTTATACAGAACGAACCACATGAGAATGGCTGTCAGAAAAGCGATTACCGTAGTCCAATCCTGTTTGAATACATTTTCCATAAATGAATTTTCCGGAAATACCCCAGAAAGAAATTTTGGAATCTTATTGGCAACCGGAATTGTCATTGCTGCTCCACTGAATAATTTTCTGGAAAGAAAAATAGCCAAACCTGGTCCAATAAAGTTAATCGCGATGCCAGAAACCACTTGGTCACCATGAAAAGTCACGGATACGATTGCATGGATTAAGCCAATCAAACCTGAAGCTAAGCCTCCAGCAATAAATCCAATCCAAGGGTTCCCTGTGAAATACCCTACACTCGCTCCTGTAAATGCTCCAAAAGCCAACATTCCTTCAAGGCCAATGTTGATCACCCCTGAACGTTCCGATATAACGCCTCCTAGTGCTGCAAAAATGAGAGGGGTGGAATACATAAGAGTTGTCCCGATAATAAATCCTAGGCTTCTAATCATCCATCTTCACCCTCTTTCTTTCTGCGAGTTTCTTTTTAATTACATCAAAAAGTTTAGGCATAGCGATGAACAAAACAATGATTCCGACCATAATATTAACGGTCTCACTTGGCGCATTGATTGGTGGTGTTTGAATTTTGGTTCCCCCATACTTGAGTGCTCCAAAAAACAGTCCTGAGAAAAGACATCCCAAGGGAGTATTCGCCCCCATTAGGGCCACTGCAATTCCATCAAAGCCATAGCCTTCCATAGCTGCTAGTGTACTGAGGTTTTGCGATACACCCAAAACCTGTAGCGCTCCAGCCAAACCGGATATAGCGCCTGCAATAAACATGGAGGTAAATACTTTTTTCTTTACATCTATGCCACCAAATTCTGCAGCATGCTTATTGTAACCCACGGCTTTCAACGAATACCCTAAGGTCGTTTTATTCAGAATGAATCCGGACAGAACAACCGCAAGGATGGCAACGACAATTCCAAAATTGATCTGGGTCTTGAATAAATCAAATAACATCGGATGCCCAGAAAGCCAATCTAGGCCAGCCTCTGTCTTCTTCCATTCCCCAAGCAATCGAATACTCGCTGTACTCTGTATACTATGCGTTACGTTTGTGCGTCTTGCAAAACTCTCAATTGCTACCACATAATTGCTTAAGTACAAGGCTATCCAATTGAGCATAATTGTTGAGATAACTTCATTCACACCGAATTTGGCTTTGAAAAATCCTGCAATGCCACCCCAAAGTCCACCAGCAATAGTAGCGATTACCAGTATGACAATTGGATGTATAATAGCAGGTAGATGTAAATAGTATCCCATCGAAGCGGCCACAATGCTCCCGACAATAAATTGTCCCTCTGCACCGATATTGAAAAGCCCTGTTCTAAAGGCAAACATAACACTAAGCCCTGTTAAGATGAGTGGTGTTGCCTTTAAAATACCGTAAGAAACAAATTTGAGACTACCAAAAGTGCCTTTCAGCATTATAAAATACACTTCAATCGGGGAATATCCAGCTAGTTTTAGGATGATTCCTCCGGCCAAGAACCCTATAACAACAGAAAAGAATATGATATTGAGCTTCGATCTCGGTTTACTCATGTTCTGTTCCTCCTGCCATTAAAAGTCCTATTTCCTGTTCTGTCGCTTCTCCACCCTTGAATATCTGAACAATTCGGCCTTCATAAATAACTGCAATGCGGTCTGAAAGACTCATAATTTCATCTAGTTCGAAGGAGACCAGTAGAACACCACGGCCCTTGTTTCGTTCCTCGACCAAGGCCTTATGAACATACTCAATTGCACCAACATCTAGTCCTCTAGTGGGTTGTGCTGCAATCAAAAGGTCATGGCAACTCGATATTTCTCTAGCAAGAATGACTTTTTGCTGGTTTCCGCCGGACAAATCCCCGGCAAATACATCAATGTCAGGAGGACGAATATCAAAGTCTTTTATCAGTTTTTCTCCATAATCGCGTATGGCTTTTTCATTTAGAATCCCTTTGTTATTTGAGAACGGCGGGCAATCAAAAGACTGTAAAATCATATTCTCAGCCAAATTGAAACTGCCTACCAAGCCTCTTTTCTGCCTATCTTCAGGAATAATTGATACCCCTGAGTTGTTCACTATTTTGGGATTGGCATGCGTGATATCTTCTCCGTTAATGGTAATTGAACCGCTTTCAACTGTACGCAAGCCATTAATTGCTTCTAAGAGTTCCGTCTGCCCATTTCCATCTATACCGGCTATTCCTAGAATTTCTCCTTGCATAACTTGAAGGCTCAAGCCCCGCACCCGTTCAATATTTCGATTATCTTTCACATGTAAATTCTGGATTTCAAGGATCGTCTCACCTGCATCAATATCCTTCTTATCTACCCTAAACTCAATAGCACGGCCGACCATCATTTCCGCTAAATCTTCTTGGCTTACGTCATCAACATCAACGGTGCCAATTTTCTTCCCCTTGCGGATAATCGTACAATAGTCACATGCTATTTTTACTTCATTCAATTTATGGGTAATGATGATAATGGTTTTTCCCTCTTTGACCAGATTTTTCATGATGGCAATCAATTCTTCAATTTCTTGAGGGGTAAGCACTGCCGTTGGCTCATCAAGAATTAGTATTTCAGCACCACGGTAAAGAGTCTTTAAAATTTCTACCCTCTGCTGCATACCAACTGATATATCCTGAACTAAGGCATCCGCCTCAACATATAGTCCATATTGCTTTGAAAGTTCTGTAACCTTCTCTATGGCCTTTTCCCTATCCAATATACCCTTGCCCTTGACTGTCTCACTTCCTAAGATGATATTTTCTGCGACCGTAAAGTTTTGCACCAACATAAAATGCTGGTGGACCATACCTATACCTCGTCGGATTGAATCTGTCGGATTATGCTCTGTCTTTTCCTTTCCATTGACGTAAATTTCACCTTCTGTGGGCTCATAAAAACCATAAAGTACATTCATTAAAGTGCTTTTCCCCGCACCATTTTCCCCCAAGAGAGCATGGACTTCACCCGCGTGAACAGTTAGGTCAATATGGTCATTGGCTACAAAATCTCCAAATTTTTTAACAATTCCCTTCATTTCTACCGCTTTGTGATCGTAGTCAATAAATTCTTTTCCCATGCAGTCACTCCTTGTATTCTGATGTTGGACACTAGCATTGTGTTCAACATCTTTTTTCCTATTAAAGCACATAATTAATTGTGGAATTAGTATAAATACATTTGGTACACGCTTTGAATATAGAACTATGCTAACCTATAGTACTATGATCCTAGATAATCCAATTGCCTGTTTACCTAGTTGTATTCTCTTAAATACTACCTCTTTCGGAATTAGTTTGACCAATTTTTCGTATGTTATTCTAAAAATTCAGTCCGGGGACAAGCCCCGGACTGATATTTTTCTTACTTGCCGTATTGAGCTTCATAATCCTCTTGATTATCTGGAACCATGATGGTTCCATCAATAATCTGCTCTTCCAAATCCGCTACCTCTGCCAATATATCAGCCGGTACATGCATGTCAGATGTGGGAGCAATACCTACACCTTTTTCAGCTAAGCCGTATGCTATATTGGTTCCACCTTCAAAGTTACCTTCTACAAGTGTTTGGGTTACGTTAAATACTGCGTTATCAACGCGTTTGACAGCAGATGTTAATACATTATCTGGAGCCAATGAATTTTGGTCTTTATCTACACCAATAACCCATTTATCATTTTCTTTTGCTGCCTCAATGACACCGTTTCCGGTAAATCCGGCTGCATGGAACACGATATCAGCACCAGCTTGATACATTTGATTGGCAATCGCTTTTCCCTTGGGAACGTCGGCAAAATCTCCTGCATATTGCACTTGAATTTCACAATCTGGATTTGCATCTTTTACACCAGCCATAAAGCCATAATGGAAGTGGTGGATTACATCAAAGTCCATACCACCCACAAAGCCTACATTGTTGGTTTCTGTCATTTTTCCTGCAATATATCCCACTAGGTATGAACATTCTTCTTCCCGGAAAACTACCCCCAATAAATTGTCTGCGGGTTCAGGAAAAAAGTTGTCAATGATGGCATAGTTGGCATCTGGATTAGTTTGTGCGGCTTCCTCGATTGCATCCGCCATTAAGAATCCAATACCCCAAATTAAGGTGTTGCCATTGTCATAAAGAGTGTCCAAATTCGGTGCATAGTCTGCTTCTTGAGAAGATTCAAGATAGCTTACTTTTACGCCAAGGTCCTTATTGGCCATTTGTAAACCTTCCCAAGCGGATTGGTTAAAAGACTGGTCATTAACGCCACCCGTATCCGTTACCATGGCCACCATAATATCTTCCATTGGTTCTTCTATTGGTTCTTCCCCCGTGGGTTCTTCAGCCGGTTCTTCGGCTGGCGTGCATCCTGCAAATGTAAAGGTGATAGCACAAACCAAGACTAGTGCAATAACTAAATACTTCTGTTTCATGTTTGTCTCTCCTTCCTTATACTGTGAGTAGCCTCACGTAATGTATCGCTACAATATATTATTCTCTTAACACAAGCAAAGTCCTGCTAATATGTATGATGATTTCTTAAATTCTACAAATAGACAAAACAGAACTAGGAGGCTGGAATACCCAACCTCCTAGTTCTGTGAAAAGACTTTTTATCGCTATCTTGTTATCTTTTATGCCTTTTTTATACCTATCTATTCATTTATCTGTTGTTCATATCTAACTTACTCGTCTGTTTCTTCACTGCAATTCATGCCCCGATTGCCATGTGCGCCTCGTTGAGGAATGCCCTGCTCCAGACGTTCTAACATTTCATCTGCTTCATCTTGGGTCATTGTTCCGTCTTCTACCGCTTGCGCGATATGTTCTTCCATCAGTTCTGGGTCACGTTCTGCAAGTCTGTCTCTATCTTGAACACCGATTGGAAACTCATTTGCTTCCAACTTCTCCAACATTTCATCTGCTTCATCTTGGGTCAATTTTCCGTCTTCTACCGCTTGCGCGATATGTTCCGCAATCAGTTCTGGGTCGCGTTCTGCAAGTCTGTCTCTATCTTGAACGCCAATTGGGAACTCATTTGCTTCCAACTTCTCCAACATTTCATCTGCTTCATCTTGGGTCAAGTTTCCATCTTCTACCGCTTGCGCGATATGTTCCGCAATCAGTTCTGGGTCACGTTCTGCAAGTCTGTCTCTATCGCGAACACCGATTGGAAACTCATTTGCTTCCATCTTTTCCAATCTTTCATCAGCTTCTTCTTGGGTCAAGTTTCCATCTTCTACCGCTTGCGCCAATCGTTCAGAGAAGGCATCAAAATCGGGTTCAAAATCCTTGTCCCTCATTCCACCTTTATGGCCAAATAAGCCATTTACTTCACGAGTACCCATTGTTCGTGCATACCCCTCGGTTTGAGTAGCCTCCGTTTCCGCTGCCATTACCGGCAACGCCACCATTAGCAGGGAGATCATCAGTACAGATACAATTAATTTTTTCAAAATAACATCTCCTTTCTATGACCTCATATTACGCCTGGACTATGGCAGATCTGTGACAAGCAACGGGCAATTTGCTGAAATCCTTGTGACAATCCTATTTCTCGCTCACCTTGTTGTCCTTGGGTAAGCGGATATAAAAATCTACACCATCTTCCCAATTTTCAACACCATAGGTCCCTTTATGTATTTCCACCATATTCTTCACAATCGCAAGACCCAATCCAGTTCCCCCATAGGCTCTGGTTCGTGCTTTATCAATCTTATAAAAACTATCCCAGATCTTATCTTGGTCTTCTTTTACGATAGTTTTTCCTGAATTTCGGACATGTATACCCAAACTCTCTAGGGTTTCTTCCAGACGAATCTCAATAATTTTTTCACCCTCTACATGATCTAGTGCATTGCTCATAAAATTGGTAAGCATTGTTTCAAGCATATTTTGATCACATACGAGCATCTTCGGTTCACTAGGTGCCTCATAAACCATTTTGATTCCTTCCTTATGCATTTCAAAGGAAAACATCTCAATCACTCTATTGATTATTTCCGTTACATCTACTTCTTCAAAATAGGTTGGTATATGATGCGATTCTAATTTGCTCAATGTCAATAATTCACGCACCATGGACGACATGTGCTCACTTTCTTCAATGATGACCGATAAATACTCTTCAAAATCCTGTGGTTCTATTACCTGGTCACGAATCCCCTCTGCATAGCCCCGAATCAAGGATATCGGTGTCTTTAATTCGTGAGATACATTAGAAATAAAATTTTTACGAGCTTCTTCAATTGCTTTTTCACGTTCAATATCTTCACGCAATTGGTCGTTGGCCTGGTTCAATTCTCCAATGGTTATGCCCAATGTTTCTGCTAAGTCATTAAAATTTTGGCCCAATTCTCCAATTTCGTCGTCCGCCTCTCCCTCATAGCGGCTACTAAAATCTAAGCTCTTCATCCGCTTGGTTATTTCCGTTAATTCCACGACAGGCCTAGTAATTTTTTTAGTCAAAAAAAACGCAAGCACAATGGCAGCTATTAAAGCAACACTTGCAGGATATAGGGTAAATTGATTAATGATTCCCACAGACGCTTCCAAGGCGGTCTCCGATGTTTGAATAATCAAATGATCGCCATTTTTCAACTCCTTCTCAACGGTTATGAGAGGATCCTTCCAAGGAGATACCGGCGCCTTGTTCTGACTTGGAGCGCGAAATCCGATGCGTGTGCCATCCAGTAGCAAATTTTTCTTTCCAGCACCTAGTTCATCTTCGGTCACGCTAAAAAACTGACCTTGGAAAGCTCGAGAACTATACAAGACCTCGTTGTCCTGATTGTAAATTAGAATCATGCCATTGATGCCATATCCCATGGTATTCAACTCTCGGACGATATCTTCATTCAGGACGCCAGTATAGAGTTCGTCAACTTGATTCGCCGTATTGTTTAAAATTCTCGACTGTTGATAATAGTAATATGGCCCTAGTAGAATCCTGTTCATCGCAAAAGATGCTACGGTGCTGATTATCACCACTAGCAACATGGAAAAGAGTAGCTTATGCGCTAGTGAGGATTTCTTTTTGGTATTTTTTTTAATTGTTTTCTCCAAATCTATATCCCACCCCACGTACGGTCTGAATCAGCATACTCTTATCATCAAGTTTGCTACGCAATCGTTTAATATGAGTATCTACTGTACGTAAATCTCCATAATAATCATAGCCCCAAACTACATCCAAAAGTCGTTCCCGGCTGATCGCTATGTTCACATTCTCCATAAAAAACGCCAACAGGTCATATTCCTTCGGGCTCATAACCAATTCCGTATCATGTAAGAAAACTCTATGAGAATCTCGATCTAGTCGAATGCCCGCATACTCCAAATGCTCAGACATCCGGTCCTTGCCCCGTTTTAAGAGACTTTGGATTCTAGCCACCAAAACTTTCGGGCTGAAGGGTTTGGCAACATACTCATCCGCACCCAGTTCGAAGCCGAACAATTCATCACTTTCTTCATCTCTAGCTGTCAGCATAATGACTGGCATAGTCATGGTCTTGCGAATTTCCCTCAATACCGCCCAACCATCATAACCTGGCATCATCACATCTAGAATTACCAAATCAAAGGACTGATACGTAAGAGCCTCCAGTGCTTCTTTCCCGTCTTTCACATCCGTGACAGTGAATCCTTCCTTTGTTAAATAATCTTTCACGAGCTTTCTAAATCTCGGTTCATCATCCGCATAAAGAACTCGTTTGGACATAGTACTAGCCTCCTTCTATGCTGTAAAATAGAGAAATCGTATCATTGTGCTCAAGTGGTGTTGCCAAACCTTGTAGCACATGGATATTCTTGCCTCTTAACAAAATATTTATTCTATCAGAGAGTCCTTCTTTTTTCGAATAGACTTGGCTTTCAAATTCCTCTCCATATCGTTGCGCCATCTGAATCAAGGCCTGTTCAATATCTGAAGCTTCTAATTCTAGCTCTTTTTCTCCCGTGACCTGGCGCACCAAACTATACATCTCAACCTTCATATCCTACTCCTCATGATTTTTATGCTCCTACTATATCATAAAGAACCTATAGCTCATAATACACATGATTTATGGCAATAAAGTGACAATTCCGTTACAAAAAAGCCCATGGATTTTCATCCATGGGCTTAGGTAAACTACTCTTAGCTTAATTTATGTACAAACAAACCACTTCGTAGCTTGGGTTCAAACCAGGTTGACTTAGGAGGCATAACCTCTCCTGCATCAGCAACCTTCATCAAGTCTTTGATGGAAGTTGGGAACATTGAAAAAGCTACTTCCATATCTTCGGATACGCGACGTTCAAGTTCTTCTAGGCCACGAATACCGCCGATAAAATCGATGCGTTCATCGGTTCTAGGATCGCCAATACCCAAAATTGGATTCAACAGGTTATCCTGTAGAATTGCAGAATCCAAACTCTTAACTGGATGCTGCGCATCAAAGGAGCCTTCTTTGGCTTCCAAAACATACCATTTGCCATCAAGATACATGCCATATTTATGCTTTGCATCCGGTTTATATGGACCTTCTTGGTCAGATACAGCTACGTTGAATTTTTCTTTAACGAGTGACATAAATTCATCTTTGCTGTTGCCATTTAAGTCTTTGACCACACGGTTGTAGTCCATTACATAAAGATCGTTATCTGGGAAAATTACCGCCAAAAAGCGATTGAACTCCTCATCCCCCGTGTAATTAGGATTGGCTTCTCTCCGTTTTAGACCTACTTTAGCAGCAGAAGCGCTACGATGGTGTCCATCCGCAATGTATAAATTATCCACGCCAGCGAACAGTTGGTCCAACTCTGCAATTACATCTGCGTCGTCAATTTTCCAAACCTTATGACCGATACCATCTTCCGATACGAAATCATACATCGCATCTTTCTTAACCCATGCAGCTATGATGGCATTGATTTTTTCGTTGTTACGGTAGGTTAAAAAAATCGGTGCCGTATTGGCATCACAAGCATCGAAATGTTTGATGCGGTCAATTTCTTTGGCTTCTCTGGTGAACTCATGCTTCTTGATGCTGTTACTTAAATACTCATCAATGGAGCAACAAGCAACTAGACCAGTCTGGGTTCTGCCATCCATAACCTGCTGGTAAACATAAAAGCAAGGCTTTTCATCCTGCACCAATATGCCTTCTGAGATCATTTTATCCAAGTTTTCTTTACCTTTGGCATAAACTGAATCATCATACTGACTTACGCTATCATCTACGTCTATCTCAGCACGAACGATATGCAGGAAGGAATCTTTATTATCTCCTGCCATCTCTTTTGCTTCTTTTCTGTTCATCACGTCGTATGGCAAAGAGGCAACAGCACTCTCCTTGCCTTCTTTTGGCCGTACAGCCATAAATGGTTTAACTAAAGACATTTTCTTTCCTCCGTAGCCTAGAAATATTCTTTGATGATGGAAACAATTTCCTCACCGATTCTAGCTTGTGCTTCCTTAGTGGATGCGCCGATATGCGGGGTGCAAGAAACATTCGATAAATTAATCAGCTCAGCGTTCGGTGTTGGTTCTTTTTCGAACACGTCTACAGCCGCTCCTGCAAGTTTTCCAGATTTCAAAGCATCTACCAAAGCAGCCTCATCAACCACACCACCACGGGCACAGTTTATTAGATATGAGCCATCCTTCATCATCGCAATCTCATCAGCAGCAATGGTCGCGCCCATTTCCTTAATGTAAGGAATATGCAAGGATACAAAGTCTGCATTTTTCAGGATATCTTCTTTTTCCATGTACTGGTACTCGTCGTAGCCTTCGAATTTACCTACGATATCTGTGTAGATTACTTTCATGCCTAGTGCACTAGCTTTTCCGGCTAAACTTCTAGCGATTCTGCCGAAGCCAATCAGACCCAAGGTCTTGCCAGACAATTCAACGCCCTTATAGGCTTTCTTGTTCCACTCTCCATTACACATGGTTACGTTGGCAGCTGAAATATGTCTTGCAACAGCAAACATATGAGCCAAAGCCAATTCTGCTACTGCAGATGAACTTGCTGCAGGCGTATTGCGAACCGCAATGCCAACTTCTTTTGCATGTACACAGTCAATATTATCTACACCAACACCTGCACGAATCACAACCTTAAGTTGTCCCGCCTCAGCTGCTGAGTCCAAAATAGCCGCTGGCACTTTGGTAGCACTACGCACAACCATAGCATCGGCATTTTTTACTTTCTCAGCCAATACTTCCGGTGCATAAAACTCTTCAACAACTTCGTGTCCTAATTCTCTTAACGCGGCAGCAGCCTTGGCATCCATACCATCAGTTACTAAAATCTTAGCCATTGTATACCCTCCTCTAGTAAAGACAGGGAACTTAGGACCAAATAGCCCTAAGTCCCGTGATTAAAATTTATGGTTCGTTTACAACTATAGTCCTAAAATATCTTCGATATTCAACAACAAATCTTTGATCTCTGGCAAAGTAGTTTCAGCCATATGCGC
Source organism: Clostridia bacterium (assembly GCA_016887505.1). Lineage (NCBI taxonomy): Bacteria > Bacillati > Bacillota > Clostridia > Clostridia bacterium. The sequence continues at coordinate 2,026,048 of CP069393.1, read as the reverse complement.
AATTCTGAAGGTAATATCTTTCATTTTTCCATAGCCATTCGAAACAACCATGCCACGCATACCCAAAGCTTTATTCAATTCTGCTACTGAGATTTCTCTAGTATTCTTAACGTTGGTCAAAGTATTAGAAGCGTATTTTTCTTCCGGTTGCAGTTCGAAATATTTGTTAGCCCATGCTCTAACATACTTGGCCATTTCAATATGTCTTGCAAAACGGTTGTCTAAGCCTTCTAATAAAATTCTGTCCAATTGATAGTCTAATGCATACATATGAGACAAAGATGGAGTGGAAGGATACTGATGATTCTTCTTATCAATAGTATCATAGATTTCCTTCATGTCGAAATACAGGCCTCTGTTTTCAACTTCTTTGGTAGCTTCATATGCTTTTTTAGAGAATGAGCAAATAGCCAATCCAGGTGGCAGGCCTAATGCTTTTTGGGTAGAAGTTATACAAATATCAACACCCAACTTGTCTACTTCGATTTTTGATCCTGCTGCAGAACTAACTGCATCTAAACACCATATAACGTCAGGATACTTCTTCATAACTTCAGCAATCTCTTCAACTGGGTTCATTACACCGGTAGAAGTTTCATTGTGAGTCACAGTTATCAGGTCATATTTGCCTGTAGCCAATACTTCATCAACTTGTCCAGGAAGAGTCGGAGTGCCCCACTCTACTTCGAATTTGTCTGCTGGCACACCATTTGCTTGAGCCATTTTGAACCATCTGTTACCAAATGCTCCTACTGAAAATACAGCTGCTCTTTTTCTTGTGCAAGAACGAATTGCACCTTCCATGAATCCACTACCTGAGGAAGTAGACAACATGATGCGGTTCTCTGTGTAAAGCACTTTCTGCATTTTGTCATGAATGCTTTTTTGCAATACAGATGCATCATTGGTTCTATGTCCTATCATCGGGGTAGCCATTCTGGCCAGCACGTCAGGTGCTACGTCAACAGGACCTGGTATAAATAGTCTTTTCTTCATAATAACCCTCCTAAGAATCCTTATTCTTTAAAATACAATTTTCACCACGTAAGAATATCACTTCTATGCTTATCATACAAGTGATACTTTTTAACCTTACTTTTTCTTTGTTTCAAACCTTACTTAACCTTTACAATCATTCCTACTTCTACAGAAGATCCTAAAGGTAAACCACTAGTTCCAACAGCAAAACGAGCATGCTTTCCAACATCGCCAAAAAGTTCTCCCAAAAGATCAGAAGCACCGTTTATGCAGGCTGGCTGGTAGGTCACATCCTGGGTACTGTTAACAAATCCTTCTACTTTGACTATCTTCTCAATATTGTCCAAAGAACCGATAATACTCTTTACAACACCCAAGGCATTGATGGCACAAATTCTTGCACCTTGATATGCTTCTTCCTTCGTTACGTCGTCGCCCACGATTCCTTTATACTGCAGCTCACCGTTTACCATAGGAAGCTGTCCTGATACAAAAACCAAATTATCAATCAAGACGCCTGGTTCATAAGCAGCAGTAGGTTTACCTGGCACTGGAATCTCGATACCGAGTTCCTTTGCTTTTGCTTCAAAAGACATTACTTTTCCCCTCCATGTATAATACTAAATTTTTTAAGTAAATATTAAGTGTGGTTTACAGGTTCAGTATATCACAGCCCAAGTATTTTTCTAGCGTTTATATCATATTTCTCGTTTTCTGCCAAATAATTTACGAGCCGCAACAATACGGCTCGCAATGTTAACTATACTGTTTTTATTTTTGAATATAACTGGCTAGAATTTCTCCATAATACAACATATGGAAGTCATTATCTGCATAGGCTGTTTCTCGGATCACTTCGTCCAACATCGAAGGGTCCATTTCCTGCCTATATAGAGTTCGACATTCAAATTGTAGTGCACAGTCTCCCACAACGGGTGTGTCTAGCAAAGCCATTGCTGAATCCTTCTTTAAATTAAAGGTCTCAAACTTATCCATGTCTCTACCTGAATTCCTGCCACACTTCAACAGCTTATCTTGTAAATCTTGGTCCAGGGGGATACTTACTGTAAATTCACCTGCCTCATTTATCATAGGATATGAGTGTCTAGATTTACGCACCATCACCATCAGGACCGGTTTTTTCCATATGTAGCCGATGCTACCCCAGCCGATTGTCATTGTATTATCCGGTGTCCCTTTGAGGGAAAGAAATACTCCTTTAGGCAACTGTTGCAAATACTCTTTCGCAAATTCCTCATATCTTATCTCTTCTCTTTGCATTACATACTCCTTCCCAAACAGATTTCCCGCAGCGTCTTCGCCACTGTCCTACCTTGCAGCAAAGCCACTTCTTTTTCTTCCGGTGTTAGATCGATATCATCCATTCCACCGGTTATCATGGAGGCACCATAAGGATATCCACCCACTGGTTTATCGTCTACGTGCATTTCCTTTAGTGTCAGAGGGGTAGGCACACTGACCACGATCATACCTTGGTGCATAAAGAAAGAGAGGAAGTGATTCAAAGCCGTTTCCGCTCCTCCGTTTTGTTCGGCGGTAGTAGTGAAAGCACTACCTATTTTCCCCACCAATTTACCTTCAGCCCACTCTGCTCCGGCTGCATTTAGATACGTATACATTTGAGCACTTGGGGCTCCAAAATAGGTGGGAGCTCCCAGGATAATCCCGTCCGCTTCATTTAGCGTATTCATATCTGCTACTGGCAAATGTGAAAACTCTTCCAAATCCTCTTTGGCATTAAGCTGATCCAAAAGCTCTTCAGACAAGGTCTCGCTAACCCTATAAATGCCTACTTCAACGTCAGACACTTCACTTGCTCCCTCAGCAATTGCTTTTGCCATTTGGTATCCGTGTCCGTGTATGCTATGAAAAATTATGTTCAGTTTCATGTTCCTTCGTTCCTCCGCCATACTTATTTCGTCATTCTGTTGCTTCTACGCTTCCTTCTGACTCCGTTTCGCTCTCTTGCTCATTGACAAATACCAATTCCGGGAGTGATACCTTGTAGACATCTTTTTCATTAATAATATCCACAACTGCCCCTGTCAATTCAGCTGTACCTTGATTTGATGTAAAGGTAGCATTTAGAACAGCAGTCCACTTACCATCATCTGTCTTATTTACCGATACAATATCATAGCTATCTAGCGTCATGCCTGTTTCTTCACGTTGTGCCGCAAATTCATCATAGTCAGCAGCTCTTTCATCCATCGGTGTTAATAGATAAATCTGGCTTAGCCAATCATTCTTCTGGGCCTTCAGATATTTGCTAAGGGCTTCTTCCGGTGTCCGTCCTGTTACGTCCTCTCCCTCTGGCCAAGTATCTTCCACACGGTCATGGTAGAAGAAAATCATAGGATCATAGGAATTACTCGGATCCCAAATAATGTAATCATTCACGCCCAATTCTACACCCGCTACAATCTGGTCTGAAATAGCCTTGGCATCATAGTTTATGTGTCCGGCAATCCATGGTGCATTGAATCCTTGAATCCAGGGCCGAATGACTGCCGGTTCCGGCTGAGCAGCATTACGTTCTAGTGCCTCTTTGAGAGATGCACGCAAAACGCCGTACGGATGTTGGTCGGGTACTGCGTATCCATACCAGTTGGGGCCATAATGGCTGGGGTAAATCATGGGGCAGATATAGTCCGCTTGGTTAGCAACTAAGCGCCAAGTTTGACCAATGTCTTCCGGCTTATCATCCCAAGAGCGGGTTGCTACACCAAAAACATCTGCTGCTATGTTTACATTATAAGGCGCTAACTCTTCTTTGGCATGCGCAAGGAAGGATTCAATAGCCTGGTCCTTGTCTCTGCCTTCCCTGTAAGGGAAATCCGTGATTGGATTGTAGGTTTTCGCGTTATCAGGGAAACGCACATAATCATACTGTATTTCATCAAATCCCCTTAGAGCGGCCTCTTTGGAAAGGGCTATATTATAATCCCAAACATATGGGTCGAAGGGATTAACCCACATTATGCCCTTCTTATCCTTATAGGCTCCACCATTTTTAAGCTGTATGGCGTGTTCTGATTTCGTCTTGGCAAAGTAGGGGTCTTTAAAAGCCACAATTCGAGCAATAGAATAGATATTATGGTCTTTTAAATAGTCCAGCAACACCGAATATTCCGGCATTACATTGGTCCAGTTTGAACCCACTTCTTCCACGATGGGCACATCGCTAGGCCAAGAAACGAGTCCATCATCATTCTTAACATCAATGACCAAGGCATTTAGTTCAGAAGCCTCACAAAGCCCTAATATGCGTTCTAGTTTATTGACGTCTCCTAGACGAGAGGTGTCTACTGTATTATTTGTTTGTCCACTTATACTACGCACATAATCAGCATAGTACTCTATATCTTCAATATCAAAATTAAAACCTGCAACATTGCTGGTTACATAAACAGCCTTTGCTTCCGTTGTCACTTTTTCACGTTCTTCACCAATTGCCGGTAGAGGTACATAGAACTCTTTCAATTCATTTTTTCTGGTTTCTTCGAGTTGTAGTCTTTCCTCTTGTGCAATGGCCAGCAATTCTTCTTCAGTCAACTCCGGGACTGCTGGTTCCTGTGGTTCTTCAACAGCAGCTGGGTCCTCAGGTAATTCTTCTGCATCACTTGAAAACAAGGTGCAACCAGTAAGTCCAATCAGCCCAACCAGTAGCAGCAGCAAACCCAATATGTGCTTCATCTTTTTGCTCATGTTCTTCCCCCTCTGATTCTTTCTCTGTTCAACTGTTACATCATCTAGTGTATAATGAATTGTCTGATTAGAAAATAGGTAAACAAAAAAAAGAATATTCCACATCAACCAAACATTTATTAAACATTATGGAGGAGAAAATGGAACTAAAAGGTAACGTTGTTATTGCACAAGGAGGTGGCCCTACTGCGGTCATAAACCAATCACTCGTTGGAGCTGTTCTGGAATCTAGAAAATTCAATCAAGTCGGCCGAGTTTATGGTGCTATTAAAGGTGTTGAAGGCATCATCAATGAAGATTTCATCGACCTGACTCAGGAAACTACCCACAACCTAGAATTGGTTGCAAAAACCCCATCAGCAGCTTTGCTGTCCACTCGGGTAAAACCTGATCTTAAATATTGTGCTGAAATTTTTGAGATGCTCAAACTTCACAACGTCCGCTACTTTTTCTATATCGGCGGCAACGACTCATCTGATACCGTGCGCCTAGTCAACGACTATGCTCATAAAGAGAACTATGAATTCCGGGCCATCCACATTCCAAAAACGGTAGACAATGATTTGGTTCTCAATGACCATACCCCTGGCTATGGTTCTGCAGCCCGTTTCGTAGCCCAAAGCTTCATCGGTGCTAATCTTGAAACCAGAGCACTAGGTGGTATTTATATTGGCGTAGTTATGGGACGGCATGCTGGATTTCTAGCTGCATCGGCTGCACTCGGCAAAAAATTCTCCGATGATGGTCCACACCTAATTTACATGCCAGAACGTGCATTCGACTTAGACCGCTTCACACAAGATGTTCGAAACGTATATAAAAAATATGGTCGTTGTGTCATCGCTATGTCCGAAGGCATTATCAATGCCCAAGGCCAGCCCATTGCTAGCACACTACGAAAACGCGTTGAACGCGATGCCCACGGCAACGTAGAGTTAGCTGGCGGTCAGCTAGGCGACATGGTCGTAGACCATTTAAAGAGAACCCTGAAAGTTAGTCGGGTGCGTGCTGATACCTTCGGTTACCTACAGCGGAGTTTCGCTGGGTGTGTCAGTGATGTTGATATGCATGAAGCAAGAGAAGTAGGGGAAAAAGCGGCACACTTCGCCATTTGGCACAACGTCGATGGTTCAATAACCATTAACCGCACAGGCGACTACGCAGTAGATTATAGTCTCGTAAAATTAAAAGAAATCGCAGCTAAAACGAGATTAATGCCGGATGAATACATTAACGAATCAGGAAACAATGTAACCCATGCCTTTCTGGATTATGCAAGACCCTTGGTTGGGTCCAATATGCCCAAAGCACAAATGCTGAGAGCACCTTTTGCCAAACAACTTAAACACGACTAGACACGGCTAAACACGATTTAAGCGGAGGCAATGCCTCCGCTTTTTTAATTATGAAAGATGCTCCATATTCTTGCAAGAATTGACATGGGCTTATACAAAAAAACGCGATATGATAAAAGCACAATATATTCGGAGGTCTAGATGGAAAAAAAATTATTAAGCACAATCATTGGCTTTCTGGACAAGAGCATGGCCGCTTACGATGCAGGATATGCGGATGAAGCAGTACACATGGCCACCATAATAGAGCGATTTTTGACATCAAACGGCTCTGACAGGACCTTGCTTCTCTTATCTACCACGGGTATCTACCTGCCTAGCAATACTCTGCCCTACTTAGGCTTTGTCCGCATTGAACAAACAGAAGACAGCGTTCAATTTCTAGCATCTGTTCAAGCCGGACAGGATTGTCTGGAAAAATGGATTCAAACATCTGATTATGTAGGTGAAATAATTTTTGATGACAACAACTTGCTAATCAGTCGCAAGGACATACTGACCAACTTATCTGGTACCTGCAAAAATCAGGCTTTCGACCCTGCTCTAAAGCAGCAATATGCGCTTTGCCTTGATATCTTACCCGAAAGCACCCACCCAGAAAAAGAAAACTTGTACACCGGGGGTATACCGTATGCCCAAATGCGGCAAATAGCCTATGAGGTAAGAGAAAGTCTCTCCTCTATGCTTGAAACCTCAGGGGAAACAAGAAAAAAACTCGACCGTGAGATCGAGTTGGCTAAAATCGGAGCAAGACATTACTTTTATGAGAAAAAGGATAATTTTGCTTACAATCGCTTAATCAACAAGGACAAACGTATTACCGACACTGAAAAACGTTCCTTATATCTGCAAACTAGAAAAGAAAATGCTGAGGAGATTTCGCGTAGCGTGATGCTCCCCCAATAGGAAGGAAGCTGTGAACCGAATGGATTCAAAAAAATTGTTTAACAATAAATGGCTACAGCTCATAGTGATTCTACTCATTATTTTCGCCGTAAGTCGCTACGCTTGGAACAAGAATATGCAGGATATCCAAACTAGTCGCTCGGCAGAAGAATCCTCCCTGCTCGTCGATTCATCCAATCTTGTTTCACTGCTTGAAGCGGATTTGGGTAGCAACAAGCTAAAGGATGTTGTCATTGAAAAAACCGACCAAGGGCAACTGGTCACTATCACCTTCGACCCAGGCAAGGTATGGAATGAAAAATCACTTCTAAAAGAGGTTGCCGAAGCCTCATACAAGGCTTTCCCGTTATGCTTTTCCGATGCGGATATTTCTGGTGTATCCTTTGAGGCTGTACCCAAAAACAAGCAATTTGTGAATCTAACCTTTCTCCGTGATGATACCCTTGATCTTGAGTGGGAATCACTGCTTAAGGATGTAAACAACGACTATACGATTGCCTATACGACTGCATCTAGCTACACCGTACATGAGGCATTGAAGGATTTCTTACCCTAGCGCTTGCGCTGGGGTTTTTTTCTTATCACTTTCTCATACCTCTTTCCATCGGGGACCAAACAGTGTTTACCACTACCGATTAGGTCCTCTCTGCCTTCAAGGCGAAGGGCTTTTCTTACTAAAGCATAGTTCTCCGGATTAAAATATTGCAACAAGGCTCGTTGCATCTTTTTGTCTGAAGGTTTCTTCGCTACATAAATAGGCTTATCGTCTAGGGGATTATAGCCAGTATGGTACATTGCAGTAGACAGAGTCCCCGGCACCGGATAAAAGTCTTGAACCTGTTCCGGACGAACATTCTGTTCTTTTAAATATTCTGCCAACAATATTGCATCCGACAATTGGCTACCAGGATGGCTTGAAATTAAATATGGTACCAAGTACTGTTTTTTTCCTAGCGTGCGGTTCATTTCCATGAAGCGGTTGCAAAATGCGTCATAAACCTTTCGCTTCGGTTTGCCCATGATTTCCAACACTCTCGGCGAAACATGTTCCGGTGCCACTTTCAGTCGGCCGCTAACGTGGTGAGCACATAGTTCCCGCATAAAAGTCTGATCCTTGTCTGCCATCAGGTAGTCATAGCGGATGCCTGAACGCACAAATACTTTCTTCACCCCTGGCAACGCACGGATGGCTCTCAATACTTCCAAATATTCCTTGTGTGACACATTTAAATTTTCACATGGTTTCGGAACTAGGCACTGGCGATGCGAACAACTTCCCTTTTCCAACTGCTTATCACAGGCAGGCCCAAAAAAGTTGGCTGTTGGTCCTCCTACATCATGGATATATCCCTTAAAATCCTCATCATGAGTCATACGCTCGGCTTCCGCAATCAGCGATTCTTTGCTGCGAGCTGTGACAATTCTGCCCTGGTGGAAGGTTATGGCACAAAAGCTGCAACTGCCAAAACAGCCGCGGGTAGCAGCAATACTAAAGCGGACTTCTTCAATAGCCGGAATACCACCTTGTCCCTCGTAGGATGGATGTACCTTTCGTGTGAATGGTAACTTGTAGACCTCATCTAGTTCCGCTCTATCGAGAGGTTTTGCCGGAGGATTCTGAACTAAATAACTATGTTTTTGCTTTTGTAACACGATGCGTCCCCAAACAGGATCCTGCTGGCGATACTCTGCTAGGAAGGCTTGATTGAAATCCTTTGGATTGCGCTTTACTTCAAGGTATCCTTCCGCACGTATGGCCTCACCAATTTCTACTTGCTTCTTCAGTGTAGCTGAAATTTCAGAAATCTGATAACAGGTTCCGGGCAACCATTGTATATCCTTAGCCTCAAATCCCTGGTTTAAAAACTCAGCAATCTGGGTCATGGTATTTTCCCCCATGCCATACACCAATAAATCTGCTCCTGATTCCTCTAAAATACTCGGCATCACGGTGTCGTTCCAATAATCATAGTGTGCAAAACGTCTGAGGCTAGCCTCAATGCCCCCAAGCACGATATTTGCATTGGGATATCTTTTACGAATCAACTGACTGTATACAATTACGGCCCGGTCTGGTCTATGCCCCATATTGCCACCCGGGGAATAGGCATCTTGATGGCGTCTTTTCTTATTCACGCTGTAGTGAGCCACCATGGAATCCATATTGCCAGATGTCACCAGAAAGCCCAGTCTAGGTTCACCCAATTTATCCATATCTCGCTCATCTTGAAAATAGGGTTGCGCCAAGATGCCTACCTTGTAACCAGCCTTCGTAAGAACACGGCCAATCACTGCCGCACCAAAAGAATGGTGGTCTACATATGCATCACCTGTAACCAATACAAAGTCCAATCTATCCCAGCCCCTGTGACGCATATCCTTTTTTGATACTACTAAAAAATCATCCATAAAAGCTTTTTCCTTCCAAAAAATAAAGGGAGACATGTCTCCCTTATGATTTTTGTTCATCGTTATTATCATCTACTGGTTTTTGCTGTGTATCTCGTGGCGCAGGATGTTGGTCGCAGCTTCGGTACAAACTGCAAGACGAACACTCACTGCTGTTCTTGTGGCAGCCTGATTTGGATCCGGCAAATGTCATAAATAGAATCACGCCCAGTGCCACAAGTCCAACTATTATCAAAATTATGGTTTCCATCATATCACCTCATCAAAGCTTCCCTACCAGCGAAAGAACCACGCTCCCTATCTGGTAAAATAGGAAGGATGCCACCCAAGCAACAGCAAAACTGTATCCCATGGAAAAAAGCATCCAGCGAGTACTTTTTGTCTCACGCCGTATGGCTGACAAGGTTGCTATGCATGGTGTGTATAAAAGTGTCATAATCATGAAGGAGTAGCCTGCTAGCGGGGTCCACAATTGCTGTATGGCCGAACCCAAACTTCCATAAGCAGCGTATACTGTTCCCAAGGTAGCCACGACGACTTCCTTCGCTACGATGCCAAAGATTAAAGCAGTGGAGGCTTCCCAGGTTCCAAAACCCAAGGGTTTGAATAGTACGGCAAGCAAACTACCAATTTGTCCTATAAAGGAATCTTGCGAAGCATAGTCAACACCATAAGGAAGATTGGATAATACCCAAATCAATATGACAACCGCAAAAATCAAGGTTCCTGCTTTCCGAAGAAACTCACTACCTCGGTCCCACATGTGAATCATTACCCCACGTAAAGTGGGAATACGGTAGGGTGGCAATTCAAGGACAAAGGGGGTATTTTCTCCAGGAAATAAGGTCTTACGAAAGATCTTTGCCATGAGCACAGCTACCGCAATACCCAAAAGATAAAGACTAAATACCACTAGTGTCTCACGTTCAGCAAAGAAGGCACCAGCAAACAGAACATACACTGGAAGTCTCGCCCCACATGACATGAAGGGGAGTACCATCATGGTAATCATGCGGTCATTCTTACTTTCTAAAGTTCGTGTAGCCATAACCGCTGGTACGCTACAACCAAATCCCGTCACCATAGGAATGAAACTCTTGCCTTGTAAACCAATTTTTCGCATCAACCCATCCATAAGGTAGGCACCCCGTGCCATGTATCCCGAGTCCTCTAAAATAGACAGCACGAAAAAGAGTAAAAATATGTTAGGGACAAAAACTAGTATGCCACCCAATCCTCCTAGAACGCCTTCTACAATAAAGGACCTGAGTAGGGGATGAGCTATACCAGAACCTATCATTGCCGAGATAGCACCTAGTGCACTATCAAAAAGATCTGCAACGATCCCCCCTAGCGAGAAGGTAATTTGAAACATCAAAAACATGATGAATAAGAAAATCGGAATGGCCAAATATCGATTCAGCACCACGGTATCGATGGTGTCGGATACACTGATCTTACGGTTGATGCCACCTTCTTTAACCCGTTTCTTTTTCACTACCTGTTTTACAATTCCTTCAATAAATCCGTAGCGTTTCTCAATGATTACACTTTCTACGTCTTCATTGAAAACACTCTCTAAATGTTCCCGGTCCTTCGCAATGTCTGCAAGTTGTTCTTCCGTCAAACCGTTTTCCATTAGCAGATGCATCACATTCTGGTTGTTCTCCAAAATTTTGACAGCAAGATAGCGAGCTGGCAATGCCGGAAGACTCCTGTTTCTGTCATCGCATTCGGTAGTATTATTGCCCATCATACCACGTTGTCTTCTAAACCCGCGACGTCGTCCACCCTCTTTTAAGGGCTGTTTCTCTGTAGGATGATATTGGATTTTACAGAAATTGTTTGTATGAAGCATCCTCTCCAGTTTACAGAGGTGGTGCTCTAATTCATGTCCATAGTCAATGCGAAAGGACTGACACTTGCGATTTAGATTATTTCGCGCCGAATCTGCAAGTTGCTGTACACCTTTTCCCTTTACACCGACAGTAGGTACGGCTGGTACACCCAAAAGAGCAGACAGTTTTTCTACATCAACTTCCGCATTACGACTCTTAGCTGCATCCAACATGTTGACCGCAAGGACAAGGTTCTCACCCATTTCCAGCAGCAACATGGTTAGATAGAGATTCCGTTTCAGATTAGATGCATCTATCACATCAATAACTGCATCCGGTCTTTCATCTAATAGATAACGTTTCGCCACCAACTCATCTTCAGAGTACTCCCCCAGGCTGTATGTTCCCGGAAGGTCAATCAATTCAATTTCTTTATATTGTAGTAAACGCCCAGATTTTTTTTCGACTGTCACACCTGGCCAATTCCCTGTCTGCTGTGTCGATCCAGTCAAGGCGTTAAAAAGCGTTGTTTTCCCAGAATTGGGGTTTCCAATCAACGCAACTCTTTGACTCTCCATGATTTGTCCTTTCTAAAGCACTTCTACCCACACGTTATCGGCCTCCTTGAGTCTCAAACTCAGGTTATAATCCCCGATACGCAGCGATATGGGGTCACCCATCGGTGCAACGCCAATAACCTCAACTACATCGCCCTTAATAACGCCCATTTCCATAATGCGTCGTTTCAAGTCGCCCTTAGCATCAATTTTTTTGACTACCCCTTGGTCTCCCACCTTCAGTTCGCTCAGTCTCTTAGAGTAAAATAAAAACTCATGCACCTGATCCAAATCGAAATGCTTTACCGTTATTTCATTGTTGCGCATATAATTTACAATCGCTTTGACCGTTTGGTTTCCTAGAACGTGTTCGATTTGACAGGCCTCTTTTTCCGCAATCTCTTCCCGGATATTCAATGTACTCATCATGAAATCCTTGATTAGGTGATGTAGAAAATGAATCCTCCTCGCTTCGAATCTTCCGCTGTCAGTCAATTTGACCGGACCATATCGTTCATTTATAACAAAGCCAACATCCTTCAATGTTTTGATTGCCTGATTTACGCTAGCCTTCGATACACCCAGACGATGCGCTATGTCTGTAGCGCGAACCGACTCCTCCTCTTTCGAAAGTAGGTATATGGTTTCTAAATAATCTTGATTAGCACTAGATAATTTATGCATATGTCATCTCCGTTTGTTAGTCTTAACAAACATTATACGCTTTTTCTTTTCTTTGGCAAGCCCAAAGACTTGATTTCGCGAATCCGCTGCCCTATAATAAGGATAGTATTTGACCTTATCTGACGTTAGGAGAAAAACCATGGGAATTAGTTATCATGATTATTATGAGACGCTGGGAATAAACAAGGAAGCAAGTGACAAGGAAATCAAATCAGCCTATCGTAAACTTGCTCGCAAGTACCACCCAGACGTAAATAAAGATGCAGGATCCGAAGAAAAATTTAAAGAGATAAATGAAGCGTACGAAGTGTTAAAGGATCCAGACAAGCGGGCGCGTTATGACCAGCTTGGACACAACTGGCAACAAGGTCAGGATTTCTCCGACTTTAACTTTGGAGGATTTGATTTCAAAAGTGCTGGCGGACAATCATCGTCAAACTTTTCTGACTTTTTTGACACCCTTTTTGGAAATGCTGGCGGAAGTCCCTTTGGTGGGGCTAGCCAAGGCAATCCTTTTAGTAACATGTATGGGCAACAAGGCCGTCAAGGCTATCAGCCTAAACCGACGCCTGTAGACGGAGCGGACAGAGATATTGATTTAACGATAACAGCTGCCGAAGCCTATAGTGGCACCAAAAAGAGCATCAAGATTCGGACAACCAAAACAGTAAATGGTAAAAAAGTACCACATACCCACAGTTTGGAAATTAAGATTCCACCTAGAGCAACAGAAGGTATGAAAATCAAGGTTCCAGGCAAGGGTAATGCAGGGAAAAATGGTGGCCGCAACGGCAACCTCTATCTCAAAATAAAAATTAAACCAGGCCAAGGATTTACTGCAGAAGGCAAGGATTTGGTTGGTCGCGTCAGCGTCACACCTTGGGATGCAGTGCTTGGTAAAAAGCTGGACTTACGCTTTTTTGAAGAAACCTTGGAAATTGAGATACCCAAGAAAACCCAGGGTGGGGATGAGATTCGTATCAAGGGTAAAGGCTTGAAAAATCGAACCGGGGAGGGTGATTTAGTACTGAAAGTCAGTATAAAAATGCCTGAACACCTAAGTCGCGAGGAAATGGATCTCCTTAAACAACTAAAGGATGCACATGAAAAACATAAAAAATAGGAGCTTGTGCTCCTATTTTTTTTACCTCAGTCCTTCTTGAATCACTTAGAATTGAAAATCCCCCAACACCTATTACTCTGCTAATTTTCCAATAATCGGAGGTGCATCCTCAATATAGAGTGAAGTAGATGGGAAGGCTGCAGATACGGATTCTTGTTCTAGGATATCCATAATGCTAAAATTAATTTCCTCTTTAACTTTCATGAATTCTCCATAATTCAATGCATCGGTAAAGCAATAGATTAAGATATCTAAGCTTGAATCATTAAAAGTTGTAAAATGAACATAGATTGTATCGTTAACCACCCTAGGATGCTCCCGCAACATATTTTCAATCCTTTTAATGACCGCATCCAAGCGTTCTGCACTAGTCTTATACATGACACCTAGCGTAAACCTAATTCGGCGCATACCTCTTTGGGTGTAATTGGTAACAGGATTGTTAGCCAAAATTGAGTTCGGCACTGTAATAAGCGATTGTTCAAAAGTACGAATTTTAGTAGTTCTAAAACTCATCTCCTCAACGGTTCCTTCAACCTGATCGTTGGATACCCAATCACCAACAGCGATGCTCCGGTCGGCAATCAAGAATAGGCCAGATAACATGTTTGTAATGGTGTCCTGTGCACCCATGGCTACCGCAAAACCGACTAAGCCTAGTCCTGCTATAAAGCCTTTTACGTCATAGCCCCATTCTTGGGCAATCATTAGAATCGCTAATGCATAGGCCAATACCTGAAGCGTTCGCGTAATCAAAGGGCGAATGGTCTGGTTCGCCTGCTTATCTTTAAGGCTATTCAGCAATATGCCTGCAAAATCATCTGCCAAAAAGCTAATAATTCGTGCCAGAGTGATAATCAGTATGCTCCGGAGAAAGTTCATCCAAAAAATATTGAATCCACTGGTCAGTGGGAATAGCACTAAAAAGAAATAGAAACCTACTGCATTAATAAGAAATCCTAGCGGTTTATCCATCGCCTTTAGGAGTGTATCACCCCAAGTGAGTTTCGTCTTAGCTAACCCTTTCCTGACAATAGCAACTATTTTCCCCCTTAAGAACCGGTTGACAAACAAAAATGCCGCCAACACAGCCAGAGCGATTAGTGTTTCCAAAACAAAAGCCAATGTAAAAATATTCTGAATATAGTTTAATATGTAACCCATGTTGTCCATCCTTATTCTTCTATCCTCTTCACTTTCATGCCATCTTTGGTATCGACATCGGGTGTGGCAACCACCCAATCACCAACATCAAGTCCTTCCACAATCTCAACACGTTCTAACTCTTCCAAGCCCAAAACAACAGGACTCTCTATAAGTAACCCATCCTTAATCAAATATACGTAATCAGCACCATTATGGCTGAATATTGCTTTGCGGTCCAATACCATTGTTTGTTTACTGCTGGTGGTCTGGATGCTACAGTCTAAGCTATATCCCGGCTGTAAGATATCATTTGATAAGTCAAAGGATATCTTTAGGGGAACACGTTTTTGTTCCACGCCCAAGGTTGAAAATGAGGTTTCCGCCGATGGGGAAATCCATTCGATGGTTCCCTTAAGCTCTTGATCCAAGTAGTTCGCAGACAAGGTCACTGGATCAGCTATATCCAAATCATCCATATCGTCAACCAATACACTAGCTTCAATAATCCGAGAATCCAAGTTGCCAATCCGGACCAAAGGACTGCCTGGAGCCACATAGGCTTCTTCCTGCACAAACACATCTAAAATCTTGCCTTGTATAGGTGCCGTAATTTTCTGTTTTTCTTCGCTACGAACGGCTTCATCTAATTGCAATTTTATCTGGTCCACTCTCGCCAATGCGGCATTGTAGGCACTGCCGGTAGTTCGATATGCATTGAGAGCGGCTTGGTAATCTGACTCTGATGCTGCTCCAGCCTCAAATAAGAGCTTTTGCTTTTCATATCGATCCCGTGCATAGCTATTGTCGTTGGCTGCCAAGGAAAGTAATGATTTGGCTTCAGCCAAAGAAGCATCCAGCGTCTTAGCACCCAAATTGATACCAGAATCCTCAACGTTCATTAGAAAGTCTGCTACCAACACATCCAATCCTTTGTCTGCTAGCAAATTGCGGACATAGCCAGCGTGAGAGCTGTAAACCGTAATCTCCTCTTCCAAAGCTACATAACCATCGATTTCGATGCTCTCCTCAATATCTGAAAGGGCAACTTGGATACCCAATACCTCAGCTGGTTTCATGGAATAAAAAAGCAATACTCCAGCAACTATCACTACACCTAGCAACAGCAGCCATCGAAATCCCTTACCTTTAGTCTTCTGCTTGTCTTTGTTCTTCTTTTTCATCATGTTTATCCCTCACGATCTTTTAGAACTTCCACCATATCAAGACTGTGTATGCGTGAGCGTACAGCTACGCCTGCAAACCAGACGAAAAACAGCGTTGAAATAATGGTAATCAAGTAACTTCTAGTCGATATGACAATTACTAGGTTGTACATATCATTGGTAAAGGTTTTCCCGAAAAGAATGCTAATTTGGTATCCCAGGTAGATGCCTGGAACCAAAGCCAATACAGCGATTAGCATATTCTCCCGTTCTAGCATTTTTTTGATTTCACGAATGCGATATCCTAGTACTCTCAGACTTGCCAATTCTCGTTTTCTCTCCGCAATATTGATTAGGGTGCTATTAAAAATTATGGCAAAACCAATAATCCCGGAAATCAGTAGCATCACACCCATGTAAACATTCACAAATCCCATCATGCTCTCCAACCAAGCTACCATTTCCGCCCGGTTGCTTACAGACATGACATAGGGATAATCCTGCAACTCATCCTCAATGCTCATATAGTGTTCTTCATCAGCTGTTACTAAGATACCAGTAGCATACCTCGAATCGTCAAATAGCTTTCCAAGATACTCAATATCTGTATAGCTAGAAAAATCCATGTACTGTTCTGCTAAAGCGACCACCGTAACCTGCTTTTTAGTAAGTCGTTTATCATATGGTTCAATACTAACCACATCTCCCACCGAAATACCCATATTCTCAGCATAGCTGGCAGGCATCACAATACCCGATGAGGGAATCGACAGCTGACGGTCCCTTTTGTCTTTCAAGCTTACCATCTGGGTGTCTGGTTTGACACCGCTCAGCAAGATATCTTTTTCTTCTCCCTTGTAGGTCAACTTCACGCCTACATCCAACACTGGTTCTAAGATTTCTACGCCTTCTATTTCTGCCAATGCTCTTATATCCTGGAAGGCTACTGGTGCAATAAAGTTTGCTTTAATGTCATACTTTTGGTATTCATGGAAGTTCTTTTGCATAAGATTGTCTGTGGTATCTCCCATAAACATACTGACTAGAAGCATGATGACCGTAAAGCATACGCCCAATGCCGTTGCGGCTGTCCTGAATTTCTTTCGGCCAATATTACGAATAACCATTTTCCAACCGAAAGGAACCCTGTGCCAAATTTTTCCTAGTCTCTTTTCGTAGTCAAAGCCAATTACCACTTCAGGGGCTACCGGACGCATCGCCTCTGCTGGCATCAAAGCAAAGGCCGAACGACCAGCAAAGTAAGCACCTAAGAGGGTTACACCAACCCCGCTGCCAATGGCAATGAGTAGCAAGACAGGATCAATTTCTACATTCATTACTGGGATATGAAAGTACAAGGTATAGTATTCATTCAGCGCTATCCCTCCATAGCTCCCTAAGGCTGCCCCTATGAGAGAACCGACTACCCCACTAATTCCACCTAATTTCAGATAGTATGACAGGATGTCCCTTCGATACAGTCCCAGTGCCTTCATGGTTCCAAGGGAAATGCGTTGATTTTGAATGATTCTCTTCATCATAATATAGAGCATGAATATTGAAATGCTCATAAACAAAATTGGAAACAGCACTGCCATATTCTGCAGCTGATCAATTTCCTGTCGGAGTAGCGAATTGGAAATTTGATCCTCTCGCTTGATACCAGCTACAAAGCCTGAATCTTTCAACACTTCTTCAATATTATCTATCGTCATCTCAGCAACGGCTGGCTCAAGTAAAAAATGAATTTCATTATAGGAGCCTTGGTAGCCGAATAGATTTTGCATGAATTTTTCATTCAGGTAGACAATGCCATATTCTCCAGGTACCGAATAAAGAGAATTGGAGTTGGAAACTTCATAGATATACTCCGGACTTGCCACTACACCGGAAACTTGCAAGGTAGTCTCCTTGCCCTCAGCAATTAATTCAATCTCTTGCCCGATTTGCAAATTATGGTATTCTTGCAATGTTGAGGAAACCAAACATTGATTCTTGCCTTCCTGTGGCGCCTTACCTTCAAAGTAGTAAAGCTGATTTACGTATGGTTCTCGATTATCCGGTAAGCTATTTACCTTGACTGAAACCCGCGTTTCCCCTATGTCAATTCTTGCTTCCTCACTTATTCGTGGTTCAGCAGCAAGAACTCCCGATTCTTTCGACAAAGTCCTTGCCGTGGATTCATCAATATGATTGGCTTTGGCATAATAGTCTAAAAAACGGTATTCATCATAGTAGAATTCTGCCGCCCGGTTAATATTTACATAAGAGATATACGTCGATAGAAAGGAAAACACGCCGAACATCAACACAACACTGACTGCAATCAGCTGCGCTTTGTGTGCTTTGACGTCTCTATACAACATGCGGTTCAGTATTCTCATAGAATCACCAACTTATCTCTGAAGGATCCTTCGGAGATTCATTACGAAACGTCTCTAAGATTTGTCCGCTTCGCATGCGAACGACCCTATCGGCCATTTGAGCAATATCCTTGTTGTGGGTAATGAGTAAGATTGTTCGATCGCTAGTCTCGTGAATATGTTTAATGATTTCTAGGATTTTGAGGCCAGTCGTAAAATCCAAGGCGCCTGTAGGTTCATCACATAAAAGTACTTCGGGGTTCTTGGCGATTGCCCGAGCAATCGCCACTCTTTGCTGTTCTCCACCCGAAAGTTGAGATGGAAAATGATTGACTCTATCTTCCAACCCCACCTGTTTAAGCACATCCATAACATCCAAGGCGTCCGACTTGATTTCAGAAGCGAGTTCTACATTTTCTCGCACCGTCAATGCCGGCATTAGGTTATAAAACTGAAACACGTAGCCAACTTCTTGTCTGCGAAATTCAGTTAATTCCGATTCGCTATAGGTTGATATGTCCTCACCTCGATATAGGATTTCTCCTTGTGTGGCAAAGTCCATCCCTCCGATAATATTCAGAAGGGTACTCTTACCCGATCCGCTGGCTCCCAATACTACCACCAGCTCACCACGAGCAACTTGCAAATTAACTCCTTGCAAGGCATGAACCTGTACCTCTCCCATATCATAGACCTTGGTGACGTCTCGAATATCAAAGATGGCCTCCTTGTTCATAGTTTCGCTCCTTACTGGAAAGATTCTTCCATCAAACGGTTGATTCTAGCCACCAGTTCAGGAAAATCAACAGGCAATCCCGCCGCCAGCATCGCATTGTCAAACAGCTGTTTGGCGAGCAACACACTTTTTTCTTTCTCATCTCTATGTTCGTACAGCGACATCAGCAAAGGATGATGGGGATTAAACTCTAGCACTCTTGGCATGGTACCCGGGTTAGCATCCATCATAGTCAACCATTTTTCTAAGTTGCTACTCATACCCATGGAACTCTTAACCAAAACAGGACTATCCAATAGTCGTTTAGAGGCCTTCACATCACTTACTTTATCACCCAAGGTTTCCTTAAACCATTCGGCCAATTCTTTCGCTTGTTCTTCATCAAGTCCCTTGTGCTCATCTTCGTAAGAGAGGTCTGCTGTTTCTGCTGATACAAAATGTTTACCCTTGTACTCACCAGACATAGACAGCACGTAATCATCCAAGCCATCAAAAGTATATAAAACTTCTTGATCCTTCTTCGCAAAGATTTCTAAATAAGGACTCTTTTCAATAACCTCCCTACTAGCACCACTCATGTAGTATATTTCATCTGCCTTATTTTCATTTTCTTCTTGTCTTGCCAAATAGTCGTCAACTGAAATTAGTTTACCACTTTCCTCTTTAGAGGACTCAAAGCGCAACAGTTTGATTAGCTTTTCCTTATTGTCGCTATCTGAAGCCAAACCTTCTTTCAAGTAAACCCCAAATTTCTTATAAAATTCTAGATAAGTATCCGGGTCTTTCTTGCTTAAGTCTGATAGATATTTCAGGAACCTTCCTGTTAGTACCTTGCCAATTTTTTTCATCAGCATACTGTCTTGCATCGTTTCCCTAGAAATATTTAAGGGAATCTCTGGGCTGTCAACTACGCCTTTTAGGAAACGCAACCATTTGGGCAATAGAGAGTCATTCACTTCTTGAATCATCACTCTCTTGCTGTACAACCTAACACCAGGGTCAAGTTGTCCAAAGCCTCTAAGCTCCATATTTTCCTTGGGTACATAGAGGATAGAATGAATAGCCAATGGTGCATCAACACTAAAGTGGTAGG
Organism: Clostridia bacterium; assembly: GCA_016887505.1. Classification (NCBI taxonomy): domain Bacteria; kingdom Bacillati; phylum Bacillota; class Clostridia; species Clostridia bacterium. The sequence goes on along the minus strand of CP069393.1, from coordinate 2,005,968 downwards.
TAATCAACGGTTCTTGATAATCCCCGCCTACAAACTTATAGAACTCCTGATACTCTTCTTCCGTAATTTCTTTCTTATTTTTGAGCCATAGTGCATCTACTGTGTTGACTCGTTCACCCTCCACCAAGACAGGGAAGCTGACAAAGGAGGAATACTGTTTAATGATATCCTTCAACCGATCTGGTTTTGCAAATTCAGCACAGCTAGATTTCAAATGCAGTAAAATTTTTGTGCCCCGTTCTACGCTGTCATCTTCGGCAATTTCGTAGGTACCAGCTCCTTCGCTTTTCCAGTAGACCCCAGGCATTCCAGTTATCGATTTCGTAAATAGTTCCACACTATCTGCCACCATAAAGGCAGAGTAAAATCCGACACCAAATTGTCCAATCAAATTGACATCTTTGGAATCACTTTCACCCAACTTTTCAATAAACGTTTTAGCACCAGAATGTGCTATGGTTCCTAGATTTTCAATCAACTCTTCTTTGCTCATCCCGATACCCGCATCCTCGATGGTCAGGGTATTCTTTTCTTCGTCGGTACTAATATGGATTTCTAATGGCGGACCAGCCAATTCTGCATCCCCCGATACTTGCATGTATCTCGCCTTTTCCATAGCATCCGTACCATTTGAAATTAGTTCCCGTAAAAATATCTCTACATCGGTATACAACGAGTGTATGACAATATCCAGCATCTTTTTAACTTCTGTTTGAAACTCCATTTTTTCTATGTTCTTACTCATAATTACCTCCCATTTATCAATATAAAATTATATACATACTCTATTATAGCTTATTCTACTCGCAAATCAATTTGAACAAAAAGACAAACCGCAAAGGGCGGCTTGTCTTTAATTTATATACCCGGATATTTACTATTTTTTAAACTTTGATGTACCAGTTGGATGGATTGTTCCGAGTGAATCTTCAAATTCTCAATGGCTTCATCCAGCCGACCCTCAAGTAAGAGGTCCAAAGCCGCATCGTGGTCCCTCAGCAATTCCTTGAGTGACTCCGTCATTTCCAGTATTTTCCCATCATCCCATCCCGCATAGTGACGGTTTTTCACGAATACATCCTGCAAAATTCGTGATCCAGACAGGTGAATAAAACGGACGTGAAATTCATCTGTCAATCGGTAATAGGCTTGTCGGTCTTTGCGTTCTAAGGCCTCAATCGTTCTCCTATTGATATCTTTTAGTTCCTGAATAAGAGCCGAATCAAATCCATTTTTATTCAGCCTGAGTCCCTCCGTTTCTAGAAGGCACTCAATTCGCATGATATCCTCAATATCCCGCCATCTTAGCACATTAACTTGATAGCCTACATTGGGTAAAATTCGTATTAGACCATATTCAGACATTCTCTTCATGGCCTCATTGACCGGAGTACGGCTGACCCCCAATTCCTCGGCAATTTCTTGAGCACTGAAACGATCTCCTGGCTTTAAAATACCATGGGTAACTCGTTCCCATATTTCTTCAAACACCAGTTCACTTTTGCTCTTATAACGATTCTTTTCCATAGCAGCTCCGACTCTACGATTCCAATTCCCGCTTCAGCTCATCCAAATCCTGAATCAAAGGATGCTCCGCTGTACTCGCTAGAGTTCCTAGCGTTATTGGGTTGACTGGCTGGCGCTTGCTTGAAGGGTCTATCTCATTTGCCTTCAAGCCAGTTTCCTCTGAAATCATTCTGGAAATCAACTTGCTGCAGGTCTTTCCTTGGCATAGACCCATTCCGGCTCTGGTCCGTCTCTTAATTGCATTCAGACTTCGGTCGCCTTTTTCAATGGCTGCCAATATTTCTTTCATACCGATTTCTTCACAACGACACACGATAATATCTTCCTCGACTTTTTCTTTCTTAAGTCGCTTGATACTCCGAACCTCCCTTGCAATCTCTCTAGAAACTTCCACATAAACAAGTCGGGTCGGATCATCCTTCAAGGGTTTTTGAAGCTTTATAACGGTTCCCTCTCCCAATACCTTGCCTTGCATATCAACCGGTTGAACCAGATCTCCTTTTTCTGGTAGTGGTTCATATTCATAGGGAAAAGCCACTAAGGAAGTGCCATCCTTGTACTCTTCTTGTAATAGTCTTATCGCTAAGCCTGGGCATATCGCCAAGCATATACCACAGCCTCTGCACAAATCCTCGTTCACAACCGGCAAGTTGGTGATGTTTTCACCTATGGTGATGGCACCAAAAGGGCATGAGGTTTCGCAGGGGTTGCACGGAATCGGTTCTATGCAGTATATATCAGCTAATAATTTGTTTTTACTCATTATTTTTACCCCCCTTTTCGATCAGTTCACATTTTGCTTCTCTTCTCTTATCACCATATATGCCACTTCGGAGTTTGTTTAATCGAGACTCGATTTCTTGATAGATAGACTCCTTTTCCTTTGGATTTAAAAGTCCTAAATCATCAGCAGCGGCCACCCCCGCAAGTTTACCTTCCTCCAGCGCGGAGCTTGCTTCTTCAATGCCAGCTACATCGCCAGCAACATAGACATCCGGTAAAGACCGCATTCTATTATCGTGCCAAGGCATATGACCACCCAGTACCGGACTAAATATGTGTTCGCAGCCCGCATTCATGGCCAAATCAATCCTCGGTGCTAAACCAACAGCAAGACAAATGGTGTCACACTCCACCTGGAAGGCGTCTTCCATTTGAGGCTTGAAATCACAATCCACCGGCGCTATTAATGCCCCCGTAACCTCATCTTTGCCCAAAGCCTCGATTACTGTATGGCCCAAATAAATCGGAACACCAGCTTTTCGTACTTTATTAGCATGTACATCGTAACCTCCAACAGCCGGGGCTGCTTCTACAATGCCAACGACCTCTGCCCCTGCTTGCATCAGCTGGTAGGATACGATCAATCCCACGTTACCTGTGCCGACCATTAAAATTTTTTCTCCAGGTGTTACTCTTTGAATATTCACCATAGTCTGTGCAGCACCACCTGTTATTACCCCTGGCTTGGTGCAGCCCTTGAAACTAAGTGCATTTTCTGTAGCACCTGTTGCAATTATTACTTTTTTCGCTTGGATTGAGTAAGCCTGAGTGCCTTTTCTGACCGCTACTACATTATCCTTAAAAATTCCCCAGGCTAGCGTATCTAGCAATACAGTGACACCATATTCCTCTGCTTCGCGCAGTAGCTTTTCTCCAATTCTAAATCCGCGTGTCCCTGCCATATGTTCCTTTGAACCAAAGAACTTATGAATTTGCTTGAATAATTGTCCACCGGGTCTAGCATTCTCATCAACGACCAGAACTTTTGCTCCTCGTTTGGCCGCCTCTATAGCAGCGCCTAATCCGGCCGGGCCTGCACCAATGACGATTAAGTCAATCTTGGAATTATTCATCTTTGGCCTCCCATGTTCCCACACCTTCTTGGCTACATACAACCATTCCTTCTTGCACCTCGGTAATGCACGTTCTGATATTGGGTACGCCGTTCACCTGCATCACGCAGTCTGTACACTGTCCGATACCACAAAATAGGCCTCTTGCTTCTTTAAGCCTAGCCGTACGGCGACAGATACGAAGCTTCTCTGCTAGCATGGCCGCAGCAATACTCTCACCTTTTCGAGCTTGGATGGGTCTACCATCAACAACGATGTTCACGGTTTCTCTTTCACCTGCATCTCCCAATATGGGATGTTTTTCGACTCTCATGCTTCCTCCTTATTTAGTCCCATCCGATTGGGACTCCATTTTTCATAACGCTCATCATAGCATCCATCAACCAACCAATCCGCAGTACGCCTCCCAACAGCAGGAGCCAGAGAAAACGCTCCCTTGAAGGCAATGGCTAAAAACAGCCTGGGGTGGTTTTGGCAAAAGCCCCAAAATGGTTCATCATCCTGCGTTGTAGTCGTATTACCCGACCAAGATCTAACAATCTGTATATCTTTCAAGACCGGGAAATGACTCAAAAAGAGCTTTGCCATTTTCGTCAAGTCCAAGTTGTCCACCTCCGTGTTATAGTCCACGCCTACTCGATTGGCCTGTGCAATAACAATACTGCCATTTTCTTCCTGAACACCCCCAAAATAGATGGTATCTCCATCGGGGACATTTCCTGTGAAAAAAGCACCGTCTTCGACCGGTCCATTAATCATCTTCGGAAAGGTCTGCGTCACCATGGCGGTTCCTCGGATATAGTCAATCGGAAGATCAACTCCAATTCCAGATAACAGTTCCTTACTCCAAGACCCTGTAGCCAAGACTACCTTCTTTGCTGTATAAGATCGGTCTGACGTGATGCAAGTAATTCCTGTTTTGGTTTCTTCAAAGCTGTGCACTTTCGTATAAGATAGATATTTTGCACCTGCATCCAAGGCTTCTTGCATCAGCCAATGATTCACTTTAAATGGGTTTATGCGACCTTCATCAGGAGAATAGACGCCACCTTTCAAATTTTCTATATAGGGCTCCACCCTGGTAATTTCATCTCCATAAAGAAGCTCTAAATCGTAGCCCTTGGCTTTTTTTTCTGGAACCAAACGCTCAGCAATGGCTATGTCTTCATCCGTCTCCAAAGTACAAAGCCCGCCTTTTCGTAAATATTCTAGTTTGTATTCCGCATTCGCTTCAGCATAGGCCGCAAACGTTTCCCTGACCATCTCAATCTCAAGACCAGGATTCCGGTCAGTTACGGAAAGCTGTCCTAAATTGGTCCCCGATGCTGCCGTTCCATAGTCATTTTGTTCGACTAGCAAAACTTTCTTGTTCTTCTTAGCGAGATGGCCCGTAATGGCCAAACCCACAACGCCCGCTCCCACTACTATATAATCATACTCATTAAGCATTCTTTAGCCCCCTTAGACCATTATAGCTATTAACATGTTACATGTAAAGCAGCTAAAAAGAAAACGCCAGCCCCAGCTGGCGCTTCTCTATTTCGCTAGTTTCAAAACTTTTTCAAATTCACGATTGATTATCTCATCTGGTTCTTCGCCCATCTTAGATACAATAATAATTGCTATTGACGCCAATATAAATCCTGGCACAATCTCATATAAATCAAACAGGCCGCCAGAAAGCTGTTGCCATACCAAAGCAACGATACCACCCGTCAGAATACCCGCAATTGCTCCATTTCTGGTCATCCGTTTCCAGAAAAGCGAAATAATTATTGCCGGACCAAAAGCACTACCAAAACCTGCCCAGGCATAAGCCACGAGATCTAGTACCTTGTTATTCGGATTCAAGGCAATGATAAATGCAATTAAGGCCACCACGATTACCGTAATCCGACCCACCCAAACCAGTTCTTTTTGGCTAGCATTTGGCTTAATAAAGGGACGATAAATATCTTGTGAAATCGCAGAAGCTGTCACCAATAGTTGAGAGTCAGCCGTACTCATGATGGCGGCTAAAATAGCTGCCAACATAATTCCTGCAATCCAAGGGTTGAACATGCTTTGAACCATCAGCATAAATACCTTTTCAACAGAAGCTCCTTCTAGACCAGGCATGATTGCTCTTCCCAACATACCGACAATCACTGCACAAAAGAGTGAAATGATTACCCAAATCATGGCCACAGTACGGGATTTTTTGATTTCATCTGCTTTTTCAATGGCCATAAACCTAGATAGAATATGTGGTTGTCCAAAATAGCCGAAACCCCAAGCGAGTGAAGAAACCACCGCCATCCAGGAAAGAGCGCCACCACTCAGATCACTAAAGGGGTTCAACATCTCTGGATTGATGGCCGCTATAGCCGCTTGGCTTGCACCAAATCCACCCAAGGTCACAATACTGACAGCCGGAACGAGCAGAATTGCCAAGAACATTAAACTACCTTGGAAAAAGTCCGTCCAAGATACAGCCATAAAGCCTCCCAAAAAGGTATAGGTTATGATGGCCAAGGCGCCAACTGCAACGGCAATCTGGTATTGGAAACCAAATACAGTGCTAAACAATTTGCCGCCTGCAACCAAGCCGGAGGCAGTATAAATGAGAAAGAAAATCAGAATAAAAACAGCTGTTGCAATACGCAAAACGTTGGACTTGTCATGAAAACGGTTTTGAAAATAATCCGATAGCGTCAAAGCATTACCGGCCACTTCCGTGTAAACTCTAAGCCGCTTGGCTGTATATTTCCAGTTCAAGTAAGTTCCTACTGCCAAGCCTACGGCAATCCAAACAGATTCTAAGCCAGCAAGATAGGCTGCGCCGGGAAGGCCCATTAAAAGCCAACCGCTCATGTCCGACGCTTGGGCTGACAGTGCAGTTACCCAATAGTTAAGACCTCGTCCACCTAGAATGTAGTCTGACAAATCGCTCGTTCTTTTGTAAAAGTAGATGCCTACAAAAAGCATAAATAAAAGATACAGTAAAAAAGTAATTATGATGCTCGACTCCATACGTCACCTCCAAATTTTCTTCTATACTATATCCTATTTAGAGGCTGGACTCAAGAAAAGAGCGAAAGTAAGACTCCAATAAAGAAGCATCCAACCCATAGCAAGACTAGCTTTTTGTCGTCTTTCACTAAATCTTTTTTTGCTTCATAAAATCGTTCCATGAAACCTTTCTGCTCCGATTTTTCCGGCTCGTTCTCGGCCATTATGAGGCGTTTGGTCATTTTCTCCTTCTGTTCACACTCCTCGATTAGGAACATCCACTCTTTTCTACTCTCTGGAATCAGTATTTGTTTTTGCCATCGGTCTGAAAGCAGAATCCTCATGATGGGATACAACTGGTAATGCCCAACAGAGTCCAGCTTAAAATACAGTTCATCGTCCTTATCTACAAAAATCTGCTCTACTTCCAAGCAAAGATAACTACCTGGTATGAAATATTCCGACTCCAAATCATAATAGCAATACACAATACGTCGGGCAAACCGATATATTTCTTTACTTCCTCCCTTCTCGAGCAATTCTTTTAGCGGGTGCTTACCTTTGGTCTGGTAGTCTATACCCCAGCCTGTATCTGTTTTTCTTCGGACACCAATCAGTAGGTAGGGGATCTTTCCTTGTTGGATCATGCTCTGACAATGTGGTGTTAATCCATCTAGGTACATCATAGCCAAATCACCAAAGTTGCTGTCGCAATAAAAGGCATCATTGGCATGGAGCGCACTAGGCAGCGCCGGTAGATGCTTCGAATCAAAAATACTAGTAGCGAAAGAGCTAGTGTCAGGCATAAAACCCTAAGCACAGTTGTTCCTGGTAAGGCGAGAGACAATACCATAAAGACCTTCACATCTGCCCCGCCTAAAAAGCCAAGTAGCCAGATTAAAAATAAAATTAATAAAATGGGAAGTGATAGGGTCATAAAGTCTTCTGGTAGGCCATTATAGATGGCCCCTGCCGACAAGGGTATAAGAAAAGCAACAATGAGATGGTTCGGTATCCGTTTTTCCCTCAGATCCGATACCATACATAGAAATATGAACAGCATCATCAATAGTTTTAGAATCATGGTTTCCAGCTCCTTTCTGCGGCTCTGCTCTCAATAAATAGATCTGGCAAAAACGATGAGCGGTAGCGGCAAAAAACTTGTAAGACATCATCTTTCTTCTTGATTTTTACTTGTTCCATATTTTCTTCTGTTAGTCTACCCGAAGTATCATGTGCTAAAATCAACTTTTTTGCAGAATCTCCGGACAAGCCTATGCCCCAAAGTGATGAAATTATAGATTCTGACTGCTCACCAAGCACAGAGCCAAAGGCCGTTCCAGCAATTTCTATGCTCACCATTGACTTAACGGTCTCATAGGTAGCTTGGTCTAAATAAAGACTCTCCAAAAAAAATAGTTGTCCCCAAATAAGGGATATAAAGATTCCTACTAAGAGGGGCATGAATAGAAGTAATTCAAGGCAAAGACTGCCCCTTCGCCTATTATTCTTTAGTAGCATATACATATTTCCTTTCTGAGATGTACATAGTTGGCATCATCTTGCGCTTCATCATTTCGAATTATGCGAAAGGGAAATATTCTGCGGATTCGAGCTTCAATAAGGACTTGCTTGCCCGTATAGCCAGCTACTGGCAAAAGCTCTTGAATACGGTCTAGTTTTTTTTCCTCACCAGTCAGTAGTAGATCCAAGCGTTGGTGGTCCTCATAGTCAAGCAGGATATTTTTAAATGGATTGGTGGTTCCCGGGGTAATATGAATGAGGGGTACAGCTTCTTCTAATCCCACCATGTAGTAAAGATCGATCAATCCTTGTATTCCTCCTGAGACTAAGGAGTAGATGGTTCTGGCCAGAAGTTCCGGTGGTGATTTGGGATCCAATAGAAAATAGCCAAGTGAATCTAAAGCCACCCGCTCTGCTAACAAACGTAGGCCATAGGAAGCTCCTGGATGTTTGGCTCCGGTAATCAAGTATTCTATTTCCGCTTCATGGCTATCACTCGTGACATCGGAAAAATACTTTAGCGCATATTCTCCCAAATAAAACCGGTCTCTACCCTCCTTTAGAATATCGCGAGCTGCCTGAATCAGATTCAAGGCGTTCTCACAATCCTCTGTGTCGATTTCACTACCTGATATCATCTGGTCTGTCGCCCCATCACGCCAACCTAGCCTTTCCTCTGTTCTCTTTTTTGCTTTTGTCATCTTATCCAAAGTTGACTGCAACCTACTTTCCTCAGCCATCTGCTTGGCATCTACTTCTTCTGGCACTTGGCTTAGTCCCTGATTGGTCAAAATATCTTGCGTTTTATAGGTAAGGTCACGATTTTCGTCATACAACTTATCGATTTCTCTTTCTTTTGAACGTACTTTCCTTTCTAGTTTATCAATCCGCGCCGAGTCAGGTGGATCTTCTTTTTTTGCAGCGCTGATACTGCGCCGGAGGCTCTTAATATCCTTCTTCTTGTCCTTGATTTTCCTATTGTTTTCCTCTGTTCTTTTCATATTTTCCTGCGTCATTTCCAATTGTTCTGCCTTTGCACCAGCATGTGAATACGATTCAGACGACTTTAAATGCGAGACCAAATCCCATAAAGCCCGAGCTCCCCTAATCGGCGCCACATACTTTACATTTTCAAGGATTTGTCTTTTCAACACATCCCTTTCCAATGGCTCAATTGACTGAGCCTGAACCCGGGTAACCTGAAGTTTCAGCCAATTATTGCTATCTAAGTTACTCTCAATATCCTCCTTAAGTTGCTTGGCATCTGGCTCATCCTGGAAGAGGAAGACACCATAATCTTGCCAAACACTAGTGTCATAATCTGCTAGACAACTTCTTGTCGCACTGTAACAAGCTTGGTCAAAATAAGTCCTAGCCAAACTCTCCCACAAGGCTTCAAAAATGAACATACCGAACAATAATAGTAGCGGTAGCAAAATGGCGAACAAAATTGTAGTAGATCCTTTCTTGTTCATTGCGCCTCCTCTCATCGCAAAAAAATTCAGCAAAAGAGAGCAATCTCCTTTGCTGAATCCGATGATTTCGAAACCTTCACATTCTTTTTTCGTTAGCGAATTATAATTTTACCTGGGCTATGTTTATCTGCATAACCAATGATGCTTCCTTTTCCACCTAAATCTGATATTTGTTTAAGATATGTTTGTGCTTCCGTTTCTGTAAGGGCCAATAGCAAACCGCCAGAAGTCTGCGGGTCATTTAGAATATCTTGCATTTCGGCTGTAATATGTTCGGCAAACAACAATCTGTCCGCAAGATAGCACTTGTTCCGATGCGCACCAGCTGGTACCATCCCCATCTTAGCTAGATCCATCGTTCCATCTAGTACCGGTACTCGATTGAACTCGATGGTAAAGCCAACACGGTCATCTGCTACCATCTCATAAGCATGACCCAGCAGGCCGAATCCTGTCACATCTGTGCAAGCATGTACACTAAGTCCTCTCGTAGCATCGAAGGCTGCTTTATTCAAGGTACTCATGGTTTCAGATACTTTGGCAATTTGTTCCACTGTCGCCATCTCAGCCTTAATGGCCGTGCTAATAATACCAGAGCCTACGGGTTTGGTTAATACCAACACATCTCCCTCTTTTGCGCCCCTATTTGCCAGGATTTTATCAGGATGAACGATACCAGTTACACTCAGACCGTATTTGGGTTCATCGTCTTCAATAGTATGTCCTCCCAGCAGGCTGGTTTTTGCCTCAATCAGTTTATCTGCACCTCCACATAAAATAGCCTCCAAAATAGAGAGATCCATCTTGTTTACTGGAAATGCTGCAACATTCATCGCCGTCTTGGGTTCTGCGCCCATAGCATAGATATCGCTCAAACTATTGGCTGCAGCAATCTGGCCAAATAAGTAGGGATCATCTACCATCGGTGTGAAAAAATCCACCGACTGTACCATCGCCAACTCGTCTGTAAGTCGGTAAACGCCAGCATCATCCATGGTGTCGCCACATATCAATACATTCTTATCTTCTATCATCGGTAATTTTTCCAATATTTTGCTCAAGGTCCCCGGACCTACTTTAGCTGCTCAGCCAGCAGCGCTAGACATTTCAGTTAAACGTAATTCTTCACTCATCTTATTTCCTTTCTAAAAATACTTTATAGCCTAAATATGTATTATAAATATCTGCCTTATCGGCAATTTCAAAAGGTGAATGCATCCCCAATAGTGCCGGCCCAGAATCAACTGTCTCAATTCCCAATTGTGACAGGTACATGGCAATGGTTCCGCCACCACCTTGGTCAACCTTACCCAGCTCGCCAGCCTGCCAAATTACACCACCTTTGTTGAATATCCTGCGAATTTCACTCATATATTCTGCACTCGCATCGTTGGCTTCGTACTTACCGCCAGACCCTGTGTATTTAGTCAAAATTAATCCTTTACCCAACTCGGGTGCATTATTCGTATCAAAAAGATTCTTATAGTTAGGATCTATTGCAGCAGATACATCTGCAGAAAGAGCTTTGGCCTTATCCATGATGCTTCCCATAACAGATAAACCCTGTAAGCCTTCCGCTTGGGCCATCTTAGCAATCGAGTATTCTAAAAAGCGTCCCTGAGCACCAGTATTGCCACTAGATCCAATTTCTTCCTTGTCACTAAGCAAGACCAGTGCACTATATTGCAGTTGTTCCGCCGATAGTAGTGCCTCTACCCCTGCGTAGGCACAGATGCGGTCATCTTGACCATATCCACCGATAAAAGCACTATCTAGACCTACATCACGAGCCTTACCACTAGGAACTACCTCTAGCTCTGCACTAATCAAATCTTCCTCTTTGATACCAAAGCGCTCATTTAAAAGAGTCATCACATTACTCTTAATACGCGATTTTTCTTCTTTATCCTTACAAGGTATGGCCCCCAAAAGAACATTTAGTCCCTCGCCTTCAATCGCCTTGCTCATGGGTTTGGTCATCTGGTCCTTCGCCAAGTGTGGTAGTAAATCAGCAATGGTGAAGACGGGTTCATCGTCCTTTTCACCTAGCACAATCTTCCTAACCTCTCCGCTTTCTAAAACTATAACACCGTGAATGGCCAAGGGTATTGACAGCCACTGATACTTCTTGATTCCACCATAGTAGTGCGTCTTAAGTAGGGCCAGTCCATCGTCTTCATACAAAGGTTGTCCTTTAAGATCAAGTCTAGGCGCGTCCACGTGTGCACCTACTAAACTAAATCCATTCAAAAGAGACTCTGTTCCCACAATGCCCAATATTAGCCCTTTTCCCCGATTGTTGAAATAAAACTTGTATCCTTTTTGGTAATCCTCTGCTTTAAAAGCTGTAAAACCAGCATCCTCTGCTTTTTTTATAAAATGGTCCACTGATTCTCGCTCTGTTTTACAAGTCCCCAAAAATTCCTTATATGAAGTGGCGTGGGCCATCACTTTTTCACGGTCCATTTCGTCCCACCCATTCTTTTTATCGTAATAATATTGATTCTGCTTATCCTCTTTATTTTTACTCATTTTCCATTTCCTCTCTTTCCATAGGGACATGCAGCAATGCATTTTCCACAAACTCTTTTGCCGAAAGCACTACGCACACGACTCAAATGGTCATCACACAGATGACCCAAAAATCGTTCTTCTAAGACATCTCCTGCTAAAAATTCTTTCCCTGTTATGGCTCCTGCCGGACAAGCCTCAACGCAAGCCCTACAGCTACCGCAACCATTTTTAAGAGGGGTGCCTGTCTCAAAGTGTGCATCACTCAGAATAGTTACCAGTCTATGCCTAGGCCCGAAATCTGGATGGATAAAAGAGGAACTTTTTCCAATCCAACCAAGTCCTGCTAGGTTGGCAGCCAGACGGTGCGAAAAGATTCCGGATAATCTTTCATCTCCTGTTCGCTGTGATGCGGGAACAGGAAATGCCTGGTAGCCCTGATCTTGTAGATAATTGGCCATCAGTAAAGCCATTTCATCTAATTTGCGATTCAGAACATTATAGTAATAAAGATAGGTATGCGTCGGTCCATCCGTCAGCTGATTAACTACCTCTCGTGGGTAGGCAAGACCTATCACCACGGCCCGTGGATAGTGAAGTAGCGCATCGCCATGTTCCTTTTTGATATATTCTCTTACTGGGAGCAAATCAGCAAATCCAACAAAGGAAGCACCTTGCTCTTTGAGTTTTTGAACTACAATCTCATTTAAATCAGTCATGCCCTTCCTCCAACATTTCCACAAAAGTTTGACCAAGGGGGCTTAGGGTTCTATTCTTCAGCCAAATGATATATAGCTCTCGCTCGATGCGAAAATCTTCAATTGTGAGGATCTTAACTTTTTCACCACGCACAGCCATTCTTGAAACCCAGCTAAGTCCCAACCCCGCTTCTACGGCGGATAGGATGGCTCGTGTACTACCCAATTCCATTAACACCTTGCAATTAACATTTTTGCGTTTCTTTATTTCTTGCTGCAACTGGTTGCGAGTACCTGAACCGAACTCACGCATCAGAATTCTCTCGGGCAATACATCTTCTAGCAACACCTGTTCTTTCTCACATAGGGGATGACCTATGGGTGCAATGCAAACAATTTCATCCGTCTGAAAAGGTTTTGCCACAATCTGTTCTTCTTGGGGTTGTAATCCCACAATGCCCACGCTAATATTCTCCTGGAGGAGCATCTTAATAATACTGCTAGAGTCCCCTATCTGCATGCGCAATTCAGCTTGGGGAAACATCCTAGTAAAACGGGCCAACTTGTCTGATAAAAGATACTCGCCTGGAATAGTAGACGCACCAATCCGTAGTGAACCTTTTTCCATATTTTTAAACTGTTCCATCTCACAATCCATCTTTTCGTACTGGTTAAGGATGGTTTTGGCACTTTCATAGAATAAGCGACCGGCTTCTGTTAAAACCAGTTTTCGCTCACTCCGTTCAATTAATTTTAGCCCCATATCCCCTTCCAGCGTCTTGATTTGCCAAGAAATGGCTGGCTGGGTCATATACAATTTTTGGGCTGCTGGTGTGAATCCGCCTTCTTCAACGATGGCGACAAAACACTGTAGTTGTTTAAAGCTATGCATAGTTCCTCCCATTGTAGCTACGTCTAATGCATTCTACGTCCAAACCATTCTAACGCTAAAGTATAAAAATTTAAAGACCATAAGCATAATTTATGATTATATATAGAAAAGTCTTGCGGCAAACGCCGCAAGACTTTATTAATTCCATTTTCCTTTTTTCACATGAGTCGCAAGTTCAGCCGTAATCATCTTCTTGCTTTGCAAGGCCCAGTTCCTTGTTTTGGAAAAAATATCCACACAGCCAGGGTCCAAGTCATCACTTATGCCCTCTTCCGTAATCATAATAATGGTGTCTAAAGAAGAAGACAACTGCAAATGGAGGTCATTGGTAAAACGTGCTCGAATTATCTTATCCGCCTCATCTTGAGCTACTTCCACAAAATTGCTTTTATCAGCTCCACATTTAGGGCAAACTTCCGGCGGTTCATTGCCATCATGTAAATATCCACATATAGTACATCGAAATATCATCGTTTCACTTCCTTTCTAAAATATAGTTTCGTAACTATGTATTTATTCGTCGTTGAGAAGTGAATTCCTCTATCATTTTTTCACAAACTCGCTACACAACTACTAGCACTTGGTCAATTCTTCTTCTCGTGCCATCACGATAACACCAGTGCGGGTAATTTCCAAAATTCCTCGTTCTTCCATTAGTACGATCAAAGCATCTATCGTCTCCGGACTGCCAGATGTTTCAATAACCATGGTGGCGGTGTGGGCACTAACAATCTTAGCACCAAAGATGTTCGCAATATCTACAATCGCTGAACGGTCTTTTGCTTCCGCTTTCACTTTGATCAGGGCCAATTCTCGCTCAATTGATTTTGTTTTGGTCAAATCAGCTACATACACTGTATCCACCAATTTAACTAGTTGCTTCCGAATCTGGTCTACATTTTCTTCTTCGCAATCCACGACCAAGGTAATTCTGGTAAGACGTGGATCCTCACAGGCACCTGCAGCAATGCTGATGATATTGTACCCTCTTCGGCTTATCAAGCCCGCGATATGATTAAGTACGGTCGGGCGATTGACTACTAGAATTCCAAATGTCTGTTTCATAGTATTTCTCCTTGTTTTTATTCATTTTAATCGCTCGGGCTTGTTTAGACAAGAACTTATGCACCAGCGCGTAGTAATCTTCCTTTTTCTTCGCTTGCACTTGCTCCATTCACAAATACTTCACGTATACCAAGTGGAAGACTAAGTTCTGCCATATAATCTTCCTCTACGCCAAGGCTTTTCTCATCAAACAATACAAGATCAGCCATGTATCCTGGTTTAATCAAGCCACGGTCAGTAAGTCCCAATCTAGATGCTGAAAGAGAAGTAACACGACGTACTGCTTCTTCCATCGTGAATACTTTCTGTTCCTTTACCATTTTTTGGAAAAAGAGTGGCATGGTTCCATAGAGTCTTGGGTGACTTCTGCCCGTCGGTATCCCGTCGGAACCAACCATCGCAACTTTGGAAGCCATCATTTTAGCCAAATCCTCATCACTAAATATATCCAACATCATCATCGCACTCTTGCCTTCATCCTCAGCAATCACCTTAGCAGCAGCTCTTGTTGCTGATACATTCAGTTCGTGGGCAATGTCCGCTATGGTCTTATTGGCATACTTGTTGTTTTCCTCTTTAAATACTGAACTTACCAAAATCTTATCCCATCCTGCTATCGCTGAAAAATTGTCCCACCCAGGTATGCCGAAACCTGGATCCGATAGTTCTTCTTCCAAGCGCTCTAAGCAGGCCGGATCGTTGAGGCGTTTACACATCATGGCTGCACCACCATTTCTAATCCAAGGTGGGAGGACTTGAGAGAGTGTGGTGCTTCCACCACTATATGGGTGTTCATCATAGGTAATGTCTAAGCCCTCATCCCAAGCAGATTCGAGCATCTCTAGAATTTCTTCTGGTGTTAGGCCAAATTCTTCTTTGCCGTATGACTTCAAATGAGAAATATGCATCTTAACGCCACTTAGGCGTGTAATTTCGATCATCTCCTCAACAGCCTCGGTCATGCGGTCCGAATGACTGCGGATGTGAACCATAAAGACCCGATTCTCTTCAGCAAGAACTTTCGCTAGTTCCAAGATTTCACTTTTATCTGTATACATTCCTGGTAAATAGGAGAGTCCAAATGACATACCAAAAGCACCTGCAGACAAGGACTTTCGCAACATATCTTTCATGCCTTGCATGAGTTCTGGCGTAATTACTTCATCCTTCAGGCCAACTACGCTAGCCCGAATCGACCCATGGGATACAAGAAATGTTTGGTTATGCAACATGGGGCGTTGTTCTACTTCTGCTAGAAATTCACCGAAAGTAGGCCAATTCCAGCTTGCCTCTTTGGCATCCCCTATAACTGGTAGAAAATATGCTTTCCAATCTGTCATATCTTTCCTGTAGGGAGCAGCTGACATACCGCACTGCCCAGAGCAGTCAGTCGTAATGCCCTGCATCACGCGGGAACTACGTACCGGCTCCTCACGAAAAGACAATAAATCCGTGTGAGCGTGCATGTCGATAAATCCAGGAGAAAGACATAGCCCCCTCGCATCTATCACTCGTTTGGCCGTTCCTTCAATCCCCTTTGCTACTTCAACTATTGCTCCATCTTTAATAGCTACATCCAGTTTTTCTCTAGCCGCGCCGCTTCCATCAAACACAGTTGCACCCGCGATCTTGATGTCAAACATTTTTCTTACTTCCTTTCAAAAAGAAACCTTCACTGTTCCTCATTTAACAAGGCCCAAATACCACTTTTGTCGATATTCTCTAGGGCACTCTTGAATTTATCCTTAAAATCAGGATATTGCATCTCTAATCCCTTCACAAATGCTTTCATCTCTTCCCGTTTGGTAATACCATCTACCGGGCACTCATTTTTCACCTGGGGCAATCCCTTACTATTGACCATTGATTGGATTGTCTTTTCTGTTAAATAGGCCATGGGACGAATCATTGTGATATCACGTCGGTCTAAGTACAATTTTGGAGCAAAGGAACCCAACTTCCCAGTATAAAGCAGATTCAAGAAAAAGGTTTCGGCTGCATCATCCAAATGATGTCCTAGCGCTAGCTTGTTACAACCTAGCTCCTTAGCTTTCGACACTAATGCACCCTTACGCATTTTAGCGCATAAAGAGCAAGGGTTCTTCTCTTCTCGAATTTCAAAAACAATTTCTTGAATTTGGGTTTTTTGGGTGTGTAATTCGTAGCCAAGCGTAGAGCAGAATTTTTCCAATTCTAGCATTTCCATGCCAAAGCCAAGATCCACATAAATCGGATACACTTCGAAATTAACGGGTAAATGTCGTTGCAACTCCTCCATTATATACAGAAGAGCCGAACTATCCTTACCACCTGAGATTCCAACTGCTACCCGGTCCCCGTCCTCAATCATCGCATATTGCTTACAGGTTTTTTTTACTTTTGTAAGATACCATTTACCATCATTACTCATTTATGGTGCCTCACTGAAAAAATACAGGGTAACAGCACCCCTTCCGGTATGTGAGCCAATCGTTGCACCCATCTCGGTTATAAAGATATTACTCAAACCTAACATCTCCTTTAATTCATCTGCAAGCATTTGAGCTCCCTTGGGATTGGCAGCGTGGGTAATGAAGATTTTTTGTTGTTCCAAATCCTTACCGCGCTTCTCCATTTCAAGAATCAAGTGCTTTAAAGCCTTCCTCTGCCCTTTTACTTTGGCAAACGGTAGCAGCTTTCCATCCACCATATGAATCAATGGTTTAATGTTCATCACGCCACCCATAAAGGCTGCCACGCCACTGATGCGGCCGCCGCGTCGTAACATTTCCAAATTCTCCACCATAACCAGATGTTCAATATGTGTGGACATCCATTCAGCAGCCTCGGTCAGTTCCGCTAAGGATAGACCTTGTGCCGCTCTTTTTTGAATTTCATAAACAATTAGTCCCTGGCCGCCACAGGCCGCCTTGGTGTCTACTACTCGAATACCTTCATAGTCCACCATCTGCTGAGCAACAAGGCAAGACTGATAAGACCCTGACAAGCCAGAGGAAAACACCAAAAACAATGCTTCTTCCTTCTTGTCTTTTACATCTTTCATAATGGCTTCATATCTATTCGGTGTAATCTGTGTGGTCGTCGGCAATCCCTCGGTTTTTTCGAGCATATCAAAGAAGTCCACGGGTGATATATCATATTGGTCGCGGTATTCCGCACCGTCCAATGTCACAAACATAGGTAATGTTTCAACATTCCATTCATTCAATATCTCTAGTGATACATCACATGTCGTCTCGGTGATTATTCTTACCATTCCTATCTCCTTTTTTCATTTCATATGTAAAGATTACTCTTTAGCTCCGGTCTCGTCAAGATAAGAAAATAAGCCCTATAGGGGCTTATTACAATTTGTTTCTTTCCTGTTCTAGTGCCTTAAAAATTAGTTCCGCTGTACTTTTATTGGTAGCGCAGGGTATGTTGTGCACATCACAAAGCCGAAGCAAGGCAGATACATCTGGCTCATGTGGTTGTGCCGTTAAGGGATCACGAAAAAATACTACCAGTCCAATTTCTTCCTTGGCAATCATGCCACCGATCTGTTGGTCGCCACCATATGGACCGGATAAACACTTTTCTACCTTCATCTCTGTATGTGTTTCAATGAGTCGCCCCGTAGTTCCCGTTCCTACCAACTCTTGCGACCCAAGATAAGCTTTGTGTTTTTTGCAAAAGGCAATCAAAGATTTCTTTAAGTTGTCGTGTGCTATTAATGCAATTTTCATAATCGTCCTCCTTGGTTGTCACCATTATAACTTGTCTAGTAGGATTGTGTCATTATGATTCACGCATATCATTTCAGAATATCCATTTTTACCTTACTCAGGGCCAGTGCCAAGGGTATAGCAATCGCAGCACTTAATAAAACCTGAAATGCGTTTTGCGGTATGGATAATAAAGATACCGTAAAGCCAAACAGAATGCCACCACCCACATAATATCCAGCAATCATAACGAAAGAAGCAGCAATTAAGCCCAGTACGCCCCGGATGCACTTTATACCTCCACCAGAAAACATCCGGTAAGATAACCAGCCCGCCACAAGCCCTTCAAGTCCTTTGATTACTAGTGTATAGGGAGCCCAGTGGGCATATCCGAGTAATATATCTCCCAAAGAAGAGCCTAAGCCTCCCGCAAGTAATCCTACATGAGGACCAAAAAGAATGGATGTTACAAAAATTACTACATCTCCGAAATTGACGAATCCTTGGGTGCCCACAACAGGAATGGTAATTACCATGGTCGCTACCGTGGTTAACCCAATCATCACAGCAGTCAATACTAAGCGTTCAACTCGTTTGTCTCTCACTACGAATCTCCTCTTTTCTTAAGATGGTTCGATTATGGTGCAGAATCTGTAAGAATGCAATACTAGGAAAGTAGCAATGAGAATTGTAATGATACAATATATAGAGAATACTCTTTTAGCAATCCGACAGGCTACATACATAACTAAAAATTCCTTTGATTATCTGCATCTTAGGAATTCTACTTTCATTTTCTCATTAGATGTCTTACAATAATTGTACGGGTACAGTTAAAAAAAAGGAGTGCACATGAGACCATATTCAGAAATACAAATCAATCACGAGAGTGAATTACCCTATTATATCCAAATTTTTCAGGCTATCAAAAAAATGATTTTAGATGAAGAAGTAGCCGCGCACAGCAAATTACCACCCATTCGGAAATTATCTGCTGCCCTCGCTGTGAACAACGGAACCATCGTAAGTGCTTATAAACAGCTGGAAATTCAAGATTTGGTTTATTCCAAACCAGGGAGTGGTACCTATGTTGCCACCAAGCATGTCCAAGAGGCGGAGCCTGCTTCCTATTCCTTGTCGCTACCTGACATGAGTGAAGCAATTGCAGTTGATTTCACGGGTAACTCCCCGGAACCTGAACTGTTTCCCTTAGAGGCGTACAAGCACTTGGTAGATATGATTCTAAAAAAAGAAGGCGGTTACGCCTTCAGTATTTCCGATGCCCAAGGATACCTTCAGCTCAGACAATCTTTGGCACAATGGTTAAGCAGACGCAGCATTCCTGCAAGTCCAGACCATATCCATGTCACTTCCGGTTCACAGCAGTCTCTAGATATCGTTAGTAAAGCACTTATTCGCCGGGGTGATGTCGTAGCCGTCGAAAGTCCAGTCTATCCTGGCGCCTTGGCTACTATTAGTTCACAAGGAGCCAAAATTTTAGAAATCCCTCTTAAGGCGGATGGACTTGATTTGGTTCAACTTGAAGAAAGAGCTAAGAGACATCAGATTCGATTTCTCTACACCATGCCCTGCTTCCAGAACCCTACTGGTGTAACTTGGACATTACAGAAGAAACAAAAATTGCTGAGCCTGGCCAAGCAATATCGCTTTTATATTCTAGAAGATGATTTTTTAAGTGAGTTTTCCTATGGAAGTAAGAATCTGCAAACATTAAAAGAATTAGACAGTAATAATCAAGTAATCTATATCAAAAGTATCGCTAAATTGTTAATGCCGGGTATGCGTTTGGGCTTTGTTCTCGCACCTGCTGAGCTAAGTGGTCAAATCCGGACTAACAAATATCTGGCAGACCTTTCAACTGCTGGCCTAACCCAACGCGTCATCGACCTATATTTACGGACGGAGGATTGGAGCACGGCCTTCAAGACCATGAACGCCCACTACAGAAGTAAGTATCAGTTGCTAACCCAAGAAGTAGCCAAGCATTTCCCGCCCGAGGTGACCTACATTCCGCCTCAAGGAGGATTTAGCCTCTGGTTCGAGTTGCCAGAAGGCGTCAGCAGTTCTCTTTTAGCAGAACGTGCCGCCAAATTGGGTATCCGACTCAATGCGGGCAATGTTTACTACATGAACCAAACACCCAATCGCTATTTCCGATTGGCTTTTGGAAAAGCTAGTGCTGCACAAATTCGCAGTGGTATTCCACTCTTAGGGAATTTGCTGAAAGTTATCTGTTGATTTTTTTCCCGTATTCTATATAATAGAGTCCGTGCGTGGGAGTGGATTGGACCTGGTGGTTCACCTGGACTTCAACTCCAGTCGTATGGCAGTGATCCTGGCATAGGTGGGTTCGATTCCCACACATTCCCGCCAAAGCCCCATGAGGGCTTTTTTTTTTATTCTTTTTCAAGTTATCCAATTGGTATCCACAATGGATGAAGGCCAGCCCGCAAACTATGTTGAAGCACTTCTTCTTTCAACATCAGCCAGCACTATATTGGGGCCGCTATATCTTTCTTACAACATCAATCAGGGTACCATCTCGGTACTCAACAAAAGCGACAATTCTTCCATCTTTATCTAATGCTTGGGGTTCTCCCGTTAATTCATAGGCCATTTCTTTTAACCTTTTGATATCTACTAGGTGGATACCAGCCTGAAGCAGTTGCTTTCTTACGTCTTCCCTTCTCGGGTTGACAGCGATTCCTCGTTCAGTTACAAGAACATCAATACTTTCTCCTGGTGTCGTGACGGTAGTCACACTTTCTTTAACGATGGGGTTTCTTTTTTTAACCAGTTGAGTCACAACGATTGCTAATTTTGCTCCTGCTGCCGTATCACTATGACCACCAGAGCCTCCCATAATGCACCCGTCTGAGCCTGTGGTTACGTTAACATTAAAATCTTGGTCAATCTCTGTGGCTCCTAAAATCATTACATCCAGCTGGTCGACTACAGCACCTTTATTATGGGGATTTCCATATTTGGAAGCGGACATTGCTTGATGCCTGCTATTTTCACGAAACGAACGTATCGCCTCGTGGTCAAAGCATTGGACATCTAGCAAGGCCCGAAACATTCCTTGCTCAAACATGTCCACTAGGCATCCAGTAATCCCACCAGAAGCAAAACTACCAACGAGCCCCTCCTCAAGCATTTTCTCCTTTAGAAAATGGGCCACCGCCAGGGAAGTACCTCCGGCCCCAGTTTGGAATGACATTCCCTCTTTCAGATAGCCAGAAGCTTCAATCACCTTGACCGCTTGGGCGGCAATTTTCAGTCCGAGGGGATTTCTAGTTATCTGAGTAGTTCCCGATACGATTCCATCCGGGTCACCAATACTGTCAACTACCAAAACATAGTCTACATATTCCTGACTTATGGCAACTCTTTCTGCTGGATAAGGTACAAGGTTATCTGTCACAGCAACTACCTTCTTGGCATATTCCGCATCTGAGACGGCATATCCCAAGGTGCCACAGGCTGCCGGACCTTGCACTCCATTGATATTTCCACAGCAATCTGATGTCGGAGCCCCGAGAAAAGCTATATCAATGACTAGTTCACCGCTTTCTATAGCCCTAGCTCTGCCTCCATGGGTATGCATAATTGCCGGATATTTTAGGTCCCCTTGCGATATTGACTGGGCCACAGGTCCAGAGATATAACTAGCAATAACGCTGGTTACGACCCCTTTTTGAATCCATCCAACCAAGGGTGCATGCACCGGAAATAAAGAACTTGCTGCGATCGTCAAGTCTTTTATTCCCATTTCAGCGACTTGTTCCATTACCATGTTCAGAACCTTGTCCCCATTTCGAAGGTGATGGTGGAAGGATAAGGTCATGCCATCTTTAATCTCAAGTTCCCTAATCAATTCTGCTAGGTTGTTTCGCCTTTTACTGGCTTTGTGCTTTTTAACCGTGTCTATTCTATTCATATATTCTGAATTTGAAACGTTCTTGTTTATTCCTGCAAAAGGTCGAATCTCACCATACCCTTCAGAGTATTCCGGAAGAACACGCCCTATACTGTTTATCATGACAAAGCTTCCTCCTTCTGTCGATATGCCATCACATTCTCCAATATTTTTTCCGCCCGGACAACCACAGGCGAATCTATCATTTTCCCATGAAGGGAGCAGACCCCTTTACCTTGTTTTTTCGCCTCACTCCAAGCTTCCAAAACTTCTTTAGCCCATAAAATATCTTTTTGTGTCGGCATAAATGCGTGCTGGATCCTTTCGATTTGCCGTGGATTAATCGCAGCCTTCCCTGTTGCTCCCCAACGGATTGCTTCTTGTATATCGAATGTCAGCCCTTCAAAATCATCTACATCGGTAAAAGGTGTATCAATAAACTGCAGTCCATATGCTTTGCATAGATTTGCTAGCCGGGCCCGGGCATAGGACAGCTCCAACCCCTCCCGTGTTCGTACTATTTGCATATCAGCCGTATAATCTTCTCCACCCAACAAGATTCCATCCAGACGAGAAGAAGCATCAACGATTTCACGCGCATGTTCTAAACCAAATGCCGTCTCAATCAGTGCAAAAATCCGAATGCTGTTCGCTTCAAATCCTTTATTTTTTTCAACCTCATCTAAAAGCTTTCCACACGCTTCTATGGCTTTTTCATCTGCTTTGGGAAGTAAAATAGCATCAGGATGGCAGGATGCAATACGTAACACATCTTCTGGACCCCATACTGAATTCAAAGGATTAACTCGGACCATGATTTTTTTAGGACTCAGATCAAAGGTTTTCAGGGCCATGGAAATCAGTGTTCGGGCTGCATCCTTTTCCTCTAGGCTCACAGCATCTTCCAAATCAAAAATTATACCATCTGCATCAAATACACTTGCATTTTGAATCATGCCTGGATTATTGCCAGGTATAAACAGCAGGCTTCTTAGGACTTCACTCATAGGAAGGACCTTCCATTGAGCGGCTTAGGGCAGTCAGTACACGAGACTTTATGGTATAATCGAGCGCTCCGCTATCCTTGGCAACGACCAATACTTGAGTGACACCAGCCTCGTCTAGTGTCTCTTTTATTGCCTGTTCAATATGTTTGCCAAATTGTTTTTTTACTTTACTTTCCAATTGAATCTGAATGCTTTGATTTGATGGATGAAGCATGATTAAAATATCATTGGACTCCATCGACCCGGCTTGAGATGGTCTTTCTATCTTCATAGGACACCTACTTTCCCTTGGAATAAAATCCCTACTAAACCATTAGCAACGGTTTTTATGTGCCGCTGTTAGCGCAAGCACACGCTTCATTTCATTAAATACAATCATATATCCTTCATCTACACCCATCCCAGGTTTCGCTAGGCATTGATCTGCGGCGCAAGCTAGAGCAATATTGGTGCATACTTGTGCGGACCGGTCCGTTTCATTGCAGGTTCCTCCACAGTAGGCCCCAATCCCGTTTTTCTTGCAATATAAAATAGCGTCAACCACATTGTTGATTCCCCCCAAATCAGGGGTCTTAATCTGCACCATATCTGCGGCCCTATTATCCACGAAGAGTTTAATATCTTCAAATGTATTACACCATTCGTCAGCAACAAGCTCTACCTCCGCTCCTAGGCTAATTAAATCCCTTCTTAAGTCATGTAGCGCTTTCATTTGCAGTTCACGATTACCCATATCCATCGGCCCCTCAATGCGCAGCTTAAAGGGTTTTGCAAGTTCTCCTAGATTTTTAAGATAGTGCGCCATACCTTGTGTATCGTTGTTAAATAACAAGCCAATTGTGCCATACACATCGATATGAAGAACCGGCTTATACTCTTTTTTATATTTCAACGCCTGGATTCTATTTCGGATCCAGACTACATACTCTTGAAGTTTTTCTCCTTGCAAACCCAATTTTTGCTCCATGTTGTTTATCAAGCCATGCGGTAGTACGTCCGCTCCCTTAATAATCATTTTATCTACATTGTTGTAGCGATCATCTCCAGATTGAGTAAAAATTGGAACTTCTTTTAGCTCTTGCTTCAACCCATACTCAGAGCAAATCACTTCAGCCATGGTCCGTTTTTGCGATTTGGCCGTAGCGTCCAATAAGGCCTGTGTTACCCCATAGCGAATGGCAGTATGTAGTCGCTTACCATTAACTTTCATCTGGTCGATGCTTTCCGCCAGTCTTTTGAATTCAGCAACATCAGTTCCTACAAGTCTAGGCTTTATGGACTTGTCGATAACTGGAATAAAATCCCGGGCCAAAAAGAGTGGGTCTCGTCCTCCAGTACCGGAATACTGAACTGCGGCGCAATCACCAAAAGCAACTTGACCATCCTCTAGTACAAGCATTATTGAAACCGACTCGCCTCCTTGGCGAATATCTAGGAACCCCTCAGTTGCCGTTTCTCCAATATACCTAAAGCCGTCCATAGCAGCACCCGCCTTGATCGCTTTTTGGTCGTCAAAATAAAAGCCTGTGCGTCCTTCTGAACAAACTACATCTATGATTTTCATTTCCCCTCCGCTACACTCTTTGAGAATTGCCCACTAAACTACCTGTAGATACAGCAAAAATGTCATCAATTACCAACTGAAAATTTACGTCTCTATGCTCCTTGCAGGCGCGCTGTTGCAACAAATCATCGTTGTATTCTTTTAAAGCCCCCGATATTGGTAGGTTCCCATACGACAAATAACGTACTGCACCATTAACATCCCTGGCTGGTAATATTTTCCCGGCATTATAAATACTAGGAGCGAAAGGAATATCCAAAATACCATATTTGAAGGCATTCACAACGCCTACGGCTAGGTCTCCCTCGCCAGTTTCAAGCACAGCGTCCAATAAACATTTGACTTCATCTTCAATGACCAACATCTCCGACGCCACGTCCTTCGACATGCTTAGCTTTTGCTCATTCAAAAGATTTAGTACTTCTCGTGTCGCTTTCATGCCTTGGGCATTGGCTTCACGGGTAGGTATTCCCACTGCCTCTTGAATACTTTTAACGATTACTTTTGTAGCCCCAGATAAAGCCGCTGTTGCCGCTCCCCAAGAAATCACGCCAAAGGCCTTGGCTTCATCTTCTGGAAATCCGCCCATCCATTGATGAAACACTGTTGTGAGTTGTACATCGTATCCATATTCACGAAAATACTCCAACGCCTGTTCCTCTAGGGCTCGCATTGCTGCTACATCTTGTGTCAAATTGCCACATTGGCCATATCCGAGTGTGATGTGTTTTACACCTTGTTCAGCGGCCAAGAGTCCTTCAATAATGGCAATCGCATTCGAGATGCCCGGTGGTACTAAGGTTCCGGTCAATGGGCCAAATGGCTCTCTGTTAATATCTATGTTTCTTTCTTGGTAGTATCCTGCTAATCGGTCACAATATTGCCAGTCGTAAATACTCTTCTCCAAGGTAGCGCTTTTGGCATAAGGAATATTGTAGGAAATGCCCCCACCTTCATTCGATGTCCAACCACCTGCGTGGATTATTTCAGACAACAGTCTGGCATCGGGTGTTCCATGGCGGGCTTGAATAGGAAGATCAACCGACTCTAACAGTTTTCGACAACCATATACCCCATGGTTCACAGCCGGAAATCCATTTAACATGGAGCGGCCAGCTTTTCGGCTCTCCACAATGCCTGATTCACATTCATTAAATCGATTCTGTCTGGTGTAACTGTCAATGGTCGTCGGGAGTAAGTCTGCTCCCCCTTCATTTTGCAAATACCGTAAAAGCTCAATTTGGTCTTCAACCAAAGCTACCCCAGCACGTGGTTGTAATAAAGTCTCATGATTGCCTCTAGCTTTCAAAAGACGTTTCGCAAAGTTTTTTTCTTTTGGCAAATTCTTTAGATATTCTACCGATTCTAACAAGTCCACTTCTGCACCGGTAGGCCACTGGCATAATACTTCTTTACGCACTTCAAGAAACTGATCTTCTGACCATTTTTTGTTTTTGAGGTTCATTTTTTTTCCCCACTTTTTTAAGATAATCGCTCATTAGTTTAAATGCTAGTTCAGGGTACCGTTCTGAAAGTAGCCCTGCAGCTGACATCATATATGCACCATCTACCACGAATCTAGCTTTCTTCGGCATTAGCTGTTCTGGTTTTGTTTTATCCATCAAACTATGCTTCAGAATTTTTTCCGGATTTTTGCTATATGCTAAAACACCCCCTGTTCCAATTATTGTATTAACAGATGATAAATCCTTACCAGTTTGATAAAACAGCATCCCCAAAGGGGTATACACAGATTCAAGCAACCCAGCATGCCTTGTGACTGCTACTTTTACTGCCGCTGAAGCTAGGCTTTCATCGAAATCCACTTCCCTTTTGTTTGTTGCCAATAGCTCTGTATTGTTACTCAATACGCTACACCGGTCTGTAACATATGAAAAAGACTCATGCGAGAGTTCTTCTAGGGTACGCACGCCTACGGAATCCTTCAAGGATTCAGCACTGACACGCATACCTAGATCGCCTTCTACCGTCCTTTTTAAGAAGGGTTCGAACAGCCCTTTCATGATTGTGCCAGAATGTGTCGGATATCCATCGCAGGCTGAATGAACGTCTGTAGTCGCGCCTCCAATGTCTATAACCATTAGGGGACCCCAACCTTTACTATGCTCAGTGCCCTTAGCCAATAGCTCCACTGCTCGTAGCACAGCCATTGGTGTTGGGATAATTTCTCTAGATAGTTTTTCTTTTGCCTTGCCTAGTCCCTTAGCCTCTGTTATCTTTTCCATAAAGATGTTCCGAATAACTTCTCTGGCCGGTTCAATCTGGACTTGATTCATCACGGGCATCACATTATCCGTAATCTTATAGTACACGTCGTTTTCGTTAAAAATGGCCTCCAGGTCGTCCATGGCATTTTTGTTTCCTGCTGCAACGTACGGAATCTGTTTAATCGTTTCAGATAACCTTTTAGCATTGTGTATGATGCAATCTTGATTTCCTCCATCTGTTCCACCCGCGAGTAGAATTATATCTGGATTCAACTTTTTTATATTGGCTATATCTTGGGAACTTAATTTCTGGCTAAACACCTCAAGCATTTTTGCACCAGACCCAAGGCAAACCAGCCTTGCTGCCTCAGAGGTAAGCTCCGGTACCAAACCGGAAGCAATCATTTTCAGACCACCGGCAGCACTACTACACACCAAGCAATCCGTCCATTCGCATTCTCCTCCAACTTGCCCTTTTACTTGAGCGAAGGCCTTTTCATAACCAATCATGATATCTGTTTCAACAGTTGTTTTGGTTTCAGCCGATGCAACGATCTGTTGTGCCAGCTTATCTACAACAATCACTTTTGTATAAGTACTGCCAAAATCAATAAGCTGAATACACTCCATTCATACTGCCTCCTTCCGGAATCATGTTGAGTCTTAGGTCAAAAATCAAATCCTTCATCGCTGTATCTGGGTGTGTGCCGGGCGGATAAACTCGGTCAAATCCCATCTCTAAGAAACGTTGTTCCACAGTCTCCCAATCTTGTTTTCCTACAACCAAGTTTCCTCCAACATAGAGAAGAATGTTTTCCAAACCCGACTCAATACACTTGGCTTTCAGTCCTCTGCAATCCATTTCTCCATGGCCATATAGGGATGAAACAATAATTGCATCTGCGTTCGTTTCAATCGCCGCATTGATGAAATCTTCCTGTGAACTCAAAACGCCGATATTCACTACTTTGAAGCCTGCCTCACTAAAAGCATAATCCAAAATCTTATTGCCTACAGAATGACAATCCGCACCAATTACTCCGACAACCAATACTGCATTCATTTCTTTTCCTCCTGCATCTGCTTGGCTCTGCCATTTGGACTCAATTTGGTGTCCAATCGCCATTATAGTAGCACTAGTGGACTCTTTGGTCAACGCATATTATAGTCATTGGTACCCCTTCTTTAGCTATATTAGCATTTTATCTCGAATTGGACTCCTGCTGTTATACTCTGGGCTCGGAGCTTTTCGTGGCATAATCACATTCGCCATCTTTCTTTACCCTCGTTTAAACCCATTTATAAACGCTAAAATATATTCTGAATCAGACCTGGAAATCGCCCTACTCCCGAATTGGTATCCCCCAAAAAAAATATAAAAAAAAGCCGTATTCATTTAAAATGAACACGGCCTTTCCCCAACATTTACCTATTTTCCACCAAACGCGATATTATTGGTTTAACGGTACTATCATCCAAATGGTAGTCAAAGCGAATGACATCTTTATCTTCTCCAACAATTTCAGTAATCTCCTTTAATCTACCAGGAGATACAATGGCAACATCAACATCCTGCAGAAATCGCACCAAGGCATTTCTATCTCGTGATTTTGTATGTTTCAGCCTTAAGTTATGTAATCCAGCTGTTTTTAAGGCCATCGCAACTTTATAAAAGAATTCTTCAGATAAACAAGCTAGCCCAAATTGGGTATCTTCGGGATATTTAGCAATCTTAACAATTGTCTCCAAATCAGGGCTTATCGCCACACCCATAACCTTCTTTTTGATTCCATGTTTTTTTAGTATTTCAATTACTTCGTTAACATGGTTAAAGGTTGGGACGACCACTTTTGCTTTTTCAAGCGCATGCTTGGTACTCATAGACATTTCTGCTAGTTCGGCCACGGTCACAGGCAGCAGCTTGAAATGCGTTTTTTCTGACAGTTGGTCTGCAAAGCTACGGGCCTGTTCAATATTGCATTCAACAAATATTGCCTGTGTCTCTGAAAGATAGGCTTCTTTTTCCTGGACACGGGCCCGTACAATATCTAAAAAGTCCGCCGTTGGAATATCGCGTTCAAAAGCAGATTCAATGGCCAGGTCTACAAGCTTCAAAACACTTTCTTTATCTGTGAAAGTCTTCCATCCAGTAGTATCGTCGGCTACAAAAGTTCCCTTTCCCTGGTGGGAAATAAGAACTCCCTCTTGTTCCAATACATTGTAGGTATGACTCACTGTCTTTCTGCTGACGTTAATCTCACTAGCAAGCTCTCTTTCAGTCGCCATTCGATCACCCAACTTAAGCTCACCACTGCTTATTTCTTTAATAATCTGATTCTTTAACTGCAAATACAGCGGAATACCACTATTTCGATTTATTTGAATTGGCATTTGTTCCTCCTAAGAGTATCGGTTTCACAATAGGTTCACTATTTAATTTTAACCGTAAATATATAAAGCTGCAATTTAGCAATTGAACAGCCCATCACCATCTTGACATTATTTCTTCAAACTCATGACTTTTGTATTCAAAACACAATTGTTTTGCGATTCCCTGCAGCTCCAATGTTTGTTATATTATATCACAATCCTTTTACTACTAGCTGTCCAAAGCGATATCTCTATTTCCTATTGCAATACCTTTTTAAACTCTTTTAGAACTTATGGCGGCCATAGCAGTTATCAAGCTACTGAAACCACCCACACTCATGGCAAAAGTGACAAACAAAGTCTTTTTCACATAAAACCGCCTTTAGTTTATGTTCAGTATCTTCTGCGTTTTATGATACAATGAACCCAGAGAAAGCCGAGCTAAAAAAGACTTGGAAGATATTCAATTATGGAGGAAACATTTATGAGTAAAAAATTGTATCTGTCCCAGACAGACAAAAAAATCGGAGGAGTATGTGGGGGCTTAGGTGAATTCTTAGATATCGACCCCACCATCGTTCGCATTATCTGGGCACTATCAATCTTTTTCGGTATTGGTCTTCCGGCCTATCTGATTGCCTGGTTAGTAATACCCAATGGCGTCAATTTAAACTAATAAGGAGGTATGCCATGAGCAAGCGTCTTACAAAAGGTTCTGAACCCATCTTAGCAGGTGTTGCAAGCGGATTCGCCGAGTATTTCAATGTTGATCCCCTTCCAATCAGATTGTTATTAGTAGCCATGATGTTCCTAAATATCTTTACAGGCTTCGCGTATATCGTCTGTTGGATTGTAATGCCACAGCATGCAGGTACAGTCCAGAAAACCCAAGATAAAACTAGAAATGGACTATTTATTATCGGATTGGGTATTCTATTGTTATTTAGAAATTTCTTTCCCCAAATATCGTTCACAGTAATTACTGCCTGTGCACTAATTGGATTGGGCATTTACTTAGTCATTAAAAACAAAGATTAGACAATCACGACCTCTATGAATGATGGTTTGTAAACTCCTATAAAGTAAAAGCCAGCGCCTTATCGTGCTGGCTTTTACTTTATTAGAGCCTAGTCTGCTATCTGACACATTCACCCCATACAAACCTTTTACTGGTTCACAGTTGCACTAATATCACAAAAAAAGAAAGGCTAGAGCCTTTCTTTTTCAAATATATCTCCTAGTTCTTTTACAAAACGGGTCAGATCTCCATCGTAACGAATTAAGTTTACACCCAGTTCCTTGGCCCTTGCTCGAATTGAGCCCTTATCCGGCCATTGGGTGACTACCATAATCCGGATTGCAGAGTCACCACCCAAACCTTCTGCATTTACAATCAGCTCATTTAAATCTTTTTCTGTATATTTCGAGGTATCCTTACAAGATATTAATACCAGCTTTTCTTTGTATACAGCCAAAACATCAATTTCATTATTGACTCGTTGCCGTCTTTCATCCCAGAAGAAACTCACGCCACTTTTCAAATCATCTAGGAAGGGCAACTGCTTCATACCATAGAAAGTAACTGCCTCCAGCCAATAGCCATATCCCATGATATAACGTTTAAAGGCTTCCTCTTTAAAGTCTAACAAGTATTCATACTTCGCCGTTTTGGTAAACTTAGCAATTCTGTATTCGTGCAAAAGGATTAGATATTCTAATACCTTTTGATATTGTTTTTTGTTCAGCCTATGGGTGTTGACTACTACTAAATTGTTCTTTAGATTTTGGTCTAAGGTGCGCATAGTGGCCTTGGTTTTCAAAATCCAATTGGTTTGCATCCATTGATCATGGTGAGCAATTTGCCATTTGAGCAGCTTCTTGACAGGCTGGGCCTCGTAAACACTAGTTGATGAAGCATAGACGCTACCGCCTCCACTCTCCACAAAATCTTCAACCTGAAGGTCCACATCCTCTATTTCTATACTATGACATTCGCCTTGGTCAATGATGATAGCTCGCTCATCTCGCTCGGAAAAGACAAAGATGGGGATCTCAAGTTCCGATGCTATCTCTCTAAGCAACATAGCAGCTACAGGATGACCGTTGGATAAATCTAGAATGATATCACTTTCTAAACGATTCAATTTCTGAACCTCTTGGCGCAAGGTCTTGCAATTATAGAAATCCATCTGGTAGGGAATGATTTTCATGTCTGGGTAAAGGTTGTTGAAAAACAAGGTAACGTTTTCCAAATCTTTCAGATCTTCAGTAGAACCGGAATGTAGCAAGTAAATTTTTTCCGGACGTAAGGCCTTGGCTGCAACCAGGGTTGAAATGTTCCGGTGATTGATAAGACAAAACAAAGCTGTCATAGTTCCTCCTTGAATATAATGCTTCTCATTCTCAATTAGAGATATCTTCCCATATTCCTGCTTTTTCTTTGTTCAAAATACAAAAAAGGAGGCAACGAAACCTTAGGTTCGTTGCCTCAACCGTTCTTCTAAAATTCTGGTGGCAAAGCCAACATTTCTTCATAATTGTAGACTGGTCCATCCACGCACATGTAATGGGTACCTACCTTACAATGCCCACATTTACCAACGCCACAACGCATATGTGTTTCTAGGGTAGTTAAAATATCGGTACCCTTCATCCCTAAAATTAAAAGATCCTTAGAAACCTTCTTAATCCGTCGAGGTGATGCACAAATAACTGCTGTTGTGTTATGCCAGTCTAATCCCAAATCAGGCAATAAATCGTTTATATATCCTGTGTATGCATCGATCGTATCTGAAGGATACTTTAACGAATATTTTACCTCTACATTGGGAACTTTACTCCACTCTTCTAAATCATCTTTCAAAATAAGTCCCGTATCACGCAAGGCACTAGCCATGATTACGACCTTACCAAATTCTTCACGATTCTCCATAATTTGTACAATCATCGTACGAACTGGCGCAAGTCCTACTCCAGAGCCTATCACCAAGATATCTCTTCCCTTAATTTCTTCATAGGGGAATCCCTTGCCGTACGGACCCCTTAGACCGACCTTATCACCAGGTTTCATCTCGTGCAGTTTTTCGGTAACACTGCCCACTTTTTTAATACAAAAATCAAATTGGTCGCGTTGTGAAGGCCCGAACGGAATCGATATTGCCACTTCTCCAACACCAAACACCGTAATTTGGAAGAATTGCCCCTTGAATTGGAAATTCTTATGCAATTCCTTGTTTTCATACTCTAAATAAAAGTGTTTTATGAGCGGTGTCTCTTCCACAATTTTAGTAATTGTTGCTACATCCGGCATATATAGGCTTTTATTCATGGCAATATCTTTTTCCGGTCGTTGATAGGCTACCTCTGAGATTTGGGTCGATATCGTTTTGGCCTCCGGTTTACTTGCCTCATCCTGTACTCTCTTGATGATTTTAAGAATTGAGATATTGGTAGGGCACGTGCTTATACAACGGCCACAACCGGTACAGCCTTTATAACCAAACCGCTCTTCAATATATTTCAACTTGTCATATATACGATAGCGTACTCTTGAAATGTTGTTTCTTGGATTATGATTTCCTGCATTTCTAGTGAAGTTTTCACTCTGGCAGGAATCCCAATAACGGACTCGTCGTCCGGAATCCTCATTCACTTCTTCAACTACATTGAAACAGGTGCAGGTGGGACAAACTGACGTACAACCTGTACAGCTGATGCAGGCATGAGCCTCTTCTTGCCAAAAATCTGCATTAAACGTTTTAGCCAATTCTTCCCGGATATTGCTTAGGTCCAATTGAACCTGAAATCCTTCCTTGACCTTCTCTTCCAACTCATCTTTCCTTTTAGCTGAGGCTTCTTGCTTACTATCTAGTTTTAAATAATCCTTACCCCAGGCAACTAGGCGGTCTCCTTTTTCAGAAGCACTTTCCACAATATAGCAATCGGAAAGTTCCGTCAGCACTAAATCATGACCGGCTTTTGAAAATGGTCCAACCCCTTGCGAAGAACAAAAACAATTCTTCCCAGATTTTAAACAGTTCAAACCCACTATTGTCGTTGCTTCACGACGAGCCTTGTAGTTGGTGTCTTCGAACTCACCCAAATAGAAACGATCCATATAGGCTACACCATAGGTATCACAGGCCCGAATTCCAAATAAGATTTTTTTCCCAACACCAGTTTTAGCTTCATTCTTAACTTCAAAGGAATCTTCTTTCTTTTCCCAAGAGAAAAGTGCTTCCTTCTGTTCAAACATAAACTCCTTAACTGGTAGAGCCAGATTAATATAATCCAACTGTGGTGCCTCACCCGTCCACGGTAGAAGCTGCACATTGTCTTTTTTTCCATAAGGAACACGCAGGTCCTGTTTTTTACTCCAGGCGTCCAACAGAGCATTCAAATCTGTTTTTTTCAGTTTATAAATCATTTTGCCACCTCGATTTTGACTGCCGTTACCTTATATTCCGGAATCTTGGTAACCGCATCTACTATTTGGCTCGTCAGCTTATTAACAGGCGATTCCACATAGTGAAATGGAATGAAAACCACGCCCTCT
Source organism: Clostridia bacterium (assembly GCA_016887505.1). Classification (NCBI taxonomy): domain Bacteria; kingdom Bacillati; phylum Bacillota; class Clostridia; species Clostridia bacterium. Next base: position 1,972,061 of record CP069393.1, on the reverse strand, counting down.
TTAATGTTATCTGTAATTTTTGTTTTGGCGACAATGGATCCACGTCTTGAGCTAACTGTCACCATCTGGTGGTCCCACAATCCCATTTTTTCTGCATCTGCCGTATTTATTTCTACAAATGCAACTGGATATTCACGGTCTAGAGCCCATATTTCTCTAGTCATGGTACCTGTGTGGTAGTGATGATGCACCCTGCCAGTAGTCATAATCAAGGGGTACTCTTCATCTACATGTTCCCCTGGTTCCTCATAGGAGGTGACCTGCATTAGTCCTTTACCACGAATAAATTTATCTTTATGCAAATAGGGCGTACCGGGATGGTCCAGACTAGGACAAGGCCACTGTATACCAATTTCCTGAAGACGACTATATGTAATGCCTCCATATTGGGGTACTAAAGTATTGATTTCATCCATGATGGCCGAAGGATGTTCATAGTTTCCTTCATAGCCAAACAACTGCATTAGCTCCAAGATGATCAACCAGTCCGCCTTGGATTCCCCGACTGGTTCCAAGGCTTTATGCACAAGCTGTACTCTTCTTTCCGTATTGGTGAAAGTACCGTCTTTTTCCAAAAAGCTGGCCCCAGGAAGAACTACATCAGCATACATTGCCGTTTCCGTTAAGAAAATATCCTGTACTACCATGAAGTCAACCTTTTCAAAGCAATGGATTACATGCTGTTGGTCCGGATCAGACAGCACCGGATTTTCACCCATTACATAGAGTGCCTTCATCTTTCCTTCATCAATTCGTTCAAACATCTCAGGAATCTTATTGCCATCAAGACAGGAAAAATCTCCCCAAGCCTTGCTGAATTTTTCTTTGGTAGCCGGTTCAATTGCTTTTCTGTAACCCGGGAGAACATTCGGCAGTGCGCCCATATCACATGCGCCCTGTACATTATTCTGACCTCTCAAAGGATTAAGGCCGGCACCTTCTTTGCCAACATTTCCAGTAATCATCACTAGATTAGCAAGAGCCGCCACATTTTTAGTTCCAGTCTTTTGCTGGGTGATACCCATAGCGTAAAGAACGGAACCTTTGTCAGCCTTGGCATAACGTCTAGCAATATTTTCAATCGTTTCAGCTGGAACTCTTGTGATCTTCTCAGCCCATTTAGCAGTACAATCTTTGACAGATTCTTTCACTGCCTCAAAATTTTCAACTCTTTCGGCCACAAACTCGTGGTCGTAAAGGTCTTCTTTGATAATGGTATGAATAAGCGCATTAACAAAAGCCAAATTGGTGCCTGGCTCAATTTCTGCATATTCATCGGCAAATTCAGCTAACCTGATACGCCTAGGATCCACTACGAATAATTCAGCCCCAGCCTCTAGCGCTTCGAATATTCTCGTTGCTACCAAGGGGTGCTGTTCCGTGGTGTTTGTACCAATTGCAATAATGACATCCGCTTTGGATATCTCTGCAATTGTATTGGTCATTGCTCCACTACCATACGCTGCAGCCATACTGGCCACTGTAGGAGAGTGTCACAAGCGTGCACAGTGATCGATACTACTAGTCTTCAACGAGACACGTGCCAATTTAGCCATTAGAAAGTTTTCCTCATTGGTGCAACGCGCCGATGAGAGTATGCCGATGGAATCAGTGTTGTCTCCTCCAGTCATGGCATTTTCAAAACCCGTTTTAACTGCTTTATATGCTTCTTCCCAAGATACTTCTCGAAATGAGCCATCGGAATTCTTAATCAAAGGTTTCTTCAAGCGTTTTGGGCTATGCACAAAACCAAATCCGTGCCAGCCTTTCGCACACAGCCTGCCATTACTGACAACATGTCCTGCCTGCGGTGTAACCCCCAAAATTTCATTATCTTCAATGTTTACGTACAAGCCGCAGCCACAGCCGCAATAGCCACACGTAGTCAGTACTCTTCTCATTAGAATCACCCCATCACATTTTTTCTCGTACTCTATCATTATCTCCGACTTTCTTCGAGTTTGTAAAGGGAAGGGCCTACTTAAGAAAGTTATCATTTTCACAAATCTTTTACATCATCCACAAACATGGCTCTATTATCTGATATCCCTTTTATTACCACGCTACTTTTTTTCAGCATTTCGCTCATTACAAGGTTTTTTAGGCATATAAAAATCCCCTCGTAGCAAACAGTTTATCACCATCTACCACAGGGGACGCCTTCCATCACTTGAATCTTCTTATTTTTTTGCTACATTTTCCAGTACTTCAAAACGGATACCAGCAATTTCTACAATATCTTTTTTGGAAAGTGGGGCCTTCACTAAATTTGTTGCCAGGGTTCGCATCAAAGAGTCGAATTGTTCCTCCGCCACTCGGTCGACAGAGCGGACCTTAACCGCCGCAAACTTGCCACCCTCTACCCGAAGGTAGGTTTTCATCATGCGGTAAGGAAGCTTTAAGCTCTTGATTGCATATTCTTCACCACGAGAACAGTTGTTGCCTTGCCAATCGTAGACTGTATCATCATCATGAGTGATATCTACTTGGCAGCGCATACCACAATTTGTACATCCAATTTGTGTTTCTTTCATCGTTTCACTCCCAAAAAAAAGCAGCCTTACGGCTGCTTCCTTAGTTTAATCTTAAGATTACTCTTTGATAAAAGCTTCGTATTCTTCTTCAGACATTAAATCTTCAAGATCAGCTGCATCTTCCATATCAATTACAACCAACCAGCCTTTACCCATCGGGTCAGAGTTAATTAACTCAGGCTCGTCCAACAGTGCTTCATTGACTTCAACAATTGTTCCGCTAACAGCAGCATATACATCAGATACCGCTTTAACAGATTCGATGGTTGACATGCCGTCGCCTTTAGAAAAAGAATCATCAACTTCAGGCAGTTCAACAAAAACTACGTCGCCCATAGAGTCTTGAGCATATTCACTTACGCCCATGGTTACTTTGCTTCCGTCAACTTTTACCCATTCATGGTTTTCAGTGTACTTAATCATTTTGGTTTCCTCCAGATAAATCATTTCTGTTTGTATTATACATTTTTCTATCTAATATTCAATCAGATTTTGGAAATATGTCGGAAATGGCTGAAAAAAAGAGAAAACAGACCATTGGAAAGCAAAAATTGCTCCTTTTCCTAACAAAATCCTTGATTTATAGATTGAAAAACGTACGGCTATTTTGTTCAAGGATTACTTCTAGTTCTTCTAGAGGAATCCCTTTAATTTCGCTAACCTTCTTCGCTACCCAAGTCACATTCTTCGGTTCATTGGTTTTACCACGGTAGGGAACTGGTGTTAAATATGGACAATCGGTCTCTACCAGTAGTCGTTCAGTCGGTGTCTCGGCCACTACATCAAGCAACTTATGAGCATTCTTAAAGGTAATCGGACCAGCAAAAGATATGTATAGCCCCAATTTAACACATTCCTTCATGAATTCCACACTTCCGGAAAAACAATGCATGACTGTATTTCCTTCAATCGGAGTTTTCTTCAGTATCTCCAACATATCCCCATGCGATTCTCTGTTGTGTATGATTACGGGAAGTGAAAGCTCATTGGCCAAATGAATTTGATCCACAAAAACTTTCTTTTGCAATTCGCGAGGAGATAAATCATAGTGGTAATCTAGTCCAATTTCACCGTATGCCACTACCTTATTGTCTTTCGCCAATCGATACATTTCTTCTTTAAAAGCTTCTGTATAATCCTTTGCATCATGGGGGTGCATCCCCACAGCGGTATATACATTTTCATAGATTTGCGCTAGTTCAACACCTCTTCGGCTACTTTCAAGATCGTATGATACATTGATAACCAAACCGACATTGTCTTTTTTTGCCCGCAAAAGAACGTCCTCAGCTTGTTCATAGAGCCGGTCATCATTTAGATGAACATGCGTATCAATCCACATATTAGCCTACCTTGCTGCCACTGGGAATGTCAGAATCTACAGTGATTAAGGTCATTATTTTCTTATCCGCAGTAGATGCAGCTAGGAGCATACCATGGGATTCTATTCCCCTTAGCTTCGCTGGCTTCAGATTGGCTACAATAATTATTTTTTTACCCAATAATTCTTCGGGTGCATAATGAAGAGCAATCCCTGCCACGATGATCCTTTTCTTGTCTCCCACTTGAAGGAGAAGCTTGATTAGTTTATCTGTCTTCTCAACTTTTTCCGCTTCTACTATTTCCGCTACCCTCAGGTCTGTTTTGGTGAACTCATCGAAGCTTATCAGATTGGCATTTTCCTCAACAAGTTCCTTTTTAGTTTCTTTGGTTTTAGATTTCTTATTTTCTTTTGCTACTTCTTGTTTTTCATCTACTTTAAGGGCTACTTTAGGATCAATTCTTGGGAAAATAGGATCCTTTCGTCTTACCGTTATACCTTCAATGGCTGCCCCAAAATCAACACTCTCCCAGCTCTTAAGACTAGGTTCATCGATACCCAATTGGTCAAAGACCTTGGGTAGGGTTGCAGGCATAAATGGTGAAAGATAAATGGTCGCTACACGAAGGGTCTCTGCTAAATTGTACATCACTGCATTCAGCTTTTCTTTTTTTGAATCATCTTTTGCCAATGCCCAAGGAGCCGATTCCTCAATATATTTATTTCCACGAGCAATTATTTTCCATACTTCTTGTAACGCTTTACCAAATTGTAGCGCTTCCATATGTGGTACATAAGCAGCCTTAATTTCTTTTGCTATGCTTGCAAATTCTTTATCCATACTGTCTTCAACAGTCTTTTTAGGAATCTTGCCTTGGCAAAACTTATCAATCATAGAAGTTGTCCTAGATAAAAGGTTGCCATAGTCGTTCGCTAAATCCGTATTGATTCTCATGACTAGTGCTTCTTCAGAATAATATCCGTCCTCCCCATAGGGCATTTCTCTTAGCAAAAAGTAACGGATAGCATCAGAACCATATTTGTCAATCAAGGTCATGGGATCAACCACATTGCCTTTGGATTTACTCATCTTTTTGCCTTCTAGCAGTAGCCATCCATGAGCAAACACCCTATCCGGAATTTTAACATCAGCCGCCATAAGAATTATGGGCCAAATAATTGTATGGAAACGAACAATATCCTTGCCTACTAAATGTAGAATCTCATCATTTTCTTTCCAGAATTTTTGGTATAGTTCTCCTTCATTCAAATAATCCAGCGCGGTTAAATAGTTTGTCAATGCATCAAACCAGACATAGATTACATGTTTGTCATCAATGGGAACCGGAATACCCCAGTCAAAGGTCGTTCTAGAAATGCACAAATCCTCTAAGCCCGATTTCAAAAAGCTAAGCATCTCGTTTCTTCTAGTCTCCGGCTGAATAAAATGTGGATGAGCCTCAATATAAGCAATGAGATCATCTGCATATTTGCTCATCTTGAAAAAGTAAGATTCTTCACGAACCACATCTACCTTACGGCCACAATCCGGGCAACACCCCTCCTCCAATTGACGTTCCGTAAAGAACGTCTCACAAGGAGTACAGTAAAAGCCTTCATACTCTGACTTGTAGATATCACCTTTTTCGTAAATCTTAGTAAAAATCTTCGATACGGTATCATAGTGCCGTTTTTGAGTTGTGCGAATAAAATCATCATACTCAATATCCAATTTTTTCCATAGTTCTTGAAATCCAGCAACTATTTTATCCGTATATTCTATCGGTTTCATACCAACTTCAGTCGCTGTTTTTTCAATCTTCTGCCCATGCTCATCAGAGCCTGTCAGGAAAAAAGTCTCATATCCTAACAGTTTCTTATAGCGAGATATGGTATCTGCCATCGTTGTAGTCAGCGCATGTCCAATATGTAGCTTATCGCTTGGATAGTAAATGGGTGTGGTTACGTAAAATCTTTTCTTGCTCATTGCCTATTCCTCCCTCTAACTCTTTTCTCTATTTTCTCTAAATTCTTCTCTTAGACCTTTCTGGTGAACGAAGACAATGCCCACACAAACCAACAATAGACCCAAAAGTAGTTTCATACTAAAATGTTCGCCCGGTATAAACAAGGCGGAAAGAAATGCTCCCGCTAACGGAATCACAAATCTGAATACCGCAATTTCCCCAGCCTTATGATATTTTAACACACTAAACCATATGGAAAAGGCCAGTGCAGATAATAATGCTGCATAAAAGAATAGAATCAGCGAGCGTCCTTTCAGAACCTGCAATACCGGCACCACTTCGTCTCTACCCACTAGTAGTAGCAATAGGCTACCGAAGGTCATCTGACCTGCATTCAATAGAAACGGGTGGATTCCTCCAGATAATTTTTTGGTCAAGATATCGCCAATAGATGCGAATAGGCAACATAGAATAATGAACCCTTCCCCTGTCATTGAAAATTCAAGGTCAAAACCGGCACCCCAGTTCACGGCAATAATGCCCAAAAAACCCATTAAAATGCCCAGCCATTTTCCGCGGTTTAACTGATCTTCTGGCAAAAAGAAATGGGCTAGCACCACTAGAAAAAACGTCCCACTAGCATTTAGTATTGCCGACTTCATTCCTGAAGTAACTGACAATCCACTATAAAAAAAATAATACAGTAAGGTAGTTTGGAATAAACCAATTACAATAGCTTTTCGGATAAATTCCTTATTTCTAGGGATTTTCAGTTTTAGCACTCCCAAACTAAGTAGCCAGATAATGCAGGCTGCAAGCAGAAATCTAAGACCGGCAAAAGCAACTAGGCTCATGCCTCCAGCGTCTGCTAGGCCCATATCCTTAAAACAAATCTTTAGTACAGGATAGGCACTGCCCCAAAGCACACAGGCTATAATAGCCAGTATGATTCCCCCTCTTTTCGATTGAATCCATTCACTCACTATTCTTTTCTTCCTCTATATAGCGATTATATAACTCTCGCTTGCTTTCTTCGTATTTATTGGCCACATAAGAAGCCGCCGCCTTGACTCGTAAGCCGGCCTCAATCAACGCTACCATTTCTGAATATGCTTCTTTTGTGTCCATTTCTACTGGTTTAGCACCAGCCACAACCAGCACCATTTCCCCTTGTGGTTTATTTTCCTCAACACTAGTTATTAATTCTTCTAGCGTTCCTCTCCTGGTTTCTTCGTAAAACTTTGTCATTTCTCTAGAAAGAGAAGCTTCTCGGTTGCTTAGTATTTCACGAATCAATGAAAGTTCTTTCTTTATTGCATGAGGGGAAATATAAAAAATCATCGTTTCCTTTATTTGAAGCAGTCCCTCCAGCATCTTTCTTTTCTCATTTTTTTCTTTGGGCAAAAATCCTTGAAAGTAAAACCGGTCAGCAGGCAGCCCGGATACAACCAATGCATGCATGGCTGCTGAACCACAGCCTACTGCTAATACGGGAATTCCTGCTGCGATAGACTCTTTTACCAGTATGTTTCCTGGATCAGAAATACAGGGTATTCCAGCGTCCGTAATCACGGCCACCGTCTTACCAGCCAGCATCTTTTCAATAAGCTCTGGCGCTCTTTCTTTTTCATTGTATTTGTGGTAGCTAAGCATATGAGTGCGAATTTCAAAACGGTTAAACAGTTTTCTGCTCACTCGGGTATCTTCTGCCGCAACCACATCTGCATTCTGAAGCACGCTGACTGCACGAGGCGTCATCTCATCTAGGTTGCCGATGGGTGTGGTCACCAAAATCAGTTGTCCTTTAGTATCCATCTAGCAAGCCTCCTTCCATCACTCGTGCCAGTTCCTTACTATATTTACCATCATCTTCATGAAGAATCAAGGGTTTCTCCACCTTAAGTTCGCTACCAGCATCTTTTCCACCCATAAAGAGGAAGGCTCTCGCCCCCTTTTCTTTTTTGCTATGAATCATGCGGATTCTTAGTGGATGGATTTTATTATGTTTAGCCGCCTGAATCGTCTCCAAAAATCGTCCAATTGGGTATATGCAGTAAAAGTGTCCCTTCGGGCGCATCGTTTTGTATGCTATCTGAAATAATTCATCCAAGCAGAGCGTGATTTCATGTCTCGCCTGCACCTTTACAGAATCGCTACTTAAGATGGCTGCATTCTGCCGAAAATACGGCGGGTTGCTGATTACCACCTGAAAGCGATTGGAATACTCTGCACCGAGATTGCGTACATCCTGGTGCAATATTTTTACTTGTTTAAGGCCATTTTCCGCACAGCTTCTTTGAGCAAGAAGTGCTAGTGCTTCTTGAATTTCAACACCAGTAATCCTAAGGCTTTCATTCTTGGACAATAGCAATAATGGAATCACACCTGTTCCTGTCCCAATGTCCAGGACCTCCGCCTTCTGCTGTGGCCTCGCAAAGGCCGCTAGAAGGAGAGAGTCCATGTTGAAGCGATACCCTTTTTTAGGCTGGTAGATTTTATATCTATCATTTATCCATTCCAGGGAACAGATTTCCTCACTCATTTTTCTTTCCTCGCACTTCACTTAAAAAGCTTAGGCAGAACAAGCAGTCTTGATTCGCATCCCGCACTCCTGCAAAATGTTCTGGACAAATATGAAAGCCTTCTTCATATAGCTTCAGTAGATGTTCATGGCTTTGGGCTTCGCTATTCTCATAAACTTTATCAAAATCCTGCTTGTTCTTTTCCTCAAGTGCATAAACTTGCATCTTGATTTCAGAAACTTCCTCCAAAAGATTTTTAAGCTGATCTTCCAGTGCAATAATTGATTCAGTTATTCTCATTGTTGCCTCTTGATGCCGGGGCAGAATTCTCGTTTTGCCCACCACTCTTCTTGTTTTTGTTCCGGTAATTGTATTTTTTCTTGTTCGAATTATTTTCCTGAACTTTCTTTTCCGGTTTCTTACTATTTTTATTACTATTTTTCTTCAACTGCCCGGACTGTTCTTGCGACGATTGCTGTCCAGATGAATCTGTTTTCTTTTTATTTTTGTTATTCCTACGGCGTCTGCTGTTACGGGATTTTTTCTTTTCTTCTCCGCTGTCTGCGGCTTGCACTTCTTTTTTTCGGTCTTTTGGTTCTGCTTTTTTCTTTGGTCTTTCTTTCGGTTTGTGTTGTTCGTGTGGCTTATCCGAAGATGGTTTCATCCGTGCATGGTTATCCGTCGCGTTGCTCTCCATTGGGTCGAGTGGTGTCGCTTTGTCCACTTTCTCCACATCTTCCATGGTGAAAATTTCTTTTTTGCCATCCGCAAATTTTACGGAAATTTGTTCTTGAAGCAAGTACACGGAGTCAATAACGCCAACACCAAAGACGGTCTTTACCCTAGTTCCTTCTCTTGGCATTTTCTTTTTAAGGTTTTCATAGTTTTCATTCTCATATTTGAGACAACACATCAGACGTCCGCAAATACCAGATATCTTGTTGGGATTTAAGGATAAATTTTGCTCTTTGGCCATTTTGATAGACACGGTCTCGAAGTCCCCCAAAAAGGTACTGCAACAGAGCTCTCGGCCACAAGAACCCAATCCTCCAATCATCTTGGCCTCATCTCGCACGCCAATTTGACGAAGTTCAATACGAGTCCTGAATACTGAAGCTAAGTCTTTAACCAAGTTTCTGAAATCTACTCGTCCTTCTGCAGTAAAATAAAATATAATTTTACTGCGGTCAAAGGTGTACTCAACATCCACCAATTTCATAGGCAATTGGTGCTCCTCCACTTTTTGGGAGCATACAGATAATGCTTCGCGCTCATCTTCATGGTTTTTCGCTAGCTGAATCTTATCATCCTTGGTCGCCTTGCGGATAATTTTGCGCAAGGGTTGGTTTACTTCCTTTTCATCAATCCAGCGTGGACCAACTACAGCTTCACCAAATTCCTTGCCTCTTACCGTTTCAACGATAACTTGATCCCCTACTTTTATTTCTAAGTCGTCTGGATCGAAATAGTAGACCTTACCGACTTCTTTGAAGCGTATCCCTACTACTTTGACTTCTATTTTTTTATCCATGCTTCTAGTCCTTTCTACGCGGTAGCTGCTTTTCTAAGTTTCTGTAGCAATACATCTACTGTCATCCTTTTATTCGCTCTTTGTTCCAAAGCCCTAATGGCTTCACTCATTAGTTCCAAGGCACCTAGTATGTAGTCCTCTTCCCAAATTGGTTCATCTCGGTCGAGCATCGGTTCAATCTCTTTATCAATAGAACGAACCAGTGAATCCCTAAGCGATTTACGCCAATAACCAATAATCTGAACGATATGTTCTTGCTTCTCCAGTGACTGTGACAAATCCCATAATTCATGCGGGCTTTCTCTTATAATCCTATCAATATCTGAAAAATCCAACCACTCCAACATTTCTTGTGCTTGTTCTGCATAATCTGCCACTTCCATGGTGTTGGAAGATAGACCTGCCAATAGGGATGCACGTTTTTCATCCAAACCATAATCCGAAAGAAACAGTTCTTTCACTGTTTCTGAACTAAGTGACGAAAACTGCATCACTTGACAACGGGATACTATAGTGGAAAGCAATCCTTCCAAAGAGGAGGAGACCAATATGAAAATTGTACCCTCTGGCGGTTCCTCGATACTCTTTAGCAAGGCATTGCCACAAGTTAAACCTAACTTTTCTGTTTCATCTAGCAAGATGATGCGGTATTCTCCAGACACTGGTTTATAAGACAAGGTCTTTTGCATCTCGCGTATGGCATCAATTCGGTAATCTTTCCCTGGTTCCGGGCGCATCCAATAAAAATCTGGATGGTTATCATGGTCCAAAATTTGACAGGTCTCACAAGAATCGCAGGCATCTGGTCGTTCACTCATATTGCCACATAATATGGTCTTGGCAAATGCTTGTGCTAAGGTTCGTTTGCCTACTCCTTTCGGGCCGACAAACAAATAGGCATGTTTTAATTGTTGTTTGCTAATGTCGTTTTGTAAGCGCTCAACGAGACGCTCTTGTCCTCTTATCTTTCGAAAGTTCTTCATCACTTCATCGCCTCCTGGGTAGTTTCCCAGATGACTTTCTGCAGAATATTTGGTTTTTCCATAGCATCTAGCAAGACAATACGCTCCGGATACATTTTCTTGAGTTGCAAATATCCCTGCCTTGTTTTTTCTTTAAACTCTTTTTTCTCTTGCTCTAGCCTATCCAATTCTTTATTCATTTTTTGCAAACGGCTAAGGGATTCATCTACAGGAAGGTCCAGCACAAACGTCAAATCTGGCCAAACACCACCGATTGCTAGCTCATTGACCGCAAGCACTGTTTCTAGCGAAAGACCTCGTGCCATGCCTTGGTAGACCAAGCTGGAGTCTATGTATCGATCACAAAGAACCACATAGCCTGCTTCTAGCGAGGGAATGATTAGCTCGCGTACATGTTGTGCTCTAGCACTTGCATAGAGTAGCATCTCCGTTTCTTTATGAATGGTTTCTTCCATCTCGAAAAGTAAAATATCACGAATCTTCTCTGCAACTTGGGTGCCTCCAGGCTCTCTTGTGCAAACCACATGGCATCCTGATGCTTCTAATGTTTGTGTAAGCCTTTCAATTTGTGTTGTCTTGCCGGATCCGTCCGGTCCTTCAAATGTGATAAACATGTCAGTCCTCGATTACTTTTATTTTTCCATCTGCCAAGCCTTCAATCCAAACACCCTGCTTTTGCCAATTCATCAAGATTTCACAGAGTTCTTGGCTAATTTTCTCACCTGGTAAGAGTAGCGGAATTCCTGGTGGATAGGCACTGACAGGGGTTGCAGCAATGCATCCCGCCGCTGCCGCAAGATTCACTTGACGTTTTTTTGCATCATAAGCCTGCTTCAAACCAATCACCTGTTCAGGCTGGGGCCAATATAATTGTTCTCGTTTGCCAAATTGATCCTTTAGCTCCATCTTTCGAGACAACTCTTCCAAGGCATGTAATAATTGTTCATCTGTTTCTGGGTTATCAAAGGGCCCCAGTATTCCAACGATATATCCATCCGTGCTCATTTCTAAGTCCACTGCAAATTCTGTTTCCAGTATGTTGAGTAGCCTTCCGCCATTTAATCCATCTTCTGTCTGAATACAAAGGTGCAATGGGTCCCATTGTACATCCTTTATTCCCTCTGGTATACGGAAGCCGGGAATCCTATTGATACGCGCTCTAAGGCATGCACAACGCTCCCAGAGCCTTTGTAGTTCGCCATGTCGCTTCATCTGATCCCATACAATTACTGCTTCTTCCACAGAAGATAGTAATAACCAGGAAGGGCTGGTGGATTCCATCATAGACAAAGACTCTAGCAATCGATCTTGTGGTATCTTATTGTTGCTATGTAGCAAACCGGATTGGGTTAGGCTACCTAAGGTCTTATGTGTTCCATGCACCGTGATATCTGCATACGATATTGCTGACTTGATATTACCAAAGGACAAATGAGAACCATGGGCCTCATCCGCAATTAGAATTCCATCTCCGGCTAATTCGCTGTAGTCTATCACCGCACCCTCATAGCTGGTCGTAAGAATAAGGGTCGCATCAGCAGATTTTCTTTGGTATGATTCGATACTCGGTGGTAATATGATTCCCTGGCTCAAGTCCGGTTGTATATAGACTGGTTCAATCCCTGCCAGCAAACAGCCTTGCCAAATAGATCGATGGGCATTTCGTGGTATGCGAAGTGTCTTAGCAGAATCTCCTAGGGAAAGCAAGGATGCTTTGAGACCACCAGAAGCACCATTTACTAAAAAATAGCTCTTCTTCACCTTATAAATGTCAGCAATTTGTTGTTCGCTGCGTAAGATACAGGCTTGGGGAGCATGAAGATTATCGAATTCAGGTAGCTCTGTTATATCACGAAAGCGACTTAGCGCAGGCAAAATCTTGTCGTTGCCCTTGTGTCCCGGCATCGACAACCGAGTTGTCTGCCTTTTTTGCCATCCATCGATTGCTCGGCCAATTGGACCCTTCATCTCGCACATATCAAATCACTTTTTCCTTCATTATACTATTGGAAACAGATTCTTTTCGAGTTGTGATGAAAATTGCTAAAAATATTAAAACGAAACCAATCGCCTGAAGTATGCCCATGTTCTCTTGAAAGAAAATCCTTGCAAGCACCACAGATACTACTGGTTCAATATTGGCAACAATCCCGCCTCGTCCCGCTTCTACTGTTTTAAAACCTTGAATAAATAAGGTATAGGCTACCCCATACGTTAAAAAAGACAGCAGAAAAATAAATTTCCAAGCGGACCCAGGGATAATTTCTCCCGTGAAAATTTCTATCGGATTTACGAAAAAACTTAGGAATACTGCCGCAATCGCAACGGAGTAAAAATTGGCAATCCAGGTGTTGTATTTTTTAACAAACTTTTTGCTGTTTACATTATAAAATCCATACGTTGCACCCACTGCAATTCCTGCCAATAGTCCTAGCGGGTCAAAAACCAGTTGGTCCAAATTATAACCGACAACCACCAACAGTGTTCCTACAAAAGTTACCGCTACGCTGATCAGTTTATTCTTGGTGATTTTTTCCTTTAAAAAGTAGGCAGCCAATAGAATTGTAAAAGCACCCGAAGTATACATTAAGGTTACCGCCGTCATAACATTGGTACGTTCTATTGCGACAAAAAAGAAATAACTGAATAAGCCCACCCCAAGCACTCCATATAAAATGAAGGCCATAATATCACTGGGGGCAATTCGAAACGTACGGACGCGGAAAACCAGCATTAGTGCCAACAGTACAACTGCTCCAATCGATGTCTTCAGAAATGCCAAGGTCATTGCAGAGATATTGTAGTTTAAAACGTATCTGCTGAGAACACCTTGAAAGCCAAACAGTATAGCGGCCATCGCAATGAAAAGATACCCTTTCGTTGTAGATTTTTCCATCTTTTTCCCCCTTACAATATCACTCCATTCTATCAGAACGAGCGGAAATATAGTAGTATATGGCTTAAAAATCTCTTGGTCACTTATCCCTTTAATATACAAATGCCAGCGAATCTTGTTTGATCCACCGGCATATCTTGACGCTTATGCAATTTAGCTGTTATAGGCTTCCAGTGCTTTCTCTAACACAGTAATACCCTTTCGGAGTTTTGATTCTTCCAACACATAGGCCAGTCTGACCTGGTTCTTGCCTTGACCCGTTGTTGCATAAAATCCACCAGCAGGCGCTACCATCAAGGTGGCCCCCTCATAGCTAAAATCAGTCAACATCCAACGAGCAAATTTGTCAGCATCATCTATCGGCAAGTCTACCACCACGTAAAAAGCGCCCCTTGGTTTTTTGCACATCGCACCATCAATGCGATTGATTCCTTCATAGACAATCATTCTGCGTCGGTCATATTCTTCTTTTACAGTTTCAAAATAATCAGCACCCATCCGATAGAGTTCTGTAGCACCCACTTGCTCCAATGTGGGCACACACAATCTGGCCTGACATAGTTTCATCATAGAGGCCATTAGGCCCTTATTTTTTGAAGCCAAAGAGCCTATTCTAGCACCGCATGCCGAAAATCTCTTGGATATGCTGTCTACAATGATTACGCGGTCTTGGATACCTTCAATGTTACCCATGCTCACATAATCAAGTCCTTCATAGACAAACTCTCGATAGACTTCATCCGCAATAATGAACAAATCATACTTTATCGCTATTTCAGCCAGCATTTTCAACTCTTCTTGGTTGTACACTGCCCCGGTTGGGTTTCCTGGATTAGAAAAGAGAATGGCCTTGGTTTTATCTGTAATCAGTTTCTCAATTTCTGTCATAGGAGGCAGGCAAAATGCTTCCTCACTCTTGGTCGTGATGGGTACTACATTCACATTAGCTGGTCTAGAAAATCCATTATAATTTGTATAGAACGGTTCTGGAATCAAAATCTCATCACCAGCATCCGCTACTGCATAAATTGCAAAAATGAGCGCTTCACTACCACCATTGGTTATTAAGACTTCATCTTCGGCAAAATCCATATCATAGCGCTTATAATACTCAATAATCGCTTTAATCAAAGATGGATCTCCTTGAGAAAATGAATAGGCAATCACGTCCACATCAAAATCATTAATAGCCTGTTTAAACTGTTTTGGTGTTTTAATATCAGGCTGTCCAATATTCAAATGAATTACTTCTAATCCTTTTTTCTTTGCTTGTTCTGCAAGTGGTACCAATTTACGGATTGGTGATTCTTGCATCGTTGTCAATCTATTAGATAATTTCATAGTCTCCTCCGCACTTTCATGCGCTAATTAGTAGCACTTATCATATCATAGGTTGTGCTTGAGTCCAATTCTTTTCTGCAATTCTACACTATTTAGCACCAAGTTAGTGTCAAGTTAAGTGCGCAATTTCATCAGTATTGAATTAGGCATTGTGCCGATCAAGCTGCTTGTTGTCGCTCAGAAGCAGTCAGCTCAAGAGTTTCAGGTTTTACATAAGAACGACCAGTAGACCAATCTTCACTGTATTCAATAAGGTAGCTGGTGACTAGCCGGACATATGAATCAACAGTAGGAAAAACACCTACAACACCGGAACGACGGCGGATCTCTCGGTTGAGTCTCTCAATCATATTTGTAGATGAAATCTTACGAGAGTCAATTCGAGGAAATTCGTAGAATCTAATTGAGTCCTCAAGCCCATCTTCCAGTGTTTCAATCGCTTTAGGAAAACGGGATTCGTATTCATCCATAATCAGGTTTGCATAGGACCGTGCAGCTTGTTCATCAGGCTGAAGCCATATGTTTTTAAGTTTTGCGGCAAAGGATTTCTTTTCCTTTGCAGGTATATGCGCCAAGATGTTTCTCATGAAGTGAACCTTGCAACGTTGCCATGTAGTACCGATGAACGATTCTTTCACAGAGGCCACGAGCCCTTTGTGAGCATCGCTGACAACCAGCCAGACTTTCTCTAAGCCACGTTCCTTCAAAGAGTCAAACATGTGATTGTAGCTAGACTTGGACTCTTCATACATGGGTTCAACGGCCAGAATATCCCTGGTACCATCGGTTCTGAGACCACAGACAACATGGACTGCCATATTGGCGACATGCCCATCAACGCGAATCTTTTCGTAAAGGGCATCGACCCAAAGGACAGGATATTCCTTATCCAATTTCCGGTTCAAAAATGCATCTACCTGAGACTGTAATTCCTTGGTTATATTACTGACCTGGCTCCTTGAAATAGATTCAATACCTAGGCTCTTGGCAAGCTTCTCGATTTTCCTGGTGGAAACTCCGTTGATGAATGCCTCTTGTATAACATTGATCAGAGCCACTTCGGATCGTTTCCGTTCAGTCACGAAGAAGGGTATATAGCCTCCCTTACGTGGTTTGGGTACCATCAAGTACATGCTGCCCATTCTGGTGTCAAAACGTCTTGGACGGTATCCAGCGCGATACTTCTTACGGGTTTCGGTGCGCTCAGATTTGCCAGCACCGATTTCTTCTGCAAACTCAACTTGCATGAGTTGATCGCAAAGCCAGTTCAGCATCGCTAGCATAGGATCTTCAGCAGTCATGAATTTGAGTAGCATTTTTTCAAAGGGTAGATTAGAATTAAGTTGAGTCATCAGTTGATCTCCTTTTCGGATAGTTTCGTCACTTACCTAATTCGGAGTTCCTGATGGCTTTCCTTTTTTGAAAATTACTTTTGCGCACTTAATTGTATACGACCAGCACCAATCTGTCTTCCCATCTTGCATTTTCAAGTATTTCTCTGCAAGCAACCTGATATTATTTTCTTTATGACCAAAGAAAATTGACTATATGTTTAGCATCCTTCTCTTAATTTCTCCTATTGTACCATACAAAAAACCGCATAAAAAAAAGGAACGAGCCAAAGCTCGTCCTTTAAAATTAATTCTGGCAACGTCCTACTCTCCCGGGGCCAATGCCCAAGTACCATCAGCGCTGAAAAGCTTAACTTCCGTGTTCGGAATGGTTACGGGTGGTTCCTTTTCGCAATCATCACCAGAAATTGTTATCCTATTTACATACCTCGCAATTGGGTTTTCTTGTTCTTTGAAAACTACACAGCTTTCGTAAAGCAGTACTAAAAGTTATCTTTCCTTTAAGTGGCTTCTGGTGAAGCCCTCGACCGATTAGTATTGGTCAGCTGCATGCATTACTGCACTTCCACTCCCAACCTATCAACCAGATCTTCTCTCTGGGGTCTTACTGGATTAACTCCATGGGAAACCTTGTCTTGAAGTAGGCTTCGCGCTTAGATGCTTTCAGCGCTTATCCTTTCCGAACGTAGCTACCCAGCTATGCCCTTGGCAGGACAACTGGTACACCAGCGGTTCGTCCACTCCGGTCCTCTCGTACTAGGAGCAGCTCTCCTCAAGTTTCCTACGCCTGCGGCGGATAGGGACCGAACTGTCTCACGACGTTCTGAACCCAGCTCGCGTACCGCTTTAATGGGCGAACAGCCCAACCCTTGGGACCTACTACAGCCCCAGGATGCGATGAGCCGACATCGAGGTGCCAAACCTCCCCGTCGATGTGAACTCTTGGGGGAGATAAGCCTGTTATCCCCGGGGTAGCTTTTATCCGTTGAGCGATGGCCCTTCCACTCGGAACCACCGGATCACTAAGCCCGACTTTCATCCCTGCTCGACCCGTCAGTCTCGCAGTCAAGCTGGTTTATGCCTTTACACTCTGCGGATGATTTCCAACCATCCTGAACCAGCCTTTGGGCGCCTCCGTTACTCTTTGGGAGGCGACCGCCCCAGTCAAACTGCCCACCTGACACTGTCCCATGACCGGATCACGGCCACTGGTTAGAAGTCCAATACACTAAGAGTGGTATCCCACCGGTGACTCCACACATACTAGCGTACATGCTTCCAAGTCTCCCACCTATGCTGTACATAGTGTATCGAAATTCAATGTCAGGCTACAGTAAAGCTCCACGGGGTCTTTCTGTCCTGCCGCAGGTAACCAGCATCTTCACTGGTACTACAATTTCGCCGAGTCCTTCGTTGAGACAGTGCCCAGATCGTTACGCCTTTCGTGCGGGTCGGAACTTACCCGACAAGGAATTTCGCTACCTTAGGACCGTTATAGTTACGGCCGCCGTTTACTGGGGCTTCAGTTCTATGCTTCTCCCGAAGGATAACATTTTCCCTTAACCTTCCAGCACCGGGCAGGCGTCAGCACCTATACATCATCTCATCGATTTAGCAGGCACCTGTGTTTTTGGTAAACAGTCGCCTGGGCCAATTCTCTGCGGCCCCTCAATGCTCAGAGCGTGCGCTCTTTACACCGGGGGGCACCCCTTCTCCCGAAGTTACGGGGTCATTTTGCCGAGTTCCTTAACGAAGGTTCTCTCGCGCGCCTTAGGATTCTCACCCTTCCTACCTGTGTCGGTTTACGGTACGGGTACCTGTACTCCTCGTTAGAAGCTTTTCTTGTCAGTGTGGGGTCAGCTGCTTCGCTACTTAATTTCGCTCGGCGTAACATCTCAGGTTTATGTGATGCGGATTTTCCTACATCACACCCTACTTGCTTGCACGCACATATCCATCAGTGCGCCATGCCTACCCTCCTGCGTCACTCCATCCTCAAATGGCGTACAGGTAGCATTGAAATATCAATCAATTGTCCATCGCCTACGCCTTTCGGCCTCAGCTTAGGTCCCGGCTTACCCTGGGCGGACGAGCCTTCCCCAGGAAACCTTAGGTTTTTGGCGGGGGAGATTCTCACTCCCCTTATCGCATACTTATACCGGCATTCTCACTTCTGTGCTCTCCAAGTCGCCTTACAGCTTCCCTTCTCCGCACACAGAACGCTCCCCTACCCATTAATAAATTAATGCCAAAGTTTCGGTGTTAGACTTGAGCCCCGTTACATTTTCGGCGCAGGGCCACTCGACCAGTGAGCTATTACGCACTCTTTAAATGATGGCTGCTTCTAAGCCAACATCCTGGTTGTCTGGGCGTCCCTACATCCTTTTCCACTTAGTCTATACTTGGGGACCTTAACTGTTGGTCTGGGCTGTTTCCCTCTCGACTACGAACCTTGTCACCCGCAGTCTGACTCCCGGCTATAATTTATGGCATTCGGAGTTTGATAAGATTCGGTAACCCTTTAGGGCCCCTAGTCTATTCAGTGCTCTACCTCCATAAATCTCAACGCCGAGGCTAGCCCTAAAGCTATTTCGGGGAGAACCAGCTATCTCCGAGTTCGATTGGAATTTCACCCCTATCCACAGGTCATCCGCTCACTTTTCAACGTAAGTCGGTTCGAGCCTCCACGAAATTTTACTTCCGCTTCACTCTGCCCATGGATAGATCACTCGGTTTCGGGTCTGCAGCACCAAACTTTCGCCCTATTCAGACTTGGTTTCCCTTCGGCTCCGTGCCTGAAGCACTTAACCTCGCTTGATACCACAACTCGCCGGTCCGTTACACAAAAAGTACGCTGTCACTTTCGCTCCAACTGTTTGTAAGCACATGGTTTCAGGTTCTATTTCACTCCCCTCCCGGGGTCCTTTTCACCTTTCCCTCACGGTACTGGTTCACTATCGGTCACTAAGGAGTATTTAGCCTTGGGGGGTGGTCCCCCCGGGTTCCCACCGAGTTTCACGTGTTCAGTGGTACTCAGGATACTGCTAAGGTGCCTTCGGCTTTCGTCTACGAGGCTCTCACTCTCTTTGGCCAGATTTCCCAATCTGTTCGACTAACCTAATTCAATCCCATATTGCAGTCCTACAACCCCAGAATCTCTTCTGGTTTGGGCTATTTCCATTTCGCTCGCCGCTACTTAGGAAATCGAGTTTTCTTTCTCCTCCTCCGGATACTTAGATGTTTCAGTTCTCCGGGTTCGCTCCTCTATGGCTATTTGATTCACCATAGGGTTATATGATATTACTCATATAGGGTTTCCCCATTCGGATATCTCTGGATCAATGCCTGCTTGCGGCTCCCCAAAGCTTTTCGCAGCTTACCACGTCCTTCATCGCCTCTTAGTGCCAAGGCATCCACCATATGCTCTTACTAGCTTCACCTTTGTGTATGTTTCTTGTTTAAATTGCCTCTTAATGGTATAAGATTTCTTTTATTACTTTATTTACTCTTGCTAAATTGCTTAAAAAAAACTGCATTCACATGCGTATGTTTTTCTTGAGTTTTTTTGCTTTACTTTCGCTATGTAGTTTTCAAAGAACAAGTTTTCAAGAACATTCAGTCCTTGAAAAGTGAACAGTGAATTAAGCCCGATTACGACCTAGAAGTCTCCATCGCCTCACGCAATGGATGGTCTCCTTAGAAAGGAGGTGATCCAGCCGCACCTTCCGATACGGCTACCTTGTTACGACTTCACCCCAGTCATCAACCCCACCTTAGGCGGTTTGCTCTCCGAAGAGTTACTTCCCCGACTTTGGGTGTTGCTAACTTCCGTGGTGTGACGGGCGGTGTGTACAAGGCCCGGGAACGTATTCACCGCAGTATGCTGACCTGCGATTACTAGCGATTCCGACTTCATGCAGGCGAGTTGCAGCCTGCAATCCGAACTGAGAGACACTTTCTGGGATTCGCTTCACCTCGCGGCTTCGCTGCCCTCTGTATGTCCCATTGTAGCACGTGTGTAGCCCAAATCATAAGGGGCATGATGACTTGACGTCGTCCCCACCTTCCTCCGGTTTGTCACCGGCAGTCTCGTATGAGTCCTCAACTTAATGGTAGCAACATACGATAGGGGTTGCGCTCGTTGCGGGACTTAACCCAACACCTCACGGCACGAGCTGACGACAGCCATGCACCACCTGTCTCCTTGTCCCGAAGGACTTCCTGCATTACACAGTAATTCAAGGGATGTCAAGATTTGGTAAGGTTCTTCGCGTTGCGTCGAATTAAACCACATGCTCCACCGCTTGTGCGGGCCCCCGTCAATTCCTTTGAGTTTCAATCTTGCGATCGTACTCCCCAGGCGGAGCACTTAATGCGTTAGCTGCGGCACAGAAGGGGTCGATACCTCCTACACCTAGTGCTCATCGTTTACGGCGTGGACTACCAGGGTATCTAATCCTGTTTGCTCCCCACGCTTTCGCGCCTCAGCGTCAGGTATGAGCCAGAAAGTCGCCTTCGCCACTGGTGTTCCTCCTAATATCTACGCATTTCACCGCTACACTAGGAATTCCACTTTCCTCTCTCATCCTCAAGTCATCCAGTTTCAAATGCAAGGCCGAGGTTGAGCCTCGGTTTTTCACATCTGACTTAAATAACCGCCTACGCGCCCTTTACGCCCAGTAATTCCGGACAACGCTCGCTCCCTACGTATTACCGCGGCTGCTGGCACGTAGTTAGCCGGAGCTTCCTCTATAGGTACCGTCATCTCATAGGCTATTAACCTATAAGCCTTCGTCCCACTTGACAGAACTTTACGACCCGAAAGCCTTCATCGTTCACGCGGCGTTGCTGCGTCAGGGTTTCCCCCATTGCGCAATATTCCCCACTGCTGCCTCCCGTAGGAGTCTGGGCCGTGTCTCAGTCCCAGTGTGGCCGTTCACCCTCTCAGGCCGGCTACCCATCGTCGCCTTGGTAAGCCATTACCTTACCAACTAGCTAATGGGACGCGGGCTCATCCTTTAGCGGGAGCTTCTATAGAGAGGCCTCCTTTCATTTTCCCAAGATGCCTTAGGAAAATCTCATCCGGTATTAGCACCAGTTTCCCGGTGTTATTCCAGTCTAAAGGGCAGATTGCCCACGTGTTACTCACCCGTCCGCTACTAACCATTCTTTTCTTCACCCGAAGGATTCAAAAAGGTGGTCCGTTCAACTTGCATGTGTTAAGCACGCCGCCAGCGTTCGTCCTGAGCCAGGATCAAACTCTCCATCAGATTTTATCTTCAGCGCCGAAACGCTTTAGTATCAGTTTGGAAGTCTAATTCGACTCGTTACTTTTACTCTTTACTCTTTCGAGTATAGTCTTGCTTTTTTTCGATTCATTAATTGAATCGGGCATGTATTTGTTATTCACTGTTCAGTTTTCAAAGACCAAATCGTTCTGCGCCGCGTTCTCTATGTCCGTGGCACAAGTAGTATAATACTAGCTTGAGTACTCAGAGTCAACAGTTAATTTCAGTTTTTTTATTTTTTTTGTTTTTCAGCATATATATGGTCTAGTTCATCTTCGCCTGCAACTTCAATACCATGCTCACGAAGTAAGGCTGCGCATACACCCCATCCAGGAATCAAGGTTCGGCTGAATGTTCCGTCATATACTTTGCTACTCCCACAAGAAGGACTCCGCTCTTTTAGATAAGCTTTTTTCACGCCTAAGCTAAGACACACTTCCAATACTTTTTTTGCCCCAAAAAGAAATTCCTCTGTGACATCTTCTCCAGACTCTGTCATAATCCTTCCATCAGACTGTATCTCTGCCGGATCACGAGGACAAGAGAGCCCACCTAACATCTCTGGGCAAAGAACCAATGCACTTCCCTGCTTGAAGATTCTAAGAGCCTCAGGATGGGGCTCTACCGCTTTTGCGTCGTACCGGCATCGCACACCCAAGAGGCAACTGCTGATTAATACCATTTCGTTTTCCATACCTAAAAAATAACCTCCAGATGGTGTTTGCATACTTGAATGGATAAGGGATAATCGGGGCCCATTTCTCCATCTACACTCGTTGCTTCTGTTTCCTTGTCTCCTGATAAAAAGTCAATTTCGAAATTTTCTCCTTTTAAATATTGCACATGATTGTCATTGAAATGCTCTCCCCGCAATATCTTTGAAAAAAGCATAGGAACATCTATTAAATTTAGAGACTTAATGGCAATAAAGTCCAATTTCCCGTCATCCGCAGAGGCTTTAACGCCCATCTTGGTGAAGCCACCCGCGCTGGGACCATTCATTACCAAATAGAGGAACACATCCATCTCAAATTCCTCTTCGTCTGCCCGGAGCTTTATACGGAACGTCTTGTTTTTCCCCATCTCCATAAATCCATTCACATAATAGGCAGCCTTGCCCCAGATATTTTTAGCTTCTCTGTCCACTTTATGGGCCACATTCGGTAGAACGCCTCCCCCACACACATTAATAAAATATATATCATTTACTTTTCCCACATCAATCCATCTAGTGTTCATTTTGGATAATTGCCGGATTGCCTCATGTAAATTAGGTGAAATACCTAAGTAATAGGCAAAATCATTGCTCGTTCCAGCTGGAATAATCCCGAGTGGTATGCGAATGTCTTTTTTCATCATCGCATTCAAAGCCAAGCTTACGGACCCATCACCCCCAGCCACGATGACCGCTTGATACAAAGTGCAGGCACTTTGTTCAAGATAATTGTAAAAGTCCATCTGCTCTCTGCTACGGTAGATATCTAATTGAATTCCCTCTCGTTGAAAAACCGAAATCGCCTCATCCAACAATACATTAAATTCTTGTGTGCCCGCCATCGGGTTATATATTAACAATACTCTTTTCATAATAACCTCTTATCTAATTCAGCTCTCCATCACAATTATCCAACATGTTCCCATCTAGGTCATAACACCTTGTACTATTATTGTTCGTTACTGTAATGCCCTTTTCATTTTGAATCCAAATCACTTCGTGCGCCAAGATACCAGAATCCAACAGTTTTATTTGACTCAACTCAGGATAGAACACATACAAGTCATACAATTCATCCTTCGTTTCTTTGAAGGCAGACAAAAAACCGCGATTCGTTTCTGGGTCAAAGGATGTCTCAATACGAATATACTCATCTTCTAATAATTGAGATAGGTTTTTCAAGACCAAATAGTCTCGCGTGTTCTCCGGCAAATAAAATAGGGTATCAGATTGAATATAGAATTCCACCTGAATATCGTCCTCATCTATTCCCATTATCTTGTCCGTTACATCGATACCGCCTAAATCAAAATACCGTCTTTCTCCAGTAGTAGATACTCTAAGTGTCCCTCCTGAAAATTCAACTGACTCTGGGTTATCCATTAATAAGGTAGCCTTTTGTTTTAGTAGATCATAATGATATACTCCGACGACGCCCACTCTTTTCGCTTGAAGAAACAGTACTGCATTCTCGCGCTCATATCCAAGAATCTTAATTTGTAGCCACCCATCTTCTTTTTTCAATTGTGCAGACCAAGAATCCTTATTTTCTGCAAAAAGAAGATTTCCAAAACGATCCACCACTACGTGGTCTTCTTTCAATCTAGC
The DNA here is from genome assembly GCA_016887505.1 of Clostridia bacterium. NCBI lineage: Bacteria > Bacillati > Bacillota > Clostridia > Clostridia bacterium. The sequence continues at coordinate 1,948,003 of CP069393.1, read as the reverse complement.
TTGGTATAGTTCGCTTAGTGAAACACCAATTGAAACAATTTTCTTACTATTATTTTCTTCTAGCAAATGAAGTTCTACAAAGTACTTTCCGTAATCAAAATGTGCTACTAAATAACGATTGGAACTTGTTGAAAGCGTCTCAAGTGCATATCGATCATAGTTTTCCCATTTCTCTTCTGAAAATTCTTGGTTAACCTCTATTCCCAGTATACGACCACTCGTAATAATAGTCCCAACAATATCGCCTTGTAAGATCTGAAGTTCTAGACCCTCATCCAGATAAGACCAAGATTCTTCTGATAGGCTTTTATCCACGGTATCTGCTTGTCCAAGCTCGGATACTATGCTGTAGGCTGGCTGTCCCAAATACTCTAAAAATTTATCCTTATCTGTTGTTGATGTGACACGATCTAGCATAATATCAGCCATTTCATAGCTCTTGCTACCGAATACAACCGTGTCCTCAATAATTTTAATTTCCCCAAGTTCAATAAAATTATCCTCATCTACGATTTTACCCATATACTGAAAGACCATTTTTTCATCCAATTTATAGAAAATAACCTGGTTTCTTTCTCCATCCCTATCTGTAGCGTAAATCGCTAGTAACGGTTTTGGATTACCTTGAACGAGACGATACTTTTCCGCGACAAGCATGCCATCAAGTTCAGACAGCTTACTTATGCTTTCCATGCTCTGCTCCTCTTCTAGATACTCCACTTTTACACTTACTCCTGCTTTATCATAGTAAACAATCATGCTTCCTTTTTGACCATCTATGTTGAATCTTGTACCAAATTCCCGTATTGTTTGTTGCTCTACTTCATTTATTGATTCATCCTGTAATGCTTCTTGTTTCGTTTTTTCAGAACTGCAACCAAATGAAAGGATCATGCAGATGATAGTTAAAATAATTATCGCATTCCTTCTCATCTTTGCTTCCTCCTTGTTCAGTCTTTGTTCTCCTATTGTACCATACAAAAAACCGCATAAAAAAAAGGAACGAGCCAAAGCTCGTCCTTTAAAATTAATTCTGGCAACGTCCTACTCTCCCGGGGCCAACGCCCAAGTACCATCAGCGCTGAAAAGCTTAACTTCCGTGTTCGGAATGGTTACGGGTGGTTCCTTTTCGCAATCATCACCAGAAATTGTTATCCTATTTACATACCTTGCAATTGGGTTTTCTTGTTCTTTGAAAACTACACAGCTTTCGTAAAGCAGTACTAAAAGTTATCTTTCCTTTAAGTGGCTTCTGGTGAAGCCCTCGACCGATTAGTATTGGTCAGCTGCATGCATTACTGCACTTCCACTCCCAACCTATCAACCAGATCTTCTCTCTGGGGTCTTACTGGATTAACTCCATGGGAAACCTTGTCTTGAAGTAGGCTTCGCGCTTAGATGCTTTCAGCGCTTATCCTTTCCGAACGTAGCTACCCAGCTATGCCCTTGGCAGGACAACTGGTACACCAGCGGTTCGTCCACTCCGGTCCTCTCGTACTAGGAGCAGCTCTCCTCAAGTTTCCTACGCCTGCGGCGGATAGGGACCGAACTGTCTCACGACGTTCTGAACCCAGCTCGCGTACCGCTTTAATGGGCGAACAGCCCAACCCTTGGGACCTACTACAGCCCCAGGATGCGATGAGCCGACATCGAGGTGCCAAACCTCCCCGTCGATGTGAACTCTTGGGGGAGATAAGCCTGTTATCCCCGGGGTAGCTTTTATCCGTTGAGCGATGGCCCTTCCACTCGGAACCACCGGATCACTAAGCCCGACTTTCATCCCTGCTCGACCCGTCAGTCTCGCAGTCAAGCTGGTTTATGCCTTTACACTCTGCGGATGATTTCCAACCATCCTGAACCAGCCTTTGGGCGCCTCCGTTACTCTTTGGGAGGCGACCGCCCCAGTCAAACTGCCCACCTGACACTGTCCCATGACCGGATCACGGCCACTGGTTAGAAGTCCAATACACTAAGAGTGGTATCCCACCGGTGACTCCACACATACTAGCGTACATGCTTCCAAGTCTCCCACCTATGCTGTACATAGTGTATCGAAATTCAATGTCAGGCTACAGTAAAGCTCCACGGGGTCTTTCTGTCCTGCCGCAGGTAACCAGCATCTTCACTGGTACTACAATTTCGCCGAGTCCTTCGTTGAGACAGTGCCCAGATCGTTACGCCTTTCGTGCGGGTCGGAACTTACCCGACAAGGAATTTCGCTACCTTAGGACCGTTATAGTTACGGCCGCCGTTTACTGGGGCTTCAGTTCTATGCTTCTCCCGAAGGATAACATTTTCCCTTAACCTTCCAGCACCGGGCAGGCGTCAGCACCTATACATCATCTCATCGATTTAGCAGGCACCTGTGTTTTTGGTAAACAGTCGCCTGGGCCAATTCTCTGCGGCCCCTCAATGCTCAGAGCGTGCGCTCTTTACACCGGGGGGCACCCCTTCTCCCGAAGTTACGGGGTCATTTTGCCGAGTTCCTTAACGAAGGTTCTCTCGCGCGCCTTAGGATTCTCACCCTTCCTACCTGTGTCGGTTTACGGTACGGGTACCTGTACTCCTCGTTAGAAGCTTTTCTTGTCAGTGTGGGGTCAGCTGCTTCGCTACTTAATTTCGCTCGGCGTAACATCTCAGGTTTATGTGATGCGGATTTTCCTACATCACACCCTACTTGCTTGCACGCACATATCCATCAGTGCGCCATGCCTACCCTCCTGCGTCACTCCATCCTCAAATGGCGTACAGGTAGCATTGAAATATCAATCAATTGTCCATCGCCTACGCCTTTCGGCCTCAGCTTAGGTCCCGGCTTACCCTGGGCGGACGAGCCTTCCCCAGGAAACCTTAGGTTTTTGGCGGGGGAGATTCTCACTCCCCTTATCGCATACTTATACCGGCATTCTCACTTCTGTGCTCTCCAAGTCGCCTTACAGCTTCCCTTCTCCGCACACAGAACGCTCCCCTACCCATTAATAAATTAATGCCAAAGTTTCGGTG